>NZ_CP102355.1:835000-1532500 GCF_009696685.2 Paracoccus sp. SMMA_5_TC
TGCGCACCATGGCGCTGTCATCGTCGAACATGTATTCGGCGATCGCCTTGGTCAGTTCGGTCTTGCCGACGCCGGTCGGGCCCAGGAACAGAAAACTGCCCAGCGGCCGCTTGGGATCGTTCAGCCCGGCGCGGGCACGACGCACCGCATTCGAGACCGCCGTCACCGCCTCGGCCTGTCCGATCACCCGCTTGCTGAGAACCTCTTCCATCTTCAGCAGCTTTTCGCGTTCGCCCTCCAGCATCTTGCTGGTGGGAATGCCGGTCCAGCGTTCGACGACCTCGGCGATCTGTTCGGGGCGCACGGCCTCTTCGACCATCAGACCGTCGCTGCCGCCGGTCTCGGCCTCGGCCAGTTGCCGCTCGAGCCCGGGGATGATGCCATAGGACAGCTCGCCCGCACGCGCCAGGTTGCCCTCGCGCTTGGCCTGATCCAGTTCCGCACGCGCGCGATCCAGTTGCTCCTTCAGATTGCGCGCCCCTTCCAGCTTGTCGCGCTCGGCCTGCCAGCGCGCGGTCATCTCGGCGCTGCGCTGCTGCAGGTCGGACAGATCCTTTTCCAGCCGCTCCAGCCGATCCTTGCTGGCAGCGTCGTCCTCTTTCTTCAGGGCCTCGGCCTCGATCTGCATCTGCAGGATCTGGCGATCCAGCTGATCCAGCTCTTCAGGCTTGCTGTCCACTTCCATCCGCAACCGGCTGGCGGCTTCGTCGACCAGGTCGATGGCCTTGTCGGGCAGAAAACGGTCGGTGATATAGCGGTGGCTCAACGTCGCCGCAGCAACCAGCGCCGCATCGCTGATGCGCACGCCGTGGTGCAGTTCATACTTCTCCTTGATGCCGCGCAGGATGCTGATGGTATCCTCGACCGTCGGCTCCTCGACCATGACGGGCTGGAAACGCCGCGCCAGCGCCGCGTCCTTTTCGATATACTTGCGGTATTCGTCCAGGGTCGTCGCGCCCACGCAATGCAGCTCGCCCCGCGCAAGCGCAGGCTTGATCAGGTTGGCGGCATCCATCGCCCCGTCAGTCTTGCCCGCGCCGACCAGAACGTGCAGCTCGTCGATGAACAGGATGATCTCGCCCGCGGCATTCTCGATTTCCTTCAGGATTGCCTTCAGCCGTTCCTCGAATTCGCCACGATACTTGGCGCCCGCGATCAGTGCCCCCATGTCCAGCGCCCACAATTGCTTGTTGCGCAGGCTTTCGGGCACGTCGCCGTTGACGATGCGCAGCGCCAGGCCTTCGGCGATGGCGGTCTTGCCGACGCCGGGTTCGCCGATCAACACCGGGTTGTTCTTGGTACGGCGGCTCAGCACCTGCATGGCGCGGCGGATTTCCTCGTCCCGGCCGATGATCGGGTCGATCTTGCCGGCGGCTGCCGCCTCGGTCAGGTTACGCGCGTATTTCGACAGGGCCTCATAGCTGTCCTCGGCGCTGGCGCTGTCGGCGGTGCGGCCCTTGCGGATATCGTTGATGGCGGCATTCAGCGCCTGGGCGGTGACCTTGCCGGCGGTCAGCGCATCGCGCGCCGCAGTATTGGCCACGGCCAGCGCCGTCAGCACCCGTTCGGCCGGCACGAAGCTGTCGCCGGCCTTCTTTGCCAGCTTTTCGGCCTCGTCCAGCACACGCACCAGGCTGGGGTCGACATAGACCTGGCCTTGGCCGCCACTGACCTTTGGCTGGCGCGCGACCGCCTGGTCGACGGCCTGGCGCACCGCCTGCACGTCGCCGCCGGCGCGCGCGATCAGATTGCTGGCAAAGCCCTGATCGTCATCCATCAGCGCCTTCAGCAGATGTTCGGGCATGACGCGCTGGTGGCTTTCGCGGATGGCGATCGTCTGCGCAGCTTGCAGGAACCCGCGCGACCGTTCCGTGAATTTTTCCATATCCATATGAAAATCCTTTCCTAGCCCCCGCTTTGAACCGCCCGCTGTGGCACGGTCCCGATCGGGTCTTGCCAGTCACATGGGCAGGGACAAACGGGGTTTCAAGACGGCCGGTTCCCGCCTATAAGCGGGCCGTTTGTCGCAGCCGGGGATAGGAACATGGACGACCGTCTGATCGTGGCGCTGGATGTGCCCAATGCGCTGGCGGGGCTGGATCTGGTGCAGCGCATCGGCGATGCCGCCAGCTTTTACAAGATCGGCCTGGGGATGCTGACCGGCGGTGGCCTGGCCCTGGCCAACGAGCTGAAGCAGGAACACGGCAAGCGCGTGTTTCTGGACATGAAACTGTTCGACATCGGCGCCACGGTCGAGGCGGCGGTGCGCGGCCTTGCCCGCTATGACCTGGATTTCCTGACCGTGCATGGCGACCCGCATGTGGTGCGTGCGGCCAAGCAGGGCGCGGCGGGCTCGAATCTGCGCATCCTGGCGGTGACGATCCTGACCTCGCTGGACCGGGCCGATCTGGACGCGGGCCTGATCGTTCCGGGCGATGTGGCCCGGATCGTCGAGACCCGCGCCGCCCGCGCCTTCGAGGCCGGCGCCGATGGCGTCATCGCCAGCCCGCGCGAGGCGGCGCTGATCCGGGCCTTGCCGCAGGCGGCGGGGCGGCTGATCGTCACCCCGGGCGTCCGCCCGGCCGGCAGCGAGGCGGGCGACCAGAAGCGGATCGAGACCCCGGCCACCGCGATCGCCCAGGGCGCCGATCACATCGTCGTCGGCCGGCCGATCTGGCAGGCCGAGGATCCGCGCGCCGCCGCCCGCGCCATCCTGGACGAACTGCCCTGATCACCAATCCGCAAGGCCCAGCATCCCTGCGCCGCGTCGCTTCAGATGCGGCACCGCGCGCGGATGGCTCAGGAACTGGTGCAGCGGCATCATCTGCCATTCCTGACCTTCGTCGCCCAGACGAATGGCCGCGACTTCATGGACGGCAAGCCGGCCAAGATACATCCAGGACACCGGCCCCGGGCTGTCGGGCGGGGCAAAGCGCCGGCCGCGCAGGCGGTCGGCGGTCAGGCGCAGGCCGCATTCCTCGTGCAATTCGCGCAGCGCGCAGTCGATCGGGCTTTCGCCCGGCTCGGCACCGCCGCCGGGCAGATCCCAGTGACCCGGAAAGGGAATCCACGGCACATCATCGCGCAGGATCACCAGCAGGCTGTCGTTGCACGTCAGCAGCAGCTTGGCGCCGCTGAACGCTAGTTGTCGTTGATATCGCGGGTCCAGCGTCGCACCTCGCTGCGGCGGGGACCGAACATGCGGCGCAGCCCCAGCCAGATCACCCCGGTCAGCACCGCCGTCACCACCAGCGCCACCGCAAGCCCCGCCGTGAACCAGCCCAGCAGCAACAATATCCCCATCAGCGCCACCGACAGGGAGAGACCCAGGAAGAACCAGACCGGCAGCGCCAGTTCCAGCGCCGCCAGCAACAGCGCCGCGACGATCCACAGCCAGCCCTGGGTCCAGATCATTTCGCCCCCCGGAACATGGCAAAGGCATTGCCCAGCGCCTCGACGGCCGAGGCAGGCAGGATCACTGTCTGCTTGCCCTGACCACGCCCGACCTCGGTCAGAGCCTCGACCTGCCGCATCGCCACCTGATACTGCGCCGCCTCGAGCCCGTTGCGGGAAATCGCCTCGGCGATGACACCGGTGGCATAGGCTTCGGCCTCGGCCATGACGCGGCGGGCCTTGGCCTGCTGTTCGGCGGCGTAAAGTTCGCCATCGGCGGCCAGTTCGACGGCGCGGCGCTTGCCCTCGGCCTCGGTCACCTGGGCGCGGCGGGCGCGCTCGGCATTCAGCTGTTGCAGCATCGCCGCGCGGGTGGCCTCGTCCAGATTCACGTCCAGGATCTCGGCCCGCGTCACCTCGATCCCCCAGTCGTCAACGACATTGGCCAACGATTCGCGGATGCGGTCGATCAGGCTGGCGCGGTTCGACTGCACCTGGTCCAGCTCCATGGTGCCGATTTCCGAGCGGACGATTCCCGCCACGGTGGTGGCGATTGCGGCATCGATGTCACGAATGCGATAGACGGTCTTTTCCGGTTCGATGATGCGATAGAACACGCTGGTTTCCACCTGCACCAGAACGTTGTCGGCGGTAATCGCATCCTGGCGCGAGGTCGGCAGCTGTCGTTCCAGGATCGAGATGCGATGCGCCACGCGATCCAGGAACGGCACGATGAAATTGATCCCCGGCCCCAGCACCGAATGCAGCCGCCCGAAGCGCTCGACCACGTATTTTTCCGATTGCGGCACGATGCGGATGGCGCGGTTGATCGCAAACAGCAGCACCACGGCCAGCAGGATCAGCGCGACATTGCGCCCCAGAAGATCGGCGATTTCAGGCGGCATCGGGAAATCCTTTCCTTATTCGGCGGCGATGGCCGGATCGCAGGCATCGGGGCGCAGCCGCGCCAGCCGCGCGACCAGCCGGCGGAAACGGTCGCGGAACCGGTCGAAATCGGCCCTGGGTTCGACCCGGCGTTCGTCCATGTATAGCGAACGGTCCAGCTCCAGCTGCACGACATGAACATTTTCGCGCGGGCGACCGTAGGTGGCGGTGATATAGGCACCCGAAAAGGGTGAGTTGCGGCGCAGGGAAAACCCCTCGGCGGCGACAGCTTCAGCCACTTGCGCACTGATGCGCGGCGATGCCGAAACACCGTTCCGGTCGCCCAGCACCATGTCCGGGCGCGGGCGCGGCAGATGCGCCAGCGCATCATGGGGCATCGAATGCATGTCGATCAGGACCGCACCGCCAAACCGCGCCACAGCCTCGGCAACCAGTCCCTGCAACGCCGCATGATAGGGGCGCCACAGCTCGGCGATACGCCGCTCTGCCTCGGCGCGTGGGATCGGACGGTCATGGATGACGCGTCCCTGCGAGACCACCCGGGGGATGATCCCCAGCCCGGCCATGATCCGCGGCGTGGTCTTGGCGGGGCTCGCCCCCTCTACCACCAGAGGGTCGATCTCATGCGGGCCGCGATTCAGATCGACAATGCAGCGCGGCACATTTGCCGTCAGCACCACCGCGCCGAAATCCAGCGCCGGAGCGATGAGCCGGTCAATGAAGGCATCCTCGGACGAGCGCAGCAGCACGGGATCCAGCCGCGATTCGGCCAGGAACCAGTCGGGATAGCAGCGCCCGGAATGCGGCGAGGCAAAGATGACACCGCCCTGCCAGACCGGTGGCCGCATCAGGTCATAGGTCTGCTCCGTCCCGGTCATGCTTTCCTGTTTTCGTCATCGCGGCCCGCTGAAGGATGCTGGCATGGCAAGATTTATAAACCGTAAAGCTGCGCCGCAACCAGTTGTCGATATGGGCTTGAAACCCCCCGACGAGCTGGCTATAGACACGCGGACCAAGGCGATCTGGCAGCATGTCTGGCAGAATCACCTGTCCGGGGGGCGGTTAGCTCAGCGGTAGAGCACTACGTTGACATCGTAGTGGCCACTGGTTCGATCCCAGTACCGCCCACCATTCATTTCGCGCCGCCGGGGCAAAACCGGCGGTATTTCGTTTCCAGGGCGCCGTTTGCGATGCGCCGCGATGGGAGAAGACCGATGAAGGTTCGCAATTCGCTTCGCTCGCTCAAGAGCCGCCACCGTGACTGTCAGATCGTGCGCCGCAAGGGCCGCATCTACATCATCAACAAGACCAACCCGCGCTTCAAGGCCCGTCAAGGCTAAGACGCCGGCGCAGATTGCGTGAAACGCCCGTAGCGCAGCCGCCACGGGCGTTTTTGCGTGTCCGCAGGTCAGACCCGCGCGAGGCGCCCCAGCCTAATCGTAGCTGCGACGGTCCTCGATCACCTTGCCGTCATTGGGCAAGGATCCGGGCGCGACCAGCTGCACCCGGCCGCGCAGCTTCAGCGTGTCCAGAACGCTGCCTTCGTAACGGCCGGCGTCCTCGGCCTCGGTTTCCAGCATCACCGTCATCACGTCCATGTCCTCGGCACGCTCGGCGACCACCCGCGCGCGACGGATTTCCGGATGGCGGGCGACCAGGGCGGCCACCTGTTCGGGGCGCACGAACATGCCCTTGATCTTGGTGGTCTGATCGGCACGGCCCATCCAGCCCTTGATGCGCATGTTGGTGCGGCCGCAAGGGCTGATCCCGGGCAGCACGGCCGAAAGATCGCCGGTGGCAAACCGGATCAGCGGGTAATCCGGGTTCAGCGTTGTCACCACCACCTCGCCCACCTCGCCCTCGGGGACCGGATCGCCGGTGCCAGGGCGCACGATCTCGACGATGACGCCTTCATCGACGATCATCCCTTCCATGGCGTCGCTTTCATAGGCGATGCTGCCCAGATCGGCGGTGGCATAGCACTGGCGCGTGACGATGCCGCGGTCGGCATAAAGCTGGCGCAGCGACGGAAACAGCGCCCCTCCGCCCACCACCGCACGACGGAACGCCAGGGTTTCGCCCAGTTCGTCGGCGCGGTCCAGGATCACCTTGAGAAAATCGGGGGTTCCGGCATAGCAGGTCGTGCCGATATCCACCGCCGCCCGCACCTGCAGGTCGGTCTGGCCGGTGCCCGCGGGCAGAACCGCTGCCCCCACCGCGCGGGCCGCCGATTCGAACATCATCCCCGCCGGCGTCAGATGATAGCCGAAACAGTTCTGGACGATATCGCCGCGCCCGACGCCGGCCGCGTGCAGGAACCGACCCAGCCGCCACCAGTCGCCGCCATGCATGCCGGGCTCATAGATCGGTCCGGGGCTTTGAAACACATAATCGAAATCGGCGGTCTCGCGCGTGGCGTATCCGCCAAAGGGCGGGCGCGCCTGTTGGGCGGCCGAGAGTTCGGCCTTGCGCATCACCGGCAGCCGCGCCAACGCGGCGCGGTCTCTGACGGCCGCCGGATCAACCTCGGCCAGGCTTTCGGCCAGTGCCGGCGTGGAACGCGCGCGCGCGATCGCCGCCGGCAAGGCCGATGCCAGATCCTGCTCCCGCGCCGCAGGATCGCGGGTTTCCAAAGCGTCAAAATGTGCCATCTTGGTTTCCTTCAGGCCAGCCAGCGCTTGCGGCGGCGATACGAGCGCACGTCGCGAAAGCTCTTGCGGCCCTGATCGGACATGCCCAGGTAGAATTCCTTGACATCGGGGTTCTCGCGCAGCGCATCGGCGGGACCGTCCATCACCACCCGGCCGCTTTCCAGGATATAGCCGTAATGGGCATAGCGCAGCGCCACGTTGGTATTCTGCTCGGCCAGCAGGAAGGTCACGCCTTCACCCTCATTCACCGCCTTGACGATCTCGAAGATCTGCTCGACCAGCTGCGGCGCCAGCCCCATCGAGGGTTCGTCGAGCAGGATGGTTTCCGGCCGCGACATCAGCGCCCGGCCCATGGCGCACATCTGCTGTTCCCCGCCCGAGGTATAGCCGGCCTGACTTTTGCGCCGCTCCTTCAGTCGCGGAAAATAGGTGTAGACCATTTCCAGATCCCGGGCGATATCGGCGCGGCTGTCGCTGCGGGTATAGGCGCCGGTCAACAGGTTTTCCTCGATGGTCAGATGCTCGAAGCAATGGCGCCCCTCCATGACCTGGATCACGCCTTTCTTGACCAGTGTGGCGGGATCCATGTCCTGGACCCGTTCGCCGCGATAGCTGATCGTGCCTTTCGTCACCTCGCCGCGTTCCGAGTGCAGAAGGTTGGAAATGGCCTTCAGCGTCGTGGTCTTGCCGGCACCGTTGCCGCCCAAGAGCGCGGTGATGCCGCCCTTGGGCACTGACAGGCTGACGCCCTTCAGCACCAGGATGACGTGATTGTAGATCACCTCGATATTGTTGACCTCGAGCAAGGCTTCGCGGTCGGGCGTGGCGTCGAACATGGTTTCCCCCTTGGTCGGAATGGCCCCGGCGGCGGGCAGGCCGCCGGGGTCGACGCGATCAGCAGCGCGGCGTGATGCCGGCCTCCTTGGCATAAGCCTCGCTGTCCTCGGCGATCAGAGGCGCCAGGATTTCCTGATCAGGTTCGGTGAAGTCGGTGATCAGGTTCCATTTCTTGGCGGCCGCATCCCATTGCTGGACGCGGGCCATGCCCGAGCCGCCGTGGTTGTCGCAGCTGAGCTTGATCTCGGGGCCGAAATCCGGCAGCCCGATTTCGGTCAGGCGCTCCGGGGTGATGTCCAGGGCCTCGAAACCGTCGCGCAACTGCGCGGCCGTGATCTGAGAGGTTCCGGCCAGTTCCTGCGCCTTCTTGATGGCCTCGGCGATGACCACCGCCGCATACATGCCGCGCGAATACAGCACCGAGCCGACATGCTGACCGCCCTGCGACGCCTTGCCCGGCTCGACGACGTATTTCTGCATGTCCTGATAGACCGGATAGTCGGTGCCGACGCCGTGGAAGGTCAGGGCCTTGTAGCCGTTGGCCGCCGCGCCCACGGGCACCACGTCGATTTCCGAACCCGACCACCAGATGCCGATCATGTTTTCCATGGGGAAGCGGATGTTCGCGGCCTCCTGGATGGCGGTCTGGTTCATCACCCCCCAGCCATACATGATGACGTAGTCGGGCTTGTCGCGGCGGATCTGCAGCCACTGGCTTTTCTGTTCCTGGCCAGGCGGATCGATCGGCAGTTCGACCAGGGTAAAGCCATGCTTCTTGGACAGATCCTGCAGAGTGCGGATCGGTTCCTTGCCATAGGCGCTGTTGTGATAGACCAGAGCGATCTTCTTGCCGTTCAGATCGCCGCCGTTTTCGTCCAGCAGATACTTGATCGCGACCGAGGCACCGTCCCAGTAGTTGGCGGGCGCATTGAACACCCATTCAAAGACCTTGCCGTTCTTGGCCGAGGTGCGACCATATCCCGGCGTATAAAGCGGGATCTTGTCCGCCGCGATCTTGGGGATCAGCTGATAGGTGATGCCGGTGGACAGCGGGTTATAGACCAGCGCGCCCGAACCCTTGGTCGATTCGTAGCATTCGACGCCCTTTTCGGTGTTATAGGCGGTCTCGCATTCGGGGGTGCGCACCTTTTCCCCGCCGATGCCGCCGTCGCGTTCGTTGAGCAGGGTGAAGTAGTCGTTGAACCCGTCGGCATACTGGGTGCCGCTGGCGCCATAGGGGCCGGTGCGATAGCTGAGGTTCGGCACCACCAGATCGGCCATGGCCGGCGCCGCCGCCATGATGGCCCCCAGCGCGACAGTTGCAAGTTTCAGTTTCATCAAGGGTCTCCTCCCCAGGGGTTGTGCTGCCGGATTTCCGGTCGTTAATGCGGGAACGGCCACAGCCGCAGTTTTTCCTTGGTCAGCTGCCACAGCCGGGCCAGGCCATGCGGCTCGACGATCAGGAAAAAGATGATCAGCGCGCCCACGATCATCAGTTCGATATGGGCGGCCAGGTCGGTGGGCCAGCCAAGCTGCGCCACCAGCACGTTCTTGAGCAGCACCGGCAGCAGCACCAGGAAGGCCGCGCCGGCAAAGCTGCCGAAGATGCTGCCCAGGCCGCCGATGATGATCATGAACAGCACCAGAAAGCTCTTGTTGATGCCAAAGGCCTCGCTGGCCTCGGCCGCGCCCAGATAGACCGAAAACAGCAGCGCCCCGGCAATGCCGATGAAGAAACTCGAGACGGCAAAGGCCGACAGCTTGGCGGTCAGCGGGTTCACCCCGATGATCTCGGCTGCGATGTCCATGTCGCGAATGGCCATCCACTTGCGCCCGACGGTGCCCCGGGTCAGGTTGCGCGCCACCCAGGCCAGCACCACCGCAAAGATCAGGCAGGTCAGGTATTTGGCCGGGGCCGTGGTCGCCGGGCCGGTGATCGCCCAGCCGAACATCGTGCGCTCGGGCGCGTTGATCTGCCCCGAGGCGGAGTAGTTGTAGAACCACGGCACCTTGTTGAATAGCCACACCAGGAAGAACTGCGCCGCCAGCGTCGCCACCGCAAGATAGAAGCCCTTGATGCGCAGGCTGGGCAGGCCGAACAGCACCCCGACAATGGCCGTGATAACCCCGGCCACGACGATCAGCAGCACGATCGGCACGCCCGGAAAGGCCGTCATCAGCTTGTAGACCGCATAGGCCCCCACCGCCATGAAGCCGCCAGTGCCCAGGCTGACCTGACCGGCATAGCCCGTCAGGATGTTCAGCCCGATCGCCGCGATGGCATAGATCAGGAACGGCACCAGCACCGCATTGGCCCAGTAGCTGTCGATGACCAGCGGCACCACCAGAAAGGCCACGGCCAGGATCGCGTAATAGCCCCAGCGGTCCAGCCGGATCGGAAAGGTCTGGCCATCGTCGCGATAGCTCGTCTTGAAATCGCCTGCCTCACGATACAGCATATGCGCCTCCGCTGCCGATCAATGCCCAAGTTTGTTGCGGATAGTGGTTTCGGCTTGCCATGGTCATACCCGTTCGATGATGCGTTCGCCGAACAGGCCCTGCGGCCGGAACACCAGGAAGATCAGCGCCAGCACATAGGCGAACCAGTTTTCGGTGGCGCCGCCGACCATCGGGCCGATGAAGTATTCGAACAGTTTCTCGCCCATGCCGATGATCAGACCGCCGACGATGGCGCCGGGGATCGAGGTGAAGCCACCCAGCATCAGCACCGGCAGCGCCTTCAGCGCGATCAGCGACAGGCTGAACTGCACGCCCGACTTGGTGCCCCACATGATGCCCGCGACCAGCGCCACGAAACCGGCGATCGACCAGACCATCACCCAGATGAACTGCAGGCTGATGCCCACGGACAGCGCCGCCTGGTGATCGTCGGCGACGGCGCGCATCGCCCGGCCCTGCTTGGTGTATTGCGCGAAGCCGACCAGCGCCGCCACCAGCAGCGCGGCAATGCCCGCGGCCCAGACATCCAGACGGTCCACGAAGAAGCCATAGCCCAGCCACCTGTCCGTCGCCGCCTCGATGGTTTCGGAAATGCCCTGCGGCAGGCCGACGTCCAGCGTCTTGACATCGGCGCCCCACATGACATCGCCCAGACCTTCCAGGAACCAGGCCAGACCGATGGTGGCCATGAACAGGATGATGGGTTCCTGCCCCACAAGGTGCTTCAGCACCAGCTTTTCGATGGCGATGGCCAGGCCCACCATGATCAATGCGGTCAGCGCGATGCCCAGGATCGCCGGCACCGTCCAGCCGAAATTCGTGACATGCATGCCGAACATGGCGTTGATCAGATGGGCAAAGGGCACGCGGCCTTCCATGATGCCGACCAGCGTCATGGCGGCAAACAGCGCCATCACCCCCTGGGCATAGTTGAAGACGCCCGATGCCTTGTAGATCAGCACGAAGCCCAGGGCGACCAGCGAATACATGATCCCGGCCATCAGCCCGTTCAGCAGGACTTCGCTTGCGTAAAGGAATTCCATCTGACGCCTCCCTATGCGTGTTCCACGCCCAGATAGGCGCTGATGACCTCGGGGTTGGTGCGCACCTCGTCGGGGGTGCCGTCGCCGATCTTCTTGCCGTAATCCATCACCACCACCCGGTCGGACAGATCCATGACCACGCCCATGTCATGTTCGATCAGGGCGATGGTGGTGCCGAACTCGTCGTTCACATCCAGGATGAAGCGGCACATGTCCTCTTTTTCCTCGACGTTCATGCCGGCCATCGGCTCGTCCAGCAGCAGGATCCGCGGTTCCGCCGCCAGCGCCCGCGCCAGTTCGACACGCTTCTTCAAGCCATAGGGCAGCCGCCCGACCGGCGTCTTGCGAATGTTCTGGATTTCGAGGAAATCGATGATCTTCTCGACCTGTTCGCGGTTTTCCACCTCTTCGCGCTCGGCCCGGCCCCACCACAGCGCCTGGCTCCAGATCGGGGCCGACATCTTGTTCAGACGCCCGGTCATGATGTTGTCCAGAACGCTCATGCCGTCGAACAGCGCGATGTTCTGAAAGGTGCGCGCCAGGCCCAGCCGCGCAACCTCATAGGGCTTCATCGGCGGACGGCGCTTGCCCTCGAACCAGATCTCGCCTTCCTGCGGGACGTAAAAGCCGGAAATGACGTTCAGCATCGAGGACTTGCCGGCGCCGTTCGGACCGATGATCGCGCGGATCTCGCCCTCGCGGATGTCGAAGCTGATGTCCTTGATCGCGGTAACGCCACCGAAACGCAGGGTGATGTTCTTCAGGTCCATCAGCACCTGGCCGGTGCGGCGGCCTTCGGGTGTGGGGGTCTGGGTCATTCTGCGGCCACCTTCTGCGGTTGGGCGGTGGGAAAGGTGCGGGCATCCTCGATCTTCAGCGTGGCGCGGATCTCGCCCTTGCGGCCATCCTCATAGGTCACTTCGGTGCGGGTGCTGATCGTATCGCGCCCGTCGTAAAGCGCCTCGATCAGATCGGCGTATTTCTCGGCGATGATGTTGCGGCGCACCTTGCGGGTGCGGGTCATTTCACCGTCGTCGGGGTCCAGTTCCTTGTGCAGCACCAGGAAGCGGCTGATCTGGCAGCCCGACAGCATCGGGTCCCGGGCGACCGATTCGTTCACCGCCTCGACATGCTGCTTGATGGTGGCATAGACCTGCGGGTGCCCTGCCAGTTCCTGATAGCTGGCATAGGCGATGTTGTTGCGTTCCGCCCAGTTGCCCACCGCCGTCAGGTCGATGTTGATGAAGGCGGTGCATTTTTCGCGACCCGCCCCGAACACCACCGCCTCCAGGATGTTGGGATAGAACTTCAGCTTGTTCTCGACATATTTCGGGGCGAACATCCGCCCGTCGGCCATGCGGCCCACATCCTTGGCGCGATCGATGATGCGCAGATGCCCCGAGCCTTCCTCGAAGAAGCCGGCATCGCCGGTGGCCACCCAGCCCTCGGCGTCCTTGGTCGAGGCGGTGCTGTCGGGATTGTTGTAATATTCCACGAAGGTGCCGGGCGAGCGATAGAACACCTCGCCGTTTTCGGCGATGCGCACCTCGACCCCGGGCGAGGGAACGCCTACCGTGTCCGAACGGACCTGACCATCGGGCTGCTGGGTAATGAAAACCGATGCCTCGGTCTGGCCGTAGAGCTGTTTCAGGTTGATGCCCAGGCTGCGGTAGAAATCGAAGATCTCGGGACCGATCGCCTCGCCGGCGGTATAACCGACGCGGATGCGCGAATAGCCCAGGGTGTTCTTCAACGGCCCATAGACCAGGACATTGCCGATGGCGTAGCGCAGCCGGTCCAGAAGCCCGACCGGCTTGCCGTCCAGCAGCGCCGGACCCACCCGCCGCGCCAGATCCATGTAATGCTTGAACATGCCGCGCTTGACCCGGCCGGCATCTTCCATGCGGATCATCACGCTGGTCAGCTGACCTTCGAACACGCGCGGGGGCGCAAAGAAGTAGGTCGGCCCGATTTCGCGCAGGTCGTTCATCATCGTATGCGCGCCTTCGGGGCAATTGACGGTAAAGCCCGCCCAATAGGCCTGGCCTACGGAAAAGATGAAGTCGCCCACCCAGGCCATGGGCAGATAGGCCAGAACCTCCTCGCGCTCGGTCAGCTTGTCGAAGCTGGCGCTGTTGCGGGCGGTTTCGATGATGTTGCGGTTGGAGAGCACCACCCCCTTGGGCTTGCCGGTGGTGCCCGAGGTGTAAAGCATCACGCAGGTGTCGTCATAGCCCAGCGCCGCGATCCGGCGATCCAGTTCGGCCTCGTGGCGCTGATGGGCGGCGCGGCCTTCGGCCTGGACATCGGCCAGGGCGTTCATGTTGCTGTGGTCGTATTTGCGCATGCCGCGCTTGTCGGTATAGACGATCTGCTCGATCCGCGGGGCGCGGGCGCCCACCTCCAGCACCTTGTCGACCTGTTCCTGATCGCCGCAGACGACGAACCGCGCGCCGCTGTGATCCAGAACATAGGCCATTTCGTCTGCGACCGCGTCCTGATACAGCGGCACCGGCACCGCGCCGCACATCTGCGCCGCGACCATCGACCAGTAATGCGCCGGACGGTTGCGGCCCACGATCGCGACATGGTCCCCGGGCGCCAGGCCCATGTTCAGAAAACCCAACGCCAGCGCGCGGATTTCCTCGGCCGCCTGGGCCCAAGTCCAGCTTTGCCAGATGCCGAATTCCTTTTCACGATACGCGGGCCGATTGCCGAACCGGGCGACGTTGCGCGCCAGCAGTGCCGGAATCGACTGCAAATCGGCCTGAGCCGGCTGCAGGTTCTGCATGAGTCCTCCCCCCTGTCGAACGGGCTCCCCTCCCGTCCGGCTTCCGCAGGTTTCGTTGCTAATCCTTGCGCGAGTTTTTCCCAAACCTTACGAATTGTTACGCCATGCGGCAATTGAAAGTATCGGTATGTCCCAGGACCGCCACAGTGAACTGACCCGATCGGGTCTGAACCTGATCCGACAGGCGATATCGATCTTCGACGCCGAACTGCGGCTGGCGGTGTGCAACCGGACCTATCAGGCCATGTTCGACCTGCCCGACGAGCTGACCCGCCCAGGGACCACATTCGAGCAGACCATCCGCTTTCTGGTGGCACGGGGGGAATACGGCCCGCAGGAAGATCCCGAGGCTGCGGTGCACGAGCGCGTCGCGCAGGCGCGCACCTTTCAGCCCCATTACATGGAACGCAGACGCGCCGACGGGCGCTGGATCTCGGTCGAGGGGGCACCGCTGAGCCAGGGCGGCTGGATCGCCGTCTATACCGACATCACCCATATCAAGCGCCAGGAACAACTGCTGCGCGCCCGCTCCGAGGAGCTGAGCGAGTCGGTGCTGACCCATGCCGAGCGGCTGGCCGCCGCCAACCGCGCGCTGGCCGCCACCAATGCCGCGCTTGAGGAAGCCAAGCGCGTGCTGACCGAATCGGAAGCCCGCACCCGTCAGGTCACCGCAATGGTGCCCGCCCATATCGCGCATATGGACCACAATTACCGCTATACCTTTTCCAACAACCAGATTTCGGCGGTGTTTCCCGGGGCCGATGCCGCGATCCTGGGCCGGGACGGCGCCAGCGTGCTGGGGGCCGAAACCTTCGACCGCATCCGACCGCACATGGACCGGGCCATCGCCGGCCAGCCGCAGGTGTTCGAAATCACCCATCCGCCTTCGGGGCGGCGCATCCGCATCGCGCTGACCCCCGATCAGGCCGGGCGCGGCGCCTATATCCTGTCCACCGATGTCAGCGCCGAGGTTCAGGCCCGCGAGGCGCTGAGCCACGCCGCCAAGCGCGCGCTGGCCGCGCAGCTGACCTCGGGGCTGGCGCATGATTTCGGCAATCTGCTGACCATCATCCTGGGCCTGCAGGGCCGGCTGGCGCGCGCGCCGCTGACCCCAGACCAGGCCGAGGATGTGCAGGCGACGCTGGCCGCCGCCCGCCGCGGGGTGGCGCTGCTGGATGGGATCGCCGCCCTGACCGGGGAACGCAACCAGCACCCGCAGCCCGTCGATCTGTCGGTGCTGTTCGAGGAACTGGCGGCCATGACCCGCCCCACCCTGGGCGAGGGCGTCTTGCTGCGGCATCAGGTGATCGACCTGCCGGCCCGGGTGATGCTGGATCCGGGTGCGCTGCAGGATGCGCTGCTGAACCTGATGCTGAATGCCCGCGATGCGATGCAGGGCGTGGGGCGCATCCTGTTGCAGGCGCGCGGGGCCGGGCGCTGGCTGGAAATCACCGTCACCGACAGCGGCCCGGGCTTTTCGCCCGAGGCGCTGGCCCGCGGCACCGAACCCTTCTTCACCACCAAGGGCGCGCAGGGCACCGGGCTGGGACTGGCGATGGTCTATGACCAGATCAAGCTGGCGGGCGGCACGCTGCGGCTGTTGAATGTGGCCGAAGGCGCGCAGGTGCGTATCCGCCTGCCCCTGCGTGCCGCCCGCCCGCATCTGGTCCTGCTGGCCGAGGACGACCCGCTGATCCGCGAAACCACGCGCGAGATGCTGACCGCCCAGGGCCATTCGGTGATCGAGGCCGCCTCGCTGGCCGAGGCACGCGAACTGACCGACCTGCCCGGGTTGACGCTGATCCTGTCGGACCTGCAACTCGGCGACGGCTCGGGTGCGTCGCTGGGCGCGGCGGGGTTGCCGCTGGTGCTGATGACGGCATTGCCGCCCGACGATCCGCGCCGGGCGGGGCTTGACTGTCCGGTGCTGACCAAGCCCTTTGACGAGATGCAACTGGCCGAGGCTCTGGGATCCTTCCATGACTGAAACGCCGCTGATCGCGATTCTGGACGACGAACCCGACATCCGGCGGCTGCTGTCGGTTGCGCTGGAAGAGGCCGGATTTCGCACCATCGCCTTTGCCCGCGCCACCGAGTTCGAGGCGGCGCTGCGCCGCATCGAGCCCGAGGCCATTCTGATCGACCTGGGCCTGCCGGACCGCGACGGACTGGCGCTGGTGCATCGGCTGGCGCGCGATTCCGGCGCCGCCATCATCATCATCTCGGGGCGGGCGCAGGTGCAGGACCGCGTCACCGGCCTGGAACTGGGCGCCGACGACTATATCATCAAGCCCTTCGACCCGGCCGAGGTGGTGGCCCGCATCCGCGCCCGGCTGCGCAAGCCCGGCCGCGAGCCCACCCCCGGCCGCCAGCAGTTGCGCTTTGCCGGCTGGGCGGTCGATTTCGACCGCTATGTGCTGACCTCGCCCGAAGGCGTCGAAACCCCGATCAGCCATGCCGAGGCCGAGGTGCTGCGCATGTTCCTGGACAATCCGCGCCGGCTGATTTCCCGGGCGCAGATGCTGGAGACGCTGGGCGGCACCGCGGGCGAAAGCTTCGACCGCGCCATGGATGTGCGCATCTCGCGCCTGCGCACCAAGCTGGGCGAGGATCCCCGGAACCCGCGGCTGATCAAGACCATCTACGGCGCGGGCTATATCTTCCTGGCCGAACCCGGCTAACCTGCCCCGACACCTAGCCCGAGAATCAGATGCCCACCGTCTTTATCCTGAACGGCCCGAACCTGAACCTGCTGGGCCAGCGCCAGCCCGAGATCTATGGCCACACCACCCTGGCCGATGTGGAACGCGACTGCGCGGCGCTGGCGGCCGAGCTGGGGCTGAGCACCCGCTTTCACCAGTCGAACCACGAAGGCGTGCTGATCGACCTGATCCACGCCGCCCGCCACGACGGCCAGGCCATCGTCATCAACCCGGCGGCCTTCACCCATACCTCGGTGGCGATCCTGGATGCGCTGAACAGTTTCGAGGGCCCGGTGATCGAGGTGCATATCTCGAACGTGCATCAGCGCGAGGCCTTTCGCCACCATTCCTATGTCAGCCTGCGGGCCGAAGGCGTGATCGCCGGGCTGGGCACGCATGGCTATCTGCTGGCGCTGCGCCATGTGGCGCGGATGATCCTTTGAAACCGGTCTAAAGGTCGAACAGCCCGCGGCGGGTCAGGTCGCGCGCCAGCGTAGCGGCGCCGGTAAAACGGATCGCCTGCATGCCCAGCGCCTGCGCGGCCGCGACGTTTTCGGGATTGTCGTCGATCAGCAGGCAATCGCCGGCGCTCAGCCCGTTGCGATCCAGCAGCAGGCGATAGATCCCCGGCTCGGGCTTGATCATGCCGACCTGGCCCGACACCACGATATCGGCGAAGATCTGCCCCAGCCGCGGATGCAGTTCCAGCGCCGCGGGCCAGGTATCGGCCGACCAGTTGGTCAGCGCGTAAAGCGGACAGTTGCGGGCCAGAAGCGCCTCGGCGATTTCCCAGCTGCCGGGGATGCGCTTTTCGATGGTGACGGCAAAGGCGGCGACATAACCCCGCAGATGCCGGGCGGCGTCGCCATGGGCGGCCTCTGCCGCCGCCAGACCCTGGGCCAGGCTGCGGCCGCGATCCTGCTCGCGGTTCCACTGGGCAAAGCCGATCTGCGCCATCCAGGCCTCGGCCGCGTCGCGGCTGGCAAAGACATCGGCAAAGGCCAGGGCCGGATCCCAGTCGATCAGCACCCCGCCCAGATCGAAGATCACATTGGTCATCCGCCTGCCCCGCTGTCCGACTGTCCGACTGTCCGCCCCAGCTAATGCGCAGCGCCGCGACCAAGGTCAAGCGCCCTGCCCGCGGGCCCTTGCGCGGCGGCGCCGCCTGCCCTAATGTGACAACGAAATTTCTACACTTGGGGTGCCCCGACGGGGCTGAGAGGTGCAAGGCACCGACCCATCGAACCTGATCCGGGTCATGCCGGCGGAGGGAAGGGTAGATCGTGGCACCATGGCCCTCAGGCCGCGCAAGGTGCCCGCGTATTTCCCCACCCATCCCGACATGGCCGGACCGACAAGGAACCGCGTGCCATGCGTCACCCGATCGCCCTGACCATCGCCGGCTCGGACAGCGGCGGCGGCGCCGGCATCCAGGCCGACCTGAAAAGCTTTTCGGCACTGGGGGTCTATGGCGCCTCGGTCATCACCGCGATCACCGCCCAGAACACCCGCACCGTCGCCGCCGTGGCGGCGGTCAGCCCGGCGATGGTGGCCGCCCAGATCGACGCGGTCCTTGGCGATCTGGAGGTGCGGGCGATCAAGATCGGCATGCTGGGCGGCGAAGAGGTGATCGCAGCCGTCGCCGACCGGCTGCGCGTGCTGTTGCAGGCCAATCCGGTGCCGGTGGTGCTGGACCCGGTGATGGTGGCGAAATCGGGCGATCCGCTGCTGGCCGATCAGGCGGTGGCGACACTGCGCGAAAGGTTGCTGCCGCTGGCCACGCTGCTGACTCCGAACCTGCCCGAGGCGGCGCGGCTGCTGGGCCGGCCCGTGGCCGAAACCCCCGAAGAGATGGCAGCCCAGGGCGAGGCGCTGCGCGACCTGGGCCCGGCCCATGTGCTGATGAAGGGAGGCCACGCCCCGGGCCGGCTGTGCACCGACCTGCTGGTCGGCCCGCAGCCGCTGAGCCTGACCGCCCCGCGCCAGCAGACACGCAACACCCATGGCACCGGATGCAGCCTGTCATCGGCCATAGCGGCGGGGATGGCGCAGGGCCTGGGCGTGGCGCAGGCGGTGGCGCAGGCGCATCGCTGGTTGCAGGGGGCGATCGCGGCGGCCGACGATCTGGCCGTCGGTCTTGGCCACGGGCCGGTGCATCATTTCCACGCGCTCTGGGGGCGGTGATGGCGGATGTCACCATCCTGGGCGCCGGGGTCATGGGGCTGTGCATCGCCAGCGAACTGGTGGCGCGCGGGGTCAGGGCGCAGCTGATCGATCCCGCCGGCGGTCCGGGACCGCAGGCCTGCAGCTGGTGGGCCGGCGGCATGCTGGCGCCGCATTGCGAAAGCGAAAGCGCCGAACCGACGGTCCTGCGCCTGGGCGCCGAGGCGGCGCAATGGTGGGCGCGTCGGGGCGCGCGGCTGACCCAACGCGGCACGCTGGTGCTGGCGCTGTCGCGCGACCGCGCCGAACTGGACCGCTTTGCCCGCCTGACCCAGGGCCACCAGACCGTCAGCGGCGACGAGATCGCGGCCCTGGAGCCCGATCTGGCCGGGCGCATCCCGCGCGGGCTGTTCTATGCCAGCGAATCGCATCTGGACCCGCGCCAGGCGCTGGCGGCGCTGCGCGACGATCTGGCGGCGCGGGGGACGCCCATCCGGACCGGCGCACCGACGCCACAGGGGCTGGTCATCGACGCGCGCGGTCTGGCCGCCCGCGACCGGCTGGCCGACCTGCGCGGCGTGCGCGGCGAGATGATGGTCATTCGCTGCCCGGAACTGCGGCTTGGCCGCACCATCCGCCTGCTGCACCCGCGCATCCCGATCTATCTGGTGCCGCGCGGCGACGGCATCTACATGCTGGGCGCCACCATGCTGGAAAGCGGCACCCGCAGCCATGTCACCGCCCGTTCCGCGGTCGAATTGCTGAGCGCGCTTTACGCCCTGCACCCCGGCTTTGCCGAGGCCGAGATCCTCGAGCTGGGCGCCGATGCCCGCCCCGCATTTCCCGACAACCTGCCCCGCCTGCGCCGGCGGGGACAGACGCTGTTTGCCAATGGCCTCTACCGCCACGGCTATCTTTTGGCCCCCGCCGTGGCGCGCATGACGGCCGAATACCTGATCGATGGCCAGATCCCGGAGTTGATGGATGAAAATCACCCTTAACGGTGCCCCGCACGAATTGTCCGGCCCGACGGTCCAGGACGCCCTGGCCGAAATCGGCCTGGCCGAGGCGCGCGTCGCCACGGCGCTGAACGGCGTCTTTCTGCCCGCCGACCAGCGCGCCCTGACCCCGCTTGGCGATGGCGACGCGCTGGAAGTCGTCGCCCCGATGCAGGGGGGCTGACCATGCCGCAATTTTACGGCACCACCATCGACAGCGCGCTGATGCTGGGCACGGCGCAATACCCGTCGCCGGCAGTCATGGCGCAGGCGTTCCAGGCTTCGGGCGCCGGGATTGCCACGGTCAGCCTGCGGCGCGAAGGCGGCGGCGGCCAGGACTTTTTCCGCCTGATCCAGGGCCTGGGCATCCCGCTGCTGCCCAATACCGCCGGCTGCCATTCCGTGCGCGAGGCGGTGACCACCGCACAGATGGCGCGCGAGCTGTTCGGCACGCCCTGGATCAAGCTCGAGGTGATCCGCGACGATGATACCCTGTGCCCCGATGTGGTGGCGCTGATCGATGCGGCGCGCATCCTGTCGCAGGACGGTTTCCAGGTCTTTCCCTATTGCACCGAGGATCTGTCGGTCTGCGGCCGCCTGCTGGAGGCGGGATGCGAGGTGCTGATGCCCTGGGGCGCGCCCATCGGCTCGGGCCGGGGGCTGAACAACGCCTATGGGCTGCGCAGTCTCAGGGCGCATTTCCCCCAGGTGCCGCTGGTGGTCGATGCCGGCATCGGCCTGCCCAGCCATGCCGCGCAGGCGATGGAACTGGGCTATGACGCCGTTCTGCTGAACACCGCCGTCGCCCGCGCCGGCGATCCGGTGGCAATGGCCCGCGCCATGGCCCTGGCGATCGAGGCCGGCCGGCTTGCCCATGCCGCCCAGCCGATCGAGGCCCGCGACATGGCCGCACCCTCGACCCCGATGCTGGGGATGGCGGTGCTGGCATGAAGCTGCCGCGCTTTTACCCGATCTTCGACAACACCGACTGGCTGCGGCGGGCGCTGCCCTTGGGGGTCGGTCTGGTGCAGATCCGTATCAAGGACCAGCCCGCGCCGCGGCTTTTGGGCGAACTGGCGCTGGCGCAGGAACTGTGCCGGGAACATGGCGCCACGCTGGTCATCAACGACCACTGGCAGGCCGCCATCGACCTGGGCTGCGACTTCGTGCATCTGGGGCAAGAGGATCTGGACGCGGCCGATGTCGCCGCGATCCGCCGCGCCGGTCTGCGGCTGGGGATTTCCACCCATGACCACGCCGAACTAGACCGCGCCATGGCGCTGCGCCCCGATTATGTCGCCCTGGGCCCGGTCTGGCCCACGATCCTTAAGAAGATGAAATGGGAACAGCAGGGGCTGGAGCGCCTGGGCGAATGGCGCCGCATCCTGGGCACGACGCCGCTGATCGCCATCGGCGGGATGACGCCGGAACGCGCGCTGTTGGCCTTTCAAGCGGGGGCCGATGTCGTCTCGGCCGTGACCGACATCACGCTGAATCCCGACCCCGAGGCGCGGCTGCGCGAATGGCTGCAGGTGACGGCATGAGCCGCTATGCCCGGCAGATGGTGCTGCCCCAGGTCGGCGCGGCCGGCCAGGACCGGCTGGCGCGGGCGCGGGTGCTGGTCGTGGGCGCCGGCGGGCTGGGGGTGCCGGTGCTGCAATATCTGGCCGGCGCCGGACTGGGCAGCATCACCGTTATCGACCCCGACCGGGTCGAGGAAACGAACCTGCACCGGCAACCGCTCTATTGCATGCAGGATCTGGGCCAGCCCAAGGCGATGGCCGCGGCGCGGGCGCTGGCGGATCTGAACCCGCAGGTGCGGCTGACCCCGCTGGTGGCGCGGCTGACCCCCGCCAATGCCCCGGAACTGGTCGCCGCCAGCGATCTGGTGCTGGACTGTGCCGACAGCTATGCCGCCAGCTATACCCTGTCGGATGCCTGTCTGGCGGCGGGGCGGCCGCTGATCTCGGCCTCGGCGCTGGGGCTTTCGGGCTATGTCGGCGGCTTTTGCGGCGAACGGGCGCGGGGCGGCGCGCCCAGCCTGCGGGCGCTGTTTCCCGACCCGCCCGACAGCGGCCAGACCTGCGCCAGCGCCGGGGTGATGGGGCCTGTGGTGGGCATGCTGGGCTGTCTGCAGGCGCAGATGGCCATGGCCGCGATCCTGGGCCTGACACCCAACCCGCTGGGCCAGTTCATCCGCCTGGACGCCGGCCGGCTGAGCCAGTTCCGCTTCGACGGCGCCCCGGAGCAGTCCGGGCCGCGCTTCATCGCCCGCGAACAGGTGGCGGCGGCCGATCTGGTCATCGACCTGCGCCCGCAGACCGAGGCGCCGCGAACCGCCGTGCCCCAGGCGCTGCGCCTGCCCGATTATGGCGCCCATGGCCCTCTGCCCGCCCCCGGCCAGCGCGTGGTGCTGGCCTGCCGGTCGGGCCTGCGTGCCTGGCGCGCCGCCCATGCGCTTGCCCGCCGTTTCGACGGCGAAATCACCCTTCTTGCGACAGGAGACGACTGATGAAGCCCTTTGCCCTTGCCGCCGCGCTGGCGGTCCTGGTCCAGCCGGCGCTGGCCGCCGACAAGGTGACGCTGCTGCTGGACTGGTTCGTGAACCCCGATCATGCGCCGATCATCATCGCCCGCGAAAAGGGCTTTTTCGCCGATGCCGGGCTGGAGGTCGATGTGGTCGCCCCCGCCGACCCGGCCGATCCGCCCAAGCTGGTCGCCGCCGGCAAGGCCGATTACGCCATAAGCTATCAGCCGCAACTGCATTTGCAGGTGCACGAGGGCCTGCCGCTGAAACGCGTGGGCACCCTGATCGCCACGCCGCTGAACTGCCTGATGGTCAAGGCCGACGGTCCGGTGCAGCAGATCGCCGATCTCAAGGGCAAGAAGATCGGCTATTCGGTTTCGGGGGTCGAGGATGCGCTGGTCGGCCAGATCCTGAAAACCGCGGGCCTGTCCATGTCCGATGTGCAGATGGTGAACGTGAACTGGTCGCTGTCGCCGGCGCTGATCGCCGGCCAGGTCGATGCCACCATCGGCGCCTATCGCAATTTCGAACTGACGCAGATGCGGCTGGAAGGCGCCGAGGGCAAGTGTTTCTTTGTCGAGGAACAGGGCGTGCCGACCTATGACGAGCTGATCTTTGTCGCCAACCCGACCCGGATGGACCTGGACCGGACCCGGCGGCTGCTGCAGGCTGTCGAACGCGGCGCCCAATACATGGTCAATCACCCCGAAGAAAGCTGGCAGCTGTTTTCCGCCACCGCCCCCGATCTGTCGGACGAGCTGAACGCGCAGGCCTGGAAGGATACCCTGCCGCGGTTCTCGCAAAGCCCGGCGGCGCTGGACCAGGGGCGCTATGCCCGTTTTGAACAGTTCCTGAAGGATGCCCGGCTGATCGAGACGGCACTGCCGGTGTCGGATCTGGCCATGGATGTGGGTGCGCCATGAGCTATGGCGCCGCATTCGCCCAGTGGCGGGCCGCCGCGCCCGACTGGCACGCCTATACCCACCACCGCTTTGTCGAAGGGATGCGCGACGGCAGCCTGCCGCGATCGGCCTTTCTGACCTATCTGGTGCAGGATTACCTGTTCCTGATCCAGTTCGCCCGCGCCTGGGCGCTGGCGGTGGTCAAGGCCGGCGATCTGGACGAGATGCGGGCCTGTTCGGCGACGGTCCACGCGCTACTGGACCATGAAATGGCGCTGCATGTCGAAACCTGCGCCGCCGCCGGCATCGACACCGGGGCAATGCTGGCCACGCCCGAGGCGCTGACCAATATCGCCTATACCCGCTATGTGCTGGATGCGGGAATGTCGGGGGATTTCCTGGACCTGCTGGCGGCGCTGATGCCCTGTGTGCTGGGCTATGGGGAAATCGGCGCCCGTCTGGCGCGCGAGGCAGCGCCCGACACCCCCTATCGGCCCTGGATCGACACCTATGCCGGCGCGGCCTATCAGCAGACCTGCCGCGAGGCCGGGGCGCTGATGGACGCGGCGCTGCGAAAGCGGCTGGGCGATCAGCCGCAGGCCAGCCCGCGTTGGGCGGCGCTGAGCCAGCGCTTTGCCACCGCCACCCGGCTGGAGGTCGGTTTCTGGGACCTGGGCGGGACATGATGGCGCGGGTTCGTGGCCGCGCATGGGTCGGCGATCAGCCGCTGTTCGCGCCCCTTGATCTGCAACTGCGGTCGGGGGAATGGACCTGTCTGCTGGGGCCCTCGGGCGTGGGGAAATCGACGCTGCTGCGGTTGCTGGCGGGCTTGGAAACCGGCGCCCGTTTCGAGGGCGAGGTGATCCGCGACCAGCCGGCGGCGCTGATGGCGCAGGATGCAGGGCTGATCCCCTGGCTGGACGTGACCGGCAATGTGGCCCTGGGCGCACGCCTGCGCGGCGAGGCCAGGGCCCCGGACGCCCTGCGGCGGGCCTTGGCGCTGATTGCGGCGGTGGGTTTGCAGGATCGGGCCCATCACCTGCCGGCCGAATTGTCGGGTGGTCAGCGCCAGCGCGTCGCCCTGGCCCGCACATTGTTCGAGGACCGGCCGCTGGTGCTGCTTGACGAGCCGTTTTCCGCCCTGGACACCCGCACCCGCGCGCAGATGCAGGACCTGGCCGCAGCCCTGCTGCGCGACCGCAGTGTGCTGCTGGTGACGCACGACCCGGCCGAGGCCGCGCGCCTGGGCGACCGCATCCTGCTGTTGCGCGAAAGCGGGCTGACCGAATGGTCGGTGGAGCTGCCGCGGCCGCCGGGCGGCGCCCGTCCCTATGATGCCCCCGAAGTGCTGGCATTGCAGGCCGATCTGATGCGGGGAATGATGGCATGAGGACGGTGATCGCGCTGATCGCAGCGCTGCTGATCCTGTGGCAGGGCGCCATCTGGCTGCTGGGACTGCCCGGATTTCTGCTGCCGGAACCGGCGGCGGTGGCGCGGGCGCTGTGGCAGCACCGCGCCGAAATCGCCGGCCACGCCGGCTTCACCCTGATCGAGGTGCTGTTGGGCTTTGTGCTGGGTTCGGCCCTGGGCGCGGGTCTGGCCGTCGCCATGGGGTTTTCGCCCCGCCTGACCGGGGTGCTGAAGCCGCTGCTGACCTTCAGCCAGACCATCCCGATCTTTGCCCTGGCGCCGATCCTGACGCTGTGGCTGGGCTTTGGCATGGCACCAAAGATCGCGGTCACGGTGCTGATCGTGTTCTTTCCGGTCGCCTCGGCCTTTCTGGACGGTTTGTCGCAGACGCCGCAGGCGGCGCTGGATCTGGCGCGGGTCATGGGGGCCAGCCGCGGCCGCATCATGCGCCATCTGCGCATCCCCGCCGCATTGCCGCATCTGGCCACCGGATTGCGGCTGGCGGCCGTCTATGCGCCCATCGGGGCGGTGATCGGCGAATGGGTGGGCGGTGCCCGCGGCCTGGGGGCGCTGATGATCCACGCCAACGGGCGGATGAAAACCGACCTGGTCTTTGCCGCGCTGCTGGTGCTGTCGGTGATGACGGTGCTGTTTGCCCGGGGGGTCGCCTGGGCGCTGGCGCGGCTGTGGCGCCGCTATGGAGTCTAGCGGCTAGACAAGTCTTGCAGCGCTGGCCAGTTCCTCGGGCGTGTTGATGTTCAGGAAGGGATCGACCGGCCGGCTGTCGAACACGGCGCGGCCGGGATCATAGGCGGCGGCGAACTGGCCGGCCCGATGCAGCCCCGATTCCAGCGCGGCGCACAGGTCCGCGCGCAGCGTCACAGGCCACAGCGCACAGGTAGGATGGTCGCGCAGCCTGCCGCTGGCATCGGGGCTGGCGGCAAGCGCCAGGCCGCTGCGGCCGCGGGCCTCGTAGAGGCGGTGCACCAGGTCGAGCGGCAGGAACGGTGTATCGACACTGACCGAGACCACCTCGGTCGCGCCCTGGCTTGCCGCCCAGTCCATGCCGGCCAGCACGCCCGCCAGAGGGCCCGGAAACCCCCCGAAGCCATCGGCGATCACCGGCAGGTCGTAATCGGCAAAGGCCTCGCCCCCGCCATTGGCATTCAGCGCCAGCCCCGCGCATTGCGGGCGCAGCCGCGACATCACCCGCGCCAGCAGGGTTTCGCCCGCCAGAAGCCGCAGCGCCTTGTTGCCGCCGCCCATCCGCGTCGAACGCCCCCCCGCCAGGATCACCGCCAGCACCGTCGGCCTGCCGCCGCCCATTCCTGCCACCTTGCAGCCCTGTTTTCCATCCCGGATCAGTCTGCCAGAGCCGGGGCGGCGGTGCAAATGCCGGGGCTGGTCAGCCGGTCGTCAGACGCTCGGCGTGCCAGCGGATGTGATCGGCGATAAAGCTTTGCACGAAGAAATAGCTGTGATCATACCCCGGCTGCATGCGCAGCACCCCGGGCTGGCGCCGCGCCACCATGGCCGCCGCCAGGGTTTCCGGGCGCAACAGATCCAGAAACTGATCCTCGGTCCCCTGGTCGATCAGCACCTCGCCGGGAAAGCCGCGCTCGCGCATCAGGATGCTGGCGTCATGCGCCGCCCATTGCCCGCGATCGGCGCCCAGATAGGCGCCCAGCTGCTTGCGCCCCCAGTCGGATTCACTGGGATTGGCGATCGGCGCAAAGGCCGAGACCGAGCGGTAACGCTCGGGCAAGGTCATGGCGATGGTCAGCGCGCCATGGCCACCCATGGAATGGCCGGTGATGCCCTGGGTCCGGCCGTCAAGGGCGAAGCGCTCGAACACCAGCGCCGGCAACTCCTGCGTCACATAGTTCCACATGCGAAAATGCGGCGCCCAGGGCGCTTCGGTGGCATCGACGTAGAAACCCGCGCCCTGCCCCAGATCATAGGCCTCATCATCGGCCACGCCTTCCCCGCGCGGCGAGGTGTCGGGAAAGACCATAGCAAGCCCGTATTGCGCCGCCCATTGCTGCGCACCGGCCTTGATCATCGCGTTTTCATGCGTGCAGGTCAGACCCGAAAGATACCACAGCACCGGCACCGGTCCATCGCTGGCCTGGGGTGGCAGATAAAGACCGAAGGTCATGGCCGTGCCCGTCGCCTGCGAAAGGTGACGATAGACGCCCTGGATGCCACCGAAGCAGCGACTTTCGGACAATGTCTCGACGGTGTGGGTCAAGCGGCCTCTCCTGTCAGATCGTGAAACATGACCAGCGCATCGACATAGCCGTGACGCGGGTGCAGGAACGCGCCCGGCAACCGTCCCACCACCGCAAAGCCGGCGCGCTGCCAGAGATGAACCGCATCGGCATTGGTCGAGACGACGAAATTGAACTGCATGGCGCGAAACCCCTGCTCGCGCGCCCAGGCCTTGGCATGATCGACCAGGGCGCGCGCCACCCCCTGCCCGCGCGCCCGCGGATGGGTGGCAAAGCTGGCATTGGCGACATGGCTGGCGGGGCCGGGTCGGTTGCGGCCGACATGGCTGGTGCCCAGGATTTGCCCGTCGCGTTCGGCGACAAAGGCTGTGAAGGGCGCGGCGAACCAATCCGCCAACGCCTCGTCCCGGGTGATGTCAGTCGGAATGCAGTAGGTTTCCCCAGCCCGATAGACCGGCTCCAGAATCTGCCAGATGGCTTCATGGTCATCGGCCATGGCGGGTCGGATGACCGTCCCGCCCTGACTCATTTCAGCTCGTCCACCGAACGGATGACCTGACCCAGCAGCCCGTAATCCAGCGCCTCTTGCGTGCTCAGCCAGAAATCGCGCTGCGTATCCTGTTCGATACGCTCGACGGTCTGACCGGTCGCCTCGGCAAAGATGCGGTTCAGCCGCTCGCGCATCTGCCGGACCTGTTCGGCCTGGATCATCATGTCGCTGGAAGTGCCGCCGATTCCGCCCGAAGGCTGATGGATGAGGAACCGGGTGTTGGGCAGGCAATAGCGATCCTGCTTTTCCGCCCCGACAAAGATCAGCGCCCCGGCCGAGGCGACCCAGCCCGAACCGATGGTGCGCACGCGCGGGCGGATGAACTTGATCACGTCATGGATCATGTCGCCCGATTCGACATGGCCGCCGGGCGAGCTGATCAGCATGTTGATCGGGTCGTCGCCATCCTCGGCCAAGGCCAGCAGATGCGCCACCGTGCGCTGCGCCAGCTTGTCGTTGATCGGCCCCGCCACGATCACGGTGCGCGACTTGAAGTAAAGCTTGCCGATCTTGTCGCCTTCGGGCAGGCCCAGCCCTTCGTCCTTGGGCGCGTCCTGACGGCGGGGCTCGTCATCGTCATCGTCGTCATCGTCCAGAATGAAGTGCTTTGCCATGATCGGTCCTTTTGATGTTGACGGCAGGCATGGTCGCCCGTCCCCGCCGTCCTTTTAACTAAGCAGGCGTTAGCGATGAGTAAAGAGAGCCCCGGCGATGGCAGCGCGCGCCATGTCAGGCCGAGGGGCGTTCGGGCCGGCTGATCAGCCAGATGGCAATGACGGTGCAGACCAGCGCCTGCAGGGCGATGAACCGGCCGTCAAGGCCCAGCCACAGCGCCCAGCCAATGCCGCCGGCCATGGCAATCACCGCCCAGACCTTGGCGGCACGGCTGACCACTCCATGCTTGCGCCAGGCCCGGATCGGCGGGCCGAATTTCGGATGGCGCAGGATGCGCGCCCCCAGCCGGGGCGACGAGCGGGTAAAGGCCCAGACCGCGACCAGCAGGAAAGGCACTGTGGGCATCACCGGCAGCGCCACGCCGATCAACCCCAGCGTCAGGAACAGCCAGCCCAGGGCAAGCCACAGATATTGCATGTTATTCCGCCAGTTCACGCAGGATTCCATTCAGGACCGGGCGGCCCTGCCGCGTTGCCGCCAGCCGCTCGCCCTGCAAATCAACCAGACCGAGCCCGATCAGATCCTGCAGACGTTGCGGCGCAATGCGGGCGCCATGCGCGCGATAGCGGGTCAGATCCATGCCTTCGACCAGCCGCATGGACATCAGCAGATATTCCAGCGCCCGATCGGCCAGGGGCAGCAGATCGCGCCGGCTGTCGCCCGAACCTCGGCCCTCGACCGCGGCCAGCCATTCGCCGGGGGCGCGCAGCGCCTCGGTCGCCCAGCGGCCGCTGGCCAGCGTCAACCGGCCATGAGCGCCCGGCCCGACCGCCGCCCAGTCGCCCTGGCGCCAGTAGATCAGGTTGTGCCGGCTTTCCGCCCCGGGACGGGCGTGGTTGGAAATTTCATAGGCGGGCAGCCCGGCGGCAGCGCAGATGTCCTGGGTATCCAGATACATGTCGGCCGACAGATCGTCGTCCGGCAGGCCCTTCAACCCGCCGCGGGCATGGCGTGCGCCAAAGGCGGTGCCGGGTTCGATGGTCAGCTGATAGGCCGACAGGTGATCGACCGCCATGTCCAGCGCCTGACGCAATTCCCGCCGCCAATGGGCGCGGTCCTGGTCCTGGCGGGCATAGATCAGATCGAAGCTGACGCGCGCGAAACAGGCGCGGGCAATGTCGAAGGCAGCGCGGGCCTCGGCCACGGTATGCATCCGCCCCAAACGGCGCAGATCCTCGTCGTTCAGCGCCTGAACCCCCATCGACACCCGGTTGACCCCGGCATCCGCATAGCCACGAAAGCGCCCGGTCTCGACACTGGTCGGATTGGCTTCGAGGGTGATTTCCACGTCATTGGCCAGCGGCCAGGCCCTGCGCGCGGCCTCGATCACGCCGGCGACGGTCTCGGGGGCCATCAGGCTGGGGGTCCCGCCGCCGAAAAAGATGCTGTTCAGCACCCGGCCCGGGGTTTCGGCGCCCAGACGGGCAATCTCGGCCCGATAGGCCGCCAGCCAGCGCGCCTGGTCGATGCTGGCCGCGACATGGCTGTTGAAGTCGCAATAGGGACATTTCGCCGCGCAGAACGGCCAATGCACATAAAGCCCGAACCCCGCCGCCCGCCAGTCCTGGGCAAGAGCGGTCGGGCTGGCGGTGGCGGTGGATGGGTCCAATGTCATTCCCTGAATGCGGTCACTTCGATCTCGATCTTCATTTCGGGTCTGACAAGCCCGGCGACAACCATGGTGGCGGCCGGTAACACATCCTTCATCGCCGCGCCCAGAACCGGCACCACCTCGTCCAGCCAGGCGGTATCGGTGATGGTATATTGCACGCGCACGATATCGGCGGGCTGAAAGCCGGCCTCGGCCAGTGTGGCAAAGATCGTGGCCAGTGCGTTGCGGGTCTGGTCGGCGGCGCTTTCGGGCATGGCCATGGCGGCATAGTCATAGCCAGTAGTGCCAGAAACGAAACACCACGGTCCCTTCACCACCGCCCGGCTGTAACCAAAGCTGGTTTCCAGGGGCGAGCCGGTCGAGATTCTACGCAAGGGCCTGCTCCAGCAGCGCGAATGCCCGGGCACGGTGACTGATCGCGTTCTTTTGCGCGGGAGTCATCTCGGCATAGGTGATGTCATGCCCGTCAGGCACAAAGATCGGATCATAACCGTGCCCGCCCTGCCCCCGCGGCGGCCAGACCAGCCGCCCGGGGGCCACGCCCTCGAATACCTCTTCATGCCCGTCGGGCCACATCAGCAGCAGCGTCGCGCGAAACTGCGCGGTGCGCGGCTCGGGCACGCCACGAGCCTCGAGCTCGGACCAGGTGCGGGTCATCGCCTGCAGGAAATCGCGGCCGTTGGGGGTTTCGGCCCAATCGGCGGTATAGACACCGGGGGCGCCGTCCAGACCATCGACGGTGATGCCGCTGTCATCGGCCAGGACCGGCAGGCCGGTGGCCGCGACCGCCGCGCGCGCCTTGATCCGGGCATTGCCGATGAAGCTGTCTTCGGTCTCGGCCGGCTCGGGCAGCCCCAGCTCGCCGGCGCTGGTGACCTCGATGCCATGGGGGGCCATCATGGCGCGGATCTCCTCGAGCTTGCCGGCGTTGTGGGTGGCCACCAGCAGCCGCCTGTCGGTCAGCCGCCTCATGCCAGGGCGGCCTTCTGCGCCGCGACCAGCTGGGCCACGCCCGCCTCGGCCAGATCCAGAAGCTGGTTCATCTGCGGCCGCGAAAAGGTCGCCCCCTCGGCCGACATCTGCACCTCGATCAATTTGCCGCTGCCGGTCAGAATAAAGTTGCCGTCGGTGCCGGCCTCGCTGTCCTCGGCGTAATCCAGATCCAGAACCGCCTGTCCGCCATAGATGCCGCAGGACACCGCCGCCACATGATCCATGATCGGATCAGCGGTGACGAGCCCGGCCTTCAACAGCTTGTTGACCGCCAGACGCAGCGCCACCCAGCCGCCGGTGATCGAGGCGCAACGCGTTCCGCCATCGGCCTGGATCACGTCGCAATCGATGACGATCTGCCGTTCCCCCAGCGCCCGGCGATCCACCCCGGCGCGCAGCGCCCGGCCGATCAGGCGCTGGATTTCCTGAGTGCGGCCCGACTGCTTGCCGGCCGCCGCCTCGCGCCGATTGCGCGAATTGGTGGCGCGCGGCAACATGCCGTATTCCGCCGTCACCCATCCCTGGCCCGAACCCTTCAGAAACGGCGGCGCCTTGTCCTCGATCGTGGCCGAACACAGCACCTTGGTGTCGCCGCAAGAGATCAGGCACGAGCCCTCGGCATGGCGCATGATGCCCGTTTCGATTGAAATCGGACGCATATCACTTAAATTCCGGCCAGAGGGGCGCATCTTTCATTCCTTTCCGGGGTTATGCCGTTCAAATACAGGCCATGTGCCCCAGACCGCAACCCGTGAACGCCCGAACCGTGACATGCCCGACCACGCCCTGCTTTCCGATCTGAACGACCGCTCGCGCGAGGTGTTTCGTCGCGTGGTGGAAACCTATCTGGCCACGGGCGAGCCCGTGGGATCGCGCACCTTGACCCGGGACATGAGCGAAAAGGTCAGTGCCGCCACCATTCGCAACGTCATGCAGGATCTGGAACATCTGGGCCTGCTGGATCACCCTCACGTTTCGGCCGGTCGCATGCCCACGCAACTTGGCCTGCGCCTGTTCGTCGACGGGCTGATGGAGGCAGGACCGGTTTCTGCCACCGACCGCAGCATGATCGAGGAAACCCTGGCCGATGACAGCGGCGACACGGGTGCGTTGCTGGATCGCGTCAGCACCGCCCTGTCGGCCCTGACGCATGGCGCCTCGCTGGTTCTGATGCCGAAGCAGGAAGCACCGCTGCGGCACATCGATTTCGTCAGCCTGGCGCCCGACCGCGCCTTGGTGGTGCTGGTTTTCGGCGACGGCCGGGTGGAAAACCGGATATTCTCTCCGCCTCCGGGTCATACAGCAAGTTCCATGCGCGAAGCCGCGAATTTCCTGAATGCGGTTGCCGAAGGCCGAACGCTGGCCGATCTGCGCCGCGACATCGCCCACGAGATCGATGCCAGTCGTCAGCAACTCGACAGCATGGCGGCGGCGCTGATCGCCTCGGGTCTGGCCATGTGGGATAGCGACGGTTCCGACGCCCGGCTGATCGTGCGCGGCCGCGCCAACCTGCTGGATGACGAGGCTGCCGATCTGGATCGCATCCGCAGCCTGTTCGACGATCTGGAACGGAAACGCGACATCGCCGAATTCCTGCAATTGGCCGAACAGGGCGAAGGTGTCCGGATTTTCATCGGCTCCGAGAACAAGCTTTTTTCACTTTCCGGTTCCTCTCTGGTGGTTTCGCCCTATATGAATGCTGACCGCAAGATTGTCGGCGCGGTCGGCGTCATCGGCCCCACCAGGCTGAACTATGGCCGTATCGTGCCGATCGTGGATTACACTGCGCAGCTTGTCGGCCGGATGCTCTCTGGCCGGAAAGGATGATGAGGACATGACCAAGGACAACCCGAACGGCAGTTCGCTGGACGAGGAATTTCTGGACCCGCTGGCGGTCGAGGAAGAAGAGGCGCCCTCGCCCGATCTGGAGGCGCTGATTGCCGAGCGGGACGAATACCGCGACCGGTTCATGCGCGCATTGGCAGATGCCGAAAACGCGCGCAAACGCGCCGAAAAGGATCGCCGTGATGCCGAACAATATGGCGGCTCGCGCCTGGCGCGCGACCTGCTGCCCGTTTATGATGCGCTGAGCCGTGCGCTTGAGGCGGCCGGGGACGAACAGCGCGCTGCTGCCTCGGCGCTGCTGGAGGGGGTCGAACTGACCTTGCGCGAACTGAAGAACGTATTCGCAAGACATGGCATCAGCATCATCAGCCCGGCGATAGGCGACAAGTTCGATCCCCAGCAGCACGAAGCCATGTTCGAGGCCCCGGTTCCCGGATCCATTGCGGGCAGCATCATCCAGGTGATGGACAGCGGTTTCATGCTGCATGACCGGCTGTTGCGGCCTGCAAAGGTCGGCGTCAGTTCTGCGCCGGCGAACTGACACCCCTCATTCGTGATGCAAAACCCCCGGAAATCCGGGGGTTTTTCATTATCTGGTGTTTTTGTTCAGCTTGGATACCAGATGTGGTCAGGACGCATTCAGCAACTGACACAGCCGGTCCAACTGGTCCAGATCCTTGTAAGTAATGACCAACTGACCGCCATCCGCACCCTTGTGGTTGATCGCCACCTTCATCTTCAGATGCGCGCTCAGATCCCCTTCCAGGGCCCGGGTGTCGGCATCCTTCTCGGTCGAGGCTCGGGGTCTGTTTGGCTTGGCACCCTCTGCCTGACGGCGCACCAGTTCTTCGGTTTCCCGAACCGACAGGTTCTTTTCAATGACCTTGCGCGCCAGATCGACGGCATTCTGCGCCGTGATCAACGCGCGTGCATGTCCAGCCGTCAGCTTGCCTTCCTTCAGCCAGGTTTGAACCTGTTCTGGCAGGTTCAGCAGGCGCAAAAGGTTCGCGATATGGCTGCGACTCTTGTTGAGCGCTTCAGCCAGTTTTTCCTGGGTATGGCCAAACCTGTCCATCAATTGCCGATAGGAAGCAGCCTCTTCGATCGCATTCAGATCGGCCCGCTGAATGTTTTCGACGATGGCAACCTCAAGAACCTCGGTATCGCTCAGATCGCGCACGATGACCGGGACTTCATGAAGCTGCGCCATCTGCGCAGCCCGCCAACGCCGTTCACCGGCCACGATCTGGTAAAGCCCCCGATCACTGGGATGCGGGCGCACGATCAGCGGCTGCAATAGACCGCGACTGCGCAGGGAATCGGCCAATTCCTGCAAGGCTTCGGGGGCAAAGTTGCGCCGGGGCTGATCCGGGTTTGGTGTCAGCTGTTCGACCGGCAGCACTTGTCGAGGCGCCGGCCGATCCGACGGGATCAGATCGACATCCGCCATCAGCGCCGACAAGCCACGGCCCAAACCACGCTTTTCCAGTTTTTGTTCTGACATTCAAAGTCCTCAGGCAGCGGCAAGTTGACGGGAAAGGAACTCTTTGGCAAGTTCGCGATAGGCTGCGCTGCCCTTGGATTGCGGATCGTATTGCAACACCGGGATCGCATGGGATGGCGCTTCGGACAGCCGAACATTCCTTGGGATAACCGTCTGATAAACAAGTCCCGACAGGGTCTTGCGGGCATCGGCTTCGACCTGTTGCGACAGGTTGTTACGGTTGTCGGACATCGTCAGCAAAACGCCTTCGATGCGAAGATCCGGGTTCGCGGTTTGCCGAACCTCTCGCACCGTCATGAGCAACTGGGAAAGCCCCTCCAGCGCATAGAACTCGGCCTGAAGCGGCACCAGAAGCGCATCGGCGGCCACCATGGCGTTTACTGTCAGCAAGCCAAGCGCGGGCGGGCAATCAATCAGCACCACATCAAATCCGGTGATGTGATGCAGCTTGCGCCGCAGCAACTGCGTTCGCCCAGAGCGTCCGGCCAATTCCAGATCGGCCGAAGCCAGATCGCGGTTAGAGGGCACAATGCGCAATCCAGGAACGGTCGAATCACACAGGACCGAGTCCAGATCATGATCGCCGACCAGCAGATCATAAGCGGACAGATCGCGCGCCTCTGCAGGAATGCCAAGACCGGTTGATGCATTCCCTTGCGGATCCAGATCAATAATCGCAACCCGCTGCCCGTGCTCGACCAGGGCCGCTCCCAGATTGATGGCCGTTGTTGTCTTGCCGACCCCGCCCTTTTGATTGGCGACGGCTATGATCTTGGCTTCACGCATGTTTCAGATCCATGATCTTCAGGATAGCCGCTTCGGTATCGGTGCGGCTGGCGGTAACTTCCAGTCGAAATTGCCAGATTTTACGGGCGGCGTCGACCTCGGATTGCCATGTACGGCCCTTGAGAAACCAGGCGGTTCCATCGGAACGCAAATGACGTGATGCGTAGGCGAGCAATTGGGGAAGCGCCGCCAAGGCGCGGGCACTGACGTGGTTTGCGTGTTGCGCCGGCGCAGCTTCAATACGCGCATTCAGCACGGTCGTGTTTGCCAGCCCGAGTTCGCGCGCAACATTTCGCAGAAAAGCGGATTTTCGCCGGTCGCTTTCGATCAAAGTCACAGCCAAATCAGGTCGACAGATGGCGACCACCACGCCCGGAAGTCCCCCGCCGCTACCCAGATCGACCCAGTGCCCCCGAGCCGCTTCTGCCGCAGTAACCAATTGTTGACTGTCAGCGATATGTCGTTGCTCAAGTTCGTCGAGTGTTGATGGTGCAACCAGGTTGATCGCCGGGTTCCACTTTCGGATCAGCGCCGCATAGGAATGCAAAAGCGCTGTTTCACGTGAAACACTCATCCCGCAGCCCAACGCTGACCGCTGCGCAAAACCGCCAACAGCAAAGTCAGCGCTGCCGGGGTCATGCCCTCGATCGCGGCCGCGGCCGCCAGCGTAGCGGGTCGATATCGGGACAGTTTCGACTTGAGCTCGTGCGATAGCCCTGCAAGTGCTTCATAGTCGAAATCTGGCGGAATCGCGACCTGCTCTTCCCGCCGCAAATATTCCGCATCACGCTGCTGGCGCTCAACATACTGATGATAGATGGAATCCGTGGTGACCTGCGCGACGGTTTCCGCATCGTTCTCATAAAATTGCGGGCACAGTCCGTGCAACTGTTCCGGGCGAACCGTCTGTTGGCTCAGCAGCGCAAAGAAACTGCGCTTCTGTCCATCTTGGCGCACCTCTATGCCCAATTTCGAAAGTTGGGACGGCGTGAAAGTGATCTGTTCCGCCTGTTGCCGTGCCCGGGTATATTTTTGCATTTTCTCAGCATAATGCGATGCCCGTCGAGAGCTTACGCAACCCAAATCCAGACCGATTGGCGTCAGTCTTTGATCTGCGTTATCGGCCCGCAGGGAAAGCCGGAATTCCGCCCGAGAAGTGAACATGCGGTAGGGCTCGCTGACTCCACGTGTGACGAGATCGTCGATCATGACGCCAATGTAGCTTTGCGAGCGGCTGAATACGTAAGCTTCACGCCGCTGAGCTGCCAGAGCCGCGTTCAGCCCCGCAACCAGCCCCTGCGCAGCGGCCTCTTCATAACCCGTGGTGCCATTGATCTGACCTGCCAGATACAACCCCTGCAGGTTTTTCACCTGCAGCGTGGGCAACAGGGCCCTGGGGTCGACGTAATCATATTCTACAGCATATCCAGGTTGGACGATCTCGGCCTTCTCCAGCCCCCGCATCGAGCGGACGTAACTCAGCTGCACATCGACCGGCAGCGAGGTCGATATGCCATTGGGGTATACCAGCTCGCTGTCCAGTCCCTCGGGTTCAAGGAAAACCTGATGCGACGGCTTGTCCGAAAATCGCACGATCTTATCCTCAATCGACGGACAATAGCGCGGCCCGACACCTTCGATCCTGCCCCCATACATTGCCGACAAATGCAAGTTGTCGCGAATGATCTGATGAGTTCGGTCATTGGTGTGCGTGATCGCGCAGCTGATCTGTTCGACCAGCGGCCTCGAATTGAGATAGGAAAACATTACCGGAAGGTCATCCCCGGGTTGTTCTTCCAAAGCATCCCAGTCGATACTTGCTCGAGAAAGTCGCGGGGGTGTTCCGGTCTTGAGACGTCCGAGCGGAAGTTCAAGCTCAAGCAGTGAAGCGGCGAGGCGGTTTGCTGCCCCATCACCCCAGCGTCCTGCCGGACGCGTTTCGGGGCCCAGGTGAATCAAGCCGTTCAGAAAGGTGCCGGTGGTCAACACGACCTGAGTGGCGCGAATATCTTCACCATCTGCCAGCCTGACCCCGGCGATCTTGCGGCCTTCCCGAACCAGATCGGCAACTTCTGCGATGATCAGGGACAGGTTTGCCTGTTCCCTTGCCGCGGACATTGCTGCCTGGCGATAAAGGTTGCGATCCGCCTGCGCGCGCGGACCCTGCACTGCTGGCCCCTTGCGGCGATTCAGCAGACGAAACTGGATACCGCCCGCATCGGCCAGCCGTCCCATCGCGCCGTCTAATGCGTCGATTTCGCGCACCAGATGCCCTTTACCCAGGCCACCGATCGCCGGGTTGCAGGACATCGTTCCTATATCCTCAGGTTTCATGGTGATCAGAGCGGTCTCGCAGCCCATCCGCGCTGAAACCATTGCGGCTTCCAGCCCGGCATGTCCGCCACCAATCACAACCACATCAAAATGTTTCACGTGAAACCCTACTTCCCGATACAAAAGGCACTGAAGATTTCATCAAGATAATCTTCGGCCCCGATAGCTCCGACAACCTGAGCCAAGGCAGTGTTTGCCTGACGCAGGGACTCCGCCAGAATTTCTGCGGGCATCGATTCTTCGACCTGCAAGGCGTGTGCCGCCCTTTGCAAGGCCTCGGCCTGGCGCTTGTGGCTGATCAACCCCGAATCTGCCGCCCGCAAACGCAGATGATCATAGACCATCTCAAGCAGTTCCGCGACCCCCTGACCAGTAAGCGCAGAGATTGCGAAATCATCGCCTTTCTCAAGATCTGCCTTTGAGCGAACGACAAGATCCCCGGGCATATGGGGACGCAGTTTCTGGCCTTCGGGCGACAGATGAATGCGCAGATCTGCGCCTTCCGCCCGCCTGATCGCACGCTCGACACCCATCGATTCGACCGGATCCGTGCTGCTTCTTAGACCTGCGGTATCCAGAAAGGTCACCGGCAAACCATGCAGATCGGTGCGCAATTCCAGAATATCGCGCGTCGTGCCCGCGATATCTGAAACCAGAGCGACCTCACGCTTGGCTATGGTATTCAACAGGGTGGATTTTCCGGCATTGGGCGGCCCGATGATGGCAACCTCGTAACCCTGGCGTAGCCTTTCGGTCGCAGGATAGCTGGCCAGCATCGTCTGCAACTCTTCCTGAATCCCCGCAATCAAGGTAAAGACTTCCTGCGGAACTTCTTCAGGCACATCCTCATCAGCAAAATCTATGCTGACCTCGATCAATGCGCCTGCACGGATCAGATCCTGCCGCAAGCGGTCAATCTTGCGCCCCAATTCGCCTGCGGTAATGCGCATTGCCAGTTTGCGCTGAGCCTCGGTTTCAGCGGCCAGCAGATCGGACAGACCTTCGATCTCGGCCAGGTTCATGCGACCGTTCAGGAACGCCCTTCGGCTGAACTCACCCGCCTCGGCGCGACGCAGTCCCCGATCCAGCAGAGCCCGTGTCAGGCGCTGCGCGATCACCGGTGCCCCATGCAGATGCAACTCGGCCACCTCATCGCCTGTAAAGCTTTGGCCTTCTGCGAACCACATGACCAGCGCATGATCGATCAGATCATCGCCATCGCGCAAGGCGCGCAGATGGGCGCGTCGCGGCTCGTTGATGATGCCCGCAAGCGATTGCAGCGTGGTTCGCGCCAGCGGGCCTGACAGCCGGACAACTGTCACGCCGCCCCGACCCGGCGGGGTCGCTTCGGCAAAGATCGTGTCCACCATCGTCCCGCTTGAACCCTCAGGCGTTCATCGAATCGAAGAATTCGGCGTTTGTCTTGGTCTGCTTCAGCTTGGAAATCAGGAATTCGATGGCATCGGTCGTGCCCATCGGATTGAGAATGCGGCGCAGCAGATATGTTTTCTGCAGATCCTTGGCATCGACGAGCAATTCTTCCTTGCGGGTGCCCGATTTGAGAATGTCCATGGCGGGGAACACGCGCTTGTCGGCAACCTTGCGATCCAGCACGATCTCGCTGTTTCCGGTGCCCTTGAATTCTTCAAAGATCACTTCATCCATGCGCGATCCAGTGTCGATCAGCGCGGTCGCGATGATGGTCAGCGATCCGCCCTCTTCGATATTGCGCGCGGCACCGAAAAAGCGCTTCGGTCGTTGCAGCGCATTGGCATCCACACCACCTGTCAGCACTTTGCCCGAACTTGGCACCACGGTGTTGAAAGCCCTACCAAGTCTTGTGATCGAATCCAACAGGATAACAACATCTCGTTTATGCTCGACCAGGCGCTTGGCCTTTTCGATCACCATTTCGGACACTGCGACATGGCGACTGGCCGGTTCGTCGAAGGTCGAGGAAATCACCTCTCCCTTGACCGAGCGCTGCATGTCGGTCACCTCTTCGGGCCGCTCGTCGATCAACAGCACGATAAGATAACATTCCGGATGGTTCTTTTCGATCGAATGGGCAATATTCTGCAAAAGCACCGTCTTGCCGGTCCGCGGCGGTGCCACGATCAGCGACCGCTGCCCTTTGCCGATGGGCGCCACCAGGTCGATGATACGGGCTGATCGATCCTTGATGGTCGGATCCTCGATCTCCATCTTCAGCCGCTCATTGGGATAAAGCGGCGTCAGGTTGTCGAAGGCGACCTTGTGACGGGCCTTTTCGGGATCCTCGAAATTGATCTTCTCGACGCGGGTCAGCGCGAAATAGCGCTCATTCTCGCCGGGCGCGCGGATGACACCTTCGACAGTATCGCCCGTGCGCAGCGAGTGCTGGCGGATCATGTCGGGGCTGACATAGATGTCGTCCGGACCTGGCAGGTAATTCGCCTCGGTCGAGCGCAGAAACCCGAAACCATCCTGCACGACCTCCAGAACCCCATCGCCACCGATCTCGAAGCCCTCTTCGGCATGCTCCTTGAGGATCGAGAACATCATTTCGCCCTTGCGCATGGTCGAGGCGTTTTCGATTTCCCATTCCTCGGCCATTGCCAGCAGGTCGGCCGGGCTTTTCGCCTTCAGATCGGACAGGTTAAGACGTTCTTCGGTCATTTTGGCCCTATGCGCGCAACGACCGATGCCTCATCGGTGTCGCGCAGGAAACGGTTTGCAGGAAGGATTCCACCGGACGGCGGACGGCCGTTACATAGGCCGTGTCGCTGACCGAGTCAATTCTTCTAGAATCTGACGATGACCGACAGGACGATCACCACCATCAGCAGCGTCGGCACCTCGTTCATCAACCGATAGCCTCGGCCGCTCAGACCCCGGCCTTTCTGCAGGGCCTCGCGCTGGCGATCCAGCCAGAAATGGAACCATGTCATCCCAAGGACAGACGCCCCCTTGGTCCAGGGCCAGATTTGGCCCCAATCGACAATCCCCGGTGTCAGAACCAGCAAGATACCTGCCAGCCAGGTCGCAATCATCGCCGGCCGCATGATCAGCACCAGCAACTTGTCCTGCATGATGGTCAGCGTCTTTGCCGGTTCCTGTCCGCCAAGACCGCGTTCGGCATGATACACGAACAATCGTGGCAAATAGAACAGCCCTGCCATCCAGGAAATCACGGCCATCACGTGCAGCGATTTGATCCAGGGATAGGCGATGCTCAGCAGATCGGTCATGCGGATACCTCCGGCCCCTCCTTTATCCATTAAGGATTAAAGATAAAGGATGTTGATGTGGTGGTAGGGCCTGTGGATGACAGGATAAGAATGTTTCACGGCCACTATCCCCAGCTGCGGATCATTGGGGAAAAAAATGCATCCAGAAAGCCATGCGAGAAATGATCCTGTTATTACAGTGTCTTGCATGTTAACTGCCTGTGGATAAGTTTGTGAAAACTTTCCCTGTCCACAGCCTGTGGGAAGAATTCCCCGGCCTGTCTACATGTGGACAAACCAGGATTGTTCCTGTCGATGCCGGATCTGGACCAGGGCGGAACCGGCACCCCTTTCGGTTTCCCCCAGCTTTCACCAGCTGAGTCGCTTCAGGTTTTCCACAGGGTTATGCCCGTGCTCGCGGCCCGGCCATCAATCCAGCAGGCCGACATCCCGATAGAAGCGCGCGGCGCCCGGATGCAGCGGCAAACCCACGCCCTCGAGCGCGGTTTCCAGGCGAATTTCCCGTCCCTTGACGTGACCCTCGCGCAGCAGGGTCAGGGTCGCATCGCTCCACAACGCCTGGGTCAGGGCGTGAATGCGATCGGATGGCTGGTCCGCCGAGGTAACCCACAACGCACTGACCGAAAGGCTTGCCACCTCTTCGGTCTGACCTTCATATGTGCCGGCCGGGATTACGTTGCGCGACAGAAACGGATGCGTTGCGACCAGACGCTGCGCGACGGCATCCGGGATGGGCACCAGATGCACGGGCATCCGGCTGGCCAGTTCCGCCACGCTTGCGGCTGGATAACCACCCATGAAGAAGAACGCATCCAGGGTTCCGGCTTGCAGATCCGCCACTGCCTCGGGCAAGGACAAGGGGCGCAGCGTCAGATCGGATTCCGCAAGTCCTGCCGCATCGAGAATCAGGCGTGCCTCGACCAAGGTGCCGGATCCGGGCTCGTCCAGAGACACGCGTTTGCCGCGCAGATCCTGCAGATTGCGGATGCCGGATGCGGCGCTGGTCACCAGATGGACAGATTCCGGATACAGGCTGGCAATGGCGCGCAGCTTCGATGCCGGGGCAACCCCCTGCCAGGGACCGCTTGCCTCATGGGCCCAGACGGCGATATCGCCCTGGATGAATGCCGACTCGAACTGGCCGCTCTGGACCGCCTCGGCATTGCTGACCGATCCGGGGGTCTCGATGGCCGAAATGACCAGACCCGGCACGCCGCATTCGCCCGGCTGCCCGCAATCCGGCGCGCCCGGTGGGGCGGAAAGCGCGTGTGCGATAAGGCTGGCGACGGGGTAATAGGTGGCACCGCTGTGGCCGGTGCCGATACGAAAGAATTGCGGTGCCTCGGCCCACGCTGCTGGCAGTGCCAGCGCGACGGCCAGACCCATCAGCGCGGCGATCCTGCGTGACTTGCGGCCCTGTTTCATGAAGCGAATCCTTGGCGATGACGCCGCGCTGCGCAAGCGTGATCCATCCCAGTCGCAAGGAAGTTCATTTTCGCCATCGGAACGTCGCTTTTGATCGCTGGCCGAGCGGGAAAGCGGTGCAAATCTGCCGCAAGGAAGCCACAGGGTCACCGGAGCCGCGCCATGTTGAACTCATCCGAAATCCTCAACCAGATCGTGAACCGGCAAAGGAATTTTGCGCTCACGCGGGATCTGTATTGCGATGAAGGCGTGTTTCAGGCCGATCTGGAACAGATCTGGTACAAGGAATGGCTGTTTGCCATTCCAGCCTGCGAAATTCCCCGGACCGGCAATTATGCAACCATGCAGGTCGGCGCCTATCCCGTGCTGATCGTGCGCGGCGGCGATGGCAAGGTGCGGGCCTTTCACAACGTCTGCCGGCATCGCGGCCAAAGGCTGTGCTCGAAGCCGAACGGCACGGCGGCCAAGCTGGTCTGCCCCTATCATCAGTGGACCTACGAGCTGGACGGCAAGCTGCTTTACGCTCGCGACATGGGCGATGATTTCGACGCCGCGAAATTCGGCCTGAAACCGGTGCATTGCGTCGACCTGAATGGCATGGTCTTTGTCTGCCTGGCACAGGTGCCCCCGCCGATTGCCGATCTGGCCAGGCAGCTGACCAGCTATCTGGCGCCCAACCAGCTGGCCGATGCCAGGGTCGCCCATTCCTCGACCATCGTGGAAAAGGGCAACTGGAAACTGGTGATGGAAAACAACCGCGAATGCTATCATTGCGGCGGCAGCCACCCGTCGCTGTGCCGGACCTATTCCGACAATCCGCGCATGACCGCCATGGACGGCCCCGACAGCGCCAGCCCCGACATCCTGGCGCATTGGCAGCGCTGCGAGGCCGCGGGCCTGCCCTCGCGCTTCGTCAACCACCCGCGCATGCAGTGGCGGCTGGCGCGCATCCCGCTGCTGAACAATGCCGAAAGCTATACGCTCAGCACCAAGGCCGCGGTCGGCAAGCGCATGGGCAACATGCCCTTCAACGATGCCGGCAGCCTGCTGTTCTATCACTATCCGAATACGTGGAATCACTTCCTGGCCGATCACGCCATCGTTTTCCGCGTGTTGCCGATCAGCCCCACCGAGACCCAGGTCACGACGAACTGGCTGGTGCACAAGGATGCCGTCGAAGGCGTGGACTACGATCTCGAGGATCTGACCCGCGTCTGGCTGAACACCAATGACGAGGATCGCCAGGTGGTCGAGGAAAACCAGGCCGGAATCCTGTCGCCCGCCTATGAGCCGGGCCCCTATTCGATGATCCAGGAAGAGGGCGTGATCCAGTTCGTCGACTGGTATTGCGACACCATGGTCGAACGGCTGACCCCGTCCCCTGCCATGGCGGCCGAGTGATGGCGGTTCTGGTCAAGGCCTTCGGCGACAAGCCGTGGAAGGATGACGAGCCGCTGGAATGCGTGATGGTGGTGCCCGAAACCTCGGACACCGCCACCTTTACCTTCCGCGCGCCGTCGGGCGCCTATTTCGATTATCAGCCCGGGCAGTTCATGACCCTGGACCTGCCGGTGCCGGGTGGCAACCTCCAGCGCACCTATACGATCAGTTCGTCGCCATCGCGGCCGCTGTCGATCTCTGTCACCGTCAAGGCCCAGGCGGCCAGCATCGGCACGCGCTGGATGCTGGACCATCTGCGGCCGGGGATGCGGCTGCGCGCCTTTGGTCCTTCGGGGATCTTCAGCTTTGTCCGGCACGAGGCGCCGAAATACCTGTTCATCTCGGCCGGGTCAGGGATCACACCGATGATGTCGATGACCACCTGGGCCTGGGATTCGGGCGAAATGCCCGACATCGTCTTTGTCCATGCCGCGCGCAGGCCCAGCGACATCATCTTTCGCCAGCGGCTCGAGGGCATGGCCGATCGCGTGCCCGGCCTGCAACTGCGTTTTACCGTCGAGGAGGACGACCCCTTTCGCAGCTGGCACGGCTATCGCGGGCGGTTGAACCAGATCATGCTGGGCCTGATGGCGCCGGACTATCTGGAACGCGAGGTGTTCTGCTGCGGCCCCGAGCCCTTCATGCAGGCGGTGCGCGACATGCTGATCGCGCTCGGCTATGACATGGACCGCTACCACCAGGAAAGCTTTGGCGCGCCCGTGCGCACCGAGGCCGAGGCGCCGGTGCTGGACGACGTGGTGCTGGACGAGGCCGCCGGGGCGCAGATCACCTTCGCCGCCTCGGGGGTCACGGCGAGATGCCATGAAACCGACACCGTGCTGGCGGTGGCCAAGGCCAACGGGCTGAACATCCCGTCGGGCTGCACCTTCGGGCTGTGCGGCACCTGCAGGATCCGCAAGACCGCGGGCGAGGTGCATATGGTCCACAACGGCGGCATCACCGATGACGATATCGCCCAGGGCTATATCCTGGCCTGCTGCTCGCATCCGATCGGCGCCGTCACGGTCGAGGTCTAGTCCCGCACTTGTCATGCGGCCAAGTTCGGCGCATCAATCCGCATCAGCTACCCGACCGGGATTGTGGCGGGTGGCGCAGACAAGGCGAAAGGGGCGATGATGCGGCAGATGACCCTGGGAAACAGCAGCGTGCAGGTCAGCGCGGTCAGCCTGGGTACGATGACCTTCGGCAACCAGACCAGCGCCGCCGAGGCTCATGCGCAACTTGACCGGGCCCTGGCCGCCGGTATCACCCTGTTCGATACCGCCGAACTCTACCCGGTCAATCCGGTGCGCCGGGAAACCGTGGGGCTGACCGAGACCATCATCGGCGACTGGCTGGCGACGCGCGGCGGCCGCGACCGGGTGCAGATCGCGACCAAGGCCGCCGGACCCGGCGACAAGGTGCGCGCGCATGGCTATGACGGTGCCACCCTGCGCCAGACCATCGACGATTCGCTGCGCCGGCTGCGCTGCGATCATATCGACCTTTACCAGCTGCATTGGCCGGTGCGCGGCAGCTATGCTTTTCGGCAGAACTGGCGCTATGATCCCTCGACCCAGAACCGTGCCGCCACCCTGGCGCATATGCAGGACGTGCTTGAGGCGCTGGATCAGGCAATGCGCGCCGGCAAGATCCGCGCCATCGGCCTGTCGAACGAATCCGCCTGGGGGGCGATGCGCTGGATCGATACTGCCGAGGCGATGGGCGCCCCGCGCATGGTCAGCATCCAGAACGAATATTCGCTGATGTATCGCGCCTTTGACACTGACCTGGCCGAGGTCGCCGTGAACGAGGGGCTGGTGCTGCTGGCCTATTCGCCGTTGGCGGCCGGCCTTTTGACCGGCAAGTATCGCCGAGGCGTGGTGCCGCCCGCCAGTCGCATCGCCGCCGATCGCGCCAGCGGCGGGCCGGGCGATCTGGGCGGGCGCTTCACCCCCCGGGCCTCACTGGCTGTGGAGGCCTGGCACGGGCTGGCGGCCGAACTGGGGCTGGATCCGATCCATATGGCGATCGCCTTTACCCGGCAGCGACCCTTTGCGACGATCCCGATCCTGGGCGCGACGGACCTTGCGCAACTGGATCACCTCTTGGCCGGGCTGGACCTGGTGCTGAGCGATCAGGCGCTGAAAAGCATCGACAAGCTGCACAGGTCGCATCCGCTGCCGTTCTGATCGGACGCGACGGCAGGGTTGAGAGCAGGCCCTGCTGCGGGCAATCTGCCGGCGTCAACAGCCCGAGGTGTCCCATGCTGCCCGCCATCCTGTCGCATCTGCGCATTCCCGTCGTCGCCTCGCCCATGTTCATCGTTTCGGGGCCCGATCTGGTGATCGCGCAGTGCAAGGCCGGCATCGTCGGCAGCTTTCCGGCGCTGAACGCGCGGGAAAAGCCGGGCGAGCCGCCGCTGCTGGACGCCTGGCTGACCCGGATCGCCGAGGAACTCGACCGTCACAACCAGGCCAATCCCGACCGTCCGGCCGCGCCCTTTGCCGTCAACCAGATCGTGCATCGCAGCAACGCCCGGCTGGAACGCGACATCGAGATCTGCCACCGCCACAAGGTGCCGATCTGGATCACCAGCCTGGGCGCCCGCCCCGAGGTGAACGCAGCCGCACATGACTGCGGCGGTATCGCGCTGCATGATGTCATCAACAACGTCTTTGCACGCAAGGCCATCGAAAAGGGCGCCGACGGGCTGATCGCCGTGGCTGCCGGGGCTGGCGGCCATGCCGGGCCGCAATCGCCCTTTGCACTGATCCAGGAAATCCGCGAATGGTTCGACGGGCCCTTGCTGCTGTCGGGCGCCATCGCCACCGGCCGTGCCGTGCTGGCGGCGCAGGCCATGGGCGCAGACCTGGCCTATGTCGGCAGCGCCTTCATCGCCACCGACGAGGCGCAGGCCCAGCCCGCCTACAAGCAGATGATCGTCGATTGCGGCGCCATGGACATCGTCACCTCATCGCTGTTCACCGGGGTTTCGGGCAATTATCTGGGTCCCTCGATCAGGGCCGCGGGGATGGATCCCGACCACCTGCCCGCCGGCGATATTTCCACCATGGATTTCGACAAGGCGACCAGCGGCGCCAAACCCAAGGCATGGAGCCAGATCTGGGGCGCGGGACAGGGCATTGGCGCGGTCAGGTCGATCGAACCGGCCGCTGTGCTGGTCGATCGTCTGGCCGAGGAATACGCCGCCGCCAGACAGGCGCTGTGCGGGGCCTAGATCCTGGTCAGGGTCGGTGGTTGTCCAGCCACCGGCCATGCACCCAGCCCGTGACACCGCGGCCCCTGACGGCCTGCCATTCCCCGTGGCTGCGGTAGGTGGTGACCTCGTCGCCGTTGTAAAGCTTGCCGATGACCTTGTAGCGGGTGCCAGGCCCGGTGCGGATCGCCAGAAAACCGTCGCCCTGCGGATTCAAACCCGTCACCGTCGCAGCGCCGGCGCAAGCTGCCTGAGAATCGGCCGGACAGGAGGTGTCGACAGGCACGGCCAGTCGCTGTGCCTGCACCGGTCCGGCAAGCATCAGAAACACCATTGCTGCTGTAATGCGCATTCGCCTCTCCTGCTGCTTGCCGTTTGCGCAGGCTTGACCCTAGCAGCAACTGCCCGGTGCCGAAAGCACCGGGCAATCACTTTCGGATGTCAGGCGACACTGAGCCCTTCGGTGCTGGCAAAGAACATCGCCTGGCTGACGGCCGAACGCACCTGTTCCTCGCTGTAAGGCTTCGAGATCAGGAACGCCGGTTCCGGGCGGTCGCCGGTCAGCAGGCGCTCGGGGAAGGCGGTGATGAAGATCACCGGAATGTCGCCCATGTCGCGCAACAATTCGTTGACGGCGTCGATCCCCGACGAGCCATCGGCCAGCTGGATGTCGGCCAGGATCAGGTCGGGGCGTTTCTGATGCGCCAGTTCGACGGCGGCGCTGTGGGTGCGGGCAATACCTGTCACCGAATGCCCCATCGCCTGGACGATGCCTTTCAGATCCATGGCGATGATGGTTTCATCCTCGATCACCATGACCTTGCCCGAAAGCGCCTGGCTCATTTCGTTCAAGGCGATCTGCACCAGCTCCTCGGCCTCGGACTGGGGGCATTGCATGATCAGCGCGATCTGATCGTAGCGCAGTTCCTCGATGGTGCGCAGCAGCAGCGCCTCGCGCGAATTGGGGGTCAGACCGCGCAGATGCGCCTGGGCGCGCGCCTCGCGCGGGGTCTGGGCCTCCATCTCGACCGGCTGGCCGGAACTCTGCCAGATGGCGTGAAAGGTGCGGAACAGCGCGATGCGGGTATCCTCGCCCTGCATCAGGCTGCGGTCGGCCAGAATGGCCTCCAGCGTGGCGGCGGCATAATTGTCGCCCGCCGTCTGACTGCCGGTCAGCGCCCGTGCGTAACGGCGCAGATAGGGCAGTTCGCGGCTGATGGACTGGGCAAGATCCGCTGCGGACATGGTAACCTCGAAGAAAAAAAAGACGTCGTTTCCTGGAACTTGATCGGATACGTAGCCGTTAGGCAAGGTGCGCACAAGATTTTCGGGAATAATTAAAAAATGAGTATCAGGCGCGAGGATCGCAAGAAAGCCGCCATCGAAAAGCAGATCGACGAAAACCTCCGTCGTGTCTATGAACAGGATGTGACCCAGAAAGTTCCCGACAGGTTTCTGGAATTGCTAGAAAAATTGCGCGAGCAGGAGTAGCCCGCATGACCGGATCGAACCTGGTGCGCAGCGCCCAGCCCGCCGGCGCAACCAGCCCGCGGGATCAGTTGGTCGACCATCTGCCCGCCCTTCGCGCCTTTGCATTGTCACTCACTCGTGAAGGGGCGGCTGCCGACGATCTGGTGCAGGACACCATCGTCAAGGCCTGGACCCATATCGACAAGTTCCAGCCCGGCACCAATCTGCGCGCGTGGTTGTTCACCATCCTGCGCAACACCTTCTATTCCGCGCGGCGCAAGACCCGGCGCGAGGTCAGCGACAGCGATGGCGCGCATGCGGCGCGGCAGGCCACGCGCCCAGAACACGATGGACGCCTGGCGCTGAACGATTTTCGCGCCGCCTTCGAGAAGCTGCCCGATGAGCAGCGCGAGGCGCTGATCCTGGTCGGTGCCTCGGGCTTTTCCTACGAGGAAGCGGCCGAGATGACCGGCGTGGCTGTGGGCACCGTCAAGTCGCGCGCCAACCGGGGTCGGCGACGCCTGGCCGAACTGCTGCATCTGCAGGATGGCGAGGAATTGGAAATGACCGACCGGGCCACGCTTGCGGTGATGGCGCAGAACAATCCGGTGATGCGTTAGACCCGTGCTGCGACGTCTGTTCGATCGGCTTGAGTTCACCAAGGGTCTGGGTTTTCGCCTGGGGGGCCTGCTGTCGGTGGCCATCCTGCCCATAGGGCTGATCTCGGTCATTCAGACCCTGCATCTGTCGCGCGAATACGAACGCAGTTCGGAAATCGCGCTGCTGGGACGCACCGCCACCGCAGCCGCGGGGGAACGGGCGCTGCTGCAAGGCGCGCTGGGAACTGCCGACGCCCTTGGGCCTGCGGTGCTGGAAACCATGGACCGGCCCGAAGCCTGCGCCGACATCATGCGCGGCTTTGTTCAGCGCAGCGTCAGCTTTGTCTATGCGGGCTTCACCCGGATGGATGGCATTACCGAATGTGCCTCGGTGCCGGGACGGCACGATCTTGGCCAGGATCCTGCCTATCGCAAGTTCGTGGACAGTCCCGGCACCCTGGTGACGACCAACCCGCGCGGCACGCTGACCGATCATGCCGAGGTGGTGGTGATCCAGCCGCTGTATCGCGGCGTCGATCTGCTGGGCTATATCGCCGTTGCCATGTCGCATGACATGCTGCGTTCCACCCATGTCGCCGGCCTGGGGACCGAGGACGCCCGCATCCTGACCTTCAACAACCACGGCGAGGTGCTGTCCACGGACCGCGAGGGTGCCGGCGACATCGAGGCGGTGTTGCCGCGCGGAAATTCGCTGACCACCCTGCTGTCGCGTTCGGAAACCACCTTCCGCGACCTGTCGAACAGCGGCGAAAGCCGGGTGTTCAGCGTTGTGCCGGTCGTGCCTGGGCTGGTCTATGCGCTGGGGTCATGGAATCGCGCCGATTCCGGGCTGACCGGCATCGATGTCACCCGCCGCACGGCGCTGATCCTGCCGCTGATCCTGTGGGCGGCATCGCTGGGTGTGGCCTATTTCGCGGTCTATCGCCTGGTGCTGCGCCATATCCGCGAATTGCGCAGCCAGATGCGCCGCTTTGCCATCGGCGACCGCTCGTCGCCGCCGCCTGTCCTGAGCGGAGCCCCCGCCGAGATCGAGGACATGTCGCAGACCTTTCACAACATGGCCCGCATTCTCATCCGCGACGAAGAGGCGATGGAGGCCGCCGTCACCGAAAAGACCGTGCTGCTGAAAGAGGTTCATCATCGGGTCAAGAACAACCTGCAACTGATCGCCTCGATCATCAACATGCAGATACGGGTGATCGATCACGACGACGCGCGCCGGGTGCTGCGTTCGGTCCAGGATCGGGTGGCGTCGCTGGCCACGATCTATCGCAACCTTTATCAGGCCGAGCATCTGGATTCGGTCGAGGCAGACCGGCTGATCCACGACATCATCAACCAGATGGCCAATGCCTCGGTCGGGCCGGGCGCTGGGCTGCGCATCGATACCCAGCTCGAGCCGCTGGTGCTGATGCCCGATCAGGCGGTGCCGTTGACGCTGCTGGCGACCGAAGCCTTTACCAATGCGCTGAAATATTCGGGCACCACGGACCCAGGCGCGCGTCCCTGGGTGCGGGTGTCGCTGCGCCGCGATGGCGATTGCCATGTGGTGCTGGAAATCGAGAATTCGATCGGCGATGCGCGCGACGCGGAAAGCACCGGCTTGGGCAGCCAGCTGATCGAGGCCTTTGCCACCCAGCTCGAGGGTGAAAGCAGCCACAGCATCGAAGGGGGCCGCTATCTGCTGCGTCTGCGCTTTGCCGTGGAATCCCTCAGCCAGAAGCGTCCCGAGCCGGGTCCGGCGCAGGTTGTTCTGACCTCGGCGGCGCGTCCCGGCGCCCAGCACTAGGTTTCAGAAGGGCGCAGGGGCCTGAAAGCCCATCATGACGCCCGATTCAGGGTGCTTGAAGCGCAGGCTTTCGGCATGCAGCATCAGCCGGGGAAAGGCCGCCGCCGCCCCGCTGGCGTAAAGCGGATCGCCCAGGATCGGGTGCCCCAGCGCCGCCATATGCACCCGCAACTGGTGGCTGCGTCCGGTGACCGGAGTCAACCTCACCCGGCTTTCCTGCGGCGTGCTGCGGATAACGCGCCAATGGGTCTGCGCCGGCCGGCCCTGGTCGTGATCGACCTTTTGCCGGGGCCGGTTCGGCCAGTCGACGATCAGCGGCAGATCGACGGTGCCGGTGGCCGGGGCCAGCTGGCCCCAGACCCTTGCCAGATAGGTTTTCCTGGTCCGCCGCTCTTCGAACTGGCGCGACAGGTGGCGCTGGGCGTGGGGCGTCAGCGCAAAGACCATCACCCCCGAGGTGTCCAGATCCAGTCGATGCACCAGCAGCACCGTGGGAAAGGCGCCGCGCAGCCGCGCGATCAGGCAATCGGCGCGATCCTCGCCCCGGCCGGGCACCGAGAGCAGCCCCGCCGGCTTGTCGACCACCAGCACCTCGTGATCGGCATGGATCACCTGCGGCTGTTCATCGGTGGGCTGATAGACGAAGCTCATTTCCACACCAGCCGCAGCGCCAGCCCGGCGAACATGACCGCCGCAAGGCGATTGACCAGCGCGAGCCGCTGGCCGATCACCTGCCCCGCCAGACCCGCGACCACGCCATAGCCCATGGTCACCAGCGTCCCCGACAGGGTGAACATCAGCCCCAGGCCCAGGATCTGCTGCCAGACCGGGCCAAGTTCGGGGCGGGTGAACTGCGGCAGGAAGGCCAGCAGGAACAGCACCGGCTTGGGGTTCAGCAGGTTCGACAGCGCCCCGCGACGGATGATGTTCCAGGGCCGCTGGGCGGCGCGGGCGCGCGGGTCGATGGTGCCGGCATGCCAGCTTTTCCACGCCAGGAACAGCAGATAACCGGCGCCGGCATATTTGATCGCCGCCAGCGCGCCGGGATGGGCCGCAACCAGAGCGCCCAGGCCGATGGTGGCCATCAGCACATGGCAGATCACCCCCAGACCGACCCCCAACCCGGCCAGCGCCCCGGCCCGCGGCCCGCCCTGGATGCCGCAGGCGCTGGCAAAGAACACGTCTTGGCCGGGGGCGAAATTCAGCACCAGAGCCCCGGCCATGAAGGCCAGCAGCTGTTCGGCAGGAAAATTGGCCAGCGTATCCCAGATCATCGCGCGTCCCCTTGTCCCGTCGCATATCGACCGGGCCGGGGGGCGGCGTCAACTATTCCTGCGGGTTCTGCGGCAGGCCGTCGGCGATGTCATAGTAATCGCCCTTGTCGGCGACAAAGATATGGCCCAGCATCCGCAGCCCGGTGGGGCTGTCGATCGCGCCTGCCGCCACGTCGATGATGGGTGAGCCGTCGCGCTGCCAGAACAGCGAACTGCCGCAATCCCGGCAAAAGCCCCGGCGCGCGATTTCCGAGGCGCGATACCACGCGGGTTCGCCCTCGATGGTCAGCGACCTGGGCAGGATCGCGGCCCAGACATGGCCAGACCAGCGCCGGCACTGGCTGCAATGGCAGGCGCGCAGGTCGTGGCCTGCGTCATAGGTGCCGTGAAAGCGGATGCGCCCGCACAGGCAATGACCCCGGAATTCAGTGACGTCCGAAACATTCATCCAGGATCTCCTGCAGGCGCTGGGCATCCGTCTGGGTGAAAGCGTCGGGCTGGTCGCTGTCGATGTCAAGCACGCCGATCAGCCTTTCGCCCGCGCCGATCACCGGGATCACCAGTTCCGAGCGGGTGCTGCTGGCGCAGGCGATATGGCCGGGAAAGGCATCGACATCGGCCACCAGCTGCACCTGGCGCGTGCGCGCCGCCGCCCCGCAGACGCCGCGCGAAAACGGGATCACCAGGCAGCCGTGCCCGCCCTGATAGGGGCCGATCTTCAGCACCTCGGGCGCGGTGACGCGGTAAAAGCCGGTCCAGTCAAAGCGGCTGTCGGCATGGTGGATCTCGCAGGCCAGGGTGGCCATCAGCGCGATCTCGTCGGTTTCGCCATGGGTCAGGCTGCGGATGGTGGCGGCCAGTTCGTCGTAATCCACGGTCATGTCAGTCCTTGAGCTGTTCGAGAATAAGCGGCAGATCGGCATGCAGCCGTTCGAGACCCCGGGGTTGCCAGCCCAAGGCCCGCAGGCGTGCGCATTTCGGCACGCGCAGCAGCCGCGCATCGGCCCGCGGCGGCGGTGGATGGCGGGCGCCGGTCAGCGCGGCGACCGCGGCCAGCAGGTCGTGTCGGTCCAGGATCAGGTCGCTGACGTCATAGGCGCCCGACATGGCGGGGTCGCTCAGCACCAGAAGCGCGGCGTCGGCCAGGTCGGCGCCATGCACCTCGGTGGCGACGCGGGGCGCAATGGGCCGCCCGGCCAGGAAATCCCCGATCAAACCGGCCCATTTCTGTGGCCGGCCCGGGCCGAAAACCCCGGTCGGGCGCAGGCTGGCGGTGCGAAAATCCGGCCCGGCCATGGCTGCCAGCAGCTGTTCGGCCTGGGCCTTGACCTCGCCATAAAGCGTGGTCGGCGCCGGTGGCATGTCCTCGGTCAGCAGGGTGCCGGGGGGGTGGCCGTCGTGGACGGCGCGCGACGACACGAACAGCACCCGCCCCACCCCCTGCGCCTGTGCGTCGCGGAACAGTGCCAGCGTGCCGTCCAGATTGGCGCGGCGAAACCCGGCGGGATCGTCGCCCTCGCCGCCGCGATAGCGGCCGGGCAGGTGCTGGAAGGCGGCGTGGACCAGTGCCTGGCAGCCCGCCAGATCGGCGGGCTGGCCCAGCCGCCAGCCGTGCAGCGGCCGGAGCTGATGGCCGGCCCGCGTCAAGGCGGCGCCGATCCAGCCGCCGACGATGCCCGATGCCCCGGTCAGCGCGATCAGCATGAGCGGGGCGGTTCCGGCAGGTCGCGGGGATCGGGCACCGGCCCGTCGCCGGCATGGGCGCGCCACAGCTCGATCAGCGGCCGCAGCCGGTCGGCCTTGGCATGGTCCTGCCAGGGCTTTTCGTATTGGTAATGCAGGATGCGGATGTCGTCCCATCGCCACAGCTCTGGCAGGTTCAGCCAGACATATTGCAGCATATTGTCGAACACCGGCAGCCCGTGCCAGCCCGGAAAGAAGCTTTCCAGAAAGGTCTGGTCGGTGCGTCGCCAGAAGGCATCGGCACTGTCCAGCCGCTTGAGCATCGCCGCAAAGGTCGCCTCGGCCGGCCGGGCGGTGAACACGCCCGAGTTCAGCCGGTGAAAATCGGCCAGGCTTTCATAGACATTCGGCGCTGCCGAGAATTCGGGATAGTCAAACAGCCGGTCGATATTCTGCAGCACGATGGCATCGGCGTCGATGAACACCACCCGGGCATAATCCAGCTGCCACAGCCGCAGCTTGACGAAATTGTCCAGCGGCGTGTGAAAGGGCGGCTTTTCGCCCTTGGTAAAGGGGGCCAACCCATGCACGCGGTCGCGGGCGTGCCGGGCGTTGAACGCGTCCGAGGTCGGTAGCAGTTCGGCCGCCACCAGGCGCACGCCCAGATCGCGCAGATCCTGCAGATCGGCCGCGGGCAGATGCGTGTGGATAAGCACAAGGTCGGCGCGGGTGCCGGTGCGGATCAGCGACCGGAACAGCGCCCGCGCGCCGATCAGATAATCGGCATTGGTGGCCAGGCTGACAAAGGCGTGGTCCGACCGCGCCTTGCCTTCGGGATGCAACCCTGTCCCCATGCGCGCGGGCGTCACGAGACCGAACGCAGCCGCTTGCCCTCTGGGTCGTGTTCGACGCGCTGGGCGATGTCGCGGGTCCAGGCCGACACCGCAGGCACGCGCGTGCGGTCGATGCGATGGGCATATTTGCGCGCCACATCGACCACCTCGGCCAGCAGCCCCTCGGCCAGGGTGATCGGTTGCAACCCCAGGGCCAGGAACTGGTCGTTCTGCACGATCAGATCGTTTTCGTCGGCCTCCTTGCGGGGGTTGGGCAGCCAGGCGATCTCGGCCCCGGTCAGGCGGGCGACCATCTCGGCCAGGTCGCGGACGCGGTGGGTCTCGGTCATCTGGTTGAAGATGCGCACACGTTCGCCCGCCGCCGGGGCGTCCTGCAGCGCCAGTTCGATGCAGCGCACCGAATCCTGGATATGTATGAAGGCGCGGGTCTGGCCGCCGGTGCCGTGAACGGTCAGCGGATAGCCGATGGCGGCCTGGATCAGGAAGCGGTTCAGCACCGTGCCGTAATCGCCGTCATAGTCGAAGCGGTTGATCAGCTGATCGTGGCGCCGGGTCTGGTCGGTATGGGTGCCCCAGACGATGCCCTGATGCAGGTCGGTGATGCGCAGCCCGTCGTTCTGGGCATAGAACTGGAACAGGATCTGATCGAGGCTTTTGGTCATGTGATAGACCGACCCCGGCCGCGTCGGATACAGGATCTGCTGCGCCCTGGGGCCGTGTGGCGTGTCGATCTGAACGTCCAGATAGCCTTCGGGAATGGGTGCGCCCACGCTGGAATAGCCATAGACGCCCATGGTGCCCAGATGCACCAGATGCGCGTCGATGCCGGTTTCGACCAGCGCCGCCAGCAGGTTGTGCGTGGCGTTGATGTTGTTGTTGACGGTATAGACCTTGTGGCGGTCGGATTTCATCGAATAGGGCGCGGCGCGCTGTTCGGCGAAATGGATGACCGCGTCGGGGCGATGTTCGCCCAGCCAGGATTTCAGCCGTTCGTATTCGGTTGCCAGGTTCAGCAGGTGGAAATGGATGCGCCGCCCGGTCAGCTGATGCCAGATCCGGCAGCGTTCCTGGATCGAATCCATCGGCGTCAGCGACTGCACGCCCAGTTCGGTGTCGATCCAGCGCCGCGACAGGTTGTCGATGATGTGGATGTCATGGCCCAGCTCGGACAGATGCAGGGCGGTCGGCCAGCCCACGAAACCGTCGCCGCCAAGAACTGCAATACGCATATGTGTCTCCCTCATGCCGCGCCGCAGGAATGCGCGAAAATTGTGTCAGAACGATGGCGGATTGGCGATAGTTCCCGGCGGGATTACCGGAATTGCGGGGGAAAACTGCCGAAACGATTGCAAGGCCCTGCGCCCCTCTTTAAGGATTCGATATGATTTCGCAGAAAACCAAATATGCGATCAAGGCCTTGATGGCACTGGCGGATGAAATCGCTGCCGGTGGCGCCGCGCTGACCATCGAGGAAATCGCCCAGCGATCCGGCGCGCCCAAGCGGTTTCTGGAACACATCATGCTGGATCTGCGCAATGCCGGCTATGTCGGGTCACGCCGTGGACGGGCGGGCGGCTATGTGATGATCAAGCAGCCGGCGGAAATCTCGATCGGGGAATTGCTGCGCCAGGTCGATGGGCCGATCGCGCCGCTGCCCTGTCTGTCGCGGCGGTCCTATCAGCCTTGCGACGATTGCACCGACGAGGCCAGCTGCCGCCTGCGCCGGTTGTTCGGACAGCTGTTCTGGTCCTATCTGCTGCTGATCGAATCGCTGACGCTGGAGGATCTGGTCAAGGATGGGGCCTTGCCGGAAATGGGGCCGGAAATGGGTCTGGCGTGATTGCAGGGTGGGCAGGCGATGACTGATGCAGGGATGAGCGCGCCATCGGGCGCCGTGGCGGCGCAGAACATTCCCCTGGCCGGGGTGATCGGCTGGCCGGTGGCGCATTCGCGCTCGCCAGCGCTGCATGGGCACTGGCTGCGGCGCTATGGGCTGGCCGGGCATTATGTGCCGCTGCCCGTCGCGCCCGAGGATCTGGCCGCGGTGCTGCCGCTGCTGCCGCGCATGGGCTTTGTCGGTGTCAATGTCACCATCCCCCACAAGGAGGCGGTGCTGGAACTGGCCGATGTCGTCACCGATCGCGCCGCGCTGATCGGGGCCGCCAATACGCTGATCTTTCGCCCTGACGGCAAGATCCATGCCGACAATACCGATGGCTACGGCTTCATCGCCAATCTGCGCCAGCACGTCCCGGACTGGATACCCGACCTGGGGCCGGCGGCGCTGATCGGGGCGGGCGGCGCGGCGCGGGCGGTGGTGGCGGCGCTGCTGGAAAACGGGGTGCCCGAATTGCGGCTGGCCAACCGCACCCGGCTGCGGGCCGAACAGATCAAGGCCGAATTCGGTGCCCGCGTCACTGTCTATGACTGGGCCCACGCCGGCGAGATGCTGGAGGGTGCGATGACGGTGGTCAACGCAACCTCGTTGGGGATGCAGGGCAAGCCGGCGCTTGGCCTGTCGATCGAGGCGCTGTCGCCCGACGCGCTGGTGACCGACCTGGTCTATGTGCCGCTGATGACGCCGTTCCTGGTGCAGGCGCAGGCGCGCGGCTGTCGGGTCGTCGACGGTCTGGGCATGCTGCTGCATCAGGCCGCGCCGGGGTTCGAACGCTGGTTCGGTCGTCGCCCCGAGGTGGACGAGGAATTGCGCGCCGCGGTGCTGGCATGAGCTTTCGCCTGGGTCTGACCGGCGGCATCGGCATGGGAAAATCCACCGCCGCGCAGATGTTTCGCGATCTGGGCCACCCGGTCTGGGACGCCGATGAGGCCGTGCACCGGCTGTATGCGCCGGGCGGGGCCGCGGTCGCGCCGGTTGCGGCGGCCTTTCCCGATGCCCTGCGCGATGGCGGCATCGACCGATCCGCGCTGCGCGCCGCGCTGGCCGCCGATCCGGACGGCTTTGCCCGGCTCGAGGCGATCGTGCATCCGCTGGTCGCCCGCGACCGTGCCGGCTTTCTGGCGCGTCATGCCGACGCACCCATCGTGGTGCTGGACATCCCGCTGCTTTACGAAAACGGCACCCAGGACGAAATGGACGGCGTCGCCGTCGTGTCGGCCCCGGCCGAGTTGCAGCGGGCGCGGGTGCTGGCGCGCCCCGGCATGACCGAGGCGGCGCTGGCGCTGATCCTGTCGCGTCAGATGCCCGATGCCGAAAAGCGCGCCCGCGCCGACTGGATCATCCCGACGGTGACGCTTGAGGGGGCGCGGGCCGCGATCATGGACATCTGCGACCGGATCATGGCAAGACACCCCCATGCGTGAGATCGTCCTGGATACCGAAACCACCGGTTTCGACCCCGAGACCGGCGACCGTATAGTCGAGATCGGCGCGGTCGAGCTGATGAACCACCTGCCCACGGGGCGCACCTTTCACCGCTATATCAACCCGGAACGGCCCATGCCCACCGCCGCATTCGAGGTGCATGGGCTAAGCGACGAATTCCTGCGCGACAAGCCGCGCTTTGCCGAGATTGCCGGCGATTTCATGAAATTCGTCGGACTGGATGCGCGATTGGTGATCCACAATGCCGCCTTCGACATGAAATTCCTGAACTGGGAACTCAAGGCGGCGGGCCACCCGACGTTGCCGATGTCGCGCGCCATCGATACGCTGGAAATGGCGCGAAACCGCTTTCCGGGGGCGCAGAACACGCTGGACGGGCTGTGCCGACGCTTCCGGATCGACAATTCCAACCGCACGCTGCACGGGGCGCTGCTGGACAGCGAATTGCTGGCAGAGGTCTATCTGGCGCTGCGCGGCGGCCGTCAGCCCGGCCTGGTGCTGGAAACCGGCCCTGGCGCCATGCAGGCCCGCGACGATGCGGCCCCCGCCCCGCGCGGCGCGCGGCCGCGCCCGTTGCCCCCGCGCCTGACCCCGGCCGAGGCCGAGGCCCATGCCGCCTTCATTTCCGGCATGGGCGACAAGGCATTGTGGCTGCGTTACGCCGCGCCACCGGACGAACCATCGGCTGCGCCCGGGCGTTAGGAACGAAACCGCACCGCCCGTCGACCCGCTGGGCCGGGAAGGCAGCACGGGCCAAAGCCAAGAGGGAACGGGATTCGTGATCCGCGAATGGTGGCAATTCGTCCTGGCAATCTTTGAACGCATGGACAAGATCCACATGGGTCTGATCGCAGCGGGGGTGGCCTTCTATGCCATGTTCGCGGTCTTTCCGGGGCTGGCGGCGCTGTTTGCGTTATGGGGATTGTGGTATGACCCGCATCTGATCGAACAATATATCCATGCCACCGACGAATTCATCCCGGCAGGAGCCGCCGACATCATCTATGGCCAGATCAACGCGCTGATCGCGGCAGGACGCACGCAACTGGGCTGGACCACGGCGATTTCCTTCCTGATCGCCACCATTTCCGCCCGCGCCGGGGTGGATGCGTTGATCCGGGGCCTGAACGCAGCCCATGGGGTGCGATCGCATTCGACGATCATGGGCTTTGTTCTGGCCTATGTGCTGACGCTGGTCATCGTGGTGGTGGTCATCATGGGCCTGGCCACCATCATCGTGGTGCCGATCGCCTTCAACTTCCTGCCCGATGTGCCCTTGCGCAACTGGCTGGTTGGCGCGCTGCCCTGGTTTGCGATCTTTGTCATCGTGCAGATCGTCATCGGCATCATGTATCGCTATGGCCCGAACGTTAAGACGCCGCGCACGCCGATCTTTACCTGGGGGTCGCTGTTTGCGGCGCTGGCCTGGGCGGGCGCGTCCTACGGATTTTCGGTCTATCTGAACAACTTCAACAGCTACAACCGCATCTACGGTTCGATCGGGGCGGTGGTGGTGCTGCTGATGTGGTTCTATCTGGGCGGGTTTTCGGTGATGCTGGGATCGGTGATCAATGTCGAACTGGCCCGCCGCCGGCGCGTCATCGCCGCGCGCAAGCTGCGTCAGGCTGCCCGAGATTCGCAAGGGACGGACTAGATCAGCCCTTGCCGACCCGCGTCACCCAAGGCAGTCACCCCAGATTGAACACACGGCTGGGCTGGACCTCGCCGCCCAGATAGCGGCCGATGCACAGCGCCCTGCCCTGGCGGCTCACCCAGACCTCGGTGCCGAAATCGGCATGGCCCAGCACCTGACCGGGATTGCCGTTGAGGATGCGGATGGCGCCGGTTTCGGTGGCCTGCATCTGCGGCAGATCGGCCAGCGCCGCCTGCAACGGCAGCAAGGCCGCCTCAAGCTGCGGCTGATGCGCGCTGTCGATCTGGTCCACCGTCACGGCTTTTGACAGGTCGAAGGGACCCGACCAGATCCGGCGCAGCCGCGCCACATGGCCAAGACATCCCAGCGCCCGGCCAAGGTCGCGGGCAATCGCCCGCACATAACCACCCTTGCCGCAGACCATGCGCAGATCGGCGCTGTCGGCGCCGGCAGCCAGCAGTTCCAGCGAATCCACCCATAGCGGCCGGGGGGCCAGGGCGACCGCCTCGCCTTCGCGCGCCAGATCATAGGCGCGGGCGCCATCGACTTTGACCGCCGACACGGCCGGCGGCACCTGCATGATCTGCCCGGTGAATTGCGGCAGTGCCGCCCGGATCATATCCGCATCCGGCCGCGATTGCGCGGATTTGAGCACTTGGCCGGCGGCATCGTCGGTGCTGGTCTCGGCCCCCCAGGCGACGGTGAAGTCATAGGCCTTGAGCGCCTCGGTCAGGATGGGGACGGTCTTGGTCGCCTCGCCCAGGGCCACGGCCAGCAGGCCGGTGGCGTCGGGGTCCAGCGTGCCGGCATGACCCGCCTTTTTCGCGTCCAGCGCCCAGCGCACGCGGCTGACCACATCGGTCGAGCCCATGCCTGCAGGCTTGTCCACGATCAGCCAGCCGTGGATCTCGCGTCCCTTCTTGCGTGCCATTACTTCTGTTCCGTATATCCGATGATCGGCCCCAGCCGCCGCCCGAAATCCGCGCGGTTGAGCGCGGGGGCATACAGCCTGGAAATCGAGCCGTCAAAGTAAAGCGCATCGCGCGCGCCCAGTTCGTCGCGAAACAGGCGGCCGAATTCGTGAAAGGTGACGGCCCTGTCGGAAATGGCGAACCAGGCGGTGCGGCCATCGGCCGAAACGCCCACGCCATTGCGGATGTAACGGCTGTCGCTGTCGACCAGAAAGCGCGGGTGCAGCGCGCCGTCGATCACCAGCATCGGCCCCGATTGCGTGGCCAGCCGGCATTGCGGCTGGCTGCGGGCAAAGGCGCGGCTTTCGATGACCTGATAGGGGCGTGCCCCCCCGGCGCAGAACACCCCGTTGGGCAACATGCCGAAATTGCCGCCACCGCCGGCGGTGACCAGTTCGTGGCTTTTCACCCCGTCCGAGACAAACAGCCCGACGGGCTGGTAATCGGGATGATACATGCCCGCATTCATGGCAAAGACCAGCACCCGATCATCGGGCAGGTTGCGGCGCAGGGCGGCGAAATCCCCCAGCACGCGGCCGTCCGGGCCGTTCAGCCACAGCTGCAGGCCGGGTTGCTGATCGGCAGCCAGCGTGCAGACCACATAACCCTGGCCGTCGAAGTTGCGCCGTTCACAGATGCCGGCAACGGCAGGCAGGGTCATGGCGACCAGTGCCCCCAACGCCAGCCCCAGCCGGCGTTTCAGATCAAACCGCATCGTCGGGGTTGCTCTCGGGGTTGTCGTGTGTGTCGCCCGCCACATCGCGACGGACGCGATCCTCGTTCAGCAGGCGGCGGGTCTCGTCCATGCGGTCGAAGGTCTCGTCCAGGACAAAACGCAACTGCGGCGCGTATTTCAGGGTCATCGACCTGGCGACCAGATGCCGCAATTCTGCCGAATTGCGCCGCAGCGCGGCCAGCGCCTCTTGCGCGTCATGGCCGCCCAGCGGCAGGACATAGGCCGTCGCCACCTTCAGATCGGGCGAGGTGCGCACCTCGCCCACGGTGATCGAATGCCGGTTCAGGTCCGGGTCATGGACATCGCCGCGCAGCAGGACGTCCGAAAGGGTGCGGCGGATCAGTTCGCCCACCCGCAACTGCCGTTGCGAGGGACCATTTCCGGAATGAAAGCGGTTCTGTGCCATGGCCGCAGATGTAGGGGGTCGCGGCCCGCGCCGCAACGGGATAGAAGGGCGCAAACGGGGGAAACGTCATGGACAAACCGGGAATCGTCATCACGGGTGCCTCGGGGCGCATGGGCCAGATGCTGGTGCGCACCGTTCTGGAATCGGATCAGGCGCGGCTGGTCGGTGCGGTCGAGCGCGCGGGCAACCCCTGGGTCGGCCGCGACCTGGGCGAGGCGATGGGGGGCGCGGCGCTGGGCATCACCGTGACCGATGACGCGGTCGAGGCGATTGCCCGCGCCCAGGCGGTGATCGATTTCACCGCGCCCGAAGCCACGGTCGCCTTTGCCGAACTGACCGCGCAGGCGCGCGCGGTGCATGTGATCGGCACCACGGGCCTCGAGCCGCCGCATCTGCAGGCACTGCGCGCCGCCGCCCGCCATGCCCCGATCATCCGAGCCGGCAACATGAGCCTGGGGGTCAACCTGCTGGTCGGCCTGACCCGCCGCGTTGCCGCCGCGCTGGGCGAGGACTGGGACATCGAGGTGGTCGAGGCCCATCACAACCGCAAGGTCGATGCACCCTCGGGCACGGCGCTGATGCTGGGCGAGGCCGCGGCCCAGGGGCGCGGCCAGCCGCTCGAGGCGCTGCGCACCCCGGCCCGCGAAGGCATTACCGGCGCCCGCAGCCGCGGCAGCATCGGCTTTTCGGCCATCCGGGGCGGCGACATCGTCGGCGAACACGATGTGCTGTTCGCGGGGGCAGGCGAACGGCTGATCCTGCGCCATGTCGCCACCGACCGCGCCATCTTTGCCCGCGGGGCGCTGCGCGCCGCGCTATGGGGGCAGGACAAGGGGCCGGGCGAATACGACATGGCGGATGTGCTTGGCCTTTGACCGCTGCGCGCCTAGGTTGGGCTGATGACGCTGCTAGCAACACTTGACCCCGCCGACGCCGATCTGACCGCCTGTCTTGCGCGGGTGATGGCGGCCGTGCTGAAGCCGGGCGATGTGGTGGCGCTGGATGGCGCGGTGGGGGCGGGCAAGACCCATTTCGCCCGCGCCTTCATCCGCGCCCGGCAGGGTGCCCTGGCCGAAGAGGTGCCCAGCCCCACCTTTACCCTGGTCCAGACCTATCCCGACCCCGAGGCCACGGAAATCTGGCACGCAGACCTTTATCGGCTGAGCCATCCCGACGAACTGGTCGAGCTGGGCCTTGATGAGGCGATGCGCCAGGCGATCGTGCTGATCGAATGGCCCGATCATGGCGGCGCGCTGCCAGATCCGCTGCGCCTCGGGCTCGAGCCGCATCCGGAGTTTCCCGAACTGCGCCGCATCACCCTGGCGGGTTCCGAGGCCCGCTGGGGCTTTGTCGCCCGCCTGCCCGCCATCGCCCGGCTGATCCACCGCGCCGGCTGGGGGCAGGCGCGGCTGCTGCCGCTGGCGGGCGATGCCTCGGCCCGGCGCTATTTCCGCCTGCTCGAGGACGCGCGCAGCGCGGTGCTGATGGATGCCGCGCCCGGCACCACCGACAGCTATGTCGCCATGACGCAATGGCTGCGCCACCGCGATTTCCACGCCCCCGAAATACTCGCCGCCGACACCCACGAAGGTCTGCTGCTGCTCGAGGATCTGGGCGACGATCTGGTCGCCCGGGTGCTGGAGGCTCAGCCCGATCTGGCGCCGCGGATCTATGGGCGGATGACCGATCTGCTGGTGGAGCTGCACCGCCACGCGCCGCCCGACCACGTGCTGCGGCTGGATGGGCCGGAACTGGCCCGGCAGGTCGGGTTGTTTGCCGAACATTACCCGCCGGCGCTGGGCCACCCGGGCCTGGGCGCCGAGGTGGCGCCGGTGATCGCCGCGCTGCATGAGGTGCTGTGCGCCGACCTGCCGCCGGTGCTGGGGCTGCGCGATTTTCATGCCGAAAACATCGTCTGGCGCGGCGCGGAACCGCTGGGGCTGCTGGATTTCCAGGACGCGGTGGCGGTGCATCCGGCCTATGATCTGGTTTCGGCCTTGCAGGACGCGCGCCGCGACGTGGACCCCGCCATCGAGGCGGCGCAGATCGCCCGCTATGTCGCGGCGACCGGCGTCGATGCGACTGCCTTCGGCGCCGCCTATGCGCTCTTGGGGGCGCAGCGCAACCTGCGCATCCTGGGCATCTTTACCCGCTTGGCCCGGACCGAGGGCAAACGCCGCTATCTGGCCTTCATGCCGCGGGTCTGGGCGGCGCTGCAACGCGACCTGGCGCATCCGGCGCTGGCGCCGCTGGCCCAGGCGTTGGCGGGCATCCCCGCCCCCACCCCCCAGAACGTGGACAGGATCGGCCGATGAGCCTGCCGCTGATGATCTTTGCCGCCGGCAAGGGCACGCGCATGGCGCCGCTGACCGACCGGCTGCCCAAGCCGCTGATCCCGGTGGCCGGACGGACGCTGCTCGACCGGGCGCTGGATCTGGGCCGTGCGGCCGGCGCGGGTCCGGTGGTGGTCAATATCCACCATCTGGGCCAACAGATCCGCGACCACCTCGGCCCCGATATTGCTGTTTCCGACGAAAGCGACCAGCTGCTCGAGACCGGTGGCGGGCTGCGCCGGGCACTGCCCCTGCTGGGACCGGGACCGGTGCTGACGCTGAACCCCGATGCGGTCTGGCGCGGCCCCAACCCGCTGGCGGCATTGCTGGCGGCCTGGGATCCGGGGATGGAGGCGCTGCTGATGCTGGTGCCGCTGGCGCGCACGCATGGCCGGCAGGGCGGCGGCGATTTCAGCCTGGACCCCGACGGTCGGCTGATCCGCGGCGGCGATCTGGTCTATGGCGGCGCACAGATCATCCGCACCGACCGGCTGGCGGCCATCGCCGAGCCGGTGTTTTCGCTCAACCGGTTGTGGGATCTGCAGATCGCTGCCGGCCGCGCCCATGGCCTGGTCCATTCGGGCGACTGGTGCGATGTCGGCCGCCCCGACTGCATCCCCCTGGCCGAGGCGCTGCTGCGTGACTGAGATCCCGACCCAAGGCTGGCAGAACGGCCTGTTCGCCCTGCCCTGCGGCGCCGATTTCCCCGGTGCCCTGGCCGAGGGGCTGATCGCGCGCATGCGCGGCCGGCCACCGCAGGACATGGCGCGCGTCACCATCTATGCAAATTCCGGCCAGTCGCTGCTGGCGCTGCGCGAAGCCTTTGTCTGGCGCGGGCCGATGGTGCTGCCGCAGTTGCGGCTGATCGCCGATCTGGGCGGCGGCCCGGTCACGCCGCCGCTGGCGCGGCGGCTGGACCTGGGGCGGCTGATCGCGGCGGCGCTGCGGGCCCAGCCCGATCTGGCGCAGGGGCAGTCGGTGCCCGACCTGGCAAGCTCGCTGGCGGGGCTGATGGCGGAAATGCAGCTTGAGGGGCTGGGCGCCGAGGCGCTCGACCGCATCGACGCCGGCGACCACGCCCAGCACTGGGGCCGGGCGCTGGCGTTCCTGCGCATCGCCGCCGGCTATTACCTGACCGATCCGCCGCAGGATCGCGAATCCTGCCAGCGCGCCGCCGCTGAACGCCTGGCCGCCGCCTGGGCCCGGGGGTGCGATCTGCCGCCAGGGCCGGTGCTGGTCGCGGGCTCGACCGGCTCGCACGGGGCCACGCGCGACTTCATGCGGGCGGTGGCGCGGCTGCCGCAGGGGGCGGTGGTGCTGCCGGGCTTCGACTTCGACCTGCCGCAAACGGTCTGGGACGGGCTGGACGCCCGGGCCGAGGATCATCCACAGGCCCGCTATGCGCCGCTTCTGGCCGAGTTCGGGCCGCCGCGCCCCTGGCTGGACGCGCCCGCGCCCGATCCGGCGCGCAACCGCCTGCTGTCGCTGGCGCTGCGCCCGGCCCCGGTCACCGACCAGTGGATCCAGGACGGCCCGCAGCTGGGGCCGCTGGTCCCGGCCACCGCGAACCTGACCCTGATCGAGGCCGAACAGCCGGGGCTTGAGGCCGAGGCGGTGGCGCTGATCATCCGCGAGGCGGTGCAGCGCGGCCAGCCGGTCACCTTGATCGCCGCCGACCGGATGCTGACGCGGCGGGTGGAATCGGCGCTGGACCGCTGGGGCATAATTGCCGACGATTCCGCCGGCCGGCCGCTGCCGCTGACCGCGCCGGGGCTGTTCCTGCGCCATGTCGCCGATCTGTTCGGCGCCGATCTGCTGATCGACCGGCTGCTGGTGCTGCTGAAACATCCGGTCACCGCCACCGGCCTTGGCCCCGAGGCGCGGCGCCAGCACAACCTGCACAGCCGCGATCTGGAACTGCAGTTGCGCAAGCATGGCCCGGCCTTTCCCGATGGCGCGGCGCTGCGCGCCTGGGCCGATCGCGGCGATGCCGCGCGCAAGCCCTGGGCGCTGTGGCTTGCCGATCTGCTGGACCGGATGGCGCCACTGGCGCAGGATCGCGGCCCGCGCCCGCTGACCGAGCGCCTGCGGGAACTGCTGACCCTGGCCGAGGATCTGGCCGCCGGCCCGGGCGGCGATGCGGCGCAGTCGGAACTATGGGCGCGCGATGCCGGCGGCCAGGCGCGGGCGGTGCTGGATCATCTGTCGGCCCATGCCCATCTGGGCCACGACCTGCGGCCGGCCGAATTCGGCGCACTGCTATATGACGAGTTGCAGCGCCAGGCGGTGCGCCAGGATGTCGCCGCCCATCCGCTGGTGCGCTTTCGCGGCCCGCGCGAGGCCCGGACCGAGGCGGTGGGCGCCGCCGCCGGGCTGGTGATCCTGTCGGGGCTGAACGAAGGCGGCTGGCCGCAGACGCTGCCTCCCGACCCCTGGCTGTCACGGCCGATGCGGCTGGCCGCCGGGCTGACGCTGCCCGAACGTCGCATCGGCCTGGCGGCGCATGATTTCCAGCAGGCGGCGGCGGCGCCGCAGGTGGTGCTGACCCGCGCCCGCCGCGATGCCGAGGCCGAGACCATCCCCTCGCGCTGGCTCAACCGGCTGGTGAACCTGCTGGCGGGCCTGCCCGATCAGCAGGGGCCGCAGGCGCTGGCGGCGATGCGCGCGCGCGGCGAGAACTGGCTGGCGCTGGCGCGCGCGCAGGCGCGGCCGCGGTTGCGGCTGGCGCCGGCGCCGCGTCCCTCGCCCATTCCGCCGGCGCCGGCGCTGTCGGAAATGTCGGTGACCGAGGTGCGCACCCTGATCCGCGACCCCTATGCCGTCTATGCCCGCCGGGTGCTGGGGCTGCGTCCGCTGGACCCGCTGCGCCCCGCGCCCGATGCCGCCGAACGCGGCACCGTGCTGCACGACATCATGGACCGTTTCCTGCGCGGCCTGCCCGACCACCCCGAAACCCAGCAGCTGATGGTGGCGCGGCTGCTGACCATCGCCGACGAGGTGCTGGCCCGCGATGTGCCCTGGCCCTCGGCCCGGCTGTTCTGGCGTGCGCGCATCGCCCGGGTGGCCGACCGGCTGATGGCGGACGAGGCCGCGCGCCTGACCCAGGGCCGGCCGGTCCTGATCGAGGACGACGGCCGCCTGTCGGTGCCGGGGGCCGAGTTCCGGCTGCGGGCGCGGCCCGACCGGCTGGACCTGCTGGCCGATGGCCGGGTGCAGGTCTATGACTACAAATCCGGCAAGCCGCCCACCGACCAGCAGATCGCGCATTTCGACAAGCAGTTGCCGCTGGAGGCGGCGATGGTGGAACTGGGCGGGTTTTCACGCCTGGGCCCGGTCGAGGTCGCCGGCATCAGCTATATCCATCTGGGCGGTGAAGGCCGGACCGAACCGCGCAGCTTCGCCCCTGGCGACGGCCAGCGCAGCTGGCAGGGCTTTGTCACCCTGATCGGGCGCTATCTGCGGGGCGAGCGCGGCTTTACCGCCCGGCTGGCGATGGAACGCACCGATCACGCCAGCGATTACGACCACCTGTCGCGCCACGGCGAATGGGACGCGACCCAGCCGGCCCGGCCGGAAAGGTTCCGCGATGGATGAGGCGACACGCGCGCAGGTTCAGGCGGCGGACCCGCGTCGCTCGACCTGGCTGACGGCCAATGCCGGCTCGGGCAAGACGCGGGTGTTGACCGACCGGGTGGCGCGGCTGCTGCTGAACGGATGCGCGCCCGAACGCATCCTGTGCCTGACCTATACCAAGGCCGCCGCGACCGAGATGCAGAACCGGCTGCTGGCGCGGCTGGGCAGCTGGGCCATGCTGCCCGAAGCCGAGCTGCGCGCCGAACTGCTGCGGCTGGGCGAACCCGCCCAGGGCGATCTGCGCGCGGCGCGGCGGCTGTTTGCCCGCGCCATCGAAACCCCGGGCGGGCTGAAGGTGCAGACCATCCACAGCTTTTGCGCCGGTGTCCTGCGCCGCTTTCCGATCGAGGCCGGCGTGCCGCACGGGTTCACCGAACTTGACGACCGCAGCGCGGCGCTGATCCGCGCCACCCTGATCGAGGACATGGCCCGCGACGGCCACCCGGCCTTGCAGGATCTGCTGGCGTTGCATTCGGGCGAGGATCTGGACGCGTTCCTGGCCGGTCTGCGCGGCTTTGAAAGACCGGCCGATCCCGCGGCGATCTGGGCGGGCGCGGGCCTTGCCCCGGACGAGACCATGGACGATCTGGTGGCGCAATGCTTTGCCGATGGTGCCATGGTGATCCCGGCGCTGATCCCGCATCTGCTGAAATCGGGCGTCAACGACCAGCGCGCGGCCGCGCGCCTGCTGCCGGGAAACTGGGCCGCGCCGGGCCTGGCCGAGTTGACCATCCTGGAAAAGGTGCTGCTGAACGGTGCCGAGGCCAAGGAGCCCTTTGCCCCGAAATACGACAGCTTTCCGGCCAAGGCGCTGCGCACCGGCCCATGCGCCGGGCTGATCGACGATCTGGCGATCCTGATGGAGCGCGTGGCCATGGCCCGGCCGCGCCGCGTGGCGCTGGCCCATGCCGAAAAAACCCTGGCCCTGCACCGCTTCGGCCACGCCTTCCTGAGCCGCTATCGCGCGGAAAAGGCCGCGCATGGCCATCTGGATTTCGACGACCTGATCGAGCGCACGGCACGGCTGTTGTCCGAAGCCAGCATGGCGCAATGGGTGCTGTTCCGGCTGGACGGGGGCATCGACCACATTCTGGTCGACGAGGCCCAGGATACCAGCCCGGCGCAGTGGCAGGTGATCGAACGGCTGACCGACGAATTCACCTCGGGGCTGGGGGCGCGCGATCACGATCGCAGCCTGTTCGTGGTCGGCGACCCCAAGCAGTCGATCTATTCCTTTCAGGGCGCCGATGTCGCCGTGTTCGAGGCCCGGCGACAGGGTTTTGCCGCCGCCTTCGATGCGGCGCAGAACCCGATGCAGGTGCTGGAACTGCGCTACAGCTTCCGCTCGTCGCCGGCGATCCTGCATCTGGTCGACCAGGTCTTTGCCGGCGATGCCGCGCGCGGGCTGGGGCCGGCGCCCGAACACCGCGCCTTTCGTGCGCAGATGCCCGGCCGCGTCGACCTGTGGCCGCCGGTGCCGAAACCCGACAAGCCGCAGCCGGGCGACTGGACCGATCCGGTCGATCAACAGGCGGAAAATTCCGAAATCACCCAGCTGGCGCGCGCCATCGCCCAGGCGGTGCGGCAGATGCTGGGCACCCCGATCCTGGATCCGCGCAGCGGCCAGCCGCGCCCGATCCGCGCCGGCGACGTGCTGATCCTGGTGCAGCGCCGCTCGGATCTGTTTGCCGAGATCATCGCGGCGCTGAAGGCGGCCGATCTGCCGGTGGCGGGGGCCGATCGGCTGAAGCTGGCCGGCGAACTGGCGGTGCGCGACATCCGCGCCGTCCTGTCGGTGCTGGCCACGCCCGAGGACGACCTTTCCCTGGCCGCGGCGCTGCGCTCGCCGCTGTTCGGCCTGACCGAGGAACAGCTTTATCGTCTGGCCCATGGCCGCCGGCGCGGCGAGTTCCTGTGGCAGCGGCTGCGGGAATCGGACCATCGCGCCGCCGTCGATCTGCTGTCCGACCTGATGGGGCAGACCGGCTTTTTGCGCCCCTATGACCTGATCCAGCGGCTGCTGATCCGCCACGGCGGCCGTCAACGGCTGCTGGCGCGGCTGGGCCCCGAGGCCCAGGATGGCATCGACGAGCTGCTGTCGCAGGCGCTGGGCTATGAGGGGGCCGAGACCCCCTCGCTGACCGGCTTCCTGGTCTGGCTGGCCGGCGACGACATCGAGGTGCGCCGCCAGCCCGGCAGCGCCGGCGAGGGCGAGGGGCTGATCCGGGTGATGACGGTGCATGGCTCGAAAGGGCTGGAAAGCCCCATCGTCATCATGCCCGACACCGCCCGTCGCCGCCCCCCGCGCGAGGCGCCGGTGCTGCCCGTTCCCGGCGGCATGCCGCTGTGGCGCGGGCGCAGCGGCGAACGTCCGCCCCAGGCCGAGGATCTGGCCCAGGACCACACCCGCCGCCAGCTCGAAGAGCGCAAGCGCCTGCTCTATGTCGGGCTGACCCGCGCCGAAAGCTGGCTGATCGTGGCGGCGGCTGGTGAGACCGATGCCGAAAGCTGGCACGCCATGGTCGCGGCGGGGCTGGACCGCTGCACGCTGCCGCAACAGCGCCTGCCGGCTTCCTGGGGCGGCGAGATACGGCGGCTGCAATTCGGCGACTGGCCCGAACAGGCGCCGGCTGTGGCACGAACCCTGCTGTCCGATCCGCCCGAACCCGACTGGTTGCGCGCCGATCTGCCGCCGGTGCCGCCCCGGCGCCGGGTGCTGGCCCCCAGCGATCTGGGCGGGGCCAAGGTGATCGGTGGCGGCGCCGGCGACGCGCAGGCGGCGATGCTGTTCGGCACCCGGCTGCATCTGCTGCTGGAACATCTGCCCGATCATCCCGCCGCCGACTGGCCGCGGCTGGCGCGCGATCTGCTGTCGGCGGCCGAGGGCGGCCTGCCCGACACCGCGATGCTGGCAAGCCTCTTGGCCGAGGCGCAGGCGGTGATCGCCGCGCCGGCCTTGGCGCAGGTCTTTGAGCTGCCGCCCGGGGCCGAGGTCATGGCCGAGCTCGAGATCGCGGCCCCGCTGCCGGGGCTGGGCATGGTGCTGGGCAAGGTCGACCGGCTGGTCATCGCCCCTGATCGTATCCTGGCCATCGACTACAAGACCAACCGCGACGTGCCCGGCATGCCCGAGGCCACGCCCCAGGGCATCCTGCGGCAGATGGCCGCCTATCGCGCGGCACTGCGCCAGATCTGGCCCGACCACCGCATCGAGCTGGCGGTGCTGTGGACGGCGGCGCGCCAGCTGATGGTGCTGCCCGATGTGCTGCTGGATCGGGCGCTGGCGGGCCTTGACCCCGCCGCAACGGGTGCCTAGCTGTTTGCAGTCACATGCCGGTCCTTGCACCGGCCCAGCGCAGGAGAATTGCCATGGCCGGCACCCAAGCCGTTTCCGACGCCGACTTCGACAGCGAGGTCCGCCAGTCCCCGACCCCGGTCGTGGTCGATTTCTGGGCCGAATGGTGCGGCCCCTGCCGCCAGATCGGTCCCGCGCTCGAGGAACTGGCCGCCGAATACGACGGCAAGGTCAAGATCGTGAAGGTCAATGTGGACGAGAACCCCGAAAGCCCGGCGGCGCTGGGTGTGCGCGGGATTCCGGCGCTGTTCCTGTTCAAGGACGGGCAGGTGGTGTCGAACAAGATCGGCGCCGCACCCAAGGCCGCGCTGAAGGCCTGGATCGACTCGGCCATCTGAGGCTGGTGATCCTGCCGCGGGCGGGGCCTCAGATGGGCAGCCCGCCCCGGCGCAATGCCGCCAGGATGCGCGCGCCCGCCTCGGGGCGGGTCGCCTCGATCGCCTGCTCGCGCAGGAACCAGTGCAGATAGCGGTCGAAATCCGGCCCGTGGCCGGGTGCCATCGCCAGGGCGCGACGCGCACCCAGTTCGGCGACGTTCAGCCCGATGTGGTGAAAATCGATCTGCGCGAACAGCACCGCCGGCTTGCCCAGCAGATAGCCGTCAAAGGCCACCGCGCTGTTCTGGGTGGCGACCAGGGCGCAGTCGCGCAGTAACCGCGCGCTGTCGCCGCCGATGCGCAGGTTGCCATGGCGCCGCGCCAGGGCCTCCAGCGCCAGATGATCGGCCGGCTCCAGCCTTTCGCGGGGATGCAGTGTCGCCACGACCGGCCGTCCGGTTTCGGCCACCCGCGCCAGCATCTCGACCGGGCTCATGGTCTGGAACGACCGGCAGCGGCGCAGATGCCCCTGCAAGGGCACCAGCACCAGATCGCCGCGTCGGGGCGGTGGCCCGGGCCACAGCCGCGCCCGCAGCGCCTGCGAAAAATCGCGCGCCGCCGCGCCATCGACCGTGGCGGGGTCGAAAGCCTGCCGCGCCACCTCGAAGCGCCAGCGCTGCGGCTGGGTCTCGATCCGCCAGAACGGATAGTGATAGGCGCGGCGAAAGATCAGCCCCTGCGCGCCGGGCGGCGGCTGCATGTGAAACAGCGACCAGCCTGCGGTCGCCGTCTCGCCCGGACCCAGCCAGCGCAGCTGCCAGCCTGCGGCCTCGACCGTGCGGCGCAGGACGTTCATGAAATTGAAGGTGCCGGCGCGCGCCGTTTCCAGCATCGAACCTTCCAGATGCACGTTCAGGACAGGCGGGGCGGTCATGCGCGCAGGCTAGCGGCGCTGCCCGCGTCGGGAAAGCCCCGCCGCACGGGTTGCGAAAGCCCGGGCCCGGCCATATCTCAGCCCCGGACCACAGCGAGGTGTGAACGGATGTCCGAGCAGAAATTTCCCGGCTGGCATGGCACCACCATCCTGGCCGTGCGCCGTGGCGGCAAGGTGGTGATCGCCGGCGACGGCCAGGTCAGCGTCGGCCAGACGGTGATGAAGGGCAGCGCGCGCAAGGTGCGGCGGCTGAAGCCGGGCGGGCATGACGTGGTGGTGGGCTTTGCCGGATCGACCGCCGATGCCTTCACCCTGCTCGAGCGGCTGGAAAAGAAGCTCGAGGCCGCGCCCGGCCAGCTGGCGCGCGCCTGCGTGGAACTGGCCAAGGACTGGCGGACGGACAAATACCTGCGCAACCTCGAGGCGATGTTGCTGGTCAGCGACGGCCGCGACATCTTCGTGGTGACGGGCGCAGGCGATGTGCTGGAACCCGAACATGACGTGGCCGCCATCGGCTCGGGCGGCAATTACGCCCTGGCGGCGGCACGCGGGTTGATGGAAAGCGATCTGGATGCCGAGGCGCTGGCCCGCCGCGCCATGGCGATCGCCGCCGACATCTGCGTCTATACCAACGGCAACCTGACGGTCGAGGTGATGGGCTAGGGGGCGCCAGCCCCCGCGGCCCGCCGGCCCTCGATGGGCGGGCGGGGCGCAGCTTCGCCCAGCCGGCCACAGAAAGGCAGAACATGAGTGACCTGACCCCGCGCGAGATCGTTTCCGAACTCGACCGTTTCATCATCGGACAGAAGGACGCCAAGCGCGCCGTCGCCGTGGCCCTGCGCAACCGCTGGCGCCGCCGGCAACTGGGCGATGACCTGCGCGACGAGGTTTATCCCAAGAACATCCTGATGATCGGTCCCACCGGCGTCGGCAAGACCGAGATCAGCCGCCGTCTGGCCCGTCTGGCCCGCGCCCCCTTCCTGAAGGTCGAGGCGACCAAGTTCACCGAGGTGGGCTATGTCGGGCGCGATGTCGAACAGATCATCCGCGACCTGACCGATGCCGCCATTGCCGATACCCGCGAACGCATGCGCGAAGAGGTCAAGGCCCGTGCCCACAAGGCCGCCGAGGAACGGGTGCTGGCGGCCCTGGCCGGCGACAATGCCCGCGAACAGACCCGCGAGATGTTTCGCGACAAGCTCAAGCGCGGCGAGCTGGACGACAAGGTGATCGAACTGGAATTGCAGGACAATTCCAACCCCTTCGGGATGATGGAACTGCCCGGCCAGCCCGGCCAGTCGCTGGGCGGGATGATGGATCTGTCGGGGCTGATGAAGGCCTTTGGCGGCCGGCGCGTGCGTCGCAAGGTCACGGTTGCCGAAAGCTATGATCTGCTGATCGCCGAAGAGGCCGACAAGCTGCTGGACGACGAGGCGGTGAAGGCCGCCGCGCTCGAGGCGGTGCAGGAAAACGGCATCGTCTTCATCGATGAAATCGACAAGGTCGCCGCCCGGCAAGAGGCACGCGGCGGCGATGTCTCGCGCGAGGGCGTGCAGCGCGACCTGCTGCCGCTGATCGAGGGCACGACCGTCTCGACCAAATACGGGCCGGTGAAAACCGATCACATCCTGTTCATCGCCTCGGGTGCGTTCCACATCGCCAAGCCGTCGGACCTGTTGCCGGAACTTCAGGGTCGGCTGCCGATCCGTGTCGAGCTGCGCGCCCTGACCGAAGAGGATTTCATCCGCATCCTGACCGAAACCGACAATGCCCTGACCCGGCAATATACCGCGCTGATGGCGACCGAAGGCGTGCGCGTCAGCTTTGCCAGCGATGGCGTGCGCGCGCTGGCCCGCATCGCCGCCGAGGTCAACGGCTCGGTCGAGAATATCGGTGCCCGCCGGCTTTACACGGTGATGGAACGCGTGTTCGAGGAGCTGTCCTTCACCGCGCCGGATCGTTCGGGCGAAGAAGTCCTTGTCGATGCCGATTTCGTCGAACGACATCTGGGCGATCTGGCACGTTCGACCGATCTGTCGCGCTATGTGCTTTGAATTGCGGCTTTGACGGAACCGGTGATCGCGGGCATGGTTCTTCTGGACGCATAGGGAAAGGGTCGCCATGAACTACGTCTTGGGCATCATCATCTTTCTGCTGGATGTCTGGGCCATCGCCTCGATCATCAACACCAACGAACGCACCACCACCAAGCTGATCTGGATCCTGCTGGTCGCGATCCTGCCGGTGCTGGGGCTGATCATCTGGTGGTTCGCCGGACCCAAGGCGAATTACGGCGCCCGCAGCTAGGTCTGGCGGCGCAGATAGACGTAATAGGCACCGTCGCCGCCGTGGCGGCGGTGGGCGGGCGTGACCTGCAGCACCGCCGCCGACAGCGGCGGCATATGTAGCCAATGGGGCACCGCATGGCGCAGCGCCCCCGGCCGCACCGGCAGCGGCGCATCGGGCCCGCCTGCCCGGCCCTTGCCGGTAATCACCAGCACCAGCCGCCTGCCCGACGCCTGGGCTTGCAGGATGAAGCGGGTCAGCACCGGCTGCGCGACCGCCAGGGTCATGCCGTGCAGATCCAGACGCGCCTCGGGTTGCAGCTTGCCGCGGGTCATGTGGCGGTGGGTCTTGTGATCCATGCGCAGGGGTTGGGCGTCCAGCGCCTCGCGCAGGGGCGGGCTCAGATCAACGCGAATTCCCTGACCCGGCAGCTTGCGATCGCCCGGGCGGGTGCCGATGCCGAAGGTGGACAGGTCGGGACGCTCGCTCCGGGCTGCCGGCGGTGGCTCGGCCGGTCCTGCCCGGGTGCTGTCCAGCGATGGCGGCGCGGGCGCCACCACGCGGTGCGGATGCAGCGGCTGGGTTGTGGCGGCAATGCGCGACCACAGGGCCTTCTCATCGGCCGAGAGGCCCCGGCGGCGGCGCGCCATGGCTCAGGCCGTGGCGACGAGTTGCCAGTTCGGATCGTCCTGCCCCATGCGGCGGGCAAAGGTCCAGACATCGCGTTGCTTGCGGGCGGCGCGGGGATCGCCCTCGACCACATTCCTCTGCGAGTCGCGGGTGGCGGTGATCATTTCGCCGACAAAGCGCACGGACAGTTCGGCCATGCCGGTGTCGGGGTTGAACTCTGCCCCGGCCAGAGCCGTTTCCCGCGTGCCAAGGAACTGCGCCTCGGTGGTCAGGCCGCGGGCGGTGCGCTCGGCAATGACCGCCTCGAAGGCTTCGGCGACGGGCGGCGCCAGAAAGCCGCGCACCTCGGACAGGTCGCCGCGCTCGAAGGCCATCAGGATCATTTCATAGGCCGACTTGGCTCCGGCCAGAAATGGTCCCACCGCAAAATCGGGCTCGACCCGGCGCATCTGTTCCAGCGCCCGTGCGGTGGCGCTGCCCGGCTCGGCATGGTCGGCGATGTCGCTTTCCTGCACCTCGGCACTGCCCTCGATCACCTCGAAGCGCTTGCGCGCGGTCTGATCCTCGGGCAGGCGCGGGGCCTCGAACCCGTCGCGCGTGCCCAGCACCCCGCGCAGCCGCAGGATCAGAAAGACGGCGATCGCGGCCAGAACCAGAAGCTGCAGGATGGGGTTGGACATATGCGGACCCAGGACTTTGTAGAAGCGGTGTTGCATGCTTATGTAGGGTGGAGACCGGCCCAAGTCCAGTTTGTGCCGGCAATTGATGTGCCAGCAAAGAGGCGCCGCATGTGGCTGTTATGGCTGTTCGTGTTTCTGCCGATCGTCGAGATCGCGCTGTTCGTCCAGATCGGGGGGCTGATCGGCGTGCTGCCGGTGCTGGCGCTGGTCATCGCCTCGACCCTCGCCGGGGTTGCGGTCATGCGCAGCCAGGGGGGGCGCGCGGTCCAGGATGTGCAGCAGGCCATGCGCGACATGCGCGACCCGGCACAACCGATGGCGCATGGCGCGTTGCGCATGATCGGGGGCGTGTTGCTGGTGCTGCCGGGTTTTCTGACAAGCAGCCTTGGGCTCTTGCTGCTGCTTCCGGCCGTGCGCAGGCTGATCCTGCGCCGGATGTCGGCGCATGTGCGCGTGGTGGGCAGTGCCGCGGGCTATAGCCGCCAGACCTGGACGACGGCTGGCGATTTCGCTCAGGACGACCCCGCCGTGTTCCGTCGCCGTCCGGGGTGGGACGATGGGATCATCGACGGTGAATATTCGGTCCAGGACGATCCGCCCGGCCCGGTACGCGACCACCTGACGGACCAGCGGCCAACGGGCGATAGCTCGGGCCGTCGCGGCAACTCGGGCTGGACGCGGCATTGAGCGCCGCCCCGGCGGATGTTAGAACCGCGCCAGTTCCGAGGAGTTTTTCATGAACGACGATACCCAGAACGGCGCCGCACCCGCCGATGCGCAGCCGGCCCCCCCGACTGTCAGGTTGCAGATCCTGACCCAGTATATCCGCGACCTGTCCTTTGAAAACGCTTTGGCGCAAAAGGGTCTGCCAGGCGGCGATCTGCAGCCCGAGGTCGCGGTTCAGGTCAGCCTGGATGCGCGCAAGCGCCCGACCGAACACCAGTATGAGGTCATCAGCAAGTTCCGGGTGCAATCGACCAATGCCCCCGACAAGGCGCCGCTGTTCCTGTGCGAGGTCGATTACGGCGGCATCTTTCATGTCGAAGGCGTGCCCGAGGATCAGCTGCACCCGTTCCTGATGATCGAATGTCCGCGGATGATGTTTCCCTTTGTGCGCCGGATCGTGTCGGACATGACCCGCGACGGTGGCTTTCCGCCCTTCAACATGGACCCGGTGGATTTCGTGGCCCTGTATCGCCAGGAAATCGCCCGCCGGATGCAGGCCGAACGGCCCGCCGACCAGCCCCTGTCCTGATCCGGGCAGAAACAAGGCCGATCCGCGCCGCCGATACGGGCGGCGCGACATCATGGCGGGGCACGGGGACAGGGACATGGCAGCACGCAGGCCGCGGGCATGGCAAAGGATGCTTTCAGGGCGCCGGCTGGACCTTCTGGACCCGACGCCGGTTGACATCGAACTGGGCGACATCGCCCATGGTCTGGCCTTTGTCGCGCGCTGGAATGGCCAGACCCGCGGCGACTGGGCCTATAGCGTGGCCGAGCATTCGCTGCTGGTCGAACAGATCTTCCGCCGTATCGATCCGCAATCGGGCCCGCATTGGCAGCTTGCCGCCTTGCTGCATGATGCGCCGGAATATGTGATCGGCGACATGATTTCCCCGGTCAAGGCCGCGCTGGGGACAGAGTATGGCGAAATGGATCAGCGACTGATGGCTGCGATTCATCGCCGATTTGGCCTGCCGGCGCAATTGCCTGCGCCGGTCAAGCGCAACATCAAACGTGCCGATCGTATTTCGGCCTGGCTCGAAGCAACCCGGATCGCCGGTTTTTCCCGGGCCGAGGCCGATCGTCTGTTTCCCCTGCCCGATCCGGTCTTTTTACAGGGTCTGGAAATAAGACTGAGACCGCCTGCCGAAACCCGCAGCGATTTCGTGGCCAGATGCAACGAATTGCTGGCTGCAATGGATGGGCTATCGGCGCCGGCGTGAAAAGACGACGCCAGGCAGGCTCGGGCCTTTCAGATTGCCAGATCTTCCAGACGCTTGCCGCTTTCCAGCCATTCCTGGACCCATTTCGGTTTGCGCCCGCGGCCGGTCCAGGTCAGATCCGGATCGTCAGGGCTGGCATATTTCGCCGCCACCTTGCCGCGTGAGGATCGTGAAATCTCCAGTTCCGCCAGGCTGAAGCCATATTCGCGCGCGGCGTTTTCCGCGGCGGCCAGCGCCTCGCGCTTTCTGCGTTCTTCATAGGTTGAAATGGCGCGATCCAGCTTGCTGCGCAATTCGCGCAACTCTCTCAAGGACATTCCGTCCAGATCGATGGTCATTGATTATGTTCCTGGGTTGGCAGATTGTGGAATAAATATTTGCATATCGAATCGTAATGCAATGTTTTTTCTCAGCCGGCGGGAATATCCTTTCCGCCGGGGCCCAAGGTATCCGCCATTTGCCGCAGATCACGCGGCAATGCGTTCAACGCGGGCTGCGCTTGGCCAGGATTCGTTGAAGCGTGCGGCGATGCATGTGCAGGCGTCGCGCGGTTTCGCTGACATTGCGGTCGCATTGTTCATAAACCCGCTGGATATGTTCCCAACGGATGCGATCGGCCGACATCGGTGTTTCGGGTGGCGGCGGCAGGGTTTCGCCCTGTGACAGCAACGCGCGCATCACGTCGTCGGCATCGGCGGGTTTCGACAGATAATCGGTCGCGCCCATCTTGACCGCTGCCACTGCTGTGGCAATGGCGCCATAGCCGGTCAGCACCACGATGCGCGCGTCCGCGCGCGCCTCGCGCAGCGCATCGACGACATCCAACCCGTTGCCATCCTCGAGCCGCAGATCGACCACCGCATAGGCCGGCGGCTGGCGGCTCAGCGCGGCGCGCGCCTCGGCGACCGAGGCGGCACGCGTGACCAGAAAACCGCGCTTTTCCATTGCCCGGCTCAGCCGGTTCAGAAAGATTTCGTCGTCATCGACCAGCAGCAGGCTGGGGTCCGGGCCAAGCTGGGGGGTGTCGTTCATCTGTAAGCCTCAAGCAGCGTCGGGTCGATTATGCCGATTTTCCCGGCCGAGGCAAAACCGTCGCCGCGATTTCCACCGCATCCCCGGTCAACGGGATCCTTCGACGGTCCTTGCCTGCGCATTGATCGCCCATGCGCCAGCCGGTATCAATGGCCTGTTCCGGGTCGCAAAGGAGAGGTCTTGCCCTTCGGCTTCGTATCACGTCGCATCGACCTGCTGCCGGGGCAGCCCGGCCCCGAGCCGATTCGCCTGCGCACGCTGATCCTGCTGCGCTGGGTGGCGATTGCGGGCCAACTGGCGGCCGTAGGGGCGGCCCTGCTGATCGGGGCACGGTTTGCGCTGGTTCCGGTCCTGGGCATGATCGGTGTTGCGGCCTTGTTGAACGTGTTTCTGTCTGTGGCAGGGGCGCGACGTGTCACGGCGCGAGAGGTCGCCTGGCAGCTGGGCTTCGATCTGGCGCAGGTGGCCGGACTGCTGGCCTTTACCGGCGGGCTGGAAAACCCGTTCGCGCTGTTGCTGCTGGCCCCGGTCACGGTGGCGGCCACGACGTTGCCGCTGCGGCACTTGCTGGCCCTGGCAGCGGCCACGCTGGCCATGGTCACCCTGGCCGCGCTGTTTGCGCAGCCGCTGCACTTCGATCCGGCGGCGCCGGTGCCGCTGCGCCAGCCGCTGCTGGTCGGGCACTGGTTCGCCATTGTCATCGGCGCGGGCTTCTTTGCCGCCTATGCCCGGCTGGTCGCAGCCGAGGTCAGTGCCAGCGAAGACGCGCTGTTTGCCGCGCGCATGGCGCTGGAGCGGGAACAGCGTCTGCAACATCTGGGCGGGGTGGTCGCGGCCGCCGCGCATGAGCTGGGCACCCCTCTGGCCACCATCAAGCTGATCAGCAGCGAACTGGCCGATGAACTGGCCGAAGCCCTGCCCGACCGGCCGGATCTGGCAGAGGACGTCAGCCTGCTGCGCCAGTCGGCCGACCGTTGCCGCGACATCCTGAAATCGATGGGGGGCGCCGGCCGCGACGATCTGCTGATCCGGTCAGCCCCCCTGGCCGAGGTTCTGGCCGAGGCGGCCGCACCCCATCAAGGCCGCGGCGCCCGGATCGTGCTGCCGGCGCAGGAACAGACGCCGATGGTGCAGCGCGATGCTGCCATCATCCACGGCCTGCGCAACCTGATCCAGAACGCCGTCGATTTCGCCGACAGCCGGGTGACGATCCTGGCTGGCGACGACCGCCGCGAAATCTGGGTCACGGTTTGCGACGACGGTCCCGGCTTTCCCCCTGCGCTGCTGCCGCGGATCGGCAGCCCGTTCCTGACCACCCGGCCCCGGGCCGAGGATGGGCGTGGCTACGAAGGCATGGGCCTGGGGCTGTTCATCGCCAAGGCGCTATTGGAAAGGTCGGGCGCCCGCCTGCGCTTTGGCAATGGCGCGCGCGGGGCCGAGGTCACCGTGACCTGGCCGCGCGACCTGATCGAGGCCCAGTCCCGCGCCGCCTTGGGCCAGAACCCCGAAATTCTGGGCTGACGCCGGTTTCTGTTAACCACTTCTTAAATGATCCCGCTATAGTTGTGCGACGGGATCAAGTGGGGTGGCCCATGGTCGAGCAGTTCTTTCTGGCCCTGGCCGCGGCCATTGCGGCGATGATGATGGCCGCGGTGCCATATTTCTGGCTGACCCGGCGGGCAAGACCTGCACCACATGGCGCGCGACTCGAGCGTGAGATCGAGCCTATTGCCTTTCTGTTCCGCAACGGGGTGCTGATTGACGCCACCGCCCCGGCGCGCAGCTTGCTGGACCGGCTGCCGGGCGCCGATGACTGGCAACGCCTCACGGCATGGTTGGCGATGCGTCTGCCCGACCTGGGTCCATTGCTGCCGGATCTGGCCGCGGCAGCGCGGATCGAGATGACGGAAACGGCGGTTGCGCGGCCCCTTCACCTATTGGCCGAAGGGTTGGGCCAAGGCTTTCTGCGCCTGACGCTGACCGACCCGAGTGCCGAGAATGCGGGGGTCCTGGTGAATTCCCTGTCGCTGGCGGCGATGGAAAACGAACTGGAAATCCTGCGCAGCACCATGGATCACGCGCCGATGCTGGCCTGGCGCGAGGATGCTGCGGGTCAGCTGACCTGGGCCAATTCCGCTTATCTGGCCCTGGCCGAGGCCAAGGCGGATCAGGCCAACTGCTGGCCGCTGCCCCGATTGATCGACCTGACGGCGCGTCCGCCAGCGGGCGGCGGGGCTGCTTCCGGGGCACGGCGGGCGCAGATCGAGCATGATGGCCAAAGCCGCTGGTATGAGTGGCACGCGCATCAGATCGGCGGCCAGACCGTTGCCGTCGCCTTGCCGGCCGATGCTGCTGTTCGGGCGGAACGGTCGTTGCGCGAATTCGTGCAGACGCTGACCAAGACCTTTGCCGATCTGCCCATCGGGCTGGCGATCTTTGACCGCGACCGCAACCTGCAATTGTTCAATCCGGCGCTGATCGACCTGACGGGGCTCGCAGCAGGGTTTCTGACCGGGCGCCCGACGCTCTATGCGTTTCTTGACCGTCTGCGCGAAGCCCGGATGGTGCCAGAGCCCAAGGATTACCGCAGCTGGCGCAATCAGATGAATTCGCTCGAGGCGGCGGCCTCGTCCGGGCATCATGTCGAGATGTGGTCGTTGCCGGGCGGCCAGACCTATCGCGTCACCGGCCGGCCGCATCCTGACGGCGCTGTGGCCTTTCTGTTCGAGGATATCACTTCGGAAATTTCGCTGACGCGCAAGTTTCGCGCCGACCTGTCATTGGGGGCCGAGGTCCTGGATGCGCTGGACGATGCCGTGGCCGTGTTTGCCGCCAGCGGCGATCTGCTGCTGTCCAACCGGCGCTATGGCGAATTGTGGGGGACGTCGGGCCGCAGCACGCTGGGCGAGCAGATCGGCCGCTGGTCGCGGGCCTGTGGCGACAGTCCGGGCCTGGAGCAGTTGCGTCTTGCGCTGGATCGGATGCCGCTGGCGCATCCCGCCCAGGGTGCCATGGCCGGCCCGAACGGTGGTCTTTTGTCCTGGGGGCTGCGCAGCCTGTCGGGGGGGCGGGTGCTGCTCAGCTTTGCGGCGCCTTTGCCGGCACCGCCGTCCCAGCTGGTTGCGCCAGAGCCAGGGCAGGATGCCGCCGCGGCCGATCGTGGCGTGGCTGTCGCGGGTTAGGCGAGGGGCATGCCGCAGGCCTGGTGTGAAACCGGCCGGGGCGGCCGGCATCTTGCAGGGCGGATGCTGACATCTGCCCTTGCCACGGCCGCGCAACTGTCATTCTGTCGCGCCGGATCGTCCCTGAACGGAGATGTCTCATGACCGCAGACCAGCCGCCGATGACGGAAATTGCCGGCCACAGGATTCTGTTCGTGATGGCGGTCGCGGCGGAATACGGCCCGCAGCTGCAGGCGCGGATCACGCCCCTGATGACCGGTGTAGGCCCGGTCGAGGCAGCGGTGGCGGTGACCGCAGCCCTGGCGGCCTTGGCGACGCAAGGCCGGTTGCCGGATCTGGTGGTGTCGCTGGGCTCGGCCGGCTCGCAGGGGCTGGCCCAGGCGCAGGTCTATCAGGTCGGGCAGGTCGCATACCGCGACATGGATGCCTCGGCCCTGGGATTTGCGCCGGGGCAGACGCCGTTCCTGGATCTGCCGGCGCGGCAGCCGTTGCCGCTGCAGATCCCCGGCATCCCCCAGGCCAGCCTGGCGACCGGGGCCAGCATCGTCAGCGGCGCGGGCTATGACGGCATCAATGCCGATATGGTGGACATGGAAACCTATGCCGTGCTGCGTGCCTGCCAGCATTTCGACCTGCCGTTGATCGGGTTGCGCGGCATATCGGACGGGGCGGCGGAATTGCAGGGACTGTCCGACTGGACGCAATATCTGCACCTGGTCGACGCCCGGCTGGCCGATGCGGTCGATCGGCTTGGTCAGGCGCTGCAGCGGGAAGAGATCATATTGCCCCGCCGCAGGTGACCGGGCACCGCAAGGGTGCCCGGACTTGCGCGCGCTCAGCCCTTTTTCAGGCAGCGGTTGCCCAGCAGCTCGGCAATCTGCACCGCGTTCAGCGCCGCGCCCTTGCGCAGGTTGTCGCTGACGCACCACATGTTCAGGCCGTTTTCCACGGTCACGTCCTGACGGATGCGCGACACGAAGGTGGCGTAATCACCCACGCATTCGACGGGGGTGGCGTAGCCGCCGGGTTCACGCTTGTCGATGACCAGAACACCCGGCGCCTCGCGCAGGATGTCGCGGGCCTCGTCCTCGTCCAGGAATTCCTCGGTCTCGATGTTGATCGCCTCGGAGTGGCCGACAAAGACCGGCACTCGCACGCAGGTGGCGGTGACCTTGATCGACGGGTCGAGAATCTTCTTGGTCTCGGCCGTCATCTTCCATTCTTCCTTGGTGTCGCCGCTGTCCAGGAACACGTCGATCTGCGGGATCACGTTGAAGGCGATCTGCTTCTGGAACTTCTTCGGGGCGACCTCCTGTCCGGGGACATACATGCCCTTGGTCTGATCCCACAATTCGTCCATGCCATCCTTGCCGGCGCCCGACACCGACTGATAGGTCGACACCACCACCCGCTTGATACGGGCCCGGTCGTGCAGCGGCTTCAGCGCCACCACCATCTGCGCGGTCGAGCAGTTGGGGTTGGCGATGATCATCTTGTTGCGATAGTTTTCCACCGCGTCCGGATTGACCTCGGGCACGATCAGCGGAATTTCCGGGTCATAGCGATACAGCGAGGAATTGTCGATCACCACACAGCCCTGCGCGGCAGCGATCGGGGCATAGGTCTTGGTCGCCTCGGAGCCGATGGCGAAAAGCGCGATATCGTAACCGGTAAAGTCGAAACCCTCGATGTCCTTGCATTTCAGGGTCTTGTCGCCATAGCTGACCTCGGTGCCAATGCTCCGGCGCGAAGCCAGAGCGACAACCTCATCGGCAGGGAACTGGCGCTCGGCCAGGATGTTCAGCATTTCACGGCCCACGTTCCCCGTGGCGCCGGCGACAACGACCTTGTAGCCCATCTGGGGTCTCCTGATCTAAAGGACGCCGCGATATAAGGCCTTTCCCGCGAAAGGAAAAGCAAGATTTCGTCAAAACGCCCGATAATCTGGCGAAATTTCGGCTTAATGCCGAATGATCCGGCGATCTGCCGATTGCAGCCGGGCGACCCAGGCGGCTTCGCCACCAAAATCATGCGGCACCTGATCGGCGCGACGCCGGCCCGAGAGCGACAGCGAGGCAAAGAAGTCGAATCCGAACAGCTCAAGCTGCGCCAGTTCTGACCGCGCCAGCAGGGCGATCATCAGCGCCCCGGTGGTCGGCGGCGCCCCCAGTTCCCCGGCAAGCGCGCGGTGGTCGGCCTGCGGGTGCAGGTAGAAACCGGGGCTGCGGGCGGTGGTCCAGTCCAGCCGCTTGCGCTTGGGCGACATCCACAGGATGCGGCTGGGGGCAAGGCGGGCGCGGTCGGCGACGCCCAGCCGCGTGGCCAGTGCCAGCCAGTCGGTGCGGGTGCCGTGGCTGACGGCCGATGGCATGGGCGCGCGGTTGATGCGGATGACCAGATCGGCGGCGTCGATCCCTGCGCCATGCCGGCTCTGGGCCAGGGCACGGGCATTGCCGACCAGCGCCACCCGCAGCCCGCTCAGCTGCGCCAGCAGCTGCTCCTGCGGCACCGACAGGCTCTGCAGCGCCGTCTCGTCGCGCAGGGTGCGGGCGATCAGAAAGCCCAGCCGGTTCACGCCAGCAGCCTGCGATAGACCGCGGTGATGGCCTGCGCCTCGCCCTCGATGGCGTGATGGGCGCTGACATGGGCCAGGGCGGCGGCGCCGGCCGCACGGCGTGCCGCGTCGTCGTCCAGCCAGCGCGCCAGCGCCGCGGTCAGGGCATCGACATCCTCGCGCGCGACCAGGCTGCCGGTTTCGCCGTCGCGGATCAGGGTTTCATAGGCGCCGACGCGGCTGGCGACGCTGGGCACGCCGCAGGCCGCGGCCTCGAGCGGCGTCAGTCCGAATCCCTCCCAGCGGGCGGGCGCGGCAAAAAGGTCGAGGGCCTGGTAATTGCGCACCACCTGGTCCCAGGGCAGTTCGCCCAGAAAGCGGATGCGCCGGGACAGCCCGGCCTTGGCGATGCGGGCCTGCAATTCCTGGGCGAATGCCTGGTTGTCGGTGGTGATGCGGCCGCTGAAGATCAGCTGCGCCCGCGGGCGCGAGGGAAACAGCCGCAGCGCCGCCTCGATCAGCAGGTCGACGCCCTTCTGGGCACGGATACGGCCGAAACAGCCGATGACGATGTCGTCGGGGGCAAAGCCCAGTTCCGCCCGCAGCGCCGCGCGGTCGTTTGCGGGGTGGAACACCGACAGGTCCACCCCGTGCAGAATCACCGTCGCCGGCCGCTCCAGATAGCTGGCCGCCTGCGGCGAGGTGGCGATCAGCGCGTCCTGTTGGCGGATCAGCCAGCGTGTAAAGCCGGTGTGCCGGCGCTGCGCGGCCGAGGTGAACAGCAGCCGGTATTTGCGCCTGAACAGATGGCGCAGGATCAGCCCCAGCGCCATTTCGGTATTGCGCCGCGCGTGCCAGACCCGCCAGCGGTCGCGGGGCAGGGTGGCGGCACGGATCAGCGGGACATGCGGCAGATCGGGCGGCAGCCCCGGGCCGGTGGCAACGATGCCGATCATGCGCGCCTGCACCGGGATCAGCCGCACCACGGTCGCGGTGACGCCGGACAGGCGACGCTTGAGATTGGGGGCGACGACTTCGATTTCAGACATGACCATCCCGCGGGCTGAACAGGTAAAGCAGCAATCCGATCGACAGCGGTATCAGGAACAGCAGAAAGATGTAACCATAGGCGCCGGCGGCGGCATGGCTGGCCGAAACCTGGCGATAGACCGGCCGCGACAGGAACTGCATCACCCCGACGCCGGTGATCGCCACCATGTTCATGAAGGTGATGCCGCGCCCGACCAGTTGCGGCGGCAGAAAGGCGCGGCCATGCGACATGATCAGCGAATAGGAACTGTCCGAGATGCAGACCAGGACCAACAGCACCGCCGACAGCCCCAGGCTGAGCCCCGGCGCCAGCCACAGCGCCGCCAGCACCGCGCACAGCAGCGCGGTATTGGCGATCGAGGTGCGCCGATCCGATCCCAGCCGGCGCACGACCGGCCCCACCGCCAGGTTGGCGCTGACCATGGCCAGCCCCATGCCCAGCGTGACCCAGCCGATCAGATAGTCGCTGGCGCCGAATACCTCGGTCAGATAGGGCCCGGCCCACAGCCCGCGGATGCAGGCCGAGGCGGCATAGGTGATGAACAGCAGCGGCAGGATGAAGCGCAGCTCGCGCACCGCCAGCAGATCGCGCAGCCGGGCCGGGGGCAGCCTGCCGCCGGGGTTCTGCGGGTTGCGCACCAGCGCGTAGATGGCCAGCGCCACCGCCAGCGTCAGCCCGGCCAGCCCCAGCAGGGTCTCGCGCCAGCCGATCTGGTTGATGACCCAGACCAGCGGCGCCGCCCCCATCATGTTGCCCAGCGAGCCCAGCCCGACCACGGTGCCGCCGGCGGCGCTGAGCGAGGCCGGCGGCAGGCTGCGCGCCAGGATGAAGAAGCTGCCCATCATCACCGGCGCACAGCCGATGCCCAAAAGCGTCATCGCCAGGTGCAGGTCCAGCGGCTGCTGCGCCAGCCCAAAGACCAGCGCCCCGCCACCGCCGCCAAGCGCCAGCAGCAGCGCCACCGTCAGGCGGGGACCGTGGCGGTCCAGCGCCCAGCCCACCGGCAGCTGCATCACCGCGAAGGCGATATACCAAAGCCCCGAGGACAGCGCGAGGTCGTCGGGCCCTGCCCCCAGCTGGCTGTGCAGCGTCGGTGACAGCACCGCCAGAAAGGCGCGATAGAACTGGCTGAGCGCATAGCCCAGGACCAGGGACAGCAACCCTGGCGACATGATCCAGCGCATCGTCACCTCGTTCTTTCCCGCGCGGCCGGGCGGGTTCCCGGCGGCGCAGGGTGCCGGCGGGATGCGCCGGCGTCAAGGCTGCTGGGTCTTCAGCTCGGCGTCCCAGGAGGTCAGCTCGGCCGTGCTCCAGTCGCCATAGGTGGCGTTGGGAAACACGATCCAGTCGGCGCCGAAACGGGCGGCGTTGCGATCCACCTCGTCGCGCTTGACCTCGGTCGGGGCCTTGCGGAACACATGGTCGAAATCGTGCAGCGTATCGCCCAGCAGCAGCACGATCTGGTGATCCTTGGCCACGACGGCGCGGCGCTCGGCCTTGCTGGTGCCGTAAAGCAGCACATGGTCGTCGGACACCTGCGGGAACCCCAGCTCCTTCAGCGTGGCGATGGTCGCGGCCTTCTGTTCGGGTTCGCCGAAGCGGTCCGAGATGTAATAGATCGCCACCCCGGCCTTGTCGGCGAAATCGAAGAATTCCAGCGCGCCGGGAATCGCCGTGGGTTTGCCGCGCAACTCCCAGTCGTCCCAGGTGTCCCAGGTGTCATAGACGTGGCAATGCTGCATGTCGCGCACCAGCAGCGCCGTGTTGTCGATCGCGGTTTCGTCCAGGTCCGAAACCACGGCCAGCCTGGAGGGATCCTCGGCCTTGGCGATGGCGGCCTGCAGATTGGCCTTGGCCAGGGCATAGGCCTGCAGTTGCAGCGCCCGCACCTCGGCCGATTTCTGCTGATAGCGCAAGCCCATGGCGAATTCCTGCACCGGGCAGTCGGCGGCGGCCGGCGCGGCCGCCTCGGCGGATGCGGGCGGGGTGGCGGGTTGTTCGGCCAGGGCCGGCGAGGCGGCGCAGATTCCGGCCAGCAACGCGCTGGTCAATGCGGTCGGACGAAGGGCTTTCGACATGCGGATGATTTCCCTGTTCAGCGGCGCGGCTTGCGCCCGGACGGAACGCTAGGGGTAGTTGATTGACCAGTCAAACAAAACCGGGTCAGGCCGGCAACCCCCGCGCCGGCGCCTCGCGCACCGGCAGGTGAATCAGCGCGCTGAAGGCGCCGACGCCCACCCCGACCCACCAGACCAGGGTGTAGTCGCCATAGATGTCATACATCCTGCCCCCCAGCCAGACGCCCAGGAACGACCCCAGCTGATGGCTGAGGAACACGAAGCCGTAAAGCGTGCCCATATAGCGCAGCCCGTAGATATAGGCGACCAGTCCCGAGGTCAGCGGAACGGTTGCCAGCCACAGCGCGCCCATGACCAGCGAGAACACGATGACGCTGCCCGGGGTGATCGGCATCAGGATGAAGGCGGCCGAGGCCAGCGTGCGCAGCGCATAGATACCGGCCAGAAGGTATTTGCGGGTGTAACGCTTGCCCAGCCAGCCGGCCAGGATCGAGCCGCCGATATTGGCCAGCCCGATCAGCGAGATCGCCGCCGCCCCCAGCGCCGAGGTGGTGGTGATGCCCAGCCCCGCCAGCATTCCTCCCGCGCTGATCGGGCCGCACATTTCCGTCACCATCGCCGGAAAATGCGCGGTGATGAAGGCCAGCTGATAGCCGCATGAAAAGAAGCCGGCGAAGATCATCAGATAGCTGGGGTCGGTAAAGGCGCGTTTCAGCACCGCGCCCATGCTTTCCTCCAGCTCGCTGCGGCTGGCAGGCCGGCCGCCGCCCAGCAGCGGCAGGAACAGCAGACAGGCCAGAACGATGATGCCGAAGATGACGAACACCCCCTGCCAGCTGTAATGCATCAACAGGATTTCGGCCAAGGGCGCGCCGAACACCTGGCCCGCGGATCCGGCGGCGGTGCCGATGCCCAGGGCCAGGCTGCGGTTTTCGTCGCTGGCGGCGCGGCCGATCACCGCCAGGATCACCCCGAAACCGGTGCCGGCAATGCCAAAGCCCACCATCACCTCCAGCAGCTGCATGGTCAGCGGATCGGTGGCATAGGCGGTCAGGATCAACCCGGCCGAATACAGCAGGGCGCCGATGATGACCGACCAGCGGTCGCCCCAGCGTTCGGCCAGCGCGCCGAAGATCGGCTGGCCGATGCCCCAGGCCAGGTTCTGGATGGCGATGGCCAGGCTGAATTCGCTGCGCGGCCAGCCGAATTCCTGTCCGATCGGGATCTGGAACACGCCAAAGCTGGCGCGCAGCGCGAAATTGATCAGCAGGATGATGCATCCACCGATCAGGACCGGCGTGAACAGCGATGCGCGGGTGGGCATGGCGGTGGGCATGGAAATCTCCGGTCGCAGCAATGCGTCGGCCATGTCTGCGCCTGACGGGCGGCGGCGTCAATGGGCGCCCGCAGCGGGCAATTGCCTGAATCGTCGCCGGGCGTTAGCCTTGCGGGATGAAAGCCGCAGGGTGGATGGATGGGCCAGGAAAGATATCAGGTTATCGGAACCGGGCGCAGCCGGGCCATGCGGGTGCTGTGGATGCTCGAGGAACTGGGCCAGCCTTACGAGCATGTGGCCGTGAACCCGCATAGCGAGGGGGTGACCTCGCTCAATCCCGCCGGCAAGGTGCCGGTTCTGGTCGTCGATGGCACCCCGATCACCGATTCCACCGCGATCCTGACCTATCTGGCCGATCGCCATGGCGCGCTGACCTATCCGGCGGGAACGCTGGACCGCGCGCGCCAGGACAGCCTGACCCAGTTCATCCTGGACGAATTCGATGCCGCGCTGTGGCTGGCCGCGCGCCACAGCTTCATCCTGCCCGAGGAAATGCGCCTGGCCGCGATCAAGAACACCCTGCGCTGGGAGTTCGAGCGCAGTCAGCGCACCCTGGTTCATCGCATGGCCGAGGATGGCTTTCTGATGGGCGAACAGATGACGGTGCCCGACATCATCCTGGCGCATTGCCTGACCTGGGCGCTGACGGCGCGGTTCCCGATCGTCGAACACCGGCTGACCGAATATCTGGACCGGATGCGCGCCCGTCCGGCCTATCGCCGCGCCGCAGCCAGATAGTCCGCCGCCGCCTGCCCCGCCCGTCGTCCCGAGGCCAGGCAGCCGGTCAGCAGATAGCCGCCGGTGGGTGCCTCCCAATCCAGCATCTCGCCCGCGGCAAAGACGCCGGGCAGGGCGCGCAGCCCCAGATCGGCCCCAAGCGCGGCGGCCCGGATGCCACCGGCGGCGGAAATCGCCCGCGCCAAGCCCATGGGTGCCCCCAGCCGCGGATGCAGCGCCTTGGCCCGCAGCGCCAGGCGCGCGGGGTCGGCCGGCAGCGGGCGGCCCCATTCCATCAGCAGCGCCGCGCGCAGATCGCAGCCCAGCACCCGCCGCAGCCGGTTGCCGATCGACAGTTTCGCCGGCACCCGCGCCAGCCGCCGCGCCAGTTCGGCGGCCTCAAGATCGGGGGCCAGGTCCAGCAGCACCGGGGCGCCGTCGCGGATCGCCGCCGAGAGCTCATAGATGCCACCACCCTCGACCCCGGCGCGGGTGATCACCCATTCGCCGCGGCTGACCTGCCCGGCCGCCGTCAGCGCCACCCCCTTGACCGCCTGACCGGCAAAGCGGGCCATGACCGGCGACCAGTCGACGTGAAAGCCCATATTGGCGGGGCGAAACGGCGCCAGCGCGACGCCCTGCGCCGCCAGTGCCGCGGTCCAGCCCGCGTCCGCGCCCAGCCCGGGCCAGCTTGCGCCCCCCAGCGCCAGCACCACCGTTTGCGGGCGCAGCGATTGCAGCCCCTGCGGGGTCTGGAACTGCCATGCCCCATCGCTGCACCCCACCCAGCGCCAGCGCCGGTGCAGCACCACCCCCTGCCCGTCGAGCCGCGCCAGCCAGGCCCGCAGCAGGGGCGAGGCCTTCATGCCGCGCGGAAACACCCGCCCGGTCGAGCCGCAAAATAGTTCGATCCCCAGACCGCGGGCCCAGGCCATGACCTCCTCGGGGCCGAAATCGGCCAGACCCAGGTCGATGGGGGTCGGGGCGCCGTCGGTGTGAAACCGGGCGCGAAAGGCCTGTGCTTCCTCGTCCTTGGTCAGGTTCAACCCCGATTTCCCGGCCATCAGGAACTTGCGCGCCGGGGTCGGCATCGCCTCGGCCAGGGTGACGCAGGCGCCCTGCCCGGCCAGCACCTCGGCCGCCATCAGCCCGGCCGGACCGGCGCCGATCACCAGCGCCTGCGGCCGGTCGGCGACACTCATCGGCCGCCCCGCGGCATCATGCACAGCCGCAGCAGCATCCGTTCCATCACCGCCATCGCCGGGGCGCGGCTGCTGGAACGCAGTTGCAGGTCGGTCTGGATCAGCTGATGGATCGCCTCTTCCAGCGCCCGCAGGCCCCAGGACTGCGCCTGGCGCAGCATCCGGTCGCGGCGCGGGCCAAAGACCGGCGGCCGCAGCCGTGCCAGCCCCGCCCCCGGCCCGCCCGGATCGGCCGAGGCCGCGTGCAGGGCCCGGAAATGGCGCAGCGCGGCGATGCACAGCGTCACCGGCGCGATGCCCTGCCCTTCGATTCGCCGCATCAGCCCGCCGAAATCGCGGCTGCGACCATCGGCGACGCAATCGATCAGTTCGTCGACTTCGGCCTCGATGGTGGCGGGCGCCAGGGCGGCGATTTCCTCGGGTGACAGCGGCGCGGGGTCGCCATGCTTGTAAAGCGCGATCTTTTCCACGGTCTGGCGGAAATCGCCCGGGTCCAGCGCCCGGGACAGCGCCATCAGGTCGCGCATCGCTGCCGGCTGCGGTGGTGCCAGACCGGCCTGATGCAGCCATCTGGTGACCTCGTCCTCGGACGGGGGATCGTCATAGATCGGGGCGGTGACGGCGGCGGGATGCGGCTCGAACAGCTTGCGCAGCGCCGAGCCCTTGCCCAGGGCGCCGGCCGCCACCACGATCACCGCATCGCCCGGCCGCCATTCCGCCAGCGCCATGGCCACCGCCGGCGCCGCCGCATCGGGCGCGTCATCGACCAGCACCACGCGCTGGCCCGGGAAAAAGCCCACTGCCTTGACCGCATCGACCAGCGCCGCCGGATCCTTGCGCAGATCGGCGCCGGCAATGCGGGTCAGGCGCATGTCGCGTTCGGCATCAGGCCCGGCCAGGGCCAGGATCGCCTCGGCCCGTTTCAGCGCCACCCGCATCGCGTCCTGGCCATAGATCAGCAGGCCGGGGCGCGCGGGATCGGGGCGCGCCAGATAGCGTCCGATCTCGGGCCCCTTCAGAATCACGGCAGCCGGGCCGGGTCGATGGCCAGAAGCCGCGTCACCACCTGATCGGCCAGCATCCGCGCCAGTCGGCCGTGGGCGTCATATTCGGCCGACATGGTGGCGATGGTGGTGCCGGTGGTGGAATAGGATGTGAAGCTGCTGACCTGGCCGCGGCTGATGTCCCGGCCGCTGGCGATGTCGCGCAGCACGAAATCGGCGCTGCCGTTCAGCGCATAGCGCGTCGTCACCTCGTCGGGGGTGATCGCCTGCGGCACCACGGCGATGCGCAGCCGGTAATCCAGCGCATAACGCGGCTGCGTTTCGGGCCCCAGCCGCTCGGCCAGCCGCCCGACAAAGGCGAAATCGTCCGGGGTGCGCGGCTCGGCCAGGCGGATGCGGCCTGACAGGCGGCTGCCGCTGCCCTGGGGGCCATAGACCGGGCTGAAGCCGCAGCCTGCCAGGGCCACGGCCGCCAGCCCCGCCAATCCCGCCAGCCCTGCCCTGCGCCTAGACCACGACATTGACGATCCGCCCCGGCACCACGATCAGCTTCTTGGGCGCCGCGCCCTCCATGAAGCGGCGGACGGTTTCGTCGGCCAGCACAAGGGCCTCGATCTGGTCCTTGGGCATGTCCTTGGGCACCTGGATCTCGGCTCGGCGCTTGCCGTTGATCTGGATGGGCAGCACCACGCTGTCGGATTCGAGCAGCGCCGGGTCGGCCTTGGGCCAGGGCGCATCGACCACCAGCCCCTGCCCGCCGGTCATGGCCCAGACCTCTTCGGCCAGATGCGGCACCATCGGCGCCAGCAGCTGGGCCAGGGTGCGCAGCGCCTGCCGACGGCTGTCGCCACCGGCGGGGGATTTGGCGATGGCATTCGTCAATTCGTAAAGCTTGGCCACCGCCTTGTTGAAGGCAAAGCCTTCGATGGACTTCGTCACCTCGTCGATGGCGCGATGGGTGGCGCGGACCAGTTCGGGATCGTCGCCGCCTTCGGGGATCTCTTCGGCCAGGCGCCAGACCCGCGACAGGAAGCGATGCGCCGCCTCGGCCCCGGCGGCGGTCCATTCGACGTCGCGTTCGGGGGGGCTGTCCGACAGCATGAACCAGCGCGCGGTATCGGCGCCGAAACGGGCGACGATATTGACCGGATCGACCACGTTCTTCTTTGATTTCGACATCTTGGCCGAAGGGATCACCTCGACCGGGGTGCCGTCTGCCAGCCGGCCGTCGCGCACCTCCTCGGGCAGGTGATAGACCGGGCGGCCGCGATCGTCGCGGGTCATGTAGATTTCATGGGTGACCATGCCCTGGGTGAACAGCGCATCGAAAGGCTCGCTGGCGCTGGCCGGCAGGTGGCCGGTCCGGACCATGGCCCGGGCAAAGAAGCGCGAATAGAGCAGGTGCAGGATCGCATGTTCGATACCTCCGATATACTGGTCGACATTCATCCAGTAATCGGCATCGGCCCGGTCGGTCGGGGTCGCGGCATGCGGGCTGGTAAAGCGCGCGTAATACCAGGACGAATCGACGAAGGTGTCCATGGTGTCGGTTTCGCGCCGGGCGGCGGCGCCGCATTTCGGGCATTGGGTGTCGCGCCAGGTCGGATGGCGATCCAGCGGGTTGCCGGGCGCGTCAAAGCTGACATCCTGCGGCAGCAGCACCGGCAGGTTTTCCTTGCGTTCGGGCACGGTGCCGCAGCTCTCGCAATGCACCACCGGGATCGGGCAGCCCCAATAGCGCTGGCGCGAAATGCCCCAGTCGCGCAGGCGGAAGCGGGTCACGCCCTGGCCGTAGCCATTCGCCTCGGCATGGGCGATGGCGGCATCGACAGCGGCCTCGCCGGTCTGGTCGCGCGCCCCGGCAAAGCCGCGCACATAGGTGACGGTTTCGGATTTCGGCGGCACGAAGGGGGCCTGGGCGACCAGCGCGTCCGCCTGGGCCTGATCCATGCCGGGCTGGCCGAATGTGGCGCGGATGGGCAGGCCGTATTTGCTGGCGAATTCGTGGTCGCGTTCGTCATGCGCGGGGCTGCCGAAAATGGCGCCGGTGCCATAATCCATCAACACGAAATTGGCGATCCAGACCGGCAGGTGCCAATCCCTGTCCAGCGGGTGGCGCACCTTGAGCCCGGTGTCGAAACCCAGCTTGGGTGCGGTCTCGATCGCCTCTTCGGTGGTGCCGATCCGGCGGCATTCCTCGACAAAGCGGGCGATGTCGGGATCGACGGCGGCGCGCGCCCGGACCAGCGGATGATCAGGCGACAGCGCCACGAAACTCGCCCCCATCAAGGTATCGGGGCGGGTGGTATAGACCTCGATCCGGGGGAAATCGGGCAGGTCCACGGTCTCGAAGCGGAATTGCAGCCCGCGCGACTTGCCGATCCAGTTGGCCTGCATCAGCCGCACCTTTTCCGGCCAGCCGGTCAGCCCGTCCAGCGCCGCCAGCAATTCGTCGCTGTAATCGCTGATGCGGAAGAACCATTGCGTCAGTTCCCGCCGTTCGACCGTCGCACCCGAACGCCAGCCCTTGCCGTCGATGACCTGTTCATTGGCCAGCACGGTCATGTCGACCGGATCCCAGTTCACCTGCGCCGATTTGCGCGTGACCAGCCCGGCTTCGAGCATGTCGAGAAACAGCGCCTGTTGCCGGGCGACGTAATCATCGTCGCAGGTGGCGAATTCGCGGCTCCAGTCGATGGACAGGCCCAGCGGCTTCAGCTGATCGCGCATGGTGGCGATATTGGCATAGGTCCAGTCGCGCGGGTGGCCGCCCTGTTCCATCGCGGCGTTCTCGGCCGGCATGCCGAAGGCGTCCCAGCCCATCGGATGCAGCACACTGAATCCTTGCGCGCGCTTGAACCGCGCCACCACGTCGCCCATGGTATAATTGCGCACGTGGCCCATATGGATGCGCCCCGAGGGATAGGGGAACATTTCCAGCACGTAATACTTGGGCCGTTCGTCCCGCCGGGCCAGGAAGGTGCCGGCGTCGTCCCACGCCTTTTGCCAGCGCGCTTCGCTGATTGCGGGATCATAGGGCATGGAAACCTCCGGGCATCAGATTGCCCGCCGGGTATTATCCCTTGCCGCGCGGCAGGTCCAGCAGGCTTAAAGCTTTGCGTCACGCACCCGTAGCTGTCGGGCGCGGGTCAGGATCGCGTCCTCCACCGCACGAACGGTGTCGGGCGCGACCGCTGCGCCCCCGGCCCCCTGCAGCGACAGTTTCAGCGCCCGCGCGTCCATCGACGGGTCGGTGATCATGACCGTGGCGCGATAGGCGCGGCCGCCGCCCGGGGGCGTGCCATAGCCGGTGACGATCACCCCGGTGAAGGGATCGATCGACTGGATCGGCAGGAAGTTCAGCACCTCGAGGCTGGCGTTCCACAGATATTTGTTGACCGCCACGGTATCGTTGGGATTGCGGCGATTCGCGAACAGATCCCAGATGGTGGATTGCCGCTCCTGCGGCGCCTGGGCGGCATTGCCGTTGCCGCCGGGGCGCGACGTGGCCGAACCGACCGAGCCAGCCCCCCCGCCCGAACAGGCGGCAACCCCCGCCAGGATCAGCAGGGTAGCGGTCAGCCGTGCGGCGCGTCTGGTCATGTCATGTCCCCCCGGAACCATGTTGCGCGAGCCATAGCCCATCTTGCCCCCTTGCGACAAGAGAGGCCGCGGATATTGACCACCAAGGCCGCCCCGCTCACGCGCGCGCAGGTCAGTAGCGACGGGCGAACGCCGGGAAAATCCAGACTGTGCAACGCACTGTGGCCCATGTGCATCACCGCGCTGGGGAAAGGGCTCGCCTTTCCGTGATTTCGTTGCAATGCCGCGGCTAAAGCGCGACACAACGGTCATACCCCGGGTGGTTCTCTGTCTGGGGCACACGAGAGAGACAAGAGGGAAAACCATGAAAAAGGTTCTTTTCGCCACCACCGCGCTGGTGATGACCGCCGGTGCTGCCGCTGCCGAGGTTGCCGTGTCCGGCACCGGCCGCATGGGTGTGATCTATGACGGCGACGACATGCAGTTCTCGAGCCGTGCTCGCGTCATCTTCACGCTGACCGGGGAATCGGATGCCGGCCTGTCGTTCGGCGGTGAATTCCGCGCCGACAACGCGGGCAACGCCAACCAGGGCATCGGCGGCCACGTCTATGTGTCGGGCACCTACGGCAAGCTGTCGATGGGCGACGTTGCCTCGGCTTCGGAAGAGGCGATCGGCGACCTGTATTCGGTCGGCTACACCGACACCACCTTCGCCGGCGACGTCGAAGAAATCAGCTACCTGACCGCCGACGGTGAAAACCTCGACCAGGGCCCGAACGCCCTGTACGAATACACCATGGACCAGATCTCGATCTACGCGTCGATGTCGGACGGTTCGGACAACGTGAAATGCGGCCTGGGCGCCATCGTCGGCACCGATCCGGTCTGCGACGTCGAAGGCGATGACATCGATTCCGACGTGGCCTACTCGCTGGCGGCGAAATACAGCGCCGACAACTTCTCGGCCGGTCTGGGCTATGCCAAGCAGGGCGACGCTTCGGAAATCGTGCTGGGCGGCGAAGGCAAGTTCAACAACTTCGCTGTGAAGGGTATCTTCGCCAAGTACGACGACCGCTTCATCGACGATCTGGAGTTCAAGCACACCGTTGGCGTCTCGGCCTCGTATCAGGCTGATGCGATCCTGGTGAAGGGCTTCTTCCGTCAGGACAAGTGGACCGAAGTGGCCACCGGCGACACCATGAAAATGGACTCGTGGGGCATCGGCGCCGACTACGACCTGGGCGGCGGCGCTGTCCTGGCCGGCGGCATCGTCGACAGCGACTACCTGAACGACACCGTTGCCGACCTGGGCGTGAAGTTCAAGTTCTGATCCTTCGGGACAGCAACGATCAGAGCGGGCCTTGCGCCCGCTCTTTTCTTTTGGGATTCATCGGCGCATGGGACTGGATGACATCAGGGGCCGCATCGACGCGGCCGCCACCGCGGCCGGGCGCAGCCCCGGCGATGTGACCTTGATCGCGGTCAGCAAGGTGCAGCCGCCCGCGCGCGTGCAGGCCGTGCTGGCGGCGGGGCATCGCGTCTTCGGCGAAAACTATGTGCAGGAGGCGGCCGGAAAATGGCCGCAATGGCGCCAGGACTTTCCCGGGGTCGAACTGCACATGATCGGGCCGTTGCAAAGCAACAAGCTGCGTCAGGCGCTGGAGCTTTTCGACGCGATCCACAGCCTCGACCGGCCGTCGCTGGCGCAGAAGCTGGCGCGTCAGGTGCAGGCGCGGGGACGTTGCCCGCAGCTGTTCGTGCAGATCAACACCGGCGCCGAACCGCAAAAGGCCGGGGTGCTGCCCGCCGAGGCGGACCGCTTTCTGTCCGAATGTCGGGCAATGGACCTTGCCCTGGCCGGATTGATGTGCATTCCGCCCGAGGATCAGCCGCCGCAGGAACACTTCCGTTTGCTGGCGCAGATCGCACATCAGAACGGCCTGTCGGGCCTGTCGATGGGCATGAGTGCGGATTTCGAGGTCGCGATCGCCCTGGGGGCCACGCATGTAAGGATCGGCAGCGCCATCTTTGGCCAGCGCAGCTACGGGGATGGGTCTGCCGGCTGACCGGCTTTGCGCTGCATTTGTCCTTTTTTGTTAACGCTTTCTTCATGGGCTGCATATCGGCCTTGCCAGATGCGCGCTATAGTTGCGGCAGGGTTGGTTGATTCGTAACGGGTGCTGCAATGTTGTTGCTGGGCAGTCTGATCAGTTTGCTGTTCGTGGGCCTGGCGATAGATGCGACCGCCACGACGCGCAGCCCCGAGGACGATCCCGACGAACCCGAACCGCCGCCCGAGCCCGAACCGGGGCCCGAGGATCTGGATATCGAAGGCACCGAGGGCGATGACTGGTTGGCCGGCGGCGACGGGGACGATCGGCTGATCGGCGACGCGGGAAATGACGATCTGCACGGCGGGCTGGGCGGCGACACGCTGCTGGGCGGCGATGGCAGCGACTGGCTTTATGGCGACGATGATTATGGCCCGGGGGGCGACGATTTCCTGGCCGGGGGCGCGGGTGCCGATTCCATGGCCGGGCAGGGCGGAAACGACACGCTGCATGGGGGCGCCGGCGATGACACCATGCTGGGGGGCGAAGGCGACGATCTGCTGACCGGAGGCTCTGGCAACGACTGGCTGATGGGAAATGCCGGCAATGACACGCTGATCGCCGGATCGGGCGAGGATGACCTTGACGGCGGCGATGGCGACGATCTGCTGATCGGCGGCGCCAGCCCGGATCGCGCCTGGCTGCACGGGGGCGCCGGCAAAGACACCTTGATGCCTGGACCGGGCGATTTCGCCGAAGGCGGAGAGGGCGAGGATCTGTTCGTCCTGGGCCCGACCGATCCTGCGCTTGCGCTTCCTGCCGATCATGTCCCGGTGATTTCCGGCTTCGATCCGGTCGAGGACCGGCTGGAACTGCGCTATCACGATGATGGACAGGGCACCGCGCCACAGTTGTCGCTGGAAAGCGATGACGAAGGCGCGGTCATTGTGCGGCTGGACGGGCTGGCGGTGGTGCGGGTGCTGGGCGGGGCAGGCCTGCGCAGCGCCGATATCGCCCTGGTGCCGGTTTCGCGCTGAGAGTGGCAAAAACTGCTTTCGCTGACGAGGATTTTCGCCTATACGCGCGCATCCGCCCGGCTTCTGCTGCGGCGGTATCTCCATGGGCCTGTGCTGGACGACATCCCGGCCTGTGCCATAACCCATTGTTCTGAAAGGAGCCCCCGATGTCGATTACCGTCGAGGAAAAGAATCGCGTGATGACCGAATTCGCCACCAAGAAAGGCGATACCGGTTCGCCCGAGGTGCAGGTTGCCATCCTGTCCTCGCGCATCGCCACGCTGACCGAGCATTTCAAGACGCACAAGAAGGACAACCACTCGCGTCGTGGCCTGCTGAAACTGGTCGCGCAGCGCCGCAAGCTGCTGGACTATCTGAAGCGCAAGGACGAAGCCCGCTATACCGATCTGATCGGCAAGCTTGGCCTGCGCCGCTGATCGCAGCCTGAATCGATCCTGACGCCCGCCACCATCCGGTTGCGGGCGTTTTTTTGTTCCGGACGCGGATTCCGGTTAACAAACCCTTAAAATACCACATGCTTTCCACGTTTTTCCGCGCGAGGAAGCATCTAGAATGTGCCTGTCGAACAGGAGACGGTGCATGTTGAACAGTATTGTAAATTCCCTTCTGAAACCCCTGACGCAGCCGGCGGCGGTTAACGCGAATGCCAGCAGCGCCGTTGCTGCCGCTGCCCAGCAACCCCCGGCAAGCGATTCGTCCTTGCGACCCGGATTTGGCTTCGATCTGTCACCGCAGGCATTGCAGCAGCTGGCCAGCATGTCGCAGACTGCGGATAACGGCTCGGACACGGCCCCCGCGGTGACGGCTGCGCAGCCGGGGGCAACCGCCGATACGGCCCCCGCTGCCATGGCTGTATCCCCTGATGCGCCTGCGGCCCCCGCCGCTGCGGCGGCACACAGGCCCAACCCTGCGATCGCCGCCGCCGACCGCCACCCTGCACCCCAGCTGCGCGACGCCGCTCGGATCGACCTGCCCGACGAGTCCGGACTTGATCTGGAAAGCGCCCGGGCCTGGGCCATCGCAAGCCTGAAGCGGGAAAGGCTGGGGGATCTGGTCTCGCGCCTGCAACCGGCCAACCCTCCGGTTGCATCCTCGGGCCATGCCCCGGCTGTTGGCGGCCCGCAGGACAGGACGGGCTGATCGCGCAGTTCCCCGATCGGGCCGAATCACCTCGGTTTGATCGGGGAACCGCCCGCGATGGGGCATGGTCCCGGATTCGCTATGGTCATATCGCCTTAATCCGGGAAAATCGTGGTCAATATGACCATTTTTCGGGGGAAAGACTGATCGAGGTTTGTTTCATTCTTTCAGAGCACACAACCTTGTGACATAGGCCCGCCCCATCTGGAAAATCGAGGGAGGTGACCATGGAGACGGGTGTCTGGATCAGTCTGACCGCCTATTTCCTGCTGATGATCGCCATCGGCGTCTATGCGTGGCGCAAGTCCACGTCCAATTCCGAAGAATACATCCTGGGCGGGCGCAACCTGTCGCCGTCTGTGGCGGCGCTGTCTGCCGGCGCCTCGGACATGAGCGGCTGGCTGCTGCTGGGCCTGCCGGGCGCGCTGTTCGTGTCGGGCCTGTCGCAAAGCTGGATCGGCATCGGTCTGACGCTGGGGGCGCTGCTGAACTGGATCATCGTCGCGCCCCGCCTGCGCGAGCAGACCGAGCACTATGACAACAGCCTGACCATCCCCGGCTTTCTGGGTAACCGCTTTCCCAGCACGGCCCGGCTGCTGCGCATGGTGTCGGCAGTGGTGATCGTGCTGTTCTTTGCCGTCTATACCGCTTCGGGGCTGGTGGGCGGCGGCAAGCTGTTCGCCAGCGCCTTTGGCGGCAGCTACATGACCGGTGTCCTGCTGACGCTGGGCATCGTGCTGGTCTATACCGCGATCGGCGGCTTTCTGGCCGTCAGCCTGACCGATTTCGTGCAGGGCTGCATCATGATGCTGGCGCTGGTGATCATGCCCATCGTGATCCTGACCACCGACGGTGGCCAGGGCATGGCGGTGGCGGCGGACCGGCTGACGGCGGTCGATCCCGATTACCTGTCGATGTGGAAGGGCGTGACCGCGCTGGGCTGGATTTCGGCCATGGCCTGGGGGCTGGGCTATTTCGGCCAGCCGCATATCATCGTGCGCTTCATGGCCGTGCGCAGCGTCGCCGATGTGCCGACCGCACGCAACATCGGCATGGGCTGGATGGTGATTTCGCTTGTGGGGGCCATCGCGCTGGGCATTTTCGGCCGCGCCTATGCGCTGCGCACCGGGCTTGAGGTATCGGACCCCGAAACCATCTTCATCCTGCTGGCCAATCTGCTGTTCCACCCGCTGGTGACCGGGTTCCTGTATGCGGCGCTGCTGGCGGCGATCATGTCCACCGTGTCCAGCCAGTTGCTGGTATCCTCGTCCTCGCTGACCGAGGATATCTATCACATGCTGCTCAAGCGCGATGCCAGCGACCGCGAACTGGTCAACATCGGCCGGCTGACCGTGCTGGGCGTGGGCCTGGTGGCGGCGGTGATCGCCAGCAACCCCGACAGCAAGGTTCTGGGGCTGGTCGCCAATGCCTGGGCCGGCTTCGGCGCCGCCTTCGGCCCGCTGATCCTGCTGTCGCTGACCTGGCGGCGGATGACCGGGGCAGGGGCGGTGGCCGGGCTGGTCGTCGGCGCGGTCACGGTGGCGCTGTGGATCGGTCTGGGCCTGAACAAGACTTTCATGGGCGAGGGGCTTTACGAAATCGTCCCGGGCTTTGTCGCCTCGTTCCTGGCCATCGTGCTGGTCAGCCTGGCCACGCCCGATCGTGGGGAATATCGCGCGCGCTGAGCCGGCGCCCATGCGTTCCGTCTGCGCCCGCCATTGTGGCGGGCGCATGACGTTTCGACCGCCGCTTCGGATGGCGCAGGATTGCGCCGATCCTGGCCGGGGCAACAGCAGGCTTTGCTTTTCGCGATGTTTTGCTGTATGCGCCCTGCATCTGCGACGTGACGCCATGCCCCGTGGCACATGCAAAGGATAGGGGCGGGGCGGCAATGGGGCCGCCATAGGACAAGGGGCGCCGGAGGGCCGGACGCACCCAGAGGAAACCAGATGTTTGATGTAGTGAAGAAATCGATCCAGTGGGGCCAGGAAACCCTGACGCTGGAAACGGGCAAGGTTGCCCGTCAGGCCGACGGTTCGGTCATCGCCACCCTGGGCGAGACCAGCGTGATGGCCAACGTCACCTTCGCCAAGGAACCCAAGCCCGGGCAGGACTTCTTCCCGCTGACGGTGCACTACCAGGAAAAATACTATGCCGCCGGCAAGGTGCCGGGCGGCTTCTTCAAGCGCGAGGCGCGCCCGACCGAAAAGGAAACGCTGACCGCGCGCCTGATCGATCGCCCCTGCCGCCCGCTGTTCGCCCCCGGCTTCAAGAACGAAGTCCTGGTCATGTGCACGGTGCTGAGCCATGATCTGGTCAACGATCCCGACATCGTGGCCATGATCGCCGCCTCGGCCGCGCTGACGATTTCGGGTGTGCCCTTCATGGGTCCGATCGGTGCCGCGCGGGTCGGCTTCGTGAATGGCGAATATGTCCTCAATCCCGAAGTTTCGGACATGGACAACCTGCGCGCCAATCCCGAACAGCGTCTGGACCTGGTGGTTGCCGGGACCAAGGACGCGGTGATGATGGTCGAATCCGAAGCCTATGAGCTGACCGAAGAGGAAATGCTGGGCGCGGTGAAATTCGGTCATCAGGCCATGCAGCCGGTGATCGATCTGATCATCGAACTGGCCGAGGCCGCCGCCAAGGAGCCTTTCGATTTCCAGTCGCCCGACTATTCGGCGCTCTATGCCCGGGTCAAGGAACTGGGCGAGGCCGAGATGCGCGCCGCCTATGCCATTCGCGACAAGAGCGAGCGTCGTGATGCCATCGAGGCGGTGAAGGCCCGCATCACCGAGAACCTGACCGAGGAAGAGCTGGCCGACATCAACCTGGGTTCGGCGCTGAAAAAGCTGGAATCGGCGATCCTGCGCGGCGGCATCATCGACGGCGCCCCGCGCATCGACGGGCGCGACAACCGCACCGTGCGCCCGATCGATTGCGAGGTTGGGATCCTGCCGCGCACCCATGGCTCGGCGCTGTTCACCCGCGGTGAAACCCAGGCGCTGGTCGTGACCACCCTGGGAACGGGCGATGACGAACAGATCATCGACGCGCTGCACGGCAATTTCCGCTCGAACTTCCTGCTGCATTACAACTTCCCGCCCTATTCGGTGGGCGAGGTGGGCCGCGTCGGTTCTCCCGGCCGGCGCGAGATCGGCCACGGCAAGCTGGCCTGGCGGGCGCTGCAGGCGGTTCTGCCGGCGCCGACCGATTTTCCCTATACCATCCGCGTGGTCAGCGAGATCACCGAATCGAACGGTTCCTCCAGCATGGCCTCGGTCTGCGGCGGGTCGCTGTCGATGATGGATGCGGGCGTGCCGCTGAAGGCGCCGGTCGCCGGCGTCGCCATGGGCCTGATCCTCGAGGATGCCGACCGCTGGGCGGTTCTGACCGACATCCTGGGTGACGAGGACCATCTGGGCGACATGGACTTCAAGGTCGCCGGCACGGCGAACGGCATCACCAGCCTGCAGATGGACATCAAGGTCGCCGGGATCACACCGGAAATCATGGCGCAGGCCCTGGCGCAGGCCAAGGATGGGCGCCTGCACATCCTGGCCGAGATGTCCAAGGCCCTGACCGAAGGCCGGCGCGAATTCAGCGCCCATGCCCCGCGCATCGAGACCATGCAGATCCCCACCGACAAGATCCGCGAAGTGATCGGCTCGGGCGGCAAGGTGATCCGCGAGATCGTCGAGGTTTCGGGCGCCAAGGTGGACATCAACGACGATGGCACCATCAAGATCGCCTCGGCCAATGCCGATTCGATCAAGAAGGCCTATGACATGATCTATTCGATCGTGGCCGAGCCGGAAGAGGGCAAGATCTATACCGGCAAGGTGGTCAAGCTGGTCGATTTCGGCGCCTTCGTGAACTTCTTTGGCAAGCGCGACGGCCTGGTGCATGTGTCCCAGATCGCCAACAAGCGCCTGAACCACCCCAACGAGGTGCTGAAGGAGGGCCAGGAGGTCAAGGTCAAGCTGCTGGGCTTTGACGACCGCGGCAAGGTGCGCCTGGGCATGAAGATGGTCGATCAGGAAACCGGCGAGGAAATCGTCGCCGAGAAGAAGGAAGAGGCCGCCGAGGGCTGATCGCTTTCTGTCGATTCAATAACCGTCCCGCCCATGGCCATCGCTCTGGGCGGGATGCCTGCCTTGAAGAACCGCGGTTTTCGCCGAGGTGATACGGATGACGCAAAGCGACATTGCAAGCCTGTGGATCGGCGATCGGCTGGGCGACATCGAACTGGCTTCGATCGCGTCCTTCCTGCGGCAAGGTCACGACTTCACCCTTTACAGCTATGGTCCGGTGGCGAATGTGCCAGAGGGGGTGCGGCTGGAAGATGCCCGACAGATTTTGCCGGGCGACCAGATCCTGCGCTATTGGCGCAATGGGAATCCGGCCCTGCATGCCGATGTGTTCCGCTATGCGATGATCGCGCGGACCGGGGCGATCTGGGTCGATCTTGACGTCATCGCGCTGCGGCCGTTCCGCTTTCCCGGGCCATGGGTTTTCGGTTACGAGGATGCCGAACAGGTCAATAACGCGGTTCTGGGCCTGCCGGCCGATTCGCCGATGCTTGCGCGGCTGCTGGAAATGCGGCCCGACACGCGCGGGGTGCCGCCGCATCTGACCGGCGCCAGACGTCTGAAATACCGCCTGCGCGGCTGGCTGACGGGGGGCGTGCCGATTTCGCGATGGCCCTGGGCCAGCACCGGGCCACGCGCCGTCACCCTGTTCGCACGGCAAAGCGGCGAAATCCGCCACGCGCTGCCGCCGACGGCCTTTTATGCCATCCCGCATCACGCCGCCCGCAGCCTGCTTGTGCCGGGCGGGTTGAGCGCGGGCATGCTGCCGGAAGATGCCTATGGCGTGCATTTGTGGGGCGGCGAATTGCGCCGGATCCTGACGGATGAATTTGACGGGCGGGTGCCGGCGACATCATTTCTTGGTCAGCAACTGGCGATGGCCCGTTGACGCCGACGATGGCCTTGGCGCAAACCGGGCCCGTGCTGCAGCAGGTTTGGCCATGATCCTTCCCATTTCCGCCTTCATCATCTGCCAGAACGAAGAACGGGTGATCGAAAACTGCATCCGCAGCGTCGCGTTCTGTGCGGAAATCGTGGTGGTGGATTCGGGTTCCACCGACGGCACGCTGGCGATCCTGGAACGGCTGCGGGCCGAGGGGTTGCCGCTGAAGATCCTGCAAGAGCCCTGGCGCGGCTTTGGCGCGCAAAAGCAGTTCGCGCTGGATCAGTGCAGCCAGGAATGGTGCCTCAGCATCGACAGCGACGAACGGGTCAGCCCGCGGCTGGCGGCGATCTTTCCCTCGCTGTTGCAGGATCCGGCGGTGAATGGCTGGAAGATCACCCGCTATGACTATCTGAACGGCTATGGTTATGTGCCGCCTTCGTCGCATGAACGCTATCATAACCGGCTGTTCCGACGCGGCACGGGCCGATTCAACACCACCGACCTGGTTCATGAGGGAATCGAGATCGACGGGCAGGTGCGCAAGGCCCGCCCCGGAGGGCTGCTGCATTTCAGCCCCATCGTGCTGAACGATCAGATGCTCAAGGAAAATCGCTACTCGACGCTGAAGGCGCAGATGAAGGCACAGCGCGGCATGCCGCCGCGGCCGTGGAAGATGCTGTTCAGCCCGCCGATCTTCTTTCTGCGCTGGTATCTGGCGCATGGCATGTGGCGCTGCGGCTGGCCGGGGCTGATCCATTGCGCCAAGGGCGCGATCTATTCCTTCCTGACCGAGGCCAAGCGCTATGAAAACGCCGCCATGCAGCGCGTGCCGCCGGTCGAGCCGGTCGAGGTTGATCGCTACTGAGCCGCGGGGCGCGGCGATGACCCGCGCCCCCCGGCCCCGCCGGCCGTCGGATCAGGCCGGATCCTTGGCATAGCGCAGATAGGGCAGTTTCTTGTCCAGCTGTCCGTATTTCGCCTCGGCCTGGGCATCGTCCAGCGCCAGCGCCACGATCACATCCTGGCCCGGCACCCAGTTCGCGGGCGTGGCCAGCGGCACGCCGTCGGTCTTGCGCACCGCATCCAGCGCCCGCAGGATTTCGGCGAAATTGCGCCCGACCGACATCGGATAGGTCATGGTCAGCCGCACCTTCTTGTCGGGGCCGATGATGAACACCGTGCGCACCGTGGCCGAATCTTGAGGCGTGCGGCCTTCGCTGGGCAGGTAATAGTCGGCCGGCAGCATGTCATAGGCCTTGGCCACGGTCAGGTCGCTGTCGTCGATGATGGCGAAATTGGCCGGGGTGCCGGCAACCTTCTCGATGTCCTGTTTCCATTTCACATGGTCGTCGACGGAATCGACCGACACACCCAGAACCTTGGTATTGCGCTTTTCGAACTCGGGCGCCAGCTGCGCCACGGCGCCGAATTCGGTGGTGCAGACCGGCGTGAAATCGCGCGGATGCGAAAACAGGATGGCATAGCTGTCGCCGATCCAGTCATGGAAACGGATCTTGCCCTCGGTCGAATCGGCGGTGAAATCGGGGGCGGTATCGTTGATGCGCAGGGACATGATGCAATCCTTTGCTTGTTGGCTCGGGGTGAACATAGGCATCGCGTTGCGGGTTGCAAACCCGACACGACGGTCAGGATGCCGCAGGGTCCGGCCGGGGCAGGCCGCTCTTGCGCAGCGGCGCCGGGGGTGCCACGTTACCGCCACAGCCGGAAAGGAGCCGCCCATGAGCCAGATTGCAGACAAGCGGAAATTCTATATCGACGGCGCCTGGGTCGATCCGCGCGCGCCGCGCGATCTCGAGGTGATCGACCCTTCGACCGAAGAGCCGGTGGCGGTGATCAGCCTGGGCGACCAGGCCGATACCGATGCGGCGGTGGCCGCAGCCAAGGCGGCCTTTCCGGCCTGGGCCGCAACCCCGCCAGCCGAGCGCCTGGCCCATGTCGAGCGTATCCTGCAGATCTATCGCCGCCGCGCGGCGGATATCGCGGCGGCGATCACCGCCGAGATGGGCGCGCCGCAGGACATGGCCCTGGCCGATCAGGCCGAATCCGGCGCCTATCACATCGAAACCTTCATCGACTGCTTCCGCGATTTCGAGTTCCTGCGCCCGCTGGGGCCGCATGCGCCCGATTCCATGGTGGCCTGGGAACCGGTGGGCGTGGTCGGTCTGATCACCCCTTGGAACTGGCCGATGAACCAGGTGACGCTGAAGGTGATCCCGGCATTGCTGGCCGGCGACACCGTGGTGCTGAAACCCAGCGAGATCGCGCCGCTGAGTTCCATCGTGTTCAGCGAGATCATCGACGAGGCCGGCCTGCCGCGCGGCGTCTACAACATGGTGAATGGTGACGGGCAGGGCGTGGGCACGCAGCTGTCCACCCATCCCGACGTCGACATGATCAGCTTTACCGGCTCGACCCGGGCCGGCATCGCCATCACCAAGGCCGCCGCCGACACGGTCAAGAAGGTGGCGCTGGAACTGGGCGGCAAGGGCGCGAACCTGATCTTTGCCGATGCCGATGCCAATGCGGTCAAGCGCGGGGCCCGGCACTGTTTTTACAACAGCGGCCAATCCTGCAACGCGCCGACCCGGATGCTGGTCGAGCGTTCGTTCTACGACATCGCGGTGGAACAGGCCCGCAAGGTGGCCGAGGAAACCCAGGTCGCCAGTGCCCATCAGCCCGGCCGGCACATCGGTCCGGTGGTCAGCAAGCAGCAATGGGACAAGATCCAGGATCTGATCCAGAAGGGCATCGACGAGGGCGCCCGCCTGGTCGCGGGCGGCCCCGGCTTGCCCGAAGGGGTCAACCGCGGGTATTTCGTGCGCCCCACCGTTTTCGCCGATGTCAGCAACGACATGACCATCGCGCGGCAGGAAATCTTTGGCCCGGTGCTGTCGATCATCCCCTTCGACACCGAGGAAGAGGCGGTGCGCATCGCCAATGACACCATCTACGGGCTGACCAACTATGTCCAAAGCCAGGATGGCGCCCGGCGCAACCGGCTGGCGCGGCAGCTGCGCGCCGGCATGGTGGAAATGAACGGTGCCCGGCGCGGGCGCGGCTCGGCCTTCGGCGGGGTCAAGGCCTCGGGGCGGGCGCGCGAAGGCGGCATCTGGGGGCTCGAGGAGTTCATGGACAGCAAGCAGATCAGCGGCTGGGATACCGCAGCCACCGGACAGGCGGATTGATGCAGAGCATCCTGATCACCGGCGCCGGCAGCGGTCTGGGCCGGGTGACGGCGCGGCGGTTCCTGCAGGCCGGCTGGGCGGTCGGTCTGATCGGCCGGCGCGCCGATGCCCTGGCCGAAACCGCCGAGGGTCATCCCGGCGCGCTGGTGCTGCCCTGCGATGTCACCGACGAGGCGGCGGTGGATGCCGCCTTTGCCCGTGCGGTGGAACAATGGGGGCGGCTGGATGCGCTGTTCAACAACGCTGGTGCGCTGCTGGTGTCGCGGCTGATCGACGACATTTCCTATGCCGAGTGGCGCGCGGTCGCCGGGGTGAACATCGATGGCATGTTCCTGTGCGCCCGTGCCGCCTTTCGCCAGATGCGCCGCCAGAACCCCATGGGCGGGCGCATCATCAACAACGGCTCGATCGCGGCGCAGGTGCCGCGGCCGGGTTCGGTGCCCTATACCATGTCGAAACATGCGGTCACCGGCCTGACGCGCACGCTGGCCCTGGACGGGCGCGCCTTTGACATCGCCTGCGGGCAGATCGACATCGGCAATGCCATGACCGACATGGTCCAGGCGATGACCCAGGGCGTGCCGCAGGCCGATGGCAGCACCCGGGCCGAGCCGGTGATGGATGCCGCCCATGTCGCCGAGGCGGTGTTGCAGATGGCCAGCCTGCCGCTGACGGCCAATGTGCTGAACATGACGATCATGGCCACGAACATGCCCTTTGTCGGGCGCGGATAGGGGGATGGAATGAAGCTGTTGCGCTATGGCGACCCAGGGCAGGAACGCCCCGGCCTGCTGGACGATCAGGGCCGCATCCGCGATCTGTCGGCCCATGTGGCCGACCTGGCCGACGAGGTGCTGTCGCCGCAGGGGCTGGCGGCGCTGGCGGCCCTGCCCGTGGACAGCCTGCCCCTGGTCTCGGGCCAGCCGCGGCTGGGCCCCTGCGTGGGCAACATGCGCAAGTTCATCGCCATCGGCCTGAATTACGCCGATCACGCGGCCGAGGCCGGCCTGCCGGTCCCCGCCGAACCCATCGTGTTCAGCAAGTTCAGCAGCTGCCTGTCCGGTCCCGACGACGACGTGATCCTGCCGCCGGGTTCGGTCAAGACCGATTGGGAGGTCGAGCTGGGCGTGGTCATCGGCAGCCGCGCCAGCCGGGTGCCGCAGGCGCGCGCCCTTGACCATGTCGCCGGCTATTGCGTGGTCAACGACATTTCCGAACGCGAGTGGCAGGCCGAACGCGGCGGCACCTGGGACAAGGGCAAGGGCTTCGACAGCTTCGGCCCGGTCGGCCCCTGGCTGGTCACCCGCGATGAAATCCCCGATCCGCAGGCGCTGGACCTGTGGCTGGAGATCGATGGCCACCGCTATCAGCAGGGCAGCACCGCGCGGATGATCTTCGATGTGGCGCATCTGGTGCATTACTGTTCCCAGATCATGACGCTGATGCCGGGCGACATCATTACCACCGGCACGCCCCCCGGCGTCGGCATGGGCCAGAAGCCGCCGGTGTTCCTGCGCGGCGGCGAGGTGATGCGGCTGGGCATCACCGGGCTGGGCGAACAGTGCCAGAAGGTGCGGCGGGCCGATTAGCGACGGGCCGTCCGATCAGGCCAGCGTGGTCAGAACGCTGTCGAGGCTTTCGGTATTGGTGAAATGTTCGGGCGACAGCCGCGCGAGGCCGGCCAGGTCATGCAGCACCCGCCGCAGGTGCAGGCGGATCGCAGACTCGGCGGCGGCGGGGTCGCCGCTGGCGATCGCCTCGACAATCGCGCGGTGCTGGGCCAGCATGATGTCATGCGGCGTCATCGCCGCCAGCAGGTGGCGGGCGCGGTCCAGATGCACCTTCATCTGTTGCAGATGTTCCCAGACCAGCGACTTGCCGGCGATGGCGGCCAGGCTGGCGTGAAATTCCTCGTCAAGCTGCGTCAGGCGGGTGGGATCGCTTTCCCGGGCCTGCTGCGCCAGCTGGCCGCGCAGGGCCTGAAGATCGGCCGGACTGGCGACGCGGGCGGCCAGGCGGACGATGTCGGCCTCGACCGATTCGCGGATGAAGCGGGTGCCCAGCACCCATTCCATGTCGATGCGGGTGACGAAGGTGCCGCGCTGGGGGCGCACCTCGAGCAGGCCGTGGCCGGCCAGGCGGATGAAGGCCTCGCGCACTGGCTGGCGCGACAGCGCGTATTGGTCGGCGATTTCCTGTTCGGACAGCCGGGTGCCGGGCGGCAGTTCGCCGGTCACGATGCGCTGGCGCAACCGCGCCTGAAGCTGTGCGGCATAGGGCAGGGGGCCGGTCCCCTGGGTCAGGCTGGGCGCGACAAGCGGCGCGACGGCGGCGGTCATGAAGGCCTCGGCAGGACTTGACTGATAAGCCTTACCCTGCGTCAACTTGCCGCTTCGCGCAAGCATTTGCGCTGGCGCAGGCAGGGGCCCTGGCCGTCGGATGCTAACCCTGGGTGTCGGCCTGAAGGTCCGCCCATTCCGGGTGGCGCGCCAGCTGTACGCGCACATATGAACAGGTCGGCAGGATGCGCACCCCCCGCTGGCGCGCGTCGGCGACAAGCTGGCGCATCATCGCCGCCGCGACCCCGGTGCCGCGCATCGATGGGGGTGCATAGGTGTGATCGGCCACGATCACACCTGGACCGCCGTTGTGCCAGGTCAGTTCGGCCTGATCGGAATGGCCCGGCAGGGATGCGACATAGCGGCCCGAGGTGCCGTTATCCTCGTGCCGGACATGGATGCTGGGTTCGCTCATGGGCATCTGCTCCGCAAATTTGCGTGATGAACGCGGCAGCAGGCAAAAGGTTCATGCCGATGTCGCGACGTAAGGTGCAGGCCGGTCAGGCGCGTTCCGAATATTCCCCGGTTTCGGTATTGACGACGATCGCCTCGTCCACGCCGACAAAGGGCGGGATCATCACGCGCACGCCATTGTCCAGGATCGCGGGCTTGAAGCTCTTGGCGGCGGTCTGGCCGTTCAGCACCGGCTCGGTCTCGGCGACACGGCAGACGACCTTTTGCGGGATGCGCACCGACAGGGCCTCGTCGCCATGATATTCGACAGCGGCGGTCATGCCGTCCTGCAGGAATGGCCGACGCTCGCCCAGAAGTTCGGCGTCAAGTTCGGTCTGCTCGAATGTCTCGCTGTCCATGAATACCAGCTTGCCGTCGGTTTCATACAGGAATTGCTGATCCTTGGTTTCCAGATGAACCTGTTCGACCTTGTCCTCGCTGCGGAAGCGTTCATTCAGCTTGCGCCCGTCGCGCAGGTTCTTCATCTCGACCTGGGCGAAGGCGCCGCCCTTGCCGGGCTTGACGTGGTTGACCTTGACCGCCGCCCACAGGCCGCCGTCGTGTTCCAGCACGAAGCCGGGCTTGATTTCATTGCCGCTGATCTTGGCCATCGCGATACCTTGTGCAGAAAGGGCGGTCGGGGCCGGCTGGGCCGGGGGTTGAACCGCAATGGCGCGCACCTATATCCCCAGTCGGGCCTGCAGGCAACCGGAACCGGGTTTCCGCGTTGTCAAGGGCAGAAACCTTCAACCTGGTGCCGTATTTTCGCCTGTCGCGGGAAAAGAATGTTTGCCTGACGGGTTGCACGTGATGCATGGCGGTCATGCGGCTGGGACGATACCGAATCAGGCTGCGGATGGGCTAATCCATCTTGCGCCGCTGAAAAGACGAACACAAGGCGGCCGCGCCCGACAGGGGTGCAGCAGCTCTGCAGGAAGAACAGGACAAGAAAATGCGCGATTTCGTGGATGGCTCGGCTTTCAATTTCGAACAGGGGCAACGCGCCCGCAAGCTGTTTGCGGCGGTTGTGCTGGCCGCGCTGGACGATGCGATCGCCGATGACAAGAAATATGGCAACGGCCCCGATCAGATCGCCCGCTGGGCACGCTCGCGCGACGGGCGCGAGGTTTTGTCCTGCGCCGGGATCGATCCGAATGAACGCGTGGTCAAGGGGCTGATGGAATTCGTGGCCAAAGGGGTGCGCACCTCGGTCGCGCTGTCGCGCGAGGAAAGCGAACGTCGCCATGCCGCCGAAGAGGCGGACGCCGCCTGAACGCGCCGCCGTGATTTGTTTGGTTAGCCAGTATCAAGGCCGCCGCAAGGCGGCCTTAGTCATTGGAACAAGTCACTGGAACAGCCGCAAGGCCAGGGGTGCGATGATCGAGGTCAGCACCGCGTTCAGCCCCATGCCGATGCCGGCAAAGGCGCCTGCGGTTTCGTTCACCTGAAAGGCGCGCGCAGTGCCGATGCCATGCGCCGCAACCCCCAGCGAAAAGCCGCGCGCCCGCCAGTCGCGGATGCCCAGGGCATTCAGCAGCGGCGTGGCGATGATGGCGCCGAAGATGCCGGTCAGCAGCACCAGGACCGCGGTGATCGTCGGTTCGCCGCCCAGGCGTTCGGCAATGCCGATGGCGACCGGGGCAGTGGTGGATTTGGGCGCCAGGCTGGCCAGCATCACATCGGACAGGCCGAAGCCGCGGGCAATCGCCAGCACCGAAACCACCGCCGTTATCGATCCCGCCAGCAGCGCCGCCAGCAGCGGCAAGGCCGCCCGGCGCACCCGGTGCAGATTGTCGTATAGCGGCATCCCCAAGGCCACGGTCGCAGGGCCCAGCATGAAATGCACGAATTGCGCACCCTCGAAATAGGTCTGATAGCTGGTCTCGGTCAGCCACAGGATCAGCGCCAGGACCAGCACCGCGCTCAGCACCGGGTTGGCCCAGCTTTGCCGGTTCATGCGGCGAAAGAAGGTGTCGCCCAGCCAATAGGCGATCAGGGTCGCCGTCAGCCACAGCAACGGGCCTTCGGAAAGATAGCTCCAGATCAGGGCGGCGTTGCTCATTCCTCCTTGTCCCCCAGCCAGCGCACCATGGTGACAAAGACCAGCGCGCCCACTGCAATGGCCAGCGCAGTGGACAGCCCCAGCGCCACCGCGATGCCCAGCCCGTCGCTGCGGAACTCGCCCAGATGCGCAATGACGCCGACACCCGCCGGCACGAAGAACAGCGACAGGTTGCCAAGGATGCCGCTGACCACCGGCCGCAGCATTTCGGCCAGGGCCGGGCGCAGACTGCAACACGCTACCAGCAGCATCAGGCCCAGCACCGGCCCCGGCAAGGGCAGGTCCAGCGCGCGGGTGATCGTTTCCCCTGCAAGCTGCAGTATCAGGATGATGGCCAGGGCAGGAATCATGACCGAAACCTAGCACTGCATATCTGTAGGGGGAAAGCCTTAAATATTGGGTGCTTGGCCGGGCTCTGCGCCATATGTGGGGGGTGTGCGGTTGACTTGTCGTCCAACATGGCCAAGAATCCGCCTGTCGCCCACCCTGACCGGACCGCCGCATTTGCGATTTGACCGCCTGCGCCTGAATGGCTTCAAAAGCTTCGTGGACCCGACCGACCTGGTCATCCGCGAGGGGTTGACCGGCGTGGTCGGTCCCAATGGCTGCGGCAAGTCCAACCTGCTCGAGGCGCTGCGCTGGGTCATGGGCGAAAACCGGCCCACCGCCATGCGCGGCGAGGGGATGGAGGATGTGATCTTTGCCGGCACCACCCGGCGTTCGGCCCGTGCCCATGCCGAGGTGACGCTGACCATCGACAACCGCGACCGCCGCGCGCCCGCCGGCCTGAATGATGCCGACACGCTTGATATCACCCGGCGCATCACCCGCGATGCCGGCAGCGCCTATCGCATCAACGGCAAGGAGGTGCGGGCCCGCGACGTGCAGATGCTGTTCGCGGATGCCTCGACCGGGGCGCATTCGCCGGCGCTGGTGCGCCAGGGGCAGATCTCGGAACTCATCAATGCCAAGCCCAAGGCGCGGCGCCGTATCCTGGAGGAAGCCGCCGGCATCAGCGGCCTTTACCAGCGCCGGCACGAGGCCGAGCTGAAGCTGAACGCGGCCGAGGCCAATCTGACCCGCCTGGATGACACGCTGGATCAGCTTTCGGCCCAGGCCGCCAGCCTTGCCCGTCAGGCCCGCGCCGCCGCGCGCTATCGCGAGATCGGCGCGGAGCTGCGGCGTGCCGAGGGGCTGCTGCTGTATCGGCGCTGGGCCGAGGCCGATCAGGCCCGGCTGGCCGCGGCCGAGGCGCTGCACCAGGCGGTGAGCATCGCCGCCGGGGCCGAGGTTCAGGCCCGTCGCGCCCTGGCCGCGCGCGAGACCGCCGAAGCCGCGCTGCCGCCGCTGCGCGACGAGGAACAGATCGCCGCCGCGCTGCTGTCGCGGCTGACGCTGGAACGCGAGGCCCTGGATGAGGCCGAGGCCCGCGCGCGCCAGACCATCCAGAGTCTGCTGTCCCGCATCGCCCAGCTGGACCGCGACATCGACCGCGAAGCGGCGCTGAACCGCGACGCTGGCGAGGTCATCGAGCGGCTGGCCTGGGAACGCCGGGAACTGGACAAGGCCGGGCAGGGCCATGACGACCGTGTGGCCGCCGCCACGGCCGCCGCCGGCGAAGCGGCCGAGGCGCTGGCCGAAATCGAGACCCGGCTGGCCGAGCTGACCGACGAATCCGCCCGGCTGGCGGCGCGCCACCAATCCGCCGAAAGGTTGGCGCAGGATCTACGTCAGATGCTGGACCGGGCCAGCCGCGCTGCCGATCAGGCAGAGGCCGCCCTTGCCCGCGCCACCGCCACTGGGGTCGAGGCCGAGGCCGCCCGCCTCGAGGCCGAGGCCGCCCAGCAGGCCGCCCGCGACGGCGTCGATCTGGCCGAAGAGGCGCTGGCCCAGGCCGAGGACGCCCGCACCGCTCTTGAGGCCGACGAGGCCGAAGCCCGCGCCCTGCGCGCCGAGGCCGAGGGCGAGGCGGCGGCGCTCAATGCCGAAATGGCGGCGCTGAAACGGCTGGTGGAACGCGGCCAGCAGGCCGGGACGCTGCTGGACCAGATCCGGGTCGCGCGCGGCCACGAGGCGGCGCTGGGCGCGGCGCTGGGCGACGACCTGGGCCGGGGGCTGGCCGATCAGGGCTCGGGCTGGCACGGATTGCCGGCCTATGACCCGGTGCCGGCGCTGCCGGCGGGGGCAAGGCCCCTGGCCCCGCATGTGACCGCACCCGAGGCCCTGGCGCGGCGGCTGTCGCAGGTGGGGCTGGTTGGCGATGCCGCCGCCGCCGCGGCGCTGCAACCGGCGCTGGCGCCGGGCCAGCGACTGGTAACGCCGGCGGGGGACATGTTCCGCTGGGACGGATTGCGCATTCTGGCTGGCGAGGCATCGTCGGCGGCGGCGCTGCATCTGCAAAAGGTCAATCAGCTGGCAGAGCTGGGCGAACAGGCGGCGGCGGTGCAGGCCCGCGCCGCCGAGGCCGCGCGCGCGCATCAGGCACTGCGCGAGCGCCATGCCGCCGCGGTCGAGGCCGAAAAGCGCGCCCGCGACCAGCGCCGCGAGGCCGAACGCCACCTGTCCGAGGCCGCGCGGGCGATGACGCGGGCGGAATCGGACCTGTCGCTGGCGCAAAGCCGGGCCGAGGCCGCCCGCGCCGAACTGGCCCGCCACCGCGAGGATGCGCTGGACGCCCGTCGCCGCCTGACCGAGGCCGAGCGGGCGCTGGCCGACCTGCCCGACCGCGCCGCCGCGGCCGAGGCGCTGGAACATGCGCGCATGGGGGTCGAGGCCGCGCGCATCGCCACCCTGACCCGGCGCAGCGCGCTGGACGAACTGCGCCGCGAAGGGCAGGCGCGGCTGAAACGGCTTCAGGAAATCACCCGCGAGGAACAGGGCTGGCGGCTGCGTCTGGATCAGGCCGGCACCCGCGCCGCCGAACTGACCGCCCGCCGCGAGCAGGCCGCCGACGACCTGGAAGCGGCCGAGGCCCAGCCCGAGATCCTGGCCGAACGCCGCGCCAGCCTGACCGAGGCCGAGGCCCAGGCCCAGGCGCGGCTGGCGCGGGCCCGCGCCGCCCTGGCCGCCGCCGATCAGGCCCTGCGCGACGCCGCCGAGGCCGAGCGCGAGGCCGAGCGCGCCGCCGCGGATGCGCGCGCCGATCGCGCTGCGCGCGAAGCCCGCGCCGAGGCCGCCGCCGAGGCCGAGGCCGCCGCCCGGTTGCGCATCCTCGAGGATGCCGAGACCACGCCCCAGGCCCTGGCCGAGGCCCTGGGCCAGATCGACGACATTGCCCCCGAGGCGCTGGAACAGCAGGTCCAGCGCCTGCGCCACAGCCGTGACGCCCTGGGCGCGGTCAACCTGCGCGCCGACGAGGACAAGGCCGAACTCGAGGCCGAACGCGACCGCCTGGATGCCGAAAAGACCGACCTGACCGAGGCGATCCGCAAGCTGCGCCAGGGCATCGGCAGCCTGAACCGCGAAGGCCGCGAACGGCTCCTGGCGGCCTTCGACACCGTGAATGTCAATTTCGCCACGCTGTTCACGCATCTCTTCGGCGGCGGCGAGGCGCGGCTGGTGCTGGTCGAATCCGACGATCCGCTGGATGCCGGGCTGGAAATCATGTGCCAGCCGCCGGGCAAGAAGCTGGCGACGCTGAGCCTGCTGTCGGGGGGCGAGCAGACCCTGACGGCGCTGGCGCTGATCTTTGCGGTGTTTCTGGCCAATCCGGCGCCGATCTGCGTGCTGGACGAGGTTGACGCGCCGCTGGACGATGCCAATGTCACCCGTTTCTGTGATCTGATGGACGAAATGACCCGCCGCACCGACACCCGGTTTCTGGTCATCACCCATCACGCCGTCACCATGTCGCGCATGGATCGGCTGTTCGGCGTCACCATGGTCGAACAGGGCGTCAGCCAGCTGGTCAGCGTCGATCTGAAACGGGCCGAGGCTCTGGTCGCCTGATCCCGGCCGCGCTATCAGGGGCGGGTGTGCAGGAGTTGTCGATGCGCAAGTTGCGTGCCTTTTTGCTGTCCCTGGCAGTGGCCGGATCGGCCGTGACCCCGGCCTCCGCCCAGGTTCTGGGCGACCCCGAGGTCATCCGCATCCTGATGCAGGACCAGGGGCTGCCGGTCGAGGCCGCCGTGGATGCCACCGGCGATCCGGTGCTGCGCAGCCGCATCGACCTGACCGAGTTCCAGGTCTTTTTCTACGACTGCACGCCGGTCTGCGCCGCCTTGCAGTTTTCCGCGGGTTTCGATCTGCCCCGGCCGATGACGCTGGCGCGGGCAAACCAGTGGAACCGTGACCGCCGTTTCGGCAAGGTCTATCTGGACGAGACCGGCGATCCCTTCGTGGAAATGGACGTGATCCTTTCGGGCGACGGCATCGGACGCAAGAACTTCAACGAGGCGCTGGACACCTGGCGCGCCGTGCTGAGCGAATTTCGCGATTTCATCGATTGGTAGGAGGATACCATGACCATCGACACCAGGCTGGCCCAGCTGGGCATCACCCTGCCCGACGCCCCGGCGCCGGCGGCGAATTACGTGCCTTATGTGATCTCGGGCAACATGCTGTTCGTCTCGGGCCAGATCTCGGCGCTCAAGGGGCGGCTGGGCGACGACCTGGATGTGGCGCAAGGGGCCGAGGCCGCGCGCGGCTGCGGCCTGTCGCTGCTGGCGCAGGCCAAGGCGGCGCTGGGATCGCTGGACCGGGTGGCGCGGGTGGTGCGTCTGGGCGGTTTCGTCAATTCGACCGCCGATTTCACCGACCAGCCCGAGGTGATCAACGGCTGCTCGGACCTGATGGTCGAGGTGTTCGGCGACAAGGGCCGCCACGCCCGGGCCGCCGTGTCCGTCCCGGCCCTGCCGCGCGGGGTCGCCGTCGAGATCGACGCCATCTTCGAGATCGCCTGAATGGAACTGCATCCCGATTTCCTGCGGCTGCCGATCGCGCATCGCGGCCTGCATGACGAAAGGCTGCCCGAAAACAGCCTGGCCGCGTTCCGCGCGGCCATCGCCCATGGCTACGGCATCGAATGCGACATCCAGCGGGCGATGGACAACACCCCGATGGTGTTTCACGACTATGAGCTGGGCCGGCTGACAGATATCGAAAACGGCACCGTCGCCGCCAGCACCCCGGCACAGTTGTCGCGGCTGCATCTGCGCGAAAGCGACGAAACCATCCCCACCCTGGCGGCCGCGCTGCAAGAGGTGGCCGGCCGGGTGCCGCTGCTGATCGAGATCAAGGATCCCACCATCGACAGCGGGCCCGAGGTGGGCGCGCTGCCCGAGCGGGTGGCCCAGGCGCTGGAGGGCTACAAGGGGCCGGTGGCGGTGATGTCCTTCAACCCGCATGTGGTCGCGGCCTTTCACCGCGCGGCGCCGCAGATCGCGGTGGGGCTGACCACCTGTGCCTTCGAGGCCGGCGAGTGGCCGATGCTGGACGCCCCGACCCGGCAGCGGCTGGCCGCGATTGCCGATTTCGACGCGGTGGGCGCCTGCTTCATCTCGCATGACCGGGCCGATCTGGACAATCCGGCGGTGGCGGCGCTGAAGGCGCGCGGCGTGCCGGTGCTGACCTGGACCATCCGCAGCCCCGAGGCCGAGGCCGCGGCGCGGCGTGTGGCCGACAACATCACCTTTGAACACTATCACCCCGCGCAGCCGTGATCGCCGGCCTGCCGTCCGGCGCTGACAAGGCCGGGCGGCAAGCCTATGTTGGGCGCCATGACCGATCTGACCGTTTCCGTCTTGCCCGCGATCTCGGCCATCGATGCCGCGCAATGGGATGGCTGCGGCGCGCAGGGCAATCCCTTCGTCAGCCATCGCTTTCTGGCCGCGCTCGAGGCTTCGGCATCGGTCGGCCAGGGCACGGGCTGGCATCCGCGGCATCTGGTGGCGCGGCGCGGCGATCAGGTGGTCGGGGTGGCGCCCTGCTATCTGAAAACCCACAGCCAGGGCGAATATATCTTCGACCACGCCTGGGCACAGGCCTATGAGCGCGCGGGCGGGCGCTATTACCCCAAGCTGCAAGCCGCGGTGCCCTTTACCCCCGTGACCGGCCCGCGGCTGATCGCGCCCGATCCGCAAGTGCGGCTGGCGCTGTTGCAGGCCATGGTGGAACTGGCCCGCCAAGGCGGGCTGTCGGGCGCGCATGTCACCTTCTGCACCCAGGCCGAGGCGGCGCTGGGCGCGCAGGCCGGCTTTCTGCCGCGCACCAGCGAACAGTTCCACTGGCTCAATCGCGGCTATGCCGGTTTCGACGATTTTCTGGCGCAGCTGTCCTCGCGCAAGCGCAAGGCGATCCGCAAGGAACGCGCCCAGGCTCAGGGTTTCGGCGGCCGCATCCGCTGTCTGACCGGCGACCAGATCCAGCCCCGGCACTGGGACGATTTCTGGCTGTTCTATCAGGATACCGGCAGCCGCAAATGGGGCCGTCCCTATCTGACGCGGGCGTTCTTCGACCTGCTGCACCAGACCATGCGCGACGACTGCCTGCTGATCCTGGCCGAACGCGACGGCCGGGCGGTGGCCGGTGCGTTGAACCTGATCGGGAAGGATGCGCTTTACGGCCGCTATTGGGGCTGCATCGAGGATCATCCCTTTCTGCATTTCGAACTGTGCTATCACCAGGCCATCGACTGGGCCATCGCCCATGGCCTGTCGCGGGTCGAGGCCGGCGCCCAGGGCGAACACAAGCTGGCGCGGGGCTATCTGCCGGTGCCCATCCATTCGCTGCACTGGTTGCACGACCAGGGCTTTCACGATGCGGTCGCCGATTTCCTGCGCCGCGAACGCGCCGCGGTCGATCGTGACATGGCGCTGCTGACGCGGATGGGCCCGTTCCGGCGCGATCAGGCACCGGTCTAGCTGCGCTTGAAAACCCGGAATGCCGCCGAGGCGCCCCAGCCCGCAGCGACCGCGATCGCCAGCGACATGATCCCGTAGAAGAACGGCTTGTCCAGCGCCAGCCGATACAGCCAGCGTTCCAACCCGACCTTGCGCACATCGATCGGGGCGCGGAAGCTGTCGACCACCTGTCCGTTTCGCAACAGAAAGATACGGGCGCTGTAGAAACCCTCGATCAGGTTGGCCGGCAGCGCGACATCGGCGCGAAACAGCGTCTGTTCGACCAGATGCACGGCGCCGTCATCCTGACGATAGAGGCCCGCCTCTTCGCGCAGGCGCACGAAGGCTTCGGTATAGGGCACCACATCATCGACCTCGGCCGCGCCGGAAAAGGCCCGCATCGCCAGCGGGACCGAGATGCGATAGCGCTGATCCTGTTCCGTGGTCAGGATATCGGCCAGCGCCCGGGTCGAGGCAACGACATAAAAGGTCGGGGCCGACGCGATACTGACGCGGCCGGTATTGACCCAGATGCCCAGACGCCGTTCCTTGTGGCGCACGGTCACGGCCCGGGGCGGACCCTGGACGGTGACGATCACATCCAGCGGCGGACCGGGCGGGATCGGGGTTTCCCGCTTGATGGCGCCATAGATGATGATGTCCGAGCCGTCGAAGCTGGTAGTGATGTCCACGTCATCCTGCGACAGGCCGGCCACGATCTGCTCGGGCGGCTGGGGTCGGTCCTGGGCCGCGACCATCCCCGGCGCTGCCAGCAGCAGCAGGGCAAGCAGCAGGGCGCGCGGGCTCATTTCAGCACCCCCGGTGTGATCGAATACAGATCATCCGGGCGCAGGAACAGATCCAGCGCCAGCTTGCCGCAGACTGCCAGCACCAGCAGCGCCAGCAGGATGCGCAACTGTTCCGCCCGCAGCCGCGCCCCCAGACTGGTGCCGATCTGGGCGCCGATTACCCCGCCCACGATCAGCAGCACCGCCAGCATCACATCGACGGTATTCGACGATACCGCGTGCATCAGGGTGGTATAGGCAGACAGGAAGGTGATCTGGAACAGCGAGGTGCCGATGACCACCTTGGTCGGCATGCCCAGCAGGTAGATCATGGCCGGCACCATGATGAAGCCGCCCCCGACCCCCATCAGCGCGCCCAGCACCCCCACGGCCGCCCCGACCAGCAGCACGGGAATGGCGCTGATGTAAAGGCCCGAGGCGCGGAACTTCATCTTCAGCGGCCAGCGATGCACCCAGACATGCTGGTTGCGGCGCATCGGCTTGATCGGTCCGGTCTTGCGGCTGCGGCGCATGGCGCGCAGGCTTTCCTGCAACATCATCGCGCCGATCAGGCCCAGAAAGACCACATAACACAGCTGCACCACCAGATCGACCTGACCCAGGCGCGACAGCATGTTGAACAGCACGACCCCAAAGGACGAACCGGCCAACCCGCCCAGCAGCAGCATCCAGCCCATGCGGAAATCGACGGTCTTGCGCTTGACATGCGCAAGCAGCGCCGAAAACGACGATGCCACCACCTGATTGGCACCAGTGGCGACCGCGATTGCCGGCGGAATGCCGACGAAGAACAGCAGCGGCGTGATCAGAAAGCCGCCGCCGACACCGAAAAGCCCCGACATCAGCCCGACGACGCCGCCCAGGCCGATCAGCGTAAAGGAATTGACCACCACCTCGGCGATGGGAAGATAGATCTGCATGTCCCGTCCGGCCCTGCCTGACCCGATGCTGCCCTTTGTGACGCCCGGCGTCAAATCCTGTGTGCCCTCGCGGCCGGCTTGCCGCAAGCATGGGGCATGGATATTCATTGCCATCAGGGCAGATAAGCGGCGATGATGCGGGGGCCTGGCTACGCAAGGCGCCGGACAGGGACGGATATGCGGATTCTGATTACCAATGACGACGGCATCAATGCGGCGGGGCTGCGGACGCTCGAGGCGATCGCGGCCGAGCTGGCGGGGCCGCAGGGCGAGGTCTGGACCGTGGCCCCCGCCTTTGAACAATCAGGTGTCGCCCATTCGATCAGCTACGTGCACCCCACGCTGATCGCCGAACTGGGGCCGCGCCGCTTTGCCGCCGAGGGCACGCCCGCCGATTGCGTTCTGGCGGCCATCGCCGATGTCATGCGCGACAGCCCGCCCGATCTGGTGCTGTCGGGGGTCAACCGGGGCAACAATTCGGGCGAGAACGTGATGTATTCGGGCACCATCGGCGCCGCGATGGAGGCTGCCTTGCAGGGGCTGCCCGCGATCGCGCTGTCGCAATACATGGGGCCACGCACGGCGGCGCTGGACGATCCGTTCCAGGCGGCGCGGGTGCATGGGCCGGCGTTGATCCGGCGTCTGCTGGAACGGGGCGACTGGACATCGGACCAGGATTTCCGACTGTTCTACAACATCAACTTCCCGCCGTGCAGCGCCGATGCCGTGCGCGGGCTGCGCGTGGCCCCGCAGGGTCGCCGTCAGGGCGTCCGCTTCGAGGCCGAACCCTATCACGCCCCGAACGGGCGCCGATTCCTGTGGGTTCTGGGCGGTTCGCAGACCGCGCCCGCCACGCCGGGCAGCGATGTCGATGCCAACATGAACGATTACATCGCCCTGACACCGATGCGCCCGGACCTGACCTGCCACGCCAGCCTCGACGGGTTGCGCGCGGCCCTGCAAGAGGGCTGACCCCACGAATGAGCGACGATCCCCAGACTGCCGAACGCAAGATGCGCTTTCTGTTCGCGCTGCGGCAGCGCGGGGTGACCGATCCGCGCGTCCTGCAGGCGATGGAACGGATCGATCGCGGCGAATTCGTGCGCGGCATCTTCGAAGAGCGCGCCTATGAGGACACGCCTCTGCCGATCCCCTGCGGCCAGACCATCAGCCAGCCTTCGGTGGTCGGGCTGATGACCCAGGCGCTCGAGGTCGGACCCCGCGACAAGGTGCTGGAGGTCGGCACCGGATCGGGCTATCAGGCGGCGGTCCTGTCGCTGCTGTGCCGACGGGTCTATACCGTCGACCGGCATCGCCGTCTGGTGGCCGAGGCCGAGGCGATTTTCCGCACCTTGGGTCTGACGAACATCACCACGCTGGTCGCCGACGGATCGCGCGGCTATCCCGAACAGGCACCCTTTGATCGCATCATGGTGACTGCCGCGGCCGAGGATCCGCCTGGCCCGCTCTTGGCGCAGCTGAAGATCGACGGTATCATGGTGGTGCCGGTGGGACAGTCGGACGCGGTCCAGACACTGATCCGCGTCCGCCGCACCGACAGCGGTTTTGATTATGACGAATTGCGGCAAGTGCGTTTTGTGCCGCTGGTCGAGGGATTGGGACAGACATGATCCCCGGCCGTTCAAGGTGAGGAACGGGCAGATGGCAGGAAACCGAAATCTGGTGCTTTGCGCCGGGCTGGTGGCAGGTCTGGCCTCTTGCGGACCGCAAGGTGGCTTCGATTTCAGCAATTTCGATCCGGACCTGCGCAGGTGGGGTGGGGGTGGCCTCGACACCGCCGAAGCCGCAGCCCGCGCTCAGCCCCGGCCCACCCCGGACCAGCGAGGCGTGATCTCCTATCCCGGCTATCAGGTTGCCATCGCCCGCCAGGGCGATACGGTCGCCACCATCGCGGCGCGACTTGGCCTGAACGCGGCCGAGCTTGCCCGATACAACGCCATAGAGGCCAATGTCGTCCTGAATGCCGGCGCGGTCGTGGCCTTGCCGCGCCGGGTCGCGCCGGTCGCACCGGGAGCGGCCACCGCCAATCCGACGGTCGGCGCCCCCGCGGCAGGTCAGGCAACTGCGACAACCCCCGTGCAGCCGAGCACTGCCCAGCCGCGGCAGCATGTCGTCACCCCAGGGGAAACCGTCTGGTCGATCGCGCGGAAATACAATGTCTCGGTCAATGATCTTGCGCAATGGAACGGGCTTTCGGGTGCGATGACCTTGCGCACGGGGCAGCGCCTGCTGATTCCGGTGACCGGTCAGGCGCCTGCATCGGCGGCGATCACCGCGCCGGGTGTCGGCAGCCCGACACCGCGGCCCCCGTCGGCTGCCGAACCCCTGCCACGCGAGACGCCCCCCCCGGCCAATGCCATCGTGACCAAACCGGCGGCGCCCGATCTGGGCAAGACCCGGACGGCGGCCTCGGGCAGCGGCCGGTTCCGGATGCCTGCCAATGGGGCCATCATCCGCACCTATCAGAAGGGCAAGAATGATGGCATCGACATCGCGGCAGCGCCGGGCAGCACGGTCAGCGCTGCCGGCGCGGGCACGGTTGCAGCCATCACCCGCGATACCGATGGGGTTCCGATCGTGGTGGTGCGCCATGACGGCAATCTGATGACGGTCTATGCCGGATTGGACGATCTGGCCGTCAGCAAGGGACAGACGGTCGCTGCCGGCACCGCGCTGGGCAAGGCCCGTGACAAGGGCGTGGTGCATTTCGAGGTCCGCAACGGTTTCGACAGCGTCGATCCTGAAAAATATCTCTGACGCGCGACCGCCGCCCCGTCGCCCCGGGGCCGCCAGGTCGGGGGCGTTCACTCCTCGACGCACATCTGCTGCAGGGCCAGCGCCACCTCGTGCCGGATCATTGCCTGGATGTTCTGACTTAGCCGCCCGCCGATTTCGCCCTGCAGCTCTTGCCGGATCGCCTCGCGGATCATGCCACGCAATTGCGGCAGTTTGGCTTCGCTGCCCTCGATCGGGCGGAACAGATGCGCCTGGCTGGCGGCTTCGGGCGCTTTGGCCATGGCGGCGGGCGGGGCATCGGTGTTCAGGGCGGTCACGGATGCGGTGGGGGATTGCAGCATGGTTTCCTCCGTGGGGGCGCAAGGGGGCAGGGATGCGGGCGCGACGGCCTCGGCATCCGATGTGCGATCACTTGATGTCGTGGTCCTGGCCGTCGGGCATTCGGACGGCACCAGATCGGCGGTTTCCAGAATCAATGGCGCCACCGGTTCTGCAACGGTCGGCATATCCGGTTCCGGCAGATGGTCGGCAAGCGACGCCGGGATGGCGTTCAATGCCGATTCGGCGATGCGACAGCCGGCCGAGTCCTGGGCGATCAGCCGCCGGATCGAGGCCAGCACATCCCCGGCATGTTCCAGACCAATTCTGGAACCGGCGGCGGGCAGGGCGTCAATGCGCATGCCACACCCCCGGAATGGTAAAGGGCTCAGTCCTTGCCGATGGCGCGCAGAACGCGGTCCAGGCTTTGCCCCTGCTTGCTGGTGAACGGCGCATCCTGCACCGCGTTGTAATAGGCCGAAGGGTCATAGGTCGGTATCCCCAGTTTCAGGTTTTCCACCGTCAACAGACCCATAGCAGCCAGAAGTTGATAATGTGCTAATTGCAGGTTGGCTTCGGCTGCAATCTTGTCCGCCCGCGCCGCCAGCAGCGATTGTTCGGCATCCAGCACGTCCAGAGTGGTGCGGGCGCCCAGGGTGGCCTCTTCACGCACGCCCTCGTAGGCCTGGCGCGCGGCGGCAATCTGTTCGTCGATGGCGCGAATCTGTGCCCGTGCCACATCGATTCCGGCCCAGGCCGTGCCCACCGCCTGATCGACGGCCCGCGACGTCTGCAGCAGGCCTGCGCGAATCTCGTCGCGCCTGGCCATTGCCTTGCGATGGGCCGAGGGCAGGCGGCCACCGGAATAGATGGTCTGCGACATTTGCAGCCCAACCGTTCCGCTGTCGCGCGTGACTGTCGCGCCGGGGTTCAGGATGCTGGTGCTGGTGCCACGACTGCGCCCGATGCTAGCCTCGGCATTCAGGGTTGGATTGCGTTCGGCCGCGGCGGCGGCCACGCCCAGCTCGGCCGCGGCGGCCAGGCGTTGTGCGCGCTGGATCTGCGGGTGCGTGCGTTGCGCAATCTGACGCGCCGCCTCGAGCGAGGCAGGCAGCTTGGGCGTCGGGGGCGGCGGCGACAGCTTGCCCGGTGCCTTGCCTGTCGCGGCACGATAGTTTTCGCGCGCGACCGAAAGGTTCCCCTGCGCCGCGGCCAGACCGGCGCGCGCCGCGGCAAGCGCGGCATTCGCCTGGGCCACGTCGGTCTGGGTGATCTCGCCGACCTCGAATCGGTCGCTGGCAGCGCGCTGTTCCTGACCGATCACGCGCACCGAGTTCGACTGCAGTTCGACCTGCTCGCCCGTGCTGCGCACGTCCAGATAGGCGCGCACCGCATCCAGCAAGACCTGCTGTTCGATGTCGACGAGGGCGGCGCGCGTGGCCAGAACCGTTTCCTTGGCAATGTCGATGGCCAGGGCCGTGCGCCCCCAGTCGTAAAGCGTGACCTGCGCGTTCAGCGCCACCTGGCTCGACCGGCTGCTGACGCCTTCGGTCTGGGTGTAGCTGTGGCTGGCGATCCACTGCACAACCGGACGCAATCGTGCCAGGGCGCTGGCCGCATCCTCGTCTGCGGCACGCAAGACGGCGCGATTCTGTTCCAGCAGCGCCGAATGGCGATAGGCGGCAACCATTGCATCGGCAAGGCTTTCGGCCGTGGCCGGAAGGGCGGTGGCGCTGGCGAACAGCGCCGCGATCAGCGGCCGCCGCAGGGCTTTCAGCAGGTTGCGAACCATCCCGGGCCTTTCAGTGGTTGCATTTACAATGTGAATTCTTTGGGCCGCTCGAAGCCGGGTAGCAACGGTGCCCCTGCGTTGAACGCAAAGCGCCAGTTCAACTGTTCGTCAACACGATAGCCGATGCGCACAACCCCCAGATTGCCTTCGCGGAACAGGGCGACGATTCGGCCCCCTTCGCGCAGCTGATCGGCCAGGGTTGCGGGGATTTCCTCGACCGCGCCCTCGATCAGGATTGCGTCATAGGGGCCCTGGGCCGGGCAACCCTGGACCAGGGGGCCCTGCACGACGGCGGCATTGTAGACCTGCTGGGCAGCCAGCCGCGCCTCGGCCTCGCGCGCCAGTTCGGGATCCTCCTCGACCGCGACCACGGCTTCGGCAATGCGCGCGATCAGCGCCGCCGCATAGCCGTAGCCGCAGCCCAGATCCAGCACCAGATCGCTGTTTTGCAGATTCAACACGTCCAGCATCTTGCCCAGGGTGCGCGGTTCCAGCAGCACCCGGCCGGGGGCGATGTCGATATTGGTGCCGACATAGGCGACATCCTGGCGCGTCTCGGGGACGAAGGCCTCGCGCGGCACGTTCAGCATCGCCTCGATGACGGGATAGCTGGTTACTTCGACCGGCCTGACCTGAGTGTCGACCATCATGATGCGGCGCTGCGCGAAATCGGTCATGCTTGCGAACCCTGCGTTCGGTTGGCTTTGATGTCTCTTGCCACGAAAATCCGGGGTGGGCAACGGCAGCCGGCGCGCTTGTGAACGTCGCTGGGCCGTGGCAGGCTGCGGCCATGACCGAATTCCTGTTTCCCCCGCCGCCGATTGCCGCCGTTCCCGTGTCGGGAAAGATCGGGCTGTTTCCCGTCAACCGCATCTTCTGCGTCGGCCGCAACTATGCCGCCCATGCCGCCGAGATGGGCGCCGAGGTCGACCGCGAGGCGCCGTTCTATTTCCTGAAATCGCCCCATGCGGTGCTGGCGAGCGGTGGCAGCCTGGCCTATCCGCCCGGCACGCGCGACCTGCACCACGAGGTCGAGCTGGTGGTCGCGCTGGGCGCGGGGGGCTTTGCCCTGGACCGCGATCAGGCGCCGGGGCTGGTCTGGGGCTACGGCACCGGGCTGGACATGACGCGGCGCGACCTGCAGGCGCAGGCCAAGGCGGCGCAGCGCCCCTGGGATCTGGGCAAGGATTTCGAAGGCGCGGCGGTGCTGTCGGCGCTGACCCCGGCGGCCGGTTTCCGGCCCGGCGCCCAGCCGATCCGGCTCAGCGTGAACGGCGCGCTGCGCCAGGACGGGCGGCTGGACGACATGGTCTGGGGCGTGGCCGATCTGATCGCCGATCTGTCGCGTTACTATCATCTGCGGCCGGGCGATCTGATCATGACCGGCACCCCCGCCGGGGTCGGCGCGGTGCTGCCCGGAGACCGGCTGCGCGGCGAGATCGCGGGTCTGGCCGCGGTCGAACTGACCATCGGCCCGCCCGATCCCGCCGGCGCCACTAGCTGACGGTGATGCCGGGCGCGCCGGGTTCGGCATGGCCGATGATCCGGGCCAGCGCATGGCCGGCGGCCTGGACCTGCTCCAGCACCGCATCCGCCGCCTCGGGGGCGCAGGCGACCAGCAGCCCGCCCGAGGTCTGCGGGTCGGTCAGCAGATGGCGGCGCCAGTCGGGCAGGTCGCCCGGCAGCGTCACCTCGGCGCCATAGGCCGCCCAGTTGCGCAGCGAGGCGCCGGTGACGAACCCGGCCTGCGCCAGGTCTGCGGCCCGCGGCAGCAAGGGGACCGCGTCCTGGTTCAACCGCAGCCGCAGCCCGGCGCCGCGCGCCAGTTCCAGCCCGTGGCCCAGCAGGCCAAAGCCGGTGACATCTGTCAGCGCATGCACGTCGGGCCTTCGCGCCAGCTCTGCCCCCACCCGGTTCAGCGTGGTGGCCGAAGCGACCATTTCCGCGATGCCGTCGGCGTCCAGCGCGCCTTTCTTGATCGCGGCCGAATAGATGCCGACGCCCAGCCCCTTGGTCAGGATCAGCGCATCCCCCGGCCGCGTATCGGCATTGCGGCGCAGTTCGCGCGGGTGGCACAGCCCGATCACCGCCAGGCCATAGATCGGTTCGGGCGCGTCGATCGAGTGACCGCCCGCCACCGGGATCCCCGCCTGGGCGCAAATCTCGCGCCCGCCGTCCAGGATCTCGCGGATCGCCTGGGCCGGCAGCCGGTCGATGGGCATGCCCAGGATCGCCAGCGCCATGATCGGACGCCCGCCCATCGCATAGATGTCGGAAATGGCATTGGTGGCGGCGATGCGGCCGAAATCGCGCGGATCGTCCACCATCGGCATGAAGAAATCGGTGGTGGCGATGACGCAGGTCTGGTCGTCCACCTGCCAGACCGCCGCATCATCGGCGGTTTCGGTGCCCACCAGCAACTGCGGGAATGCCTGCGCCAGCGGTTGGCCGGCCAGCAGCTCGCGCAGCACCGAGGGCGCCAGCTTGCAGCCGCAGCCGCCGCCATGGGCCAGAGATGTCAGTCGGGGCGTATCGGTCATCTGCCTCCCTTTCCGTCGGTCAACCGGCGCACGGTAACGTAGAATGCCGGCACCATGAAGATGCCCAGCACCGTGGCCGAGATCATCCCCCCCATCACCCCGATGCCGATCGAGTTCTGCGCCGCCGCACCGGCGCCGCTGGCCACCGCCAGCGGCAGCACCCCCAGGATGAAGGCCAGCGAGGTCATCAGGATAGGCCGCAGCCGCTGGCGCGCGGCCAGGCTGGCGGCCTCGACGGCGCTGCGGCCGCCCTGCTGCAGGTCACGGGCGAATTCGACGATCAGGATGGCGTTTTTCGCCGCAAGGCCGATGGTGGTCAGGATGCCGACCTTGAAATAGACGTCATTGGCCTGACCCAGCGCCAGCGCCGCCACCACCGCCCCCAGAACCCCGACCGGCACCGCCAGCATCACGCTGAACGGGATCGACCAGCTTTCATACAGCGCCGCCAGCGACAGGAACACCACCAGCGCCGACAGCGCGAACAGCCAGGGCGCCTGATCGCCCGACTGGCGTTCCTGATAGGACAGCCCTGTCCAGGCGACGCCATAGCCGCCGGGCAGTTGCGCTACCAGTTCCTCGACCGCGGCCATCGCCTGGCCCGAACTGGCGCCTTCGCCGGGCTGGCCGGTGATCTCGATGGCGTCGATGCCGTCCATGCGCGCCAGCGCCGGCTCGACCGGCTCCCAGCGGGTGGTCATGAAGGCGCTGAAGGGCACCATTTCGCCCTGGCTGTTGCGGGCATACCAGCTGTCGATGTCCTGGGGCTGCATCCGATGCGCGGCGGCGGCCTGCACGATCACCGGCCGCAGCTGCGCGCCCAGCGAGAAATCGTTCACCTCGGTGCCGGCAAAGATGGTGGACAGCATCGCGTTCACCCCCGACAGGCTGACGCCAAGGCTTTCGGCCTTTTGCTGGTCGATGGCGATCTTCAGCGCCGCCTCGTTCTCGCCGCCATTGCTGTCGACGCCTTGCAGGCGCGGATCGGCGGCGGCGGCCTGTTCCAGCGCCTCGGCCGCCTGGGTCAGCGCGGTCAGCCCGCCGCCGGACTGGTCCAGCAGATACAGGCTGAAGCCGGCCGAATTGCCCAGCCGCGGGATCGCCGGCGGCTGCAGAAAGGTGATGCGCCCGGCACGGTGGCCCTGGAAATGCGCATTGGCCCGCGCCGCCACGGCGCTGGCGGCCAGCGGCGCCGCCTGCCGCTGGTCGAAGTCGCGCAGCTTGACAAAGATCATCGCCTGGCGCTGCGAACTGCCTGAAAAGCCGAAACCCATGGCGACAAAGACCGAATCCACCGCCTGCGCCTCATTCTCGCGCAGGTAATCCTCGATTTCCTGGACAACGGCGGCCGTCTGCTGGGCGGTCGATCCCTCGGTCAGGGTGATGCGGGCCTGCAGCACGCCCTGATCCTCGGCCGGGATGAAGGTGGTGGTCAGCCGCCCGAACAACTGCCAGCCGCCCAGGCTGATCGCCGCCAGCAGCAGCATCACCAGCGCCGGCCGGCGCAGGCTGCGACGCACCACGGCGCCATAGCCGCGGGTCAGCCGGTCGAAGCCGGCGTTGAAGGCACGCGCCGGGGCCCAGCGGGCCGGGCCATGCGACGGCCGCAGCAGGCTGGCGCACATCGCCGGCGTCAGGATCAGCGCCACCGCCAGCGACAGCACCATGGCGGTGATGATCGTGGCGGAAAACTGGCGATAGATCACCCCGGTCGATCCCGGCATGAAGGCCATGGGCAGGAACACCGCCGACAGCACCAGCGCGATGCCGATCAGCGCGCCGCTGATCTGGCCCATGCTTTTTTCGGTGGCGGCGACCGGGTCCAGCCCTTCCTCGGCCATCACACGCTCGACGTTTTCCACCACGACGATGGCATCGTCGACCAGCAGGCCGATGGCCAGCACCATGGCGAACATGGTCAGCGTGTTGATGGAATAGCCCAGCGCCGCCAGCATGGCGAATGTGCCCAGAAGCACCACGGGAATGGCGATGATCGGGATCAGCGTCGCCCGCCAGTTCTGCAGGAACAGCAGGATGACCAGGAACACCAGCCCGATCGCCTCGATCAGGGTGTGATAGACCTTTTCGATCGACAGCTCGACGAAAGGCGCGGTGTCATAGGCGATATGCACTTCGACGCCTTCGGGCAGGGCATTGGCCAGCCCGGCCAGCGTGGCGCGCACGGCATTGGCCGTTTCCACCGCATTGGCGCCGGTGGCCAGGTTGACCGCGAACCCCGAGGCGTTCATGCCGTTGAAGCGGGAATCGCGGCCATAGCTTGCCTGGCCGATTTCCACCTCGGCCACGTCGCCCAGCCGCACCGCGGCCCCGTCGGCGCCGGTTTTCAGCAGGATGTTGCGGAAATCCTCGACTGAGGTCAGCTGGCTCTGGGCGGTGATGGTGGCGGTGAACTGCTGGCCGGCGACCACCGGCTGACTGCCCAGGCTGCCCACGGACACGGTGCTGTTCTGCTGGGCGACGGCGGTGGTGATGTCGGTGGGCGTCAACTGGAATTGCGCCAGCCGCAGCGGGTCCATCCAGATGCGCATGGCATAGCCCGAACCGAACACATCCACCCCGCCCACGCCGGGCGTGCGCTTGACCGGGCCTTCGACCACCTGTTCCAGCAGGTTGCCCAGCTGGATGGTGGAATGCTGCCCCGTGGTCGAGACCAGCGAGCCCACCATCAGGATCGACGAGGACGAGCGGCTGACGGTGACGCCGCTGTTCTGCACCGGTGCCGGCAGGCGCCCCTCGACCGAGCGGACCTTGGACTGCACCTCGTTCAGCGCGTCGACCGGATCGGCGCTGTCGTCGAAGGTCAGGGTGATGCTGCTGCGCCCGGTGGACGAGGACGAGACCGTGTAAAGCAGGCCGTCCAGGCCGGTCAGCGCGTCCTCGATCGGGGTGGTGACGGAATTCTGCACCGCGCGCGCGGTGGCGCCGGGATAGCTGGCGCCGATGCGGATGGTGGTGGGGGCGATGTCGGGATATTGCGATACCGGCAGCCCCAGGATCGCCCAGATCCCGGCCAGCATGGTGACGATGGCCAGCACCCAGGCAAAGACCGGCCGGTGAATGAAGAAGCGCGCCATCAGCCCTGCCCGTCCGGGGTGGCATCCGCCTGATCGCGCACCACGCCTTCGGCGTCGATGCTGACCGGCACCGGCTTGACCTCGGCCCCTGGGCGCAGCTTGTCCAGCCCGTCCAGGATCAGCTGTTCGCCCGCCGCGATGCCATGGGTCACGATCCAGCTGTTGCGATAGCTGCCCTGTTCCTGCAGCGTGACCTGCTGAGCCTTGCCGTCGCGCGCGACATAGGCGGTCAGCGTGCCGTCGGCGGCGCGACTGGTGGCGCGTTGCGGCACCAGCACCGCCTGAATCGTGCCCAGCGTCAGTTCCACGCGCAGGAACTGCCCGGGCAGGATCGTGCGGTCGGGATTGTCGAATTGCAGCCGGATCGGCACGGTTCCGGTGGTGGGCGATACCTGGATGCCGGGGCTGACGATGCGGCCCGGTCGGTCGTGGATATCTCCGGTTTCCAGGATCAGCCGGCTTTCGATGGCACCGTTGCGGACCAGTTCGCCCGCGCGGATGCGATCGCGGTTGCGTTGCAGCCGGGCGCTGGATTCCGACACATCGACATAGATCGGATCCAGCTGGGTGACGGTGGTCAGCGCATCCTGCTGATTGGCGGTGACCAGATCGCCCACCGACACCGCCGCCACATCCGCGATGCCCGCGATTGGACTGACGATCGTGGTGCGTTGCAGCGCCAGTCGGGCGGCATCGCGCGCCGATTCGGCCGATTTCAGATCGGCCTCTGCCTGTTTCAGCGCCACCTCGGCATTGGCGCGTTCGACCGCGGAAACCCCCGATCCCTCAAGCCGGCGATAGCGGGTGACGGTGTTCTGGGCCTGGGTCAGGCTGGCCTCGGCCCCGGCGACGGCGGCTTCGGCCGCGGCCAGCGCGGCGGCCAGGGTTTCCGGGTCCAGCCGGAACAGCACATCGCCCGCCGCCACCGGCTGGCCGGGATCGTAGGCGATTTCGCGCACATCGCCGCCGACCTGGGGACGAATCGCCGTCTGCTGATAGGCGATGGCCCGGCCGGGCAGGGTGACGGTATAGGGAACGTCCTGGGACTGGGTGGTGATGACGCCGACCGAAACCGGGCCCTGCGGCCCACGCCCGCCCGGCCCGCGCTGTTGCCCCACGACAGGGGCTGTCGCCAGCATCAGCAACAGCGCCGCCAAGGACGCGACCTGTGCCACATCCGCCCATGTTCCCAGCCGCGTTCTCATCTGGCCTTGTCCCTGCCCGTGGTTCATGGCCGGCATTGTTTAAGGCCGAAACCCCAATGGCAAGTAAACGGCTGCCCCGCCGCGATCACGCTTGCGCAAGGCAGACGCGGCCCCCTGCGCTGTCCGGCAGATACCCGGTCTAGAAATCGACGCAGATGCCCTTCTTTTCGTAATCCCCGTAGCGGACCGGTTCGGGCCCGTCACGGCCGCCCAGTTCCACCGGCAGGTCCAGGGGCGGGGCCTTGCGGCGGCGCTCTTCGGCCTCGGCCAGGGCGCGCAGGGCGGCGGCGGGCAGATCCTTGCGGTTGGTCATGGCGATTTTCCCGGCGAGGCGTTACACGGTTCCAATCTAGGCAAGGGGCAGGCATTGGACAAGTCACGCGAGAAACCGGCCCGGGATGCGGCCCGCGCAGGGGCGCTGCGGCTTCTGGCCGCCGTCGAGGAGGGCGCCACCCTGGACGAGGCCGCCGCCGTCATCGAGCGGCTGGCCCCGCCCGATCGCGCCCGCGCCCGGCGGCTGGCGCTCGAGGTGCTGCGCCGCCAGCAGCGGGTGCAGGCGCTGCTGGCGCCAATGCTGGCGCGCCGTCCCCGGCCCGAGATCCTGCGCATCCTGCAACTGGCCACGGTCGAGATGCTGGCGTTGGGCCAGGCGCCGCATGGCGTGGTCAATGCCGCCGTCGGCCTGACGCGCGGCCTTGGCCGGCAGGGCCAGGCGGCGGCGGGCATGGTGAATGCGGTGCTGCGCAAGGTGCCGGCGCTGGCCGAGGCCTGGGCCGCGCTGCCGCCGCAGCAGATGCCCGACTGGCTGCGCGCGCCGGTGGTTGCCGCCTGGGGCGAGCCCGCAGCCCGCGCCATCGAGGCCGCGCATGAGGCCGGCGCGCCGCTGGACCTGACGCCGCGCGATGAAGCTGCTGCGGCCGCAATGCCGGGCGAGCGGTTGCCCACCGGCTCGTGGCGGCTGGACGCCGGGGTTCAGGTGTCTGGCCTGCCCGGATATGCCGAAGGCCACTGGTGGGTGCAGGATGCCGCCGCCGCGCTGGCGGTGCGGCTGCTGGCGCCGCAGCCCGGCGAGGCCATCGCTGATCTTTGCGCCGCGCCGGGCGGCAAGACCTTGCAGTTGGCCGCGGCCGGGGCGCAGGTCACGGCGCTGGACATCTCGGCCGGTCGCCTGCAACGGGTGGCAGAAAACCTGGCGCGCTGCGGCCTGTCGGCGCGGCTGGTCGCGGCCGATGCGCTGCACTGGCAGCCCGGCCAGCCGCTGGATGCGGTGCTGCTGGATGCGCCCTGTTCGGCCACCGGCACCATCCGCCGCCACCCGGAACTGCCGCTGATCCGCGACGGTGGCCAATTGGCCGAGCTGACGGCGCTGCAGGCGCGGCTGATCGACCACGCGCTGGATCTGCTGAAACCGGGCGGGCGGCTGGTCTATGCCACCTGTTCGCTGCTGCCCGCCGAGGGCGAGGCGCAGTTGCAGGCGGCCCTGGCGCGCCATTCCGGCCTGCTTGTCGAAACGCCAGCCGTGCCGGGGGTGCCGCCCGGCTGGTTCGGTCCCGAGGGCGGCCTGCGCCTGCGCCCCGACCTGTGGCCCGAACGCGGCGGCATGGACGGGTTTTTCATCGTGCGCTTGCGAAAGCCGGGGCCTGTCACCTAAGGTTGTGCTGTCCCAGCCACTGGCCAGCCCATGACCGACACCACGCTTGCGCCCCCCGGGTTCCTGCGCCGTCCCGAACCCAAGGCCATCGGCCATGCCGGCCGCGGCGAACAGATCGTCGCCGGGGTGCTGCATCTGGGCGGCATGACGCTGACGGGCGATTTCATGGCCGCCGCCCTGCCGCCGACGCTGGCGGGGGAACTGCACGGCTTTGGCTGGCTGGACGATCTGGCGGCGCTGGGCACGCCGCCCGCGCGTGCCATCGCCCAGGAACAGGTTCTGCTGTGGCTGCGCCGTCACCCGCAGCCGCAGCCGCAAACCCCGGAATGGGCGCCCGAGATCGCCGGCCGGCGGCTGCTGCGTTGGGTCTTTCATGCGGGGATGATCCTGCCCGGCCTGGACCGCGACGGCGCGCGGCCGTATTTTCGCGGCCTTGATCTGCATCTGGGGCATTTGCGCGACAGCTGGTATGACAGTCAGGACGGGCTGGCCCGGCTCGAGGCGCTGGCGGGCCTGGCCATCGCCGCGCTGCATCTGCGCGAACGTCAGGCGCTGGCCGGTCCGGCATTGACCGCCCTTGCCGAAGAGGCCGAGGCCATGGGCCTCGAGGCGCTGACCGAAAGCCGCGCGCCCGAAACCCTGCTCGAGGCGATGGCGCTTCTGGTCTGGGCCCGCGAGGTCGCCGAAGAGGCCGGCCAGCCCGTGCCCACCCAACTGATGACGATGATCGGCCGCATCGCGCCGATCCTGCGGGCGCTGCGCCACGCCGATGGCGGCCTGCCCTGCTTTCACGGCGGCGGTCGCGGGGCGCCCGGGCGGCTGGACCGCTGCCTGCGCGCGGCGCCCGGCCCGGCCCTGCCGGCGCAGGGGCTGGCGATGGGCTATGCGCGCATGGCGCGCGGGCGCAGCACGCTGATCCTGGATGCGGCGTCGCCGCCGGCGGGGCCTTCGGCGGCCACGGCCCATGCCTCGACCCTGGGGTTCGAGCTGACGGTCCAGCGCCAACCGCTGATCGTCAATTGCGGGCCCGGCGGCGGCTTCGGCGCGACATGGGCACGGGCCAGTCGCGCCACCGCCAGCCATTCGGCGCTGTGCCTGGCGGGGCTGTCATCCTCGCGGTTGAAGCCCGATCTGCTGCCGGGCGAGCCCGACCTGCTGACGGCGCGGCCGGAACTGGTCTGGGCGGGTGATTGCGACGCGCTGGGCAACCTGACCGCGCCCGATTGCGGTCCGGCCCATGCGCCGCATCCGGCGCATCTGCTGGCCGGCCATGACGGCTGGCTGCAAAGCCACGGGCTGACGCATCTGCGCGAATTGTGGCTGGAACCCGACGGGCTGACCCTGCGCGGCGAGGATTCGCTGGCGGCACTGGATGCCAGCGCCCAGGCACGGCTGGAACGGTTGCGGCCCGACGATGGCCTGGCCTTCGATCTGCATTTCCACCTGCACCCCGAAATCAGCGCCGAGACCGAATCCGGGGGCGTCCGGCTGCTGTTGCCCGACGGCCAGGAATGGCGCTTTAACCATGACGGGGTCGGGCAGGCGCGGCTCGAGCCATCGTGCCTGCTGGACCCGGCCCTGCCGGCGCCGCGGCCGTCGCTGCAGATCGTGCTTTCTGCGCGGCTTCTGGGGCGCGCCATCCAGATCGGCTGGACCTTGGCGCGTTCCGGCGCTAGGTGACGGGCCAAATCCGCCATCCATGCACGGGACCATGAGCCGATGACCGACCGTATTCCGCTGAAGCGCGCGCTGATTTCCGTTTCCGACAAGACCGGCCTTGTGGATTTTGCCCGTGCCCTGGCCGCGCGCGGGGTCGAGATCCTGTCCACCGGCGGCACCGCCCGGTCGCTGCGCGAGGCCGGGCTGAGCGTCATCGATGTGGCCGAGGTCACCGGCTTTCCCGAAATGATGGACGGCCGCGTCAAGACCCTGCACCCGGCGGTGCATGGCGGGCTGCTGGCCCTGCGCGACAATCAGGAACACATGGCGGCGGCCCAGGCCCATGGCATCGGGCTGATCGACCTGCTGGTGGTCAACCTCTATCCCTTCGAGGCGACGGTGGCCAAGGGCGCCGACCATGACGACTGTATCGAGAACATCGACATCGGCGGGCCGGCGATGATCCGCGCCGCGGCCAAGAACCACGCCTTTGTCACCGTGGTTGTGGATGTGCAGGACTATGCCGCGGTGCTGGCGGAACTGGACGCCAACGATGACCGCACCAGCCTTGCCTTTCGCCAGCGCCAGGCGCAGATCGCCTATGCCCGCACCGCCGCCTATGACGCGGCGGTGTCGAACTGGCTGGCGCAGGCGATCGGCGACCAGGCGCCGCGCCGGCGCAGCTTCGCCGGCGAACTGGCGCAGACCCTGCGCTATGGCGAGAACCCGCATCAATCGGCGGCCTTCTATACCGACGGCTCGAACCGCCCCGGGGTCGCCACCGCCCGCCAGTGGCAGGGCAAGGAGCTGAGCTACAACAACATCAACGACACCGACGCCGCCTTTGAACTGGTGGCCGAGTTCGATCCGGCCGACGGACCGGCGGTGGCGATCATCAAGCACGCCAACCCCTGCGGCGTCGCCCGCGGCGCCACCGCGCTCGAGGCCTATCGCCGCGCCTTCGACTGTGACCGCACCTCTGCCTTTGGCGGCATCATCGCGTTGAACGGCGTCCTGGACGGCGAGACCGCCCGCGCCATCACCGACATCTTCACCGAGGTGGTGATCGCCCCCGACGCCACCGACGAGGCGCGCGAGGTCTTTGCTGCCAAGAAGAACCTGCGCCTGCTGACCACCGGCGGCCTGCCCGATCCGCGTGCGCCCGGCCTGGCCTTTCGCCAGGTGGCCGGCGGCTTTCTGGTGCAGGGCCGCGACAATGGCGTGATCCAGCCGGCCGAACTGCGGGTGGTGACGCAACGCCAGCCCGATGCCGGCGAAATGCAGGATCTGCTGTTCGCCTGGACCGTGGCCAAGCATGTGAAATCGAACGCCATCGTCTATGCCCGCGACCTGGCTACCGTCGGCATCGGCGCCGGCCAGATGAGCCGGGTCGATTCCACCCGCATCGGCAAGCGCAAGTCCGAAGACATGGCCGAGGCCCTCGGCCTGCCGCAGGCGCTGAGCATCGGCGCATCGGTCGCCTCGGATGCGTTCTTTCCCTTTGCCGACGGCATCGAGGCCCTGGCCGCGGCCGGCGCCCGCGCGGTGATCCAGCCCGGCGGTTCGATGCGCGACGCCGAGGTGATCGCCGCCGCCGACCGGCTGGGCCTGGCGATGGTGTTCACCGGCCAGCGGCATTTCCGGCACTGATGGCCGCGCCCGCCGCCCCGCGGGCCCGCAAGGGCCCCGTCGCCCCCCGCCGCCGCGCGAAAAAGCCGCCGCCGCCCTCGGTCTGGCGGGCGGTGCTGATCGCGGCCGGGGCGGTCTTTGTGCTGGATCAGGTGCTGAAATATCTGGTCGTGCACACGCTGCGGCTGGATCGGGTGCGCGAAATCGACGTGCTGGATCCTTGGCTGAATCTGCGCATGGCCTGGAACCAGGGCATGAACTTCGGCCTGTTCGCCAGCGATGTCGAGGTGATGCGCTGGGTGCTGATCGCGATCGCGCTGGCGGTTTGCCTGTGGGTCGCGATCTGGATCGGGCGCGCGCGGCCGTCGCGCTTTGCCCAGGTCGCGGCCGGGCTGCTGATCGGCGGCGCGCTGGGCAATGTGGTGGACCGGCTGCTTTACGGCGCGGTCGCCGATTTCCTGAACATGTCGCTGCCGGGCTGGCGCAACCCATACAGCTTCAACCTGGCCGACATCGCCATCTTCCTGGGTGCCGTGGGCCTTGTGCTGCAACCGCCCGAATCCAAGCCCCAGCCCAGGCGTCGCCGCAACCCGGCCCAGCCGCGGGTCTCGCCGCGCCCGGCGCCGCGCGCCAAGGCGTCAGCCGAGGCCACGCCCCCGGCGACCGATGCCACGGCCGCGCCCGAACAGGGCCGGTTGGCGCTGGACGACAAGACCCGTGACGGGGACGGCAAGACGCGCTAGAACGGCGCCAGAGGAACAAGAGGGACATCAGATGCGGGCGATCGTGCTGACCATGACCTTGCTGGGGCTTGCCGCCTGTAGCAGCGATCCGCATCTGATGAACATGAATGCCGGCAGCTCCAGCCCGGATGAATTCGGCATCGTTCCGACCCGACCGCTGACCATGCCGGCCGATCTGAACATGCTGCCGCCGCCCACGCCGGGCGGCAGCAACATCACCGACCCGACGCCCCAGGCCGATGCGGTGGCGGTTCTGGGCGGCAATCCCGCGCAATTGTCGGCGCAGGGCAGCCCGGCCAGCGATGCGGCGCTGCTGGCCTATACCGGGCGCCTGGGCCGCGACCCGGGCATTCGCCAGACCGTGGCGCAAGAGGATGTCGAATGGCGCTCCCGCAACGGCCGGCGCCTGCTCGAGGTGCTGGCGCGCACCAATGTCTATTACCGCGCCTATGAGCCGATGACGCTGGACAGCTGGGCCGAGCTGAAACGCTGGCGTCCGACCGGGGTGCTGCTGCCCGCCGCCCCGCCCGAGGTGCGCCAGCCCCGGCCGGTGAATCCCGATCCGCGGCTGCTGAACCGCTAGCTCCGGGGGCCGATCACGGCGAGATGACAGGCCGCGGGCTTGCGCCCGGGCGACACAGGCGGCAGGCTGTCGCCCGCGTCCCCGCAACCGGAGCCCGCCGATGACACGCCCCACACGCCTGGCCGCCGCCGCGTTGGCCTTGGCCGCGACACCCGCCCTGGCCGAAATGCCGCCCGGTATCAGCCACTTCACCCTGCCCAACGGCCTTGAAACCGTGGTGATCGAGGATCACCGCGCCCCGGTCGTGGTGCAGATGCTGTGGTATCGGATCGGGTCGGCCGACGAACAGCCGGGCAAGTCGGGGATTGCGCATTACCTGGAACATCTGATGTTCAAGGGCACCGACAAGCTGGCTGCGGGCGAGCTGTCAAAGACCGTGACCGCCAATGGCGGCATGGACAATGCCTTTACCAGCTATGACTACACCACCTATTTCCAGCGCATCGCCGCCGATCGGCTGCCGCTGATCATGCAGATGGAGGCCGACCGCATGGCCAACCTGCGCATCGGCGAGGACGATTGGCAGGCCGAGCGCCAGGTGGTGCTCGAGGAACGCTCGCAGCGCACCGACAGCGACCCCGGCGCCCAGTTCGCCGAGGAACGCAGCGCGGTGCAGTTCTACAACCACCCCTATGGTCGCCCGGTGATCGGCTGGCGTCAGGAGATGGAGGCGCTGACGCGCGAGGATGCCATCGCCTGGTATGATGCCCATTACGCCCCGAACGATGCGGTGCTGATCGTCGCCGGCGACGTGACTGCCCAGCAGGTGCAGGATCTGGCGCAGCAATATTACGGGCCGATACCGCCGAAGCCCGGCGCCACCCGCAAGCCGCGACCGCAAGAGCCGGTGCAATATTCGCCCCGTCGCATCCAGCGCAGCGATCCGCGCGTCGCCCAGCCGGTGATGACACGCACGGTCATCGCCCCCGAACGCAACCCGGGCGATCAGCGCACCGCCGCGGCGCTGAGCGTGCTGGCCGAACTGCTTGCCGGATCGGCCCAGACCTCGGTGCTGGCGCGCGAACTGGTGCTGACGGGCAAGGCGCTTTACGTCGATGCCGCCTATGACGGGCTGTCGGTCGATCCGACCACCTTCGGCCTGTCGCTGGTCCCCGCCCCCGGCGTCGACAATGCCGAGGCCGAGGCGGCGCTGGACGCGGCGCTGAACAGGTTTCTGAAGGACGGGCCCGACCCGGCGGAGCTTGACCGGGTCAAGACCCGGATCCGGGCCGCGCGCATCTATGCCCAGGATTCGGCGCATGGTCGCGCCTATGACTATGGCCAGGGCCTGGCGACCGGGCTGACGGTGCAGGATGTCAACGACTGGCCCGAGATCCTGGCCGCCGTCACCGCCGAGGACATCCGCGCCGCCGCCCGGCTGGTGCTGGACAATCCCGCCACCGTCACCGGCTGGCTGCTGCCCGCCGAAGGCAGTGATGCCCCGCCCGAGGCCGCCCTGTCCACACCGGCCCCGTTGACGACCCAGACCCAGACCCAGACCGAACCGGGGGAACAGCCATGATCCGCGCCCTTGCCGCCTGCCTGCTGCTGGCCTTGTCCGGCCTGCCGGCGCGTGCCATCGACATTCAGCAGGTGACCTCACCCGGCGGCATCAGCGCCTGGCTGGTCGAGGATCATTCGATCCCCTTCACCGCGCTGACGCTGATGTTCCGCGGCGGCGCCAGCATGGACCCGCCCGACCGGCGCGGCGCCGTCAGCCTGATGACCGCGCTGCTCGAGGAAGGCGCGGGCGAACGCGATTCGGTGCAATATGCCCAGGCGGTCGAGGATCTGGGCGCGCGCTTCGGCTTTGACGCCGGCGATGACGCGCTGCGGGTCAGCGCCCGCATGCTCAGCGAGAACCGTGACCAGGCGGCCGATCTGCTGCGCGATGCCCTGACCCGGCCGCGGTTCGATCCCGATGCGGTGGAACGCGTGCGCGCCCAGCTTCAGGCCGCCATCCGCGCCGAGGCGACCGATCCCCAGGCCATCGCCACCAAGGAACTGGCGCGTCAGGCCTGGGGCGATCACCCCTATGCCAGTTCGGTGAACGGCAGCCGCGAATCGGTCGCGGCATTGAATCACGACGATCTGCGCGATGCCCAGGCGCGGCTGCTGGCGCGCGATCGGGTGGTGGTGGCCGCCGCCGGCGACATCACCGGGCCGGAACTGGGGCTGCTGCTGGATCGGGTGCTGGGCGATCTGCCGGCCAAGGGCAGCGCCCCGCTGCCGCCGCCCGCGCAGCTGCAACTGACGGGCGGCGTCACCGTGATCGACTGGGACAGCCCGCAGACGGTAGTCAGCTTTGCCCAACCCGGCCTGCCGATGTCGGACCCGGACTATTTCGCCGCGCTGGTGGCCGATCACATCCTGGGCGGGGGCGGGTTTTCCTCGCGGTTGATGGATCAGATCCGGGAAAAGCGCGGGCTGACCTATGGTGTCGGCACCGGCCTTGCCAATGGCGTCTATGGCCAGACCTGGCAGGGCGGCATGGCCAGCGCCAATGACAAGGTCGCCGAGGCGGTGGCGCTGATCCGCGCCGAATGGGACCGCTTTGCCCGCGACGGTGTCACCGATCGCGAACTGACCGATGCCAAGACCTATCTGACCGGGGAATATCCGCTGCGCTTCGACGGCAATGGCAAGATCGCCGGCATCCTGGCGGGGATGCAGCTGATCGGCCTGCCGGCGGATTATGTCAACACCCGGAACGGCATGATCGAGGCGGTCACCGCCGAGGACGTGCAGCGCGTGGCCCGCAGGCTGCTCGATTCCCGCCAGATCCGTTTCGTGCTGGTCGGCCGGCCGCAGGGGATCGAGGCCAGCCCCTGACGAATCCTTTCCCCCCCGCCGCAGCCCTGCTAGATATGGGGGCATGAACAATCACGCCCCCAACATGCGCCCCGTCATTCGACAGCTGGACGAGGCCGCCGCCAACCGCATCGCCGCCGGCGAGGTGGTCGAGCGCCCGGCCTCGGCGGTCAAGGAACTGGTCGAGAATGCGCTGGATGCCGGGGCCAGCCGCGTCGAAGTGGTGATTTCCCGCGGCGGCAAGGCGCTGATCCGGGTCAGCGACGATGGCTGCGGCATGACCGCCGCCGACCTGCCGCTGGCCCTGGCGCGTCATGCCACCAGCAAGATCGACGGCAGCGACCTGCTGGACATCCGCAGTTTCGGCTTTCGCGGCGAGGCGCTGCCCAGCCTGGGCGCGGTCGGGCGGCTAACCATCACCAGCCGAGCCCCGGGACATGACGCGGCGCAGATCGCCGTCGATGCTGGCCGGATCGGTCGGGTGCGGCCGGCGGCGGGCAATACCGGCACCGTGGTGGAATTGCGCGACCTGTTCTTTGCCACCCCGGCGCGGTTGAAATTCCTGCGCAGCGACCGCGCGGAAACCCAGGCCGTGGCCGAGGTGATCCGCCGCCTTGCCATGGCCGAGCCCCATGTCAGCTTCACCCTGACCGAGGAAGAGGATGCCCGGCTGCTGTTTCGCGCCGATGCCGAACAGGGCGATCTGTTCGGGGCGCTGCACCGGCGGCTGGGCCGGGTCATGGGGCGCGATTTCATCGACAATGCGCTGGTGATCGATGCCAGCCGCGACGGGCTGACGCTGACCGGCTTTGCGGCGCTGCCCACCTATTCGCGCGGCGCGGCGGTGGCGCAGCATCTGTTCGTGAACGGCCGCCCGGTGCGCGACAAGCTGCTGACCGGGGCGCTGCGCGCGGGCTATCTGGATGTGCTGCCCTCGGGCCGGCACCCGGCGGCGGTGCTGTTTGTCACCTGCGACCCGCATATGGTCGATGTGAACGTGCATCCCGCCAAGGCCGAGGTGCGCTTTCGCGATCCCGATGCCGCCCGCGGACTGGTGGTCACGGCGCTGCGCCATGCGCTGGCCGGGGCCGGGCACCGCAGCGCGACCACGGTGGCGGCGGCGGCCTTGGCAGCGGCGCAGCCCGAACCCACAGGCGCGCCCGTCGCGTATGCGGGCGGGATGGCGCCGCGCCCCTCGGCCCCGGCGCTGGCGGCCAGCCTGGCGCTGCAGGCGCCGGGGTTTGCCGAAGCGCCGACCGCCCGGGTCGAGCCCGCGCCCGATCCGCGGCTGATCGAGGCGCCACTGGGGGCGGCGCGCGCGCAGCTGCATGAAAACTGGATCATCGCCCAGACCGCCACCGGCATCGTCATCGTCGATCAGCATGCCGCGCATGAACGCCTGGTCTATGAGCGGCTGAAGGCGCAGGCCGCCGCCAGCACCATCCCGTCGCAGGCGCTGCTGATCCCCGAAATCGTCCCGCTGACCGAGTCCGAGGCCGCCCGCATCCTGGCGCTGGCCCCCGATCTGGCGCGGCTGGGGCTGGTCATCGAGGCCTTTGGCGGCGGCGCGGTGGCGGTGCGCGAGGTGCCGGCGCTGATCCGGCGGCTGGATGCAGCGGCGCTGATTCGCGACATTCTCGACGATCTTGCCGATCAGGGCGCCTCGGACCGGTTGCAGATGCGGGTCGATCAGGTGCTGTCCTCGATGGCCTGCCACGGCTCGGTCCGGGCGGGCCGCCGGATGAGCGCCGATGAAATGAACGCGCTGCTGCGCGAGATGGAGCGGACGCCGAAATCGGGCCAATGCAACCACGGCCGCCCCACCTGGATCGAACTGAAGCTGGCCGATATCGAACGCCTGTTCGGCCGATGATCGTTTCCCACCGCCACCGCTATATCTTTGTCCATATTCCCAAGACGGGGGGCACCTCGCTGACCCTGGCGCTCGAGGCGCGGGTGGGCCGCGACGACATCATCCTGTCCGACACGCCCAAGGGCCGCAACCGTCGCCGCCGTCTGCGCGACGCGCCGGCGCGTGGGCGGTTGTGGAAACATTCGACCCTGGCCGATATCGAGGGTCTGGTAGATCCGGCAATCTTTGGCGACTATCTGCTGTTCACGCTGGTGCGCAACCCCTGGGCGCGGGCGGTCAGCTATTACCGCTGGCTGCGCGAGCAGCGTTTCGATCATCCACAGGTGCGCCTGGCGCAGCGGCTGGGTTTCGGCGATTTCCTGCGCGACCAGCGGACCCAGGCGGCGCTGGCGGTGCCGGCGCGGCACTATCTGACCGCCAGCGCCGGGGAATGTGCGGGCCATTACCTGCGGCTGGAACATCTGGACGACGATCTGCCGGCCATCGAGGCGCAGCTGGGCTTCGGCCTGCGGCCGCTGCCGCATGCCAACCGCTCGGCCCCGGCGTCCGGGGACTGGCGCGGCCTCTATGACAAGGCCACCGCGGCGCTGGTCGCCCACACCGCGGCCGAGGACATCGGCCGTTTCGGCTATCGCTTCGATCCTGATTGACCGCAGGCGGGCGCGGCGCGACACTGATGGCGGAGGTGTCGCCATGCTGGAAATCAGCGCCGAGAAGCTTGCCCATATCATCATCCGCGCCCGCGAATACGACAGCGGCGTCAACGCCTGGGCCCATAGCGGCCAGCGCACAGGCCACGGCACCGCCGCGGAACTGGCCGAATTCATCGCCGGCCTGAACGAGGACGAACAGGCCAGCCTGGTCGCCGTCATGTGGATCGGCCGCGACACGTTCGACGCCGAGGATCTGGCCGAGGCGATCGAGACCGCCAAGACCCAGCGCCGCGGCCCGACCGAGGATTACCTGATGGGCGAGCCGCAGCTGGCCGATTATCTCGAAGCCGGGATGGAGGCGCTGGGCATGTCGCCCGGCGCGGCCGAGGACGATCTGCAAAAGCCGGTTTAATCGGACGCGACGGGCCGGCTCAGCCGGATCAGCTGGCCCGGGTCTTCGTCGGTCAGGATCAGCAGCGCACCGTCGGGCGCCACCTCGATGTCGCGGACGCGGCCGATGCCCTCGGCCAGGCGCTGTTCGCCGACTACCCGCCCGTTCTCGATCTTCAGCCGGACCACCGCGCCGCGCAGCGCGCCGATCAGCGCATCGCCTTGCCATTCGGGAAACATCGCGCCGTCATAGAACACCATGCCGCTGGGCGCGATCACCGGATCCCAGTAATAGACCGGCTGTTCCAGCCCCTCGCGCGCGGTCAGCCCGGCGCCGATCGGGTTGCCGTCGTAGTTCACGCCATAGCTGATGACCGGCCAGCCGTAGTTGCGGCCCGGCTGCGGCTGGTTCAGTTCGTCCCCGCCCTGGGGGCCGTGCTCGACCGTCCACAGCCGACCTTGCGCATCCAGCGCCGCCGCCTGCAGATTGCGATGGCCCCAGGACCAGATCTGCGGCTGACCCTGTGCCGGTGTCAGCGGATTGCCGGGCGCGGCGCGGCCGGTCTGCGGATCGATGCGCAGCACCTTGCCGTGGTGGCTGGTCAGATCCTGCACCGCTGACACCTCGGGCGGCATGCCGCGGTCGCCTGTGGTGACAAACAGCATGCCGTCGCGATCAAAGACCAGGCGCGAACCGAAATGGATCGGCGATTCGACTGCGGGCTGCTGTTCCAGAATGACGCGCATATCCTCCAGCCGGGTCGCATCGGCCGACAGTTTGGCGGTGCCGACTGCGGTGGTGGCATTGCGCCCCTCCTTCGGCATGGCAAAGCTGAACCAGATCTGACGATCGCGGGCAAAGTTCGGCCCGATCGCCACATCCAGCAACCCGCCCTGGCCATCATCGGCGACCGGCGGCAGGCCGGCGATCGGATCGGACAGCGTGCCGTCGCGGTAAAGCCGCAGCCGGCCCGGCTTTTCGGTGATCAGCAGCCCGCCATCGGGCAACAGCGCCATGCCCCAGGGCTTTTCCAGATTGCTGACCAGGGGCGTCTGGATCAGCCGCAGCGCGCGCGGAATGACCGGCGCCCGGGTCTGATTGGGAAAGGCGGCGGTCTGGCCGCGGGCATTCGGCGGCGCGTCGTTGAAATCGGCCAGGGCCGGCAGGGGCGACAGGGCCACGATCAGGCTGGCGGCAAGGCGGGTCAGTCGGGTCATGGCGAATCCTTTGTGTCTTGCGGGTGTCGGGATAACGGCCTGCGGCGGCGCGCGTTCCGGGGCCGAATGTCAAAGTGCGGCCAGATGCCGGTCGAACAGCGCGCGTGCACGCCCCCAAGGGCCGGTGTCGATGCGGTCCAGCCCGGCCAGCACCGGCAGAAGCTGCGCAGCGAAATCCTGCGAACTTTCCAGCGGCAGCAGCGACGGCAGGTTGTCGATTGCCATGACATCCAGCACCGGCCGATCCGCCACGCGCCGCACCGGCTGCGCCCAGTCGGTGACGCGGTCATAGACCTTGATCGGGTTGAAGTCGCTGCCCGGATCGCAGGCGACATCGCCGATCACCGTCAGCCGCCGCGCCGGCCCTGCCGCCTCGGCCGGGATCAGCACCGGGCTGTCCGGCCCGGCGAGGATGCAGTTGATGAACAGGTCATGGTCCAGGATCTGGGGGTAGGGGCCGCCGCCGGCGGTTTCGGCCATGTCCCAGCGGGTGGTGGCGACACCCATTGCCGTCAGCAGGTCGCCGGCACCGCGCCCGACGCGCCCCAGCGCGCCGACCACGATCGCGCGCGGTCTGGGCGCGCCGGTGGCATCCAGTTCGGCGCGTAGATCCGCCTCGAGCTGCTGGCGCGAGGGCGAGGCCGCGACCGGCGGGCATATGCCCCCCCGACGCTGCGCCGCCCATGCGCGCAGCGATACCGCCGCCCCGGCAAAGCCCGCCCAGTAACCAAAGGCCGCCAGTCGCCGGCCCTGTTCGTCGGTCAGGTATTCCAGATCGTAAAGCGCGCCGCCGCCGCGCGCCAGCCGCCGCAGCAACCTGTGCCCCGGCGGCTGACCCTTGTAGGCATGGCCGAACATGATGTGACGGTGCGGCAGCGGCGTATCGGCTTCGGGCAGTTCCTTCAGCCCCAGGATCAGCGCCGCGGCCGGCGCCGAGGGCCAGCTGTCCGGCGGCGCGATCTCGGCCCCCATCTCTGCATAGGCGGCGGTGGGCAGGATGCGGTGGCGGCTGTCCTCGACCGTGATGCGAAAGCCGCGCGCGATCAGGTCGCGCGCGCCCTCGGGGGTCAGGGGCGCGCGCTGTTCATTGGGACGGGTTTCGCTGCGCAGCCACAGATGCACCATCGTCTGTCCTTCCGGTTCGGGGTCAGGGAAACTGTGCCTCGGGGCGCGAGGGCGGACGGCGGGCGCCGCGGAAAGGGCCCTGACCCGCGGCGTCGATGCGGGCAATTGCCTGCGCGATCGGCTCAACGATCACCGCCATGGCATAGGCGGTGGCGTGGATCATTCTTTCGCTGTCCAGCGCCATGGCGACATGGCCGGGCCAGAACAGCAGATCGTTGCGCTTGATCGCACCCTCGGCGACAGGAAAGGCGGCTTCCTGCATGTCGCTGTCGCCCGGGCAGGCGATGGCACAGGCCGACAGCGCCGCCTGCGCCAGCCCCGAACAGTCAATGCCCCAGCGGCTGTTGCCGCCCCACAGATAGGGGGTGCCAAGCAGCGACAGCGCCACCTCGGCCGGGTCGGTGGCCGGTTGGTCGCCCAGATGCTGCAACGGCACCCAGCCGCCCTGCGCCAGCCGGGCAAAGCCGTTCTGCACCGCCCCGACCGACAGTCGCGCCCCCAGGGACAGCGCCAGCAGATCGCGGCTTTTCAGGTCCGGTTCGGCATAGACATGGGTTGCGGGGGCGATCACGCGATGGGTGATCGGCGGCAGGTCATGGCCGATCTGATCGGCGCGCAGCCAGCCGCAATAGCCGTCGGCCTCGGCCTGGACAAAGGCCCAGTCGTCCTGATGGTCCAGCAGTGTCAGGCCCGCGCCGAAGTTCAGCTGGCGATCACGGGCGCCCGAGGGGGCCCGGCACAGGTCGGCGACGGGCACCTGCAGGCGGACAGGGCGGCCGGGGGTATAGGCAGGTCTTGCAATCAATCCCCGCAGCGATTCCAGCGCCACGCGCTCGGTCGCAGGGGTCAGGCGGCGGTCGGTCAGGATCGGGGTCGTAGCGTCGTCCACGGATTGGGTCATGTCGATGTCTCGGCCGGGGTCAGGATCTGGGGCAGGGCGTGCAGGATGGCGCGCATGCCCTGGCCCAGCCCGCCCTTGGGCCGGCCCGGGGCGGCGGTCGGCTGCCAGCCGTAGATGTCGAAATGGGCAAAAAGCCGGGCCTTTTCGGTAAACCTGCGCAGGAACAGCGCGGCCGTTATGGCGCCGGCGAAACCTCCCGAAGGGGCATTGTCCAGATCGGCGATGCCCGGTTCGATCAACGTCTCGTAAGGTTCCCAGAAGGGCAGGCGCCAGACCGGATCGGCGTGATCGCGCCCTGCCTGCTGGATCGCAGCCGCAGCCTCATCGTCGTCGCAGAAGAAGGGTGGCAGATCGGGCCCCAGCGCGACCCGTGCGGCCCCGGTCAGGGTTGCCATCGAAATCAGCAGATCGGGTGCCTCTTCGTCGGCAAGCGCCAGGGCATCGGCCAGGATCAGGCGGCCTTCGGCATCGGTGTTGTTGATCTCGACGCTCAGCCCCTTGCGGCCGGTCAGGATGTCGCCCGGGCGGAAGGCATCTGCCGAAATCGCGTTTTCCACCGCCGGGATCAGCACCCGCAGCTGCATCCCTGCGGTCAGCCCCAGCCGCGCCAGGGTCTCGGCCAGGCCAAGGACATTGGCGGCACCCCCCATGTCCTTTTTCATCAGCGCCATCGAGGCGGGCGGCTTGATGTCGAGGCCGCCGGTGTCGAAACAGACCCCCTTGCCGACCAGGGTCAGTCGCGGCCCCCGGCCCGGAAAGCGAATATCGATCAGCCGCGGCGGCTGGGCCGCGGCCCGACCGACGGCGTGGATCAGGCCCAGGTGCTGGGCCAGCAGATCCTCGCCCCGAATGACCTCGATCCCGGCACCGTGGCGCTGGGCCAGATCCCGTGCCGCCTGTTCCAGCGCCTGCGGCCCCATGTCCGAGGCCGGCGTGTTGATCAGGTCGCGGGCCAGAAATTCGCCCGCGGCCAAGGCCAGCAGACGGTCGGCATCGACCCCGGGCGGGCAGACCAGCCGCGCCTGCGGCGTTTCGACCTGACGATAGCGGCCAAAACGATATTGCGCCAGAAGCCAACCGAAAACGCCCATCTGCGCATCGAAGCCGGTCGGAATATTGACCAGATGCCACGCCCCCGCCGGGAGAGACTCGGCGGCGCGGGCCAGCACGTGCCGGTCGCGCGGGCCCCGCGGACCAGGCATCGGCCCCAGGCCGAACAACGCCCCGGCCAACCCGCCATCCGCTGCCGGCAGCAGGCACAACTGTCCGGCCTTGCCGGCAAAGCCCTGCGCCATGGCCCAGCGGCGTTGCAGGTCACTCAGCTCTGCGGGCAATTCGATCTGCCCGGCATCCCCGTCTGAGGGACGCATGAGCCACAGCGGCAGCGACGCCGCGCTGGAAGGGGCGAACTCCAGAGTCATTCTGCACGATCCTTGCCGTTTTGGGGATCAGACTAGCCGGACGGCTGTGCGCTGCAAGGGTTGCGGCATCACAAAGGCACGTCACGATCCCACAATTCGGTCAGCGAACGACGACCGACCCGCTCCAACCGTGCCAAAGTCGCTGCAAGGCTTTGCCGATCGCGCAGTTCGGCGCAGCGACCGACATCGATGGCCACGCCCGATAACGTGACCAGACCGATTTGCCATGCCAGTCGTGAAAGCTGATCGGCACCTTGCGCCACCCCCCCCAGATCATCCTGATGCCCGGCCTGCAACGTGCGGCCAAGCGCCCGCGCCAACTGTTCGAGCGTGGCGATCACAACCTGCATTCCCGCCTTTTCGCCCAGGGCCGCCACGATCTGATCCACCCGTTGAGGGTCGATATGAATGTTTTCCCTGGGTGCCAGGCTGGCAATCTGCGGCATGTATTCGGTCCTTGCTTGGCGCGCTGGGCGCATAGCCACGCTTGCAGCAATCCGTCAAGAAAACGTTATGCGGAACCGCCAAAACCACTCGAACTTTAGTGGTCGAAAAGATATGACCGAACAAACAGTAGATGAGGGAGCCATGAAATACGCCCGTCCGCTGCCCCAGTATCTGGTTCAGCGCTATCACGGCTGGCATGCCACCGCCTTCAGTGAAAATCGTGTCTGGTATCGCCGACTGGCCGAAGACGGTCAGCATCCGCGCGCGATGGTCATCGCCTGTTGCGATTCGCGCGTCCATGTCACCTCGATCTTCGGGGCGGATACGGGAGAGTTTTTCATCCACCGAAACATTGCCAATCTGGTGCCGCCCTATGCGCCGGACGGCCAGCAGCACGGCACCTCGGCGGCGGTCGAATATGCCGTATGCACATTGAAGGTCGCGCATCTCGTCGTTGTCGGCCACACCCGCTGCGGTGGTGTTCAAGGCTGCCATGCGATGTGTTCGGGCCATGCGCCGCAGCTGGAGGAGAAAAGCAGTTTTGTCGGTCGCTGGATGGACATTCTGCGATCCGGCTACGACCGTATTGCCGCCCTGCCCGAGTCCGAGCAGATACCGGCTCTCGAACGCCAGGCGGTGCTGGTTTCCCTGGAAAACCTGATGACCTTTCCCTTTATCGCCGAACAGGTGGAAAGCGGTGGTCTGTCGTTGCATGGCGTGTTGCACGACATCGCGAATGGAACCCTGGAACAGTATGATCCGGAAACCGGAAGCTTCGTGACGCTGGGCTGAGACAAGCGAACAGCGTTCAGGCAGGCGCCGTGCAACACGTGATGGGGTGCGGCGCCTGCCGTTTCCAGCATTGCCAGTCGACAGCAGGCATATGGCGCGGCTGCGTCAGTCGCGACTGTCGTCGCTCAGTTCACCACAAGTTCGGCGTGCAAGGCGCCGGCGGAATGGATCGTCTTGAGAATGTCGATCATGTCGCGCGGTCGCACCCCCAATGCGTTCAGGCCTGTGACCACGGCAGAGAGCGACGTTTCCCCGCCCACCTCGGCAAAGCCGATGCCGGGTTCCTGGGTGATGTCGACCTGTGTGCGGGGCACAACCACAGTTTCGCCCGGGGCAAAGGGATTGGGCTGCGACACCATCGGCGCTTCCCGCACGCGCAGCGTCAGGTTGCCCTGCGACACCGCAACGCGCGAAATGCGCACGTCCTGTCCCAGAACGATGGTGCCGGATTTCTGATCGATTACCACACGCGCGACCGTCTGCGGCTCGACCTGGATATTTTCGATCCGTCCGACAAGGCGCGTCAGGCTCGGCTGGCCCAGAACATCGGCGCGAATGTTGATGGTGCCGGCATCGGTCGCCTCGGCCAGGTTGGCGCCGAAATTCCGGTTGATTGCAGCCTCGATGCGTGTGGCGGTGGTGAAATCCGGGTTGCGCAGCGCCAGGCGAAAGCTGGTCATCTGCGAAAAATCAAAAGCCACCTCGCGTTCGATCCGGGCGCCGCCGGGAATCGCGGCCGCGGTGGGCACGCCCTGCACCACCGATGCAGCCTCGCCCGCGGCTGCGACGCCGCCCGCCAGGACCGCGCCCTGTGCGACGGCATAGATTTCGCCATCGGCCGCGTTCAATGGCGTCATCACAAGGGTGCCGCCCAGCAGGCTTTTTGCATCGCCGATGGCCGAAACACTGACATCGATGCGCGACCCCGAGCGTGCGAAAGGCGGCAGTGTCGCAGTCACGATCACCGCCGCCACGTTCTTTGCACGGACGGCATCCTCGGTCACATTTACACCCAGACGTTCCAGCAGGGTGCCCAGCATCTGCTCGGTAAAGGGAGAGTTGCGGAAACTGTCGCCCGTGCCGTTCAATCCGACCACCAGACCGTAACCGACCAGATCGTTACCGCGCACGCCGTCGATGTTGACCAGATCCTTGATGCGGACGGGCGCCGCATGGGCGGTAGCGACCAGCGCTGTCAGGATAAGCCCTAGAAGAAATCGGATCATAGGTAATCTGTCAGCTTCAGCCGCGACAGCCGCGCGGTCATCATGTAAATGGTCTGCATCGCGGTCTCAGCCTCTTGCAAAGCAACGGCGGTTTCATACGGATCGGCACCGATCAGGTCGCTGCGCGATTTCCGGATCTGTGCGATCTCTTCGTCGTGGCGTTGGGCCAAGGACTGAACCCTTGCCTGCTGGTCGCCGACACCGGCACGGGCTACCGTCAACAGCTTTTCAACCGCGTGCAGCTTGCCCCCTGCCGCCGAAACCAACTCGCGGAGCGCGCCGGTGTTGCCGGCAACAGCAGCGCGTGCGCCGCTGCTCAACATGGCAAAGCCCTTGAACAATTCACGAAATTCCGGGTCGGCGGCGGTCAGCATGTTGCCCATCGCGGTATTGTCATCCACAAGCATGCCCGCGCCCGCTGCTTCCCCACCCAGATAACCGATGTCCAGAAACCCGCCGGTCCCGGGTGGTGCGTCGAACCATTGGTCGATCCGCGCGATCACATCGGCAACGTTCGTCGCACCGGCCAGGTGGCTGTTCAAGGCGGTCGTGAAGGTGTCGAAATCGGCCAGCGCGGGAGTGTCCGAGCGCGTTCCTGCAAAGAGAAATTTCCCGGCCAACTCGCTGTTCAACCGTGCGAAGATGCCAGCAAAGCTTGTTTGTGCTGCATCTGCCCGCATCTGCAAGATGGCGGGATCGGCGGTTTCAGCCTCGATGATCAAGCCAGCGCCGAAAGCGTTTGCCTGATCCTGGATGAATTTCAGACTGTCCTGCACCAGGTTCAGTGCCTGCCCCAGTTCGGTTGTGTTTTCCCGCCATGTCTGAACTGCGTCCAGGCGGGTCTGCATGTGGGAAAGACGGGTCAGATCGCCTCGCAGATGCTGGGAAATGTCGGCTTTGACCCCGCTGGCCTGCTCGACGGTCAGACGATTGATGCGCTGCTTGGCATTGGCCTGCGCCAGGCGCAGCTGCAGATTGCGCGACAGATCCCCGACGGCAGATTTCATGGTCATTTCACCCCCAGGATCGTGTCGAGCATCTCGTTGGCAGTCTGCAAAACCTTGGCATTCGCGGCATAGGCGCGCTCCAGTGCCATCAGGCTTTCCATCTCCTGGTCGCTATCGACCCCCTCGGCCAGCAGCGCCTGTTTCAGGCTGTTGCCGTGAGTCTGAAGTTGATCGAGCCGACCTTCTGCGGCGACCCGCTCGGTTGCGATGATCGACGCGATACCCCCGGTCAGCCCGCCAATGCTGCGAGCCGGACCAGACAATGCCAGGGATACCGGCGTCCGGGCTGTCTCAAACGCTTGGACCATGCGGTTGATCAGTGTTGAATTGCCCACATCGCCGGGGGTCGCGGCGCTCATGCCTGCCCGTATCCGCCAGAGTTGCCCGCCCGCTTGCGGATCCGCGGCCGGGTTCAAGGCGATGCGTCCGGCAAAGCCGACTTCGTTCAGGGGATCAAGAGCCGATGCACCGTCCGAGAACAGACCGGGCTGACCGGCAGCAAGCGTGCCGTCGATGGCCGGATCGGCAAGACGATCATAGATTTCGCGTGCGAGACCGTCCAGTCGTGCCTGATGGGCGGGGGCCAGCGTGTCGCGGATCGCCAGGTTGGCCGCAATACGACCACCTTCAAACATGGTCTTGTGTGCGGCACTCATCGGTGCGCCACCGACCATGATCTGACCAAGATCACCATTGGCCACGGTCATCTGGGGTGTCATCGCGGTCACGCCGACGAAATCGATCGCCAGCGGCGTGGTCCCGTCCAGCAGCGCAAACCCACTGTCCGAAAAGATGGCGACTGTGCCGTTTTCACGCGGAACCTCGCGGATACGCACCAGACCCGAGAGATCATCGATGATCTTCTGCCGGGCGTCCAGCAAGGCGGAACTGTCCTGTCCCTGAGCGGCAAGGCTGACGATATTGCGATTCAGATTCGCGATTTCGTGCAAGCTCTTGTTCAGCGTTTCGATATCCCTTGCGATGGCCTGGTCGGCACGCAGCCTTTCATCCTGGATGGTCCGGGAAATTCCGTTCAGCTTTCCTGCAAGGTTGCGTGCGCTATCGACCACTGCCATCAGACGCTGATCGCTGTCAGGTCTGGCGCTTGCCTGGGTCAGCGCGGTGTTGAAAGACGAAAGCGCGCCTAGCAGCGACCCGGTTTGCGTCACATCGCCAAATGCCGTTTCCAAGGTGACGGCGAAATGCGACAGCGCATCAGCCTGGCTTCTGCCCGCGTTCGCCAGACGGTATTCGCGCAGAAGATCGGCATTCACCGCCCGGGCTATTCCATCGATCCGAACACCGCCGCTATGGGTTTGCGGCGACAGGGCAAGGCTGCGGCGACCGTAGCCTTCGGTCAAGGCGTTCGCGAGGTTTGACGCGGTCACCTCGGTTCCCCGCGAAACTGCGGTCAGACCAGAGACCGCGTTCATGATCGCTGACGAAATGCTCATCTACGCCTCGTTAGGATAAGGGGTGGATTACTAGCGCTTGAGATTGGCGGTTTCCTGAAGCATCTCGTCCACGGTCTGGATCACCTTGGCGTTCGATGTATAGGCGCGCTGGGTCTGGATCAGGTCGGTCAGTTCCGCGGCGACATCGGTCGTTGACGCTTCGCGGGCATAGCCGACCATGCTGCCGGTCGGCCCGTCACCTGCGTTCCACAGGTAGAACGGTCCCGATTCCGACGAGATGCGATAGGTCTGATTGTCATTTGCAATCAAACCGTTCGGATTCGGGACATCGACCAGGGGAATCTGATATAATGTCCGGCTGAAGCCGGTATCATAGGTGGCTTTCAGATAGCCGTGCTCGTCCACCTCGAGCCCGGTCAGATTGCCCACCGGCGAGCCATTCTTTGTCACATTTGCCGAGGAAAACCCGGCGGCGAGCTGGGTGATGCCGTTCGCGTCCCCATAGCGGCCGACATTGATGGCCATGGGCCCGTTCGCCCCGGTGACGGTAACGGCTCCGCTGACCGGATCATAGGCCCCGCCGGTGACAGCTGTTACTGCCGACAGCGTTCCTGCCCCCGGCTGGGTGTCGCGGAATGTCAGCGTAAAGGTTCCAATCAACGATTCATCAGCCGCAGTCCCGGCATCGTCGACAATGGCGCTGTCGCGGATCTCGACGGTCCAGCTGTTGGTGCGGGTTCCGGCCGGGCCGCTGACATCAGGGGTCAGGGTAAAGCGCATCCTCTCGGATCCGCCGAGATTGCTGAAATATTCAACTTCGACTTCGCGCGCATCGCCTGCGGCACCCCCGATCGCATCATTGGCCGGCAGGTTCAGGCCCAGGTTGATCCGCGTCGTGGGATCGGCCGATTTCTGGCTGGAGTTTATCCGGATCGCCTGCAATCCGGTGGCCGAATCGCGCGGTTGTGCCGGCACGGTCCCATCCGCCGCAGCTGGCCAGCCCATCAGCACCAGCCCCGAACTGGTACGCAGGAAACCTTCGTCATCCAGCCTGAAGGCGCCGGTGGTGGTCATCATCAGGCTGCGGTTGCCCGTGCCCGCCATGGCGGCGGCGGTGTCGGTTACAGGCAGCATGCCGCGCCCCGAAATCGCAATGTCCAGAGGATGAGCAGTGCCGACGATATTGCCGCGCTGATCGATGTTGCGTTCGCTCAGCGCCCGCACACCGCCGGCCGTATAGCTGCCACCCCGGCCCTCATTGATCACCAGGCTTTCAAAGGCCGTGGTCACCCGCTTGTAGCCATAGGTGCCCGAATTCGCGATATTGTCGGAAATGCCCGAGAGCCGGGTCGAGTTCGCCGACAGTCCCAATACGCTGGCATTCAAGGCGGAAGAGATCGACATTGTGACACCCTTTGTGGCTTGCTGCGGTGCATGATGGCGGTCAGGGGTTAATTTCCCCCTAATCCGGCCGGTCGCGGTCTAGCGCAGCAGAATGATTTCGATTCGATTGTTGCCGGGATCCATGGGATTGACCGAACGGTTGCGCCGGTCGGCATGGGCGGTCACGCGCTGCACCCTTGTCATGTCGAAGCCGGCATCCTGCATCAGGTTGCGGACGGCATGGGCGCGGGCATCCGAAAGCGCCCAGACCGGCGACTGGATCAGCATTTCGGGATAGGCACGGACATGGCCGCCGATGGCGATATCGTTGCGCACCCGCCCCAACACCTGCGACAGGATAGCTGCCAGGTCACGCAGCGCGGCGGTGGGCTGGGCGCTGTCCCCATCGAAAAGCGGTGCGTCCACCAGATCGGTCAGTTCGATCACCAGGCCTTCATCGGTCATCCGCGTGACCACATGGCGCAGCAGGTTGACCTTTTGCAGCGATTCGGCGCCACTGCCGGTCAGCTGGTTCTGGATGTGACGCGCCAGTTGTTCGAATGCGGCATCCTGCTGGCGAAGGGCCTGGCCGGCCAGCGAATCGCGCGAGGCGCCTGCCCCCTGGCCCGAATCGGTGGTCGCGTCCTGCTTGAGCCCCCCATAGGGACCATCGCTGCCGCTGCCGGTGCGCTGGACGATGGTGGGGTTGAAATATTCCGCCAGGCCCTGGCGCTGTTTTTCCGTGGTGGCATTCAACAGCCACATCAGCAGAAAGAACGCCATCATGGCGGTGACGAAATCGGCATAGGCCACTTTCCAGGCGCCGCCGTGATGGCCGCCGCCCTGTGCCCCTTGCACGCGCTTGATGATGATGGGACCACTGCCCCCGGTCGCGGCCATGCCGAAAATCCTTTCCTGACCGGGGAAAGGTTTACCGACGCACCCCTAATATCCAGTTAACAGATCAAATGCCCCGCATTTCCTGCAGGATCCGCCGCGCGGCCATTTCGGCGATCATGATGGTCGGGCTGTTGGTATTTCCCGATGTGATCGTCGGCATGATCGAGGCGTCTACGACGCGCAACCCCTTGATCCCCCGCAGCTTCAGGTCCGGGTCAAGAACGGCTTGCGGGTCTGTTCCCATCCGCACGGTGCCCACGGGATGAAAGATCGTGGTGCCCACACGTCCTGCGGCGCGGGCCAGGGCTTCGTCGCTGTCCTCGCCCGGGCCGGGAGCAAATTCCTGTGGCTGATAGCGTGCCATCGGTGCCTGGGCCATGATCTTTCGCGTCAGGCGGATCGCGCGCGCGGCAACAATCCGGTCGGCCGCAGCCGACAGATATTTCGGATCGATTTCCGGCGGCACCCGCGGATCGGCCGAGGTGATGCGGACATGGCCGCGGCTCTCGGGCCGCAGGTGGCAGACGCTGGCGGTCATGGCCGGAAAGTCGTGCAGCGGGCTGCCAAAGGCATCCAGGCTCAGCGGCTGCACATGGTATTCCAGATCGGGGGTGGCGACATCGGGACCGCTGCGGGCAAAGGCGCCCAGCTGACTTGGGGCCATGCTCATCGGGCCGCTGCGCAACAAGGCGTATTCCAGCCCGATGCGCGCCTTGCCCCACAGGCTGGCGGCCATCTGGTTCAACGTCCGCGCCCCGCTCAGGCGATAGGCGCAGCGGATTTGCAGATGGTCTTGCAGGTTGTCGCCCACTGCGGCATCCTGCAGCACGGTGATCCCCAGGGATTGCAGCAGCGACCCCGGGCCGATTCCGGACAGTTGCAGGATCTGCGGGCTACCGATGGCCCCGGCCGACAGGATCACATTCGCGCCCCGCAGCACGGCACCGTCCAGCAGCTCGATACCGACGGCGCGCCGGTCCTCAACCAGAACCCGCCGCACCTGCCGGCCCGTCATCAGCTGCAGGTTCGGGCGCGACAGCGCCGGACGCAGGAACGCCTTTGCCGTTGAAACCCGCAGACCGCGGCGCTGATTCACCCTGAAATAGCCGACGCCCTCGTTGTCGCCGGTGTTGAAATCGTCCGATGCCGGGATCCCTGCCGCCTGAGCGGCCAGGGCAAAATCGTCCAGGATGTCCCAGCGCAGCCGCTGCGCTTCGACCCGCCATTCGCCGCCGACCCCGTGATGTTCAGAGGCGCCGGCGAAGTGGTCCTCGCTGGCCAGGAACAGCGGTCTTACGTCATCCCACCCCCAGCCCGTGCAACCCAGTTGGCGCCAGTGGTCGTAATCCGCCGCCTGACCTCGCAGATAAAGCATGCCGTTGATCGACGAGCAGCCGCCCAGAACGCGCCCGCGCGGATACAGAAGCGAGCGGCCTTCCAGCCCGGCCTGCGGCGCTGTGCGATAGCCCCAGTCGGTGCGCGGATTGCCGATGCAGTAAAGATAACCGATCGGAATATGGATCCAGGGATAGGAGTCGCGGCCGCCGGCCTCGATCAGCAGAACCTTGATGCGGGGATCTGCGGACAGGCGGTTGGCAAGGACGCAGCCCGCACTTCCGGCGCCGACGATGATGAAATCAAGGTCCATCTGCCCCTCTGCGTTGGCGTCGCTGTCGCGTCACTGTAGAAAGCGGGCCCTCGGGCTGCAAGCGAGCCACCTTGCACGCCGCATTGCCCGCGATATTCTGCCCCCATGTTGGCCGAGGGTGAATACGACCTGAACACAGGCGCGGGGCTGATTGCCTGTCCGCGCTGCGATGCCTTGCACCTGGAACGCAATCTGGAGCCGGGGGAAACGGCGCGCTGCGTGCGCTGCAACACGGTCCTGGCCAGCCCGCGCACCGGCGCCTTTACCCGCATCATCGCATTATCCTTTACCGCGTTGGTGCTGATGGTGGCGGCGGTGTTCTTTCCGTTTCTGGAAATCTCGCGCATGGGCTTTGGCAACGAAACCTCGCTTTTCGGGGTGGCGCTGGCGTTCTCGCACGGGGCGCTGCTGCCGCTGACGGTGCTGGTCCTGGCCAGCATCGTCGGCCTGCCGGTGCTGCGGGCGTTGCTGCTGGTCTATACGCTGCTGCCGCTGAGCCGCCAGCGCCCGCCCTATGCCCATGCGGTGCCCGCCTTTCGCCTGGCCGAGGCGCTGCGTCCGTGGTCCATGGCCGAGATATTCGTCATCGGCACTGCGGTGGCACTGGTCAAGGTCGCGGGACTGGCCAACATCAGCTTCGGCCCGGCCTTCTGGGCGTTTTGCGGGCTGATCGTGGTAAATGCGGCCAGCAACGCCTTTACCAGCGCCACCACCATCTGGGACGCGATCGAGGACGGGGGCCTGGGCACCGACGGGCGCGAAATGCTGCCGGAGCCGCGGCCATGACCGACCAGGCCGCGCCGGTGCTGACCGCCCACCGTGCCGGGCTGATCGGATGCCGTGGCTGCGGTCGTGTCTGGCCGCAAGAAGAAAGCCTCTGCGCGCGCTGCGGCAGCGCCTTGACGCCGCCTGATCGCCGCTGCCTGTCTGCCGTCTGGGCCTGGTGGCTGGCAGGGTTGATCTTCTACATTCCCGCTAACCTGTTTCCGATGCTCAAGACCACGGTGTTCGGCGGGCTCAACGGCAATAGCGAGTCGACGATCCTGGGCGGGGTCGTAGAGCTGATCCACTATGGCAACTGGGGCGTGGCTGCGGTGGTCTTTGTCGCCTCGGTGGTGGTGCCGATCGCCAAGTTCGTGGCCATTGCCTGGCTGGCGCTGGTTGCGGGGCGTCCAGCCACCGTCCGCGACGCGCACCGGCGGCTGCAGCTTTTCGAGGTGGTGGAATTCATCGGTCGCTGGTCGATGATCGATGTCTTTGTCGTCGCCATCCTGTCGGCACTGGTGCAGCTGGGGTTTGTCGCCTCGATCCACCCCGGACCTGCGGCGGTGTCGTTTTCGCTGTCGGTTGCCTTCACCATGCTTTCGGCGCAAAGCTTCGACCCTAGATTGATCTGGCGCGGCCTGCCGCTGCGCAGCCGCAAGGACAGTGCATGACGGAAAATGCCGTTCCCCCGACCGATTCGGCACCGCTGAAACCTGCCGAGCCGCAGCGCAAGCCCGCGGCCCGGGCGGCACGCGCTGGCCTGCCGCTGATCTGGATCGTTCCCTTTCTGGCGCTGATCGTGACGCTGGGGGTGGGCTGGAACGCGCTGGCCAGCCGCGGCACCCTGATCTCGGTCGCCTTCAAGGACGCCACCGGCATCACGCCCGGCGAAACCGCGCTGAAATTCCGCGAAATCACCGTGGGCAAGGTCGAATCGGTCCGCTTTACCGAGGATCTGCAGCAGGTCGTCGTGAACATGCGCGTGGACAAGGATCTGGCCCCTTATATCGATGACAAATCCCAGTTCTGGATCGTGCGTCCGCAGGTCTCGGCGCAAGGCATCTCGCGGCTGGACACGGTGCTGACCGGGGCCTTCGTCGAGGGTTACTGGGACGATCAGGCGGGCGAGCCGGTGCGCCGCTTTCAGGGACTGGACAAGCCGCCGCTGATCAGCTTTGGCCAGAAGGGGCGCTGGATCACGCTTTCGGCAGAACGCTCGCGCGGGATGACCGAAGGCGCGCCGGTGATGTTCCGCGGCCTGCCGGTGGGCCGGATGCAGAACCTGCGTCTGTCCGAAAACGACGAAGGTGTGTTGGCGGACGTGTTCGTGCCCGCCCCCTACGACGGCTTGCTGACCACCAGCACGGTGTTCTGGGACACCTCGGGGTTTTCGGTGTCGCTGGGGGCGCAGGGCATTTCGCTGAACGTGAACTCGCTGGCCTCGGTGTTGCAGGGGGGCGCCGAATTCGCCACGCTCAGTTCCGGCGGCGCCCCGGTCGAGGATGGACATGTGTTCCAGCTGCAACCAGACCGTGCGGCCGCCGAAACCAACCTGTTTTCCGACCAGAGCCGGGCCCTGCGCCTGACCATGCTGATCGACGAATCGGTCAAGGGGCTGGAGACGGGGGCCAATGTGCAGTTCATGGGCCTGACGGTGGGGCGGGTCACCGGTCTGGCGGCGCGGGTGGTCAAGGACGATCAGGGCCGCGAGCGCGTCGAACAGCAGGTGACGCTGGCCATCACTCCGGAACGGCTGGGCCTGCCGGCCGATACCCCGCCGGAACAGGCGCTGGATTTCGTCGCCCAGCAGGTCCGCGACGGGCTGCGCGCCCGCATCGCCAGCGCCGGCTTCTTCGGCACTTCGCTCGAGGTCGAACTGGTGCGCCTGCCCGAGGCGGCGCCGGCCGAACTGGACCGCGAGGCCAGCCCGCATCCGGTGATCCCATCGGTTCCCGGCGATATTTCGGATTTCAGCGAAACTGCCCAAGGCTTCCTGGCCCGCGTCGGCAACTTGCCCCTGGAAGAGGCGCTGAAGTCGCTGACCGACATGCTGAATTCCGTCACCGCTCTGGCCAGCAGCGAAGATACCCGCGCCATCCCCGCCGCCCTGCGCAGCACGCTGGAAAACGCCCAGGCTGCGGCCGGCGAGATTCGCACCGTGACCAGCGAATTGCGCGAATCGGGGGCGATGGGACAGGTGCGCAAGATGGTGGACGAGGCCGCCGCCGCGGCCGAGGCCGTCAAGCTGGCCGCCGCAGACGTGCCCGGCATGGTCGATCAGATCGACGCCGCCGCCGCCAAGATCGAGGCGGTGGACTTTGCCGCCATCGGCAACGAGGCCGAAGGCATCCTGCGCGATCTGCGCGCGCTGCTGGGCACCGAGGATGCCGAGCAGCTGCCGCGCAACCTGTCGGATACGCTCAAGGCGGCCTCGGGGCTGCTCAACGACCTGCGTGACGGCAATGCCGCGGGCAGCCTGAACACGGCGCTGGCCTCGGCCAGCACGGCGGCGCAGGATGTTTCGGCCGCCGCCCGGCGCCTGCCGCAACTGTCGGCCCGGCTCGAGGCGCTGTCCGCCCGGGCCGAGGCGGTGATCGCCGCCTATGGCGACCGCTCGACCTTCAACACCGAAACCATCAACCTGATGCGCGAGATGCGCCGCGCCGCCAATGCCTTCGGCAGCCTGGCGCGCACCATCGAACGCAATCCGCAAGCCTTCATCCTGGGACGATAACACAAGATGCGCCTGATCCTTGCCGCTGCCGCCGGCCTGGCCCTGCTGGGGGCCTGCTCCAACGGCGAAAAGACCGCCCGCTATCTGATCGACCCGCCCAGCAGCGGCGAAAGGCTGGCCGACCGGCTGGGCACGGCCGAGCTGAAGGATGTGTCGCTGCCGGAATACGCCGCGGGTGACGAGGTCAGCTGGCAGACCGCCGATGGTGCCGTGCGCTCGAACACCAAACAGCTTTGGGCCGACAGTCCGCAGCGCGCCTTTACCCTGACGCTGGCGCGCAGCATTTCCGAGATTTCCGGCGCCACGGTCATCGCCGAACCATGGCCGCTGGCCGAACCGCCGCGCCGCCGGCTCGAGGTCAGGGTGGAAAAGGCGCTGGCCCAGGCCGACGGGCTTTACCGGCTGAGCGGGCGCTATTTCGTATCGGACGAGGGGGCCGGCGGCAGCAACCAGGCGCGCAGCTTCGACATTGCGGTGCCGCTGCAGGGGCAGGGGCCCGGACCGATCGCCCGCGCCCAGTCCCAGGCCATTGCCCAGCTGGCACGCCAGATTGCCACCCTGTCGGGACCGGGGCGCACGATCCGCACCTCGGCCGCGCCGGCGCCGCGCATCGACGACATCTTTTCCCAGCCGCTGCCGCCGCTCGAGGGCAGCTAGCGCCTAGCCGGCATCGGGGGCGAACTGGCCGAAGCGGCCGGCGGCAAAGACCAGCGGGTGGTCGCCGGGCCCGGCCACGGTTACCCGCAGCACCCGCCCGATCAGCACCGAATGATCGCCCGCCTGATGCCCGGCGTGGGTAAGGCAGTCGAAGCGGGCGGCAACGCCGGGGATGGCGGGCAGCCCCTCGTCGGTCAGCACCGTCTCGAGCCCCTCGAACTGGCTGCCGCCGCGGGTAAAGCGCAGGCAGGTCTGCAACTGTTCCGAGCCCAGAACATGCACTGCCCAGCCGCTGGCCCCGGCAAAGATGTCATGGCGCGAGGAATTGCGCGCCGGGCACCACAAGACCAGGGGCGGCTCCAGCGAGACGCTGGTAAAGCTGTTCACGGTCATGCCCACCGGCCCCTGCGGTCCCATGGTGGTGACCACGGTGACGCCGGTGGCAAAGCGACCCAGGGCCTCGCGCAGCAGCCGCGCCTCGGCCGTGGCGGGGTGAAAGGTGATCTCGTCGGCCAGACGGTCGCGGGTGGCGGGGGGAAGTCGGGTCATGCGCGGGCCCTGTTCATCGCCGGTGCGGCTGGGAAAACGGGCCGGCTCGCCGGCCTTGGCCCCGTTCTAGCCGTGGTGGTCGCGGGTATCAAGGCGCGGTGGCCGCGGGGTCATGGCGGCCATGATCCGGTCGTGCAGGGTTGGCGGCGCCACCACCAGCCCGTCGGTCAGCGCCTGCGGGCTGTTGAAGCGCGGGGGCTGGCCGGCCAGGTCGGTGACCGCGCAACCGGCACGGGCGGCAATCAGGCACCCCGCCGCCACATCCCATTCCCATGCCGGGCGCGTGGTAAGGGCGGCGTCGAACCGACCTTCGGCCACCAGGCACAGCCGCCAGGCCAGCGATGGACGAAAGCCGCGTCGCACCGGCGGCGTGCGGCCGCGCCAATGCACCGGGTCCAGGCTCGGCTTGCCCGTCAGCACCTGCGCCCCCACAAGCTGCCGGTGGTCCGAGGGCCGCAGACTTGCACCATTGCACAGGGCCGGGCCGGTGGCATCGGCGCTATAGGTGATCTCTTGCGCCGGCAGATGCACCACCGCCGCCACCACCTCGCCCCGTCGCGTCACCGCGAGCGAATGCGAAAAACCCTCTTGCCCGTCAATGAAGGCGCGGGTGCCGTCGATCGGATCGACGATGAAGCAATATTCGGCCGCCAGCCGCGCCGGATCGTCGGCGCTTTCCTCGCTGAGCCAGCCGTAATCGGGGCGGGCGGCGCGCAGCAGGCTTTCGAGATGGCGGTTGACGGCCAGGTCGGCCTCGGTCACGGGGCCGGCGCCGGCGGGCTTGTCCCAGACCTGCGGCGCCTGCCGCCAATAGCGCAGCGCGATGCGGCCGGCCTCGTGCGCGGCCTGTTCCAGCAGGGCCAGATCAGCCGCCGGCAACGGTCATCCCTTCGACCAGCAGGCTGGGCACCCGCATCGCCCGCCAGCACCGGGCATCGTCGGCCGCGGTCAGTCGCAGCAGCATCTCGCGCAGGTTGCCGGCGATGGTGCATTCATTGACCGCATAGGCGATCTGGCCGTTTTCCACCCAGAAACCGGCGGCGCCGCGCGAATAGTCGCCGGTGGTCGGGTTGATCGACGATCCCAGCATCGAGGTGACGATCAGCCCGCGTCCCATGTCGCGGATCAGCGCGTCACGCGCATGCGCCGGGGCGCGCAGTTCCAGGTTGGTGACGCCGGGCGAGGGCGGGCTGCCGGCATCGCGCATCGCGCTGCCGGTCGAGGTCATGCCCAGCTTGCGCGCTGTGGACAGATCCAGCGTCCAGCCCGCAAGGATGCCATCGCCCACCATCAGCCGTGGCCGTGTCGCCAGGCCTTCGGCGTCGAACAGCCGCGAGGCGGCATGGCGCGGCAGGTGCGGATCCTCGTGCAGGTCGAACCCCTGCGGCAGCACCCGTTCGCCCAGGGCGTCGCGCAGCCAGCTGGCGCCACGCGCCACGGCGCTGCCATTCGCCGCGCTGACCAGGTGCCCGATCAGGCCTGCTGCCACGCGCTCGTCATATAGGATCGGAAAGGCGCCGGTCGGGGGTTTCCGGGCCCCTTGTCGGGCCACAGCCCGCTCGCCAGCCAATCGGCCCAGTTCCTCGGGCGTGGGCATGTCCTCGGCATGGGTGCGCGATTCGCCCGCCCAGTCGCGTTCCATGGCGGTGCCGCTGCCGGTGATGGCGATCACCGACAGGCTGTGGCCGCTGCGGGCATAGCCGGCCGAAAACCCGTTCGATCCGGCCAGCCACACCCGCCGCTGGCCATAGCTGGCACTGGCCGATTCCACCTGCGACACGCCGCCGACCGTCCGTGCCGCCGCCTCGGCCCGAAGCGCCAGATCCTGCAGCAGCGTCGGGGGCGGCGGCGGTGCCTGTTCCATCAGCTCCAGCCGGCTGCTGTCGGTGTCCTGCGCCAGCTCCTGCGGCTCGGCCAGGCCCAGCGTGTCATCGACCGGCGCCTCGCGCGCCATGGCCACGGCCCGCTCCGCCATCTCGGCAATCGTGCGCTCGGAATGATCCGAGGCCGAGACGCAGGCTTGCCTGCCGCCGATCAGCACCCGCAGCCCGATCTCGGTGCCTTCGGCGCGTTCGGCCTGTTCCAGCTGGCCGCCGCGCACATCGACCGACAGCGCGTCTGCATCCAGCGCCAGCGCATCGGCCTGATCGGCGCCGGCTTGTCGCGCGGCATGCAAAAGCTGCGCGGTCAACGCCCGCAGACGGTCAAGATCGGCCATGCGCCCCCCCGTTCATGAACGATGCGGGGGCCGCGATGACCCCCGGTTGTCAAACCCCTGCCCGCCGTTGACGGGCCGGGCAAGCTGTTACTTGATCTGCTGTCCGTTGGCAAAGATGCTGCCGCCGTCCTTGAATTCAAGCCGGGTTTCCAGCTTGTCCTCACCTTCCTTGACCGGCTTGGCGAACATCATCAGCATCATCCGCGCCGACATCACCTGATCCTCGGGGATCAATCCGATGCCGGCAAGCTTGTCGATCAGACCGTTGACGCCCTCATACCGGGCATTGATTTCGCCGACCGGCGTGGTCATGTCGCCGCCTTCGGGCGCCTGCAACCGGCCCGAGGCAGTGACCTCGGCCCCCAGCAGCTTCAGCGCGAACTGGTTCAGTGCCAGATCGATCAGCTCGAAAGGCGCGGGTTCGGCGGGATCGGCGCTTGCGTCCGCATCCTGCCCGGCCTCTGGGTCCGCGTTCTCCTTTGGCGTCAGGTTGGCCGGATCGAACAGATCCCTGGTCAGCTTCATGCTGCCGGTCACGTCCATGTCCAGCGAGGCGGGGTCGCGCGGCAGCTTGGCCTGCGGGTCGAACTGGTTCCAGATCTCGTCGCCCAGGGTCAGCCCCTCCAGCGCATAGGCCAGCTTGTAGGGCTGGGCGGCGTCGCCGGCCATCACCGGCATCTGCAGATCGAAGCCGCCGCTTTCAAAGCCGTAGCTGATCGGGAACGGCATGTCGCTGGCGGTCATCTTGAACTGCGCCGCATCCGAACCTGCCTGATAGCCCAGCCCGTCGCGGGACATGGTATAGCTGATCTCGAAGCCTTTGCTGCTGTAGGTGCCGGCGCCGGTCTGGGGCTGGCCCTCCTCGGTCTGGCCGGCAAAGTCAAGGCTGCCGTCCAGCGCGCCGGCTTTCAGCGTGCCGGTCATCGCCAGCCCGGCTTTCAGCGCGGCGTTCATGTCCTGGTCGATCGGCGCCCCGGTGGGTATGGTCATTTCGCCCGACAGGCCGATATCGGCCAGCTTGCCGTCGAACTTGACCTGCTCGCCCGCCTCGCCGGGGATGTCGCCGCTGAACTGGGCGTTGGCGGTGTTCATCGTATAGTCGTATTTCGCCGGCGCGCCGGCCACGCGGTGCAGCGTGCCGGTCGATTGCGCCAGGGACAGCTTGATCGGCAGCGGGCTTTCCTTGCCGTCGCGGGTGATGCTGGACAGCGCCACATCGATGGTCGGATAGTCGAATTCATGCGTCATGTCCTCGGCCGCGCCAGAGGTGACGGTGGTGTTTCCCGGCATCGACAGCACGAAAGGCAGGCGGAAGCTCTTGCCGTCGGCATCGACGCCATTGGCCTCGCCACTGACTGTATCGGCAAAGACGGTGCGGACCTTGCCGGCGCCGTCCTCGGTCAGGGTCACCTGCGGCAGCGCCAGGCTGACCTGGCTTTCCGGGGCGCCGCCCTTGATGGCGACGTCCTTCAGCGTCAGCGTGTCGCCGGCCCTTTCGCGGCCGCCTTCGCTGACCTGATAGCCCATCGACTGGTAATATTCGACCCAGGACTGCCAGACCTGCTCGGATGTCACATCGGCCAGCGCCGGAGAAAGCATCGCTGCCAGCGCCAGGGCCGAGCTTGTCAGTCGCAGATCCATGTCCTTGCCTTTCGTCTTGCGTTGCGAACCTCTTCCGGTTCTTGCCATAGCCGCGCTTGCGGTCCAAGGGCGGGAATGTCTGACACACGCTATTTTGCGGCAATGACGGCTGCGTGACGGTCGCGCCCGCGCGATCGTGGGCGCTGCTGTGCGGAAAATCGTGCGCGTTACGGGAAATGACGGGTCGCGACCGGTCCGGGGCCTTGGCCCCGCCGGAGCCGGACCCCTCGACGGGGTTCGGCTGCGGTGCCTGGTCACAGGGCTCAGCCGTAGACGGATTCCTTGCCGAAATGGCGACAGAGCATGTAATAGATCACCGCGCGATACTTGTTGCGATTGGCGCTGCCATAGCGCGAGACCACGTCCTGGATCGCCGCCATCAGCTCGGGGCCATCGGGCAAGCCCAGCTTGCGGATCAGATAGTTGTCGCGGATCCGTTCCAGTTCCGTCGTGTCCGAGGCCGCCACCGTTTCCGCATCGGCGTCATAGATCGAGGGGCCGCAGCCGATCACCACCTTCTTCAGCAGTTCCATGTCTGCCGCCACGCCCAGCTTCTGCTGCATGTCGGCTGCATATTTGGCGATCAGATCGTCGCGCTTGCTCATCCTTGATCCCTCCCCCGGATGGTGTCTCCGGAGGAAAGCCTAGCGCAAGTGTTTCACATATCAATCAAAAGCTGCGGCTCAATAACGATAGTGTTCCGATTTGAACGGACCTTCGGGGTTGACCCCGATGTAATCGGCCTGTTCGCGGCTGAGCTGCGTCAGCTTGACGCCGATCTTGTCCAGATGCAGCCGGGCCACCTTTTCGTCCAGGGCCTTGGGCAGGATATAGACCCCGGGGGCATATTCGGCGCCCTTGGTCCACAGTTCGATCTGCGCCAGAACCTGGTTGGTGAAGCTGGCCGACATCACGAAGCTGGGGTGGCCGGTGGCATTGCCCAGGTTCAGCAGCCGGCCTTCGGACAGCAGGATGATGCGATTGCCCGAGGGCATCTCGATCATGTCCACCTGGTCCTTGATATTGGTCCATTTGTGGTTGCGCAGCGCGGCCACCTGGATCTCGTTGTCGAAATGGCCGATGTTGCCGACGATGGCCATGTCCTTCATTTCGCGCATGTGTTCGATGCGGATGACGTCGCGGTTGCCGGTGGTGGTGACGAAGATATCGGCCGTGGCGACGACATCTTCGAGCAGCACCACCTCGAAACCGTCCATGGCGGCCTGCAACGCGCAGATCGGATCGACCTCGGTCACCTTCACCCGGGCGCCGGCGCCGCGCAGGGATGCGGCCGAACCCTTGCCGACGTCGCCATAGCCGCAGACCACGGCGACCTTGCCGGCCATCATCACGTCGGTGGCGCGGCGGATGCCATCGACCAGCGATTCCTTGCAGCCATACTTGTTGTCGAATTTCGACTTGGTGACGCTGTCATTGACGTTGATGGCCGGGAACGGCAGCAACCCTTTCCTGTGCAGGTCGTATAGGCGATGGACGCCGGTGGTGGTTTCCTCGCTGACGCCCTTCAGCGCGGCGCGCTGGGCGGTGAACCAGCCCGGCGATTGCGCCAGCCGCGTGCGGATCTGGGCAAACAGGGCCTCTTCCTCTTCGCTGGTCGGCACTTCGATCAGGTCGGTCTCGCCCGCCTCGACCCGGGCGCCCAGCAGCACATACATGGTCGCGTCGCCGCCATCGTCCAGGATCAGGTTGGCGGTGCCTTCCGGGAACTGGAAGATGCGGTCGGTATAGGACCAGTATTCGGCCAGCGTTTCGCCCTTGACGGCAAAGACCGGGATGCCGGCGGCCGCAATCGCCGCCGCGGCATGGTCCTGGGTGGAAAAGATGTTGCACGAGGCCCAGCGCACCTGCGCGCCCAGCGCCACCAGGGTTTCGATCAGCACCGCGGTCTGCACCGTCATGTGCAGGCTGCCGGCGATGCGGGCGCCGGCCAGCGGCCGCGTCTCGCCGTATTCGGCGCGCAGCGCCATCAGCCCCGGCATTTCGGTTTCGGCGATGTCCAGTTCCTTGCGGCCATAGGCGGCCAGGGAAATGTCGCGGATGATGTGATCGGTCATGGGGATCTCGCAGCGGATATGTCTGGGATGTGTCGGTGATGTCACGGCGCCGCAGGCGGGCCTTTGGCGCGGGCTTATCATTCCCGGCGCGCCGCTGCAAACCGAAGCGGCGCGGGGCTTGCAAAGGCCGTGCCAGGCGGGAAATCTGTGGCGCAGGTGGCCGGCGGCGCCGCCAGGGCAACGGGACTGGGGGAAAGACATGGCAAAGCTGCTGGCGGATGTGGGTGGCACCAACGCGCGGCTGGCACTGGCGCGTGACGGCAAGCTGGATGCCGCCAGCATCACCCGGTTTCGCGGCGACGATCACCCAAGCTTTGACGAGGTGGTGACCCGTTATCTTGACGCGCAGGGCCGGCCTGCGATCGATGCGGTCTGCGTGGCAGTCGCCGGCCCGGTCTGGGGCGATACCGCGTGCCTGACCAATCGCGACTGGACTTTTTCCGAAGCGGGGCTGTGTGCCCTGACGGGGGCGCCCCGGGCGCGACTGATCAACGACATGATCGCTCTGGGCTATGCCACGCCGGCGCTGGAGGGTGCAGCCGCGGCGTTCCTGCGCCAGCCACGGGCGGACGCCCGCCGCAACGGTCAGCGTCTGGTGGTCAATGCCGGCACCGGCTTCAACGTCTGCGCGGTCAAGGTGCTGGCGCAAGGCGGCATCGCTTGCCTTGAGTCCGAAGAGGGCCACACCCGGCTGCCCATGTCGATCGCCGATCCCCTGTTCACCGAACTGGGCGCGGCCGCGCGTGCCATCGATTCGGTCGAGGAACTGTTTGCAGGTCGCGGGCTTGCGCGTCTGCACGGGCTGCGCACCGGCACCCAGGCGCGCCGTGCCGAAGATGTGGTCACCGCCGCTGCCCGCGGCGATGGCGCGGCCGAGGATACGCTTCGCCTGCATGCGCGGCTGCTGGGGCTGATGTGCCGGGAACTTGCCTTGCGCTTCATGCCTCTGGACGGGATGTTCCTGGCCGGCAGCGTTGCGCGATCCTGTGCCTATCGCTTCGACAGTTTCGAGCAGGGGCTGCTGGCCGATCCGCTGATGGCACGCATCGCGCAATCGGTGCCCGTGGGTGTCATTCAGGACGATCTGGCCGCCTTGCATGGCTGTCTGGCCGCAGTTGGCTGAAAATCGCCGTTTTCCGGGCTGCGGTGCTGGATTTTGCTGCCATGCCCTGCAATGCTTGCCGAAAAGACCGGCAGAAAGCAGGACAGGCATGACACGCTGGATCAGGGCAGGGTTGACGGCCGGCCTTCTCATGGGGGGCGCAAGCGGGCTGGCGCTGGCGCAATCGTCCGGGCCTTCCTCGGCCTGGATGCCGTTTTCGGGCTGGTTCGGCGGCCGCGACGCCAACGCTCGTTCGCCGGTCGATCTGGATTTCCGCATCTCGGGCGGCGACGATGCGCTTTTGCCGGCCATCCGCAACACCTCGCTGCTGGTCGCCGCCCAGGCCGAGGATCGGGTGACCGGTCAGGACATGCTGGCCGCCGCGCGCGCCGATTATGCCCGTATCCTGGGCGTGCTTTACGACCAGGGGTATTATTCGGGGGTCATCGACATCAAGCTGGACGGGGTCGAGGCCGCCAGCATCGCCCCGCTGGACGCGCCGCAGACCGTGCGCAAGGTTACCATCGATGTCCAGCCAGGCCCCCGCTTCCGCTATAGCCGCGCCCAGATCGGGCCGCTGGCGCCGGGGACCGAACTGCCGCGCGACTACCGCAAGGGCGAGATTGCCCGCACCGGCGAAATGAAGGCCGCTGCCACCAGCGCCGTCGATGGCTGGCGCAATGTCGGCCATGCCAAGGCCGAAGTTGCCCGCACCGAGATCATCGCCGACCACGCCTCCAATCAGGTGGACAGCGTGATCGACCTGGCGCCAGGGCCGGCGCTGCGCTTTGGCAAGCTGACGATCCGTGGTTACGAACGGATGAACCCGCGCCGTCTGCGCAAGATCGCCGGTTTCCCCGAAGGCGAGCGCTTCGATCCCGCAAAGCTCGAGGATGTGCGCAAGCGCCTGCGCCGATCCGGCGTGTTTTCTGCCATCACCCTGACCGAGGCTGATTACATCAGCCCCGGCAACACGCTGGACGTGGATCTGCAGGTCGTGGAACAGAAGCTGCGGCGGCTGGGGGCAGGTTTTGAATATTCCAACACCGAGGGGCTCGCGCTGACCGGTTACTGGATCAACCGCAACCTGCTGCGCGGCGGCGAAAGGCTGCGCGTGGATGCCGGGGTGTCCGATATTCACGGCAATTCGGGGCGCGACTACAACCTTGGGCTGCGCATCGATCGCCCGGCCACATTGAACGCCGACACGACCGGCTATGTCCTTGCCGAGGTGAAAAGCCTGCAGGAGGATGACTATGATCTCAAGTCGGGCACCTTCGGACTGGGCTTTACCTGGATCCCCAGCGACCGGCTGACCGCCGACATCGCGCTGCAGTATCGTGCCATCCGCGTCGACGATCTGGCGGGACGCAGCGATTTCCGTCTGGTGGCGCTGCCCGCGCAGCTGACCTGGGACCGGCGCGATCAACCCACCGACGCCAAGCGCGGTTACTGGCTGTCGGGGGGGATCACACCGTTTTACGGCATCGGCGATCAGACCGGTTCCGGTGCGCAGGTCACCGCCGAGGGGCGCGTCTATCGCAGTTTCGGCCGCGACGACCGTTTCACCCTGGCCGGGCGCGCCAGGCTGGGCAGTGTGTTGGGCCCGGAAATCGACCAGACCCCGCGCGATTATCTGTTCTGGTCGGGCGGCGGTGGCACGGTGCGCGGCCATTCCTATGAGTCGCTGGGGGTCGAGGTAATCCAGGGACCGGACGGGGCGGTGCGCACCGGTGGCATGTCGATTGCCACGCTCAGCGCCGAATCGCGGATGCAGTTCCGCGAAAAGCTGGGTTTCGTGCTGTTTGCCGATGCCGGCCGGGTGTGGGAGGACAGCGGCTTTTCCGGCGCCTCGGGCTGGCAGGCGGGGGCAGGTGCCGGCGTGCGCTATCAGACCCCCATCGGACCGCTGCGTTTCGACCTGGCCACGCCGGTGGGCGGCGGCGATGGCGATGACGGCGGGGTGCAGGTCTATATCGGTCTGGGGCAGGCGTTCTGATGGGCAGGATTTTTCACCGTATCGTGCTGGCGCTGGGGCTGACGCTGGCGGCAGCGGCTTCTGTCCAGGCCCAGGACACGGCAGCCGAAATCTCGCAACAGGTCGAGGACGACAAGGGCTTCATCACCCGCTTCTTGCAGGAAAAGCTGTCCGGCGCCGGCCGGCAGGTGGTGATCGACGGCTTTCAGGGCGCGCTGAGTTCGCGCGCGACCTTCACCCGCATGACCATTGCCGATGACGACGGCGTCTGGATCACGCTGGAAAACGGCGCGCTGAGCTGGAGCCGCAGCGCCCTGCTGTCGCGCCGCATCCAGATCAACGAATTGTCGGCCGAAAAGGTGATCCTGCCGCGCCTGCCCGGCGGCGGCGACAAGGCCCCTGCCCCCGAGGCGCGCGAATTTGCCCTGCCGCAGCTGCCGGTCGCCGTGAACATCGACAAGATCCAGGTCGGCCGGGTGGAACTGGGGCAGGCGATCCTGGGACAAGAGGCGGTTCTGGCCATTGACGGGTCGATGAACCTCGCCAATGGCGAGGGACAGACCAAGCTGACCATCGACCGGGTGGACGGGCCGCGCGGGCGTTTTCTGCTGGACGCGGGCTTTTCCAATGCCAGCCGTATCCTGGCGCTGGACCTGAAGCTGGACGAGGATGCCAACGGCCTGTTCGTCAACCTGGTCAGGATGAACGGCCGCCCGGCGCTTCAGGCCGAAATCGCCGGCACCGGCCCGCTGTCGGATTACAGCGCCCGCATCCAGCTCAGCACCGACGGCCAGCCGCGGGTGCAAGGCCAGGCCCAGGTGCGCGCGGAGGCGCGCGAGGGCGCCGATGGCACCGCCTTCCGGCTGCGGCTGGACGGCGACATCGCGCCATTGGTCGCGCCGCAGAACCAGCAGTTCTTTGCCGGCACCTCGCTGATCCGGGCCGAAGGCTGGCGGGGCGCCGACGGCCGGCTGCTGGTGCCGGAGCTCAAGGTCACTACCGGCGCGCTGGACCTGTCGGGTTCGGTCGCCACCACCGCGCGCGGGGCGCCGGAAAGCGCGCATCTGACGCTGCTTTTGGGTCGCGATGCCGGGGCGACGCAATTGCCGGTGGCGCTGCCGGTCGGGGACAAGCCGCTGACGGTGACTTCGGGCAATCTGCGGCTGGATTATGACGCGGCCCAGGGCGCGGGCTGGGTGCTGCAGGGGCGCGTCGGCGATGTGACGCGGCCCGATCTGATGCTGTCAGAGCTGCGCCTGGACGGGCGCGGCCGGGTGGTGCTGACCGACGATCGGGCCCTGGCCGAGGTGCGGGGCTGGGTCGCCTTCGGCATGGACGATGTCAAACCCACCGATCCCGGCCTGGCGCAGGCGCTGGGCGATACGCTGAACGGCGGCCTGAATTTCGCCTTCACCCCCGGCAATGCGCTGCGCTTCTGGGGCATGAACATCAACGGCAACGGCTATGGCTTTACCGGCGAGATGGAACTTGCGGGGCTGAAAAGCGGCCTGACGCTGACCGGCGACATCGCCGCGCGCCACGACCGGCTGGCCGATTTCTCGACATTGGCCGGGCGTGAACTGGGCGGCCGGGCCGAGGCACAGATCAAGGGCCGCTATGCCCTGCTGGGCAAGGGCTTCGATCTCGACACCCGCATCAAGGGCGTGGATATCAGTCTGGGCCAGGACCAGGCCGACCGGATGCTGGCCGGTGAATCGACGATCGACCTGTCGGCCCGGCGCGACACCACCGGCATCCATGTGCGGCAACTGACCGTCAATGCCCGCAACCTGACCGCCGAGGCACGCGGCTTCCTCAGCAGCCAGGCCAGCGATCTCAGCGCCCAGATCCAGATGCCGGACCTGTCGGTGGCCGATCCGCGCTATGGCGGTGCGGCCAGCACCCAGGCCCGGCTGACCGGTCCCGACGGGCGGCGCAAGCTGGCACTGTCGGGCAAGGCGCAGGATCTGCGGCTGGGCCGGCCCGAGATCGACGGCGCCTTCAAGGGCGAAACCGACCTGACGGTGCAACTGCTGGAAACCGACGGCGTCTATGAATTGCAACAGTTCCGGCTGCTGAACCCGCAACTGGACGCGGCAGGCCGCGGCACGTTCACGATGCAGGAACTGGACGGCGAACTGTCGCTGAGCATGCCCGATCTTTCCGTGCTGGGGCGCGGCCTTTCGGGCGGCGTCAGCCTGCAGGGCAAGGCGACGAAACAGGGGGCGGCGCGGCGCGTCGAGCTGACCGGACGCGGCACCGATCTGCGGCTGGGTCAGCAGGATGTGGACGGGGCGCTGACTGGCATCACCGAACTGGCGCTGTCGGCGCGCGAACAGGACGGCGAATTCACCGTCGACAGCTTTCGTCTGCAAAACCAGCAGATGCAGGCCACAGCCCAGGGCAGCATCGGCAGCCGCACCGACATGACCGGCGCGGTGGACATCCGTTCTCTGGCCAGTTTCGGGCGCGGCTGGCGCGGGGCGCTGACCGCGCAGGGCAGTTTCCGCGACGACGGCACCGGTGGCCGCCGGCTCGAGGTGACCGGCAGCGGCCGCGATCTGGCCTTTGGTCAGGCGCAGGTCGATGGCGCGTTGCAGGGGGAAACCCGGCTGAGCCTGCAGGCCAGCGAACGCGATGGCGTGTTCACCGTGCAAACCGCCACCGTGCAGAACCCGCGGCTGGCGCTGGATGCCGCGGGACGGCTGGGGCAGGGCGCCACCGACCTGACTGCCAATCTGCGGGCCGACGACCTGCGCTTTCTGGGCCGCGGTTTTCGCGGTGCGGTGACGGCGCAGGCCCGCGTGCAGGACCAACCGGGCGGCACCCGTGCGATCAGCGCCAGCGGCAATGCCCGCGGCCTGGCGATCGGCAATGCGCAGGCCGATCCGCTGCTGGCCGGGCAGACCAGCTTCGACCTTCAGGCCCAGCAGCGCGCGAACGGCAGCCTGACCGTCAGCCGCCTGCGTGCCGAGAACCCGCAGCTGCGCCTCAGCGGCGATGGCGACCCGGCCACGGGCCTGAACCTGGACGCCCGCCTGACCGACCTGGGGCTGCTGCTGCCCAGCTTTCCCGGCCCGGCGGAACTGCGCGGCCGCATCCAGAACAGCGGTGCCAATTATGTCCTGGCGCTGGAGGGCAGCGCGCCGGGCGACACCCGCGCGCGCATCAACGGCAGCGTGGCGACCGATTTCAGCCGCGCCGATGTCCGAATCGAGGGCAGCAGCAATGCCGCCGCCGCCAATCCCTTCCTGCGCACCCGCTCGATCGAGGGGCCGCTGAGCTTTGACCTGCGTCTGGACGGGCCGCCGGGATTGCAGGCGCTGAGCGGGCAGGTGGCGCTGACCGGGGGTCGCCTGGCCGAGCCGCGGCTGGGGCTTGCCATCGGCAGTCTGAACGCGCGCGCCGACCTGGGCGGCGGCCGCATCCAGGTCGATATCTCGGGTGCGGTCGAGGCGGGTGGCACCATCACCGTGACCGGTCCGATCGCCCTGACCGGCGACCGGCCGATGGATTTGTCGGTGCGGCTGTCCGACGTGGTGCTGCGCGATCCCAACCTTTACGAAACCCGTGCGAACGGCAGCATCCGCGTTACCGGATCGCAGGCCGCGGGTCCGCTGGTGTCCGGCCGGATCGATCTGGGCACGACGGAATTGCGCATCCCCTCGACCGGGCTGGGCGGGGCCAAGGCGATTCCCGACATCATCCACCTGTCCGAACGCCCGCCACAGCGCCAGACCCGGGCCAAGGCCGGGTTGCTGGAATACCCCAGCGCCGATTCGCGTGCGGCCGGCATGGCGGCGCCGCCGGCGACGCCGCCCGCCAATCCCGCACGCTTCGACCTGCTGATTTCGGCGCCCGATCAGGTGTTCGTGCGCGGCCGGGGTGTTGACGCGGAACTGGGCGGCGAAATCCGGCTGACCGGAAACGCCCGCCAGCCCATCCCCATCGGCCAGCTTGAATTGATCCGCGGCCGGGTCGATCTGCTGGGCAAGCGGCTCAATCTGACCGAAGGGCTGATCGAGCTTCAGGGCAGCCTGATGCCGGTGATCCGCCTGGTCGCCCAGATCGAGCAGGACGGAATCACCACCCGCATCATCATCGACGGCGAAGCACGCGATCCGGAAATCACCTTCGAATCCTCGCCCGAATTGCCCGAGGAAGAGGTCTTGTCGCAGCTGCTGTTCGGGCGCGGCCTTGACAACATATCGGCGTTGCAGGCAGCCCAGCTGGCCAGTGCGGTGGCGACGCTGGCCGGTCGCGGCGGCGACGGCATCATCGGACGGCTGCGGGCCTCGACCGGGCTGGACGATCTGGACCTGACTACCGACAACAACGGCAATGTTTCGCTGCGGGCCGGCAAGTATCTGTCCGAAAAGGTCTATACCGATGTGCAGGTGGGCGGGGATGGCAAGACCCGGCTGAACCTGAACCTGGACGTTTCCAAGACGGTGACGGTGCGCGGGTCGGTGGACAGCGATGGCGAAAGCTCGGTCGGGGTTTTTTACGAACGCGATTATTAGATCGGCCGAATAGGGGCTTGCGGCCCGCTGGCTTGCGCGGGCTTGACGTTTACCGGCGACATTGTTAGCCAGCTAATGAAAATCATTAGCTGGCTAATGGAATGACCGCGAGTCCCGCCCCTCTGCTCGATCTGCTGATTTCCCTGACCCGCAGCCTGCGCGCGGCATTTGAACTGCGGGTGCGCGCGCATGGCTTGACCTTTGCCCGGGCGAGGTTGCTGACCACGATCGGTCGCAATCAGGGCGCCAGCCAGGCCGATCTGGCGGCGATGCTGGACATCGAGACGCCTACCCTGAAACGATTGCTGGACGCCCTGGAGGCGCAGGGCCTGGCCGAGCGCCGGCCGATTGCAGGCGATGCGCGCAAGCATGCCGTCTATCTGACGGAAACCGCAAGCATCGCGCCCTTGCTGGGATTTCGGGCCGAGATGGACGCCGCCCTGACGAGCGACATTCCGCCGGAGGATATCGAGATTACCCGCCGCACCTTGGCGCGCATGGGGCAGAACGCCGCGCGACTTGCCCAGGGATGACAACCGCTGTTTCGGTGCCCGGCGCGGAAAACCCGCCGGATGCAGTCCGGCCCGCCGCCCAGCCGACGGTTTTCCCGATGCCGGGGAGGCGGGCGCTGGCTTTCGTCGCCGCGGCGCTGGTCATCGGCCTGACCCAGGGTCTGGCCCAGGGTTTTGTCAGCGCCAATCTGCCGCAGATTGCCGGCGATCTGGGGATCAGTCCGGCGCGCGCCAGCTGGCTGATCGTCGCCTTTCTGGTGCCGCGCGTGGCCTTGCCGCTGCTGCTGATCAAGCTTCGCGATCAGTTCGGCCTGCGCCGCTTTGCCGAGGTGGCGGTGCTGGCCTATCTGCTGGTGTCGCTGGCGGCGCTGGCGGTCGATGACCTGCGCTCGGCCCTGGCGGTGCAATTCGCGCTGGGCATGGCCTCGGCGCCGCTGAGCACTTTGGCGTTCATGTATATGCTGGAACCCTTGCCGCCGCAGTGGAAGATGCGGCTGGGCCTGCCACTGGTGCTGGCGGTGTTCCTGATCGGGCCGCTGCTGGCGCGGGTGATTTCGCCTGCCGTGATGGCCGATGCGGGCTGGAGCGCGCTGCACCTGCTGGCGCTGGGGCTGGCGGCGCTGTGCCTGGCGCTGGTCTGGCTGCTGCCACTGACCTCGCCGCCGCGGGTGCATGTGCTGGCGCCGCTGGATCTGGTCAGCTGGCTGCTGGTCTCGGTCGGGCTGGGCGGGCTGACGACAGCATGCGTGATGGGCCCGATCCATGGCTGGACCGATGCCCCCTGGCTGGGCTGGACGGTCGTGGCGGCGCTGGCCTCGCTGGCGCTGGCGGTGGCGGTCGAACTGAACCGCAAGGCGCCGCTGCTGGACATCCGCTGGCTGGTCAGCCCGGAAATCCTGCATCTGACGGCGACGCTGCTGCTGTTCCGGCTGGTGCTGTCGGAACAATCGGCCGGGGCGCCAAGGATGTTCCAGCTGCTGGGCGTGGGCGCTGAGCAGATGGTGGAGCTGTTCGCGGTGATTTGTGCCGCGACCCTGGGCGGGGCGCTGCTGCTGGTGGCGCTGATCCGCCCGCAGCGGGTGGCAGGGTTTCACCTGCTGGCACTGGCGCTGGTGGCGCTGGGTGCCTGGATGGACAGCCACGTCACCCCCGACACCCGCCCGGCGCAGATGATGACCAGCCAGGCGATGATCGGCGCGGCCGGAATCCTGTTCCTGGCCCCGGCGATGATGCGCGGGCTGCTGGCGGCGCTGGCGCGTGGCCCCGCCTATCTGCTGTCCTTCGTGATCGTGTTCATCTCGACCCAGTCGCTGGGCGGGGCAATGGGCTCGGGGCTGTTTTCCAGTTTCATCGACCGTCGCCAGGCTTTCCACCTGCAACGGTTGGTCGAGGGGATGGCACCGACCGACCCGCAACTGGTCGCCGCAATCGCGCGTCAGAGCGCGCAACTGGCGGCGCAGATCGCCGATCCGGCGCTGGCACGGGCGCAGGCGGCAGCGCAGCTGCTGCAACAGGCCGGCATTCAGGCGCAGGTGCTGGCCTATGCCGATGCCTATCGCCTGACCGCTGCGGTGGCGCTGGCGGCGCTGGTCGCCCTGATCCTGCATCTGTTCCGCGATTGGCTGGTCGCCCGTCGGGCGCCGGCCCTTGCCCCAGCGAAAGCCATGACATGACCCGACGCCATCTTATCCCCACCCTTGTTGCCCTGGCTGCCGGGATGGCAGCGGTGCTGATCGTGCTGTTCTGCTGGCAATTGCCACCCTTTGCCCCGGCCGATCCGCGCACCGAAAACGCCTATGTCCGCGGGCAGGTGACCCAGCTGGCGCCGCAGCTGGCCGGGCATGTAAGCGCGGTCGAGGTGGCCGACTTCCAGCAGGTTCGGCGCGGGCAGGTGATCGCGCGGCTTGACGATCGCCCCTTTCGGCAGCGGCTGGCGCAGGCCCGGGCCAGCCTTGCCGGGGCCGAGGCCGGATTGCAGATCGGCCAGCAGGCGGTGCGTTCGGCCGAGGCCGGGCTGCAATCGGCGCGCGCGACCCGGAACGCAGCCGAGGCGGCACGCGACACCGCACGCGCCGCCTGGGATCGGGCGCGCCAACTGAAATCGCGCGGCGTCACCGCCGACAGCGCCGCCGATCAGACCGAGCTGGCCCTGCGTCAGGCCGAGGCGGCGCTCGCCCAGGCCGAAAGCGCCCTGGCGGTCGCCCGCGAACAGGTCAGTGCGGCAAAGGTCGGGCTGCTGGCACGTCAGGCCGACATCGACGCCGCCCGCGCGGCGGTCGAATTGGCGACGCTGGATCTGGACCACACGGTGATCCGGGCGCCGGGTGATGGCCGGCTGGGCCAGGTGGCGGTGCATCCGGGCCAGTATGTTGCCCCCGGCACGCCGCTGGTCAGCCTTGTCGGGCCCGAGGTCTGGGTGATCGCCAATTTCCGCGAAACCGAATGGCGCAGGATCCGGCCCGGCGCGGCGGCGGTGATCCGCGTCGATGCCCTGCGCGGTGGCAGCCTGCGCGGCCATGTGCAGGCGTTTTCGCCGGCGATGGCGTCCGAGTTCAGCCTGATGCCGCCCGCGAACGCCACCGGAAACTTTACCAAGGTGGCGCAGCGCCTGCCGGTTCGGATCGCGCTGGACCCCGACCAGGACCTGACCCCCATGCTCGAGCCGGGGATGTCGGCGGTAGTGACTGTCTCCCGCCCCGTGAACGGCGGTGCCGCTGGCTGACATTGACGCAACGTCAATCGTTCCGAATGTGACGAAAAAGCCAATCTCATTGAATTTTCGCGAAAACTTGACCTTTTCGCAACTGGTCGTCCCTGGTCCGGGTGTTACCATACCGTCATGAACAGTTCCCACCGGCCTGCCGGATCGCGGGACGGTCGGACCCTGTCGCCACACAAGCCGGGACCGAACCATGACGTCGATTGTCGCCTTTTTGCAGATTGCCGGTGCCGTCGCCCTGTTGCTGTTCGGCCTTGGGCAGGTGCGCGACGGCATGACCGAGGCTTTTGGCGTGCGGCTCAAGATGATCCTGGGCCTGGGCACGCGCAGCGGGCCGCGCGCCTTTCTGTCGGGTCTGGTGGCAACGCTGGGGCTGCAAAGTTCGACCGCGACCGCGGTGCTGACCGCGTCCTTCGTCCAGCGCGAGATGATCGCTCCCCGCATGGCGCAGATCGTGCTGCTGGGTGCCAATCTGGGCACGGCGCTGACCGCATTGGTCGTCTCGGCGGGGCTGGCGGCGCTTTCGCCGGCGCTGATCCTGGCCGGATACGTCCTGCGGCGGCGCAAGCAGGCGCTGTGGGCGGGTAGCGGCATGGCGCTGATGGGGGTCGGGGTGATGCTGGTGGCGCTGACGCTGCTCGAGGCGGCGACCCTGCCGCTGCGCCAGTCGCCGCAGCTGGCGGTGTTCCTGACCATGCTGGATCAGGCTTGGCCGGTGGCGTTGGTGATGGCTGCGGGGCTGGCAGTGCTGTGTTCCTCGTCCCTGGCGGCGGTGCTGCTGATCCTGTCGCTGGATCTGTCGCCGGCGCTGACCGTGGTGCTGGTGCTGGGCGCCAACCTGGGCGGTGCGGTGCCCGCGGTGCTGGCGACCTGGGGGCTCGCGCCGGCGGCGCGTCGGGTAACACTGGGCAATCTGGCGGTGCGGGCGCTGGGCTGTCTGGCGGTGCTGCCGCTGGCCGGCCAGGCGGGGGTGATGCTGATGAATCTGCCGCTGCCCCGCAGCGGCCTGGCGGTCGAGGCGCATCTGGCCTTCAACCTGGCACTGGCGCTGGCGGCCTGGCCGCTGGCCGGACCGCTCGCCCGGCTCTTGGCGCGCATCCTGCCCGATGACGACGCCGCCCGTCCCGACAGCCCGCGCTGGCTGGACGAGGCGGTGCTGGACACGCCCCTGCTGGCCCTGACCGGCGCCAGCCGCGAGGCGTTGTCGCTGGGCGATACGGTCGAACGCATGCTGGATCAGACCCGCACCGCCTTTCGCAAGAACGACACCAGCCCGCTGGCCGAGGTGGCGGAACTGGAACAGCGCGTCGACCGCCGCCAGCAGGAGGTCAAGACCTACCTGTCGCGTCTGGGCGGTTCCGCCAGCGAAGATGACCGTCGCCGCGCCATCACCATTCTGGATTATGTCATCAATCTGGAACACATGGCCGACATCATCCACCGCGGCCTTGGCCCCGCCGTGCGCAAGAAGGTCGGCCTGGGCCTGCGCTTTTCCGAGGCCGGCTATCGCGAGCTGGACGGGCTGTTCCTGATGACGCTGGACAATCTGCGCATGGCGCAGAGCGTGTTCATGACCCGCGACCGCGACATGGCCCGGCGCCTGATGGAGCTGAAGGTCGAGATCCGCAATCTGGAACGGCAGTCGGCGCAGCGCCACCTGCTGCGCCTGCGCGAGGGCCAGCCCGAAAGCCGCGAGACCTCGTCGCTGCATCTGGACGTGCTGCGCGATTTGAAGCGCATCAACGCCCATGCGGTATCGGTTGCGCATCCGATCCTGGACGAGGAAGGGCTGCTGATCGAAAGCCGGCTGCGCAGCCATTAGGCCGGCCACCGTGCTGTCATCGCGGGCTGCTTGCAAAACGCCACGGCCGGAACCTTTCGGTTCCGGCCGTTGCTTGTCGGTGATCTGGGCAAGGGCCGCTCAGACCTCGGGCACCAGCACCTCGCGCTTGCCGACATGGTTGGCGGGGCTGACGATGCCCTGCTCTTCCATCTGCTCGACCAGCCGCGCCGCCTTGTTGTAGCCGATCGCCAGCTTGCGCTGGATGTAGCTGGTCGAACATTTGCGGTCCTTGGCCACGATCGCCACCGCCAGGTCGTAAAGCTCGGCATCGCCCCCCTCGCCCGAGGCCAGGCCCAGCACCTGATCGATGCTGTCGGCGCGATCCTCGTCGGGGCCTTCGACCACGCCGGCCATATAGCTGGGCGGGCCAAAGGATTTCAGGTGGTTCACCACCTCTTCGACCTCTTCGTCGCTGACGAAGGGGCCGTGAACGCGGGTGATGCGCGATCCGCCCGCCATATACAGCATGTCGCCCTGACCCAGCAGCTGTTCGGCGCCCTGTTCGCCCAGGATGGTGCGGCTGTCGATCTTGGAGGTGACCTGAAAGCTGATCCGGGTCGGGAAGTTCGCCTTGATCGTGCCGGTGATGACATCGACCGACGGCCGTTGCGTGGCCATGATCAGGTGGATGCCCGAGGCCCGCGCCATCTGCGCCAGGCGCTGGATGCAGGCCTCGATCTCCTTGCCGGCGACCATCATCAGATCCGCCATCTCGTCCACGATCACGACGATATAGGGGAAGGTCTCGGGCTGGAATTCCTCGGTCTCGAATACCGGCTCGCCGGTGTCCTCGTCGAAACCGGTCTGGACGGTGCGGCGGAACAGCTCGCCCTTGTCCAGGGCCTCGCGCACGCGGCCGTTATAGCCCTCGATGTTGCGCACGCCCATCTTGGACATCTTGCGATAGCGTTCCTCCATCTCGCCCACGACCCATTTCAAGGCGACGACGGCCTTTTTCGGATCGGTGACCACGGGCGACAGCAGATGCGGGATGCCGTCATAGACCGACAGTTCCAGCATCTTGGGGTCGATCATGATCAGCCGACATTCCTCGGGCGTCAGCTTGTAAAGCAGCGACAGGATCATGGTGTTGATCGCGACCGACTTGCCCGAACCGGTGGTGCCCGCGATCAGCAGATGCGGCATCTTGGCGAGGTTCGCCACCACCGGCCCGCCACCGATGTCCTTGCCCAGGGCCAGCGGCAGCGGCTGGGTGCCGTCGCCATAGGCGCGCGAGGACAGGATTTCGCGCAGCACCACCTTTTCCCGCCGCGCATTGGGCAGTTCGATGCCGATGACGCTGCGCCCCGGCACGGTCGAAACCCGCGCCGACAAGGCCGACATCGACCGCGCGATGTCATCGGCCAGGCCGATCACCCGGCTGGCCTTCAGCCCCGGCGCCGGTTCCAGTTCGTAAAGCGTCACCACCGGACCGGGCCGCACCTCGGTGATCTGACCCTTGACGCCGTAGTCGTCCAGCACCGCCTCGAGCATGCGGGCGTTTTCCATCAGCGCCTCTTGCGACAGCTGGTGGCGTTCGACAGTCGCCGGCGCCGCCAGAAGCGACAGCGGCGGATGCTCATAGGCCGGCGCCGCGGCGTCAAAGCGCATTGCCGGCTCGGCCTCGGCCTGGGCCTGGCGCGAGGGCGGGGCCGGGCGGGCCGGGGGCACAACCACCCGCGCGGTGCCGGCGCCGAAAGGCCGGGGCGGGGCGGCATCCGTCGCGCCCTCGGCATCGGTATCGGCATCGGCGGCCGTGCCGGCATCGCCGCGCGCCAGCGCCCCGGACAGCCGCGATCCGACGGCGGCAAGCAAGCCCGCCTTTGCCGCGGCCGGCCGCGGCTCGCCGCGATGACGCAAGGCGTCCTTGATGCAGGCGTCGATTTCCTCGGCCGAGGGGGCGGCGGCGTCCTCGGCATAATGGGTTTCCGGCTCGATCAGTTCGGCGGGCGGCACCGGGTCATGGACGCGCGGCGCGCGCGGCAGGCCGGGCAGGGCGGTTCCGGCGCTGCCCGGCAGCTGGGCCGAAGCATCCTGGCTGACGCGTTGGCGCCGCGCCTCGGCCCGGTCGCGGATCTGTCGTGCCGTGCCCTGCGACAGCCGGGCCACGCGGTCCAGCGCCAGCAGCGCCAGCAACCGCGCCGTCGCCAGCCCCTGGCGCAGGAAGCCGCCGATCGCGGTCAGTTCCCTGCGGTCGAAGCCCAGGACAAAGGCCAGGAACGCGACCGCCCCGATTGCCGTCAGCAACGCCAGGATCTTGATGGCGATCGAGGCGCGCATCGGCATCGCCGACAGCATCCCGCCCATCAGCATGTCGCCCAGATGTCCACCCAGGCCAAAGCTTTGCGTCCAGCCCGGGGGCGGCGTCAGCGAGGTGGCATAGACCGATACCAGCACCATCGCGATGGGCAGGAAAACGCCGCGGATCAGCCGTTCCTCGCCCCGGTGCAGCATCAGCCGCAGCCCCCAGGCCAGCGCGCCCAGCACCAGCACCCAGCTGCCAAAGCCGGTGATCATGAACAGCGCCGAGGCGATATAGGCGCCGGGCCGGCCCAGATAGTTCTGCGCCTCCTGATCGGTGGCCGACATGAAGCTTGGATCGTCCGGGCTGTAGCTCAGCAGCATGGCGGCAATCACCACCCCCAGCGCGACCAGCAGCGCGCCAAGGCCTTCCTTGCTGCGCCGCTCCAATGCCGCCCGGGTGGTCTGGTCCAGCAACGGGTCGCGGTGTTTGGCCTGCCAGCTCGCCATGGTTCAGCCCCCTTGATACAAACAGTTGCGGAGGCGGCTCAGGGCCGCTTCGGTCTGATCTGCCGGCGCCACCAGCGCCACCCGGATGTAATGCCGACCCGGATTGCCGTGACTGGTTTCGCGTGCCAGATAGGCGCCGGGCAGCACCTGGATGCCCGCCCGCGCCCACAATCGCTTCGCCGCCTCCTCGCCGTCGCCCAGTTGCGGCGGCACCGGCAGCCACAGGAAAAACCCGCCTTGCACCGGCTGATAGCCGGGCACATTGCCCAGCACCCGGTCGGCAATGCGGTATTTTTCCTGATAGAGCGCGCGGCTGGCATCGACATGCGCCTCGTCCGCCCAGGCAAAGGCGCTGACGCGCTGCACCGGCAGCGGCAGCGGCGCCCCGGCATAGCTGCGCAGGCGCCGCATCTGCGCGATCTGCGCGCTGCCGCCGGCGGCAAAGCCCGAGCGCAGCCCCGGCAGGTTCGAGCGCTTGGACAGCGAATTGAACATCACCACCCGATCGGCAAGCCCCATGCGGCTGGCCACCGCCAGCGCGCCGGGAGGCGGGGCATCGCGCCAGATCTCGGAATAGCATTCGTCGGCCAGGATCAGGAAATCATGCTGTTCGGCCAGCGCCACCAGTTCCTCAAGGTAGTCCTGGGACGCGATCGCGCCCTGGGGATTGGCGGGGGAACACAGATAGGCCAGGGTGGTGCGGTCCAGCACCTCGGCCGGCAGATCGGCATAGCGGGGCAGATGCCCGGTTTCGACGGTGGCCGGAACAAAGATCGGCTCGGCCCCCACGGCGGCGGCGGCGACGGCATAGACCTGATAGAATGGATTGGGGATCAGCACCGCCGGCTGCTGGTTGCGCTTGTGTTCGGGCGCCAGCGCCAAGGCGGCGTTGAACAGCCCCTCGCGCGTGCCGTTCAGCGCCATGATGCGGTCGGGCGCCACCTCGATGCCGTGGCGGCGCTGCAACCAGCCGCCGATGGCCGCCAGCAGCTCGGGCGTGCCCTCGTTGGTGGGATACTTGCCGAAATCGGCGATGCTTTCGGCCATGATCGCCCCGGTAAAGCCGGGGATTTCATGGCGCGGTTCGCCGATGGTCATGATGACGGGATCGCCGCCGGGCGCGATGCCCGCCAGCAGTTTCCGCAGGCGCGGAAATGCGTAATCCGGCAGGTTCGAAAACCGCTCGGGAAATGCCATGGCTGCCTCTCGTTCGGGGTCGTCGCGCCCCGTTTCTGCGCCAAGACTACCGGCAATCCCCCCATGCGTCCAGAGTTTCACCGGCCCCCGGCCGGGGGTTTGCAGGCTTTTTGCCGGCGCAAGGACGGTCAGATCAGCGCAGCGCCGCCTCGACCCCGGCGGCGGCCATCAACAGCGCGCGGTCGCCGCCGGTCGTGCCCATCAGCATCAGCCCGCATGCCGGGTGGCCGGTGGGCAGGCTGATCGCCGGCAGGCCCAGCAGATTGGCGATGCGGGTATTGCGCAGCGCCAGCAGGTTTTCGCGGGCAAAGAACTCGGGCTCGGCCAGCAGGCGGGCGACATCAGGCGGCAGGATGGGCGCCGTCGGCAGGATCACCGCGTCGAACCCTGCGACCAGGCGCGCCCAGTCCGCCCGCAGATGCGCGAGCTGTTCCCAGGCGGCGACGTAATCGGCGGCCAGCACCGTGCCGCCGCCGCGAAACCGTTCCAGGACCGGCGCATACATCAGCTCGGGCGCGCTTTCGATCTGGTCGCGCCAGATGCCATAGGCCTCGGGGGCGAACAGTCGGGGTGCCAGGGCCAGCGCCTCGGCCACGCAGGGCGGTGCGGCATGGGTAATGCGCGCGCCGGCCTGGGCCAGCCGGCGCAAGGCGTCCTCGAAGGCGGCCACGGGGGCATCCCGCGCCTGATCCATCGGCATCCCGTCCAGCACCATCAGCCGCAAGCCGCGGGGCTGGGCGTCCGACAGGTCGACCACCGCCTCGCCGCGCAGCACCGCGAACAATTCGGCGCAATCCTCGACCGTGCGGGCGATGGGGCCGGCCACGTCAAATCGGCGGCACAGCGGCACCACGCCCTCGGCGCTGACCGCGCCATGGCTGGGCTTGAAGCCGACCAGCCCGTTCCAGGCCGCCGGCACGCGAATCGAGCCGCCGGTGTCGCTGCCGATCGCGGCGGCCGCCAAACCCAGCGCGACCGAGACCGCGGCGCCGCTGCTGGAGCCGCCCGGCGCCAGCGCCGGATCGATGCTGTTGGGCGGCGTCGCCGTCATCGGATTGACCCCCAGCCCCGAAAAGGCCAGTTCGGTCAGATGCGTCTTGCCCAGACAGACCAGCCCGTCCAGCGTGGCCGCGGCCAGGATGGCGGCATCGCGGGCGGGCATGCGCCCGGCCAGCAGGCGCGAGCCCGCCTCGGTCAGGGTGCCGGCGCTGTCGATATTGTCCTTCCAGCTGATCGCCACCCCGTCGAGCAGGCCGCGGCGCAGGCCGGCGCGGGCGCGATCATGGGCGGCGATCGCCTCGGCCCGCGCGCGGTCGGGGCAAAGCCTGGCATAGATCCGGTCGGCATAGGGATGGCGAGCGGCGGCATCCAGATAGGCCTCGGCCTGTTCCACCGGGCTTATCAGCCCCGCCAGGATAGCCCTGCCCTGATCTGCGGCCGACGCCTTCAACCAATCCATGCGCACCCCACCCTTGCTGTCACCACCCATGCGCAAAGGCTAGCCAATGCGCCGGGCGGCGGCAATGGCAGGGCCGGGCGGCAATGACGCATGGACATTCTTTTGCCGACGGCGATAGTGCAGGCATGGAAACAGATTTCGACATCGTGATTGCCGGCGGCGGGCTGAACGGCCCGACACTGGCCCTGGCCCTGGCGCAGGCCGGACTGTCAGTGGCGGTCGTGGACCCGCGCCCCGCCCAGGCCCGTGCCGATGCCGCCTTCGACGGTCGCGCCTATGCTTTGGCGCTGGCCTCGCAGCGGCTGCTGGCGGCGCTGGGGCTGTGGCGGGATCTGGCCGGCGAGGCGCAGGAAATTCGCAAGGTCGCCGCCTGTCAGGGGGCCCCGGGCGATGGCCCCGGTCCCTTCGGGCTGCATTTCGACGGCGCCGAGATCGAGGAAGGCCGTCTTGGCTACATGCTTGAAGACAGGTTCCTTTATCGGGCGCTGCTGCGGGCCATGCAGGGCTGTGTGACCCATCTGGACGGGGTGTCGGTGGTGGCGCAGCAGCCCGGGCCGGCGGCGATCGCGGTGGATCTGTCCGACGGCCGCCGGCTGAGCGCGCGGCTGCTGGTCGGGGCCGACGGCCGGCAATCGGGCGTCGCCAGCCGCGCCGGCATCCGGCGACTGGGCCATGACTATGGTCAGATCGCGCTGGTGGCCGCCGTCGATCACGAATTGCCGCATCAGGCGACAGCGCATCAGTTCTTCATGAGCGGCGGGCCTCTGGCGATCCTGCCGCTGCCTGGCAATCGCAGTTCCATCGTCTGGTCCGAGCCCGCCGACACCGCCCGCGCCATCCTGGACCTGCCCGATGCAGACTTCCTGGCGGTGCTGCGGCCACGATTCGGCGATTTTCTGGGGGCGATTCGGCTGGCCGGACCGCGGTTTTCCTATCCGTTGAGCCTGTCCCTGGCCGAAACCTATGTGGCGCCGCGGCTGGCGCTGATCGGGGATGCCGCGCACGGCGTGCATCCCATCGCCGGCCAGGGCCTGAACCTGGGGTTGCGCGATGTTGCCGCCCTGGCCGAGGTCGTGGTCACCGCCCGTCGCCGCGGCGAGGATCCGGGCGCGGCCGCTGTGCTGGGCCGCTATCAGGACTGGCGCCGGCCGGACGCCACCGCGCTGGCGCTGGGCATGGATGGGGTCAATGCGCTGTTTTCCAATGCCAACCCGCTGCTGCGGGCGGGTCGGGAACTGGGCATGGGTCTGGTCAATGCGGTGCCGGCGCTGCGCCGGGGCTTCATGCGCCAGGCGGCGGGGCTGAGCCTGCGGCCGATGCCGCGGCTGCTGGCGGGACAGCGGCTGTGACCCCCCTCACACCGCTGTCAGCAAGGCCGGGCCGGGCCATCCTGCGAACGTGATGTGCAACCCTTTCGACTAAGGCTATGATCGCGGCATGAAACTCAGATCGCTCGCCCTTGCGCCCGTCTTCGCCCTGGCCATGGCCGTTCCCGCCCTGGCCGAGAAAATCCCCCTGAACGAGATTTCGCGCTATCTGAACGGCATCAAGACCGCCGTCGCCGATTTCACCCAGGTGAACCCGGATGGCTCGGTCTCGACCGGCACGGTCTATATCCACCGGCCGAACCGCGTCCGTTTCGAATACAAGGGCGACCGCACGCTGGTGTTGGCCTCGGCCGGGCAGGTGGCGGTGTTCGACGGCAAGACCAAGGGCGGTCCGCAGCAATATCCGCTGTCCAAGACGCCGCTTTCCCTGATCCTGGCGCCGAATATCAACCTGGGCCAGGCGCGCATGGTTACCAGCCACACCGAACGGAAGAACACGACCGTGGTCACCGCCCAGGACCCGAAGCATCCCGAATACGGCAACATTCAACTGGTATTCACCGCCAACCCGACGCAGCTGCGCCAGTGGGTGGTGACCGACGACACGGGCAAGCGCACCACCGTGATCCTGGGCGACATGAAGACCGGGGTCGGCTTCAAGCCTTCGACCTTTGCCATCGAGAGCGAGATCGCCCGCCGCCGCTAGGCGGGCGCTGGCGACCTAGCGACAGCGCGCAAGCTGCATCTGATAAAGTTGGGCGCGCGCATCCACCTTGGCGGCAACGCTCATCAACCATGGCTTGCTGCGATGCGAGCCACGGGCAAAGCCCTGCCGACCCTCGTGATAGGCCAGATACTGGGCGCCGGCGTCATGTTTGGAAATGCCCAGGGTTCGGGCGCTGTCATGCATGTACCAGCCCATGAAATCGGTGGCGTCGCGGATATTGTCGCGTCGCGCGCCCCGGTTGCCTGTGGCGCGGCGATAGTCGTCCCAGGTGCCGTCAATGGCCTGGCTGTAGCCATAGGCCGAACTTTGCCGACCCAGCGGGATGATCCCCAACGCATAGCGATGCGGGGTGCGCGCGTCGCCGATGAATTTCGATTCCTGGTGGATGGTGGCCATCTGCACATGCACCGGCACGCCCCAGCGGCGCTCGGCCTGTTTCATTGCCCGCATATAGGCGGGCCGTTCGGCTGCGATGGCGCAGGCATTGTCCAGATTGCGCGGCGCCTTGTAGTTTCCGCCCCCTCCGCAAGAGGCCACCAGCCCGACGATGGCGAGCTTGAGAAACCTGTTCATACTGCCCTCATGTTTTTTGGGCAATTTTAGCGCAGGCGGCTTTACGGGTGCAAATGACAATGGCGCGCGCGCAGCAAAGGCATCGTGTCGCAGGCCATGCGGCAAAGGCCGAGCGAACCTTTCCAGCAGCTTGCAACGGAATGGTCTGGGCGAATATCCGCCGATCTGACGGTTGCAGGCCGCGCCGGCGCAGGGCTGTCCGATGTCCTGCCGTCGGGTCGCCACCAATCAGGGCTTTTCGCTGCGTGGCGCAGGTTCTACCAGTAATATTGTTTCGCGCATATTGGGGGGAATCATGTCTGACAACGAAATCGTCATCCTGGCGGGGGCGCGCACCGCCATCGGCGCCTTTGGCGGCAGTCTGGCCGGGGTGCCGCCGATCCAGCTGGCGGCGGCAGTGACCCGCGCCGCGATCGAGCGCGCCGGCATCGGCGCCGATCGCATCGGCACGGTCGTCTTTGGTCATGTCATCAACACCGAGCCGCGCGACATGTATCTGTCGCGGGCGGCCATGCTCGAGGCGGGGATTCCCGACACCACGCCGGCGCTCAACGTGAACCGGCTGTGCGGTTCAGGGGCGCAGGCCATTGTCTCGGCCAGCCAGGCATTGATGCTGGGCGACGCCGATTTTGCCGTCGCCGGTGGCGCGGAATCGATGAGCCGCGCCCCCTATGCCGTGCCCGCCGCGCGCTTTGGCGCCAAGATGGGCGATGTCGCCATGCTGGACATGATGGTGGGGGCGCTGACCTGTCCGATGGGCACGGGCCACATGGGAGTGACGGCCGAAAACGTCGCGCGCGAACATGAAGTCTCGCGCCAGGATCAGGATGCGTTTGCCTTGGAAAGCCAGCGCAGGGCCGCCAATGCCATCGCGCAGGGCTACTTCCGCGACCAGATCGTCCCGATCGAGGTCAAGGGTCGCAAGGGCCCGGTGCTGTTCGATACCGACGAACATCCCAAGGCAACCGATGCCGACAAGCTTGCCGCGCTGAAGCCGGTGTTCAAGAAGGACGGCAGCGTGACCGCCGGCAATGCCTCGGGCATCAATGACGGTGCCGGCGCCGTGGTCCTGGCCCGCGCCCAGGCGGCGCGCGAGGCCGGGCTGACGCCGCAATTCCGCCTGTTGGGCTATGCGGTGGCGGGCGTGCGCCCCGAGGTCATGGGCATCGGCCCGATCCCGGCCGTGCAGGCGCTGATGGCGCGCACCGGGCTGAAGGCGCAGGATTTCGACGTGATCGAATCGAACGAGGCCTTCGCCGCGCAGGCCTTGGCAGTGAACAAGGGGCTGGGTCTGGATCCGGCCCGGGTCAATCCCAACGGCGGCGCCATTGCACTGGGCCATCCGGTGGGCGCGACCGGCGCCATCATCACCATCAAGGCCATGTATGAACTGATGCGCACCGGCGGTCGCAAGGCGCTGATCACCATGTGCATCGGCGGCGGCCAGGGCATCGCCCTGGCGATCGAACGGCTCTAGCGGCCAGAACCCGCTCTGCAACACCCCGGCGGTCATGGCTGTCGGGGTGCGATGTTTTTTTCGCACAGTGAGGCGCCGACCTTTGCAGGCGATGGTGCCGACCCTTCGCGCGGTCGGACCGCTCCGGCAGATGCCGGTTTCCGGGCCGAAAAAACGGCGTCGACACAATCCGGGCGGCAAAAATGGAACGAGCCGCTCCTTGGGAACGGCTCGCGAGATCCACGGAGATGGTCCGGTTAGGGGCGGTGCCCACCGACCCAGTCAGGGTTGTTCAACCCTTGGGGCTGCCCTCAGGCTGCGGCCCCCCTGACTGTCCCGACACCTCTCTCCAATATCACTCTCGACACTGGACCACCTCCTTTCAAAAAGTTGCCGTTGTAGGTCCAGCGTGACACAGAAAGATGAACAGTCAATGAATTTGCGCGTGACGTTGGATCAAATTCCCGACGATCAGCCGGAAGGGAATCAGCGCCACAACCGCCTGCGCCACCTTGACCAGCCAGTCGGCCGTGGCCAGCGACACCCATAGCGGCAGCACCGGCCCCATACCCAGCAGCGCAACCGGCTCATTTGCCCAGGAAACATCGTCTGCGGGGAACAGCACGCTGAGCGGCGCGGCAAAGGCGATGGTAAAGAAGATCACCGTATCCAGCACCGATCCGACCAGGGTGGCGACCAGGGGTGGCAACCACCAGTTGTATTTTCGCAACTGGTTGAACACGGAAATGTCCATGAGCTGCGCCGACAGGAACGCCGCCCCCGAGGCGATGGCGATCCGCAGCGTGGTCTTGTCCAGACCGGCGGCAACGATCGAACACAGCACCCCGGTCATGAACCCGGCAAAAACCACCTTGCGTGCCGCGGCGGGACCATAGACGCGATTCATCACATCGGTCACAAGGAAGGCGACGGGATAGGTCAGGGCCCCCCAGGTCAGCCAGTCGCCCAGCAGATGCTGGACCAGGATGTTCGATGCCACCACAACGGTGGCCATGGCGATGACGCCGGGCAGGATACGGGGCATGTCAGGATCCGTTTTGACAAGGTAGCGGAGACTCGGCCCCGTCCGGGGGCAAGGCCGCATATAGCGCCGTGCGGTGCAAGTCAACGGCCGCAGCCGTGACCGGGCATCAGCCATTGGGCATGGGGGCCTCGACAAGGCGATATTCGACCAGTTCCGTCCGTTGCAGAAGGCCGAAATTATCGTCTGAAATCATGGTGATGCGGATTCCCTGACCATCATGCCAGACGGAAATCCCTTCAAGGTTGTCATATTGCAGCGGGCGCGTTTCCAACACTACCTGGTCGTTCACCGGCCCGTCGGCGGTCAGTTCCATGCGGCGCACCCGGCTGCGAAAACCCAGCAGGCCCTTGAAGTCGCGTTCCAGGATATACAGCCGCCCGTCGGGTCCGACATCGGCGCCAACCACCAGCCAGTCGCCGCTGCGCGGGATGGCAAACGGCTGGTCCCAGCGCCCGTTTTGCCAGCGCCAGACCGGAAAGGGGCGTGTCAGCGCGCCCGAGCGTTCCGGAATCGTCAGCAGCGTGCCGTCGGGCAGGATCGCCAGCGCCTCGAGCGAGGCGTTGCGCTGCATGGTCCGGAACTCGGGCGGGCGGGGCAGGGGCTGGGACGGGCTGTCGGGGGTGTCGTATCGGGCCACCCGGGTCAGCCCCTCGAAGCTGACCCAGATCGTGCCGTCATCTGCGATGGCCAGCCCCTCGCTGTCGCCCTGCCAGCCGGGCTTGAGGGGCGCGCCATCGGCATCGCGCAGTCGCGCTCGGCCGGCGATTTCAAGCTTGCGGATGCGGCCCTGGGCGTCGCGTTCGACGCTGCCCCAGCGCAGGCTGGCGCGATCCGAAAGCACCGTGAAGCGGTCACCGTCGGCGCTGATCTCGATGCCGGAAAAGCCGCCGAACTCGTCGTCATCCATCTGCCAGACATAGGTGGCGACATATTCGACCTGCGGGGGCTGGGCCCGCGCGGCGCCGACGGCCAGCGTGGCCGCCAGGGCCGCCGCCGCAATCCGCCTTGCGCCGCGCCCTAGCGGGCGGTGGCGACGATCTGGCATTGCCGGGGCATTTCGCTGAGCCGGAAGCTGCGGGGATGGCGATAGTTCGGGTCTGGTGGCACCGGCTTGACGCGGCTGGGGTCGATGCGGTTGCGGATCCATTCGGCGGCCTCTTCGCAGCCGTCGCCGGGCGGCGGTGGATCCTGCGGCTGGCAGATCGAACCGGCGGGGCAGCGCAGGCGGACGTGAAAATGATAATCGTGGTTGTTGATCGGGCGGATCTTGCGCAGCCAGGCGCGATCGCCGCCGGCCGCCTGGCACATCGCCACCTTGGCCACCGGATCGACAAAGATGCGCTCGACCCGCGGATCGCGGGCGGCCGCGCGCATGATCGCCATGTGCGCCGGGCTCCACAGCGCCGAGGGCGCGGTGCCGGCCTTGTTGACCACCGATTGCGAGGACAGTTTTTCGCGCGCCGCGGGGCTGAGGTTCAGGCTGTGCGGCGGCAGCATCCAGATGTCGGCATCCAGCCCCATCTGATGGCTGGCATGCCCCGACAGCATCGGCCCACCGCGCGGCTGGCTCATGTCGCCGATATAGAGGCCCTGCCAGCCGGCCTGGCGCGCCGCGCCGGACAGGCCGATCAGGAAGCTGACCAGTTCGGGATGGCCCCAGTAGCGGTTGCGCGACAGCCGCATCGCCTGCCAGGTGGGCCCGGTTTCGGGCAGCGCCACCGCGCCTGACACGCAGCCCTTGGAATAAAAGCCGATCGCCGCAGCTGCGCCGCCGGTCGGGCCAGGGGCGCTGCCAAAGACATCCTTTGCCAGGGGGTCGCCCGCGACAGGCTGGGCCATGCCCAATGCTGCCAGCGCCAGCGTGGCGACGGTCAGGAACTTGCGGATCACTGCTCGGCCTCTCCTTGTGGTTTGACCCAGACTAGCAGAACCAGCGCCAGAAGGAACATCACGATCAGCGGAAGGATGCCCAGCCGCTGGCTGCCGCTGATCTGGGTAACCCCCGCGATCAGCAAGGGTGCCAGAAAGGCGGTGGCCTTGCCCGACAGCGCATAAAGGCCAAAGGCCTCGGCCGCGCGCTCGGGTCGGGTGTGGCGCACCATCATCGTGCGGCTGGCAGCCTGTAACGCACCGCCCGCCCCGCCGATCAGCCCGCCGCAGACAAAGAACAGCATGTCGGGCAGGCGCGATCCCGGCGGCAGAGGTATGCCAAGAACCTGCTGGCGGTTCATGCCGATGATCAGCACGCAGACCGCGATGAGCACCAGGGTGCAGCCCACGATCACCGGGCGCGGCCCCCAGCGGCGGTCGGCGCGGCCACCGACCCAGCTGATGACGGCGGCCGAAACGGCGCTGACGACGCCGAACACCCCTGCCAGGAACACCGGCCAGCCCAGCACCGTGGCCGCATAGACGCCGCCAAAGCTGTAAAGCGCATTCAGCGCATCGCGCGAGAACATCGAGGAGGCCAGCCATGCCGCCAGCGAACGCCGCCGCGGCAATCCGGCAAGCAGCCGTCCCAGATCGGCCAGCGCCGCCCGCAACCGCATCGGCCGGCGCGGTCCCGGCGCGTCGCGCAGCCACAGCGCAAAGGGAATCATGAAAGCGATATACCACAGCGCGGTGAAGGGGCCGGCGGCACGGGTTCCCTCGCGCGCGGCCGGCTCCAGGCCCAGGATCGGCGGGATGCCCAGCAGCGTCCGCCCGGTCTGCGCGTTTTCAGCCAGGAACAGCAGTACCAGCGCCAGCGCCAGAACCCCGCCCAGATAGCCGAAGGCAAATCCTGATCCGGATATTCGGCCCAGCTCGTCGCGCGGCGCCAGTTGCGGCAACAGCGCGTTGGTGAAGATGGTCGCGAATTCCATGCCGATCAGGCCGATGCCGAAACAGGCGATCGCCAGATGCAGGTTCGGCTGATCGGGGGTCAGGAACCACAATCCCCAGGATCCCGCGACATAAAGCCCCGAGAATATCCAGATCCACACCAGTCGCCGGCCGCTGCCATCGGCCAGCGCGCCCAGCACGGGGGCCAGCAGCGCGATCACCAGCCCGCTGATGCCCAGCCCATAGCCCCACAGCGACTGGGCCGCGGCGCCGGCGGCCTGCTCGGTCATGCCCTGGGCGGCAAAATGGGCCCGGGCGACCTCGGCATAATAGACCGGAAAGATGAAGGTGGTCAGCAGCGTGGCAAAGGGCTGGCTGGCCCAGTCGAAAAACCACCAGCCCCAGATGCGTCTGCGTTCCATCGCCGTCCCTTGCGCCCTGCGCGACCGGGGCGGGCCCGGCGCTGTCGGCCGCATAAGGCCTCAGCGGGTCTGGGCTGGCAAGTCCCGATCGTGCTGGCCCCTTGGCAGTTCGGGCAATTCCGGCGGCCAGGGCCGCTGGCGGTCGGCGGCGATCCAGGCCCGCACCCATTCGGGCAAGGGCGGGCTTTCCGGATCGCGGCCGATCGCCTGCATCAGCCGGGCCGGCGCCACCATTCCCTGGTCCGAGGTGATGGCCGCGCGCAGCAGCATGTGGTTGCAACATTCGCCACCGCGCCACATGCTTTGTTCCATATACAGGAAACGGTCGTCCCAGCCGAGGCTGCGCGAGACCATGGTAAAGCGGTCAAAGGCGCGGATGCGGCGGCGATAGCGCACCGAATTGCCCGCCACGGTGATCCCCCAGCGATTGGCGCGCATGGTGTCGATGATACCGGTGCGCATCGCCATCGGCAGGCGGCCCAGATCATAAAGCGTCAGGGTGCGGCCATTGTTCAGCTCGATCCAGGGGTCCAGATCCCAGGGCCAGCAGCGATGGGTCGAGACATGCGCGTCCAGCACGTCCAGAGGGGGCGCGGCACGGAATTTCAGCATCTCCTTGGCAAAGCGCAGGATCGGATACATCGGCGACCTCTTTCCCCCGGCGGTAGTCGATGGCGCTAGCCGCAGCCAGCCAGCGCGTCAACCGGAACGCTGCGGCGCCACGGCACCGCTTGCAGAAGCGGGCTGGCTGGCTTACCTGTCGGCTGATGGCCGAAAGGGGACCGAATGGGCACGCTGCACCAAGCCTTGATGCTGATACTGGACGTGGTCTGGTTCGTGATGATCGCCCATATCATCATGTCCTGGCTGATCAACTTTCAGGTGCTGAACCTGCGCCAGCCGCTGGTTTATCAGCTGTGGACCGGGCTGAACCGCCTGCTCGAGCCGATCTATGCCCCGGTGCGCCGCATCCTGCCCGATACCGGCGGGCTGGATCTGGCGCCCCTGGTGGTGTTCATCGCCCTGATCATCGCCCAGCGCGCGCTGGCCAATAACGCCGGCTTTTTCTACGGCTTCTGATGTCGGCGGCCTCGCTGCTGCGGCAGGTCTTCGGCTTTGACGGCTTTCGCCCCGGCCAGCAGGAAATCGTCGAGGCGGTCGCCGGGGGGCGCGAGGTGCTGGCGATCATGCCCACCGGGGGCGGAAAATCGCTGTGCTATCAGCTGCCGGCACTGATGCGCGACGGGTTGACGGTGGTGATCTCGCCGCTGATCGCGCTGATGCGCGACCAGGTGCGGGCGCTGACCGAGGCGGGTGTCGCAGCCGCCGCCCTGACCAGCGGCAATAGCGACGAGGAAAACGCCGAGGTGCTGCGGGCGCTGGCGGCGCGCGAACTGCGGCTGCTATACATCGCGCCGGAGCGGCTGGCCTCGGGCGCGACGGTGCCGATGCTGCGCCGCGCCGGTGTGCTGGCCATCGCCGTGGATGAGGCGCATTGCGTCAGCCAGTGGGGCCATGATTTTCGCCCCGATTATCTGCGCGTCGGCGCATTGCGCCAGGCATTGGGCGTGCCGTTGGCGGCATTCACCGCCACCGCGGATGCCGAAACCCGCGAAGAAATCGTGGCGCGGCTGTTTCAGGGCCAGGCGCCGCTGACCTTCCTGCGCGGCTTTGACCGGCCGAACATCCACCTGGCCTTTCAGCCCAAGGACGGGCCGCGCCGGCAGATCCTGGATTTCGCCGTCGCCCGGCGCGGACAGTCGGGCATCGTCTATTGCGCCACCCGCGCCAAGACCGAGGCGCTGGCCCAGGCGCTGGGCCAGGCCGGGCTGGCCGCCGTCGCCTATCACGGCGGCATGGAACCCGACCAGCGCCGCGCCGTCGAGATGCGCTTTCAGCGCGAGGACGGTCTGGCCGTGGTGGCCACGGTGGCCTTCGGCATGGGCATCGACAAGCCCGACATCCGCTGGGTCGCCCATGCCGACCTGCCGAAATCGATCGAGGCCTATTACCAGGAAATCGGCCGCGGCGGCCGTGATGGCGCCCCGGCGGAAACCCTGACGCTGTTCGGGGCCGACGACATCCGGCTGCGCCGCGCCCAGATCGACGAAAGCCTGGCGCCGCCGGAACGCAAGGCGGCCGATCACGCGCGGTTGAACGCGCTGCTTGGGCTGGCCGAGGCGACCGGCTGCCGGCGCAATGTCCTGCTGCGCTATTTCGGCGAAACGCCGGCCGCGCCCTGCGGCAATTGCGATCTGTGCGACAATCCCCCCGACTGCTTCGACGGCACCGAGGCGGCGCAGAAGGTGCTGTCGGCCGTGCTGCGCACCGGCCAGAGCTTTGGCGCCGGCCATATCATCGATGTGCTGACCGGCACCACGACCGAACGCATCCGCCAGCGCGGCCATGACCGGCTGCCGACCTTTGGGGTGGGGGCCGATCTGGGCAAGGCCGCATGGCAGGCGATCATCCGCCAGATGCTGGGCCGCGACCTGATCCGGCCCGACCCCGAACGCCATGGCGGCCTGGCGATCACCCAGGCCGCCCATGCCGTGCTGCGCGGTGAAGAACGCGTCACCCTGCGCCGCGATCTGGTCCAGCGCCCGCGCGCCGCCAATGTCATCCGCACCCAGGTCGAGGAAGAGGACGCGCCGCTCTTGTCGGCGCTGAAGGCCAAGCGCCGCGCCCTGGCCGAGGCGGCGGCGGTGCCGGCCTATGTGATCTTTCCCGATCGCACGCTGATCGAGATGGCGCAGACCCGCCCTCGCACCCTGGACGAGATGGCCGCGATCGACGGCGTCGGCGCCCGCAAGCTGGAACGCTATGGCAGCGCGTTCCTTGAGGTGATTGCCGGCGAGGCGGTGTCCCTGCATCCCGCGCGCCGGGCGCTGGCCGGCCGGCCCGCCGGGGCCTTGTTCGACCGCCTGGCGCAAGCCCAGGCGCAATTGACCCGCGGGGTGGACGGCACCGAAAAGCCGCTGTCGGTCGGCAAGCCGCTGTTGCGCCGGCTGGCCGAGGACCGGCCGCGGGATCTGTCGCGCTATCTGGACGCGCCGCGGCTGGAACGGTTCGGCCCCGCCTTCGCCCGCATCCTGGCCGAGGCCGACTAGCACCCCGGCCGTCGGCCAGGCGGGGCCCGGCCTATTCGTCGGCGGCGGCGCGGGCCCGATCCTCGGTCCCCGGCATCGGATCGCCCGAGGGCGGACGCACGCCAAAGATCGCGCAATACAGTGCCGGCACGAAGATCAGCGTGACCAGCGTGCCGGCGATGATGCCACCCATCATCGCATAGGCCATCGGCCCCCAGAACACCTGCCGCGAAATCGGGATCAGCGCCAGGCTGGCCGCCGCCGCGGTCAGCAGGATCGGCCGGGCACGGCTGTCGGATGCCTCGAACACGGCGTTCCAGCGGCTGTGCCCCTTGGCGATCAGGACCTGAATCTCGTGCACCAGGATGACCGAGTTGCGAATCAGGATGCCGATCAGCGCCAGAATTCCCAGGATGGCCACAAAGCCCATGGGCACGCCAAAGGGCAAAAGCGCCGCCACCACCCCGATCAACCCCAGCGGCGCGGCGGCAAAGACGATCAGCGACAGACGGAAGCTTTGCATCTGCATCATCACCAGCAGTGCCATGATCAGCAACATCACCGGCACCACCGCCGCGATCGGCTGCTGGCTTTCGGCCGAGGTCTCGACGGTGCCGCCCACGACCACCCTCACCTCGGGCGGCAGGCCTGCCTGAAAATCGGCAACCCGTTCGGCCAGCGCCGCGACCAGGGTCGCGGGCTGATCCTTGCTGGCAATCGCGGCCTTGACGGTCACGGTGGGAATGCCGTCACGCTGCAGGATCAGCGGCTGTTCCGTGGCATATTCCAATGTCCCCAGCGCCGCCAGCGGGATGGGCGAACCGCTGGGGGTAGCCAGTTGCAGGTTCTGGATCGATTCCAGCGATTCGCGACTGGCGTCCGAGCCGCGCGCCAGCACGTTGATCAGGAAGATCCCGTCGCGCAGCTGGGTGATGGGGCGGCCGTTGAATGTGCCCGACAGGGCGCCGGCGATATCTTCATGCGTCAGACCGACGCGGCGCAGCTGGTCCTGATTCAGTTGCAACCGGACCACCCGCGCCGGCTCGTTCCAGTCCAGCGATATGTCCTTCAGCCGTGGCTCGGTCGCCAGCACCGCCGCCAGATCGCGCGCGACATCGCGCGCCAGATCGGGGTCGGGCGATGAGACGCGGTATTGAACCGGTTTGCCGACAGGCGGGCCGATTTCCAGATTCTTGACGTAAAGGTCGGTTCCGATCAGCTCGCGCTGGCCGAAGTCGACCAGCTTCGCCTTCAGCCGGTCGCGGGCGGCCAGATCGGGCGTCTGGATCACGATCTGGCCCATGTAGGGGCCGGGCGTGGGCACATCCATCGACAGCACGAAGCGCGGCGCGCCGCGGCCGACATAGGTTGTCCAGAACAGTGCTTCCTCTTGCTCGGCCAGCATCTCTTCGATCCTGGCCATGTCATCGCTGGTTTTGCGGATCGAGGCATTTGCGCGTTCGGTGACATCGACGATGATTTCGGTCCGGTCCGAGGTCGGAAAGAACTGCTGCTCGACCAGCCGCATGCCGCCGACCGAAAGCGCAAAGGCGGCCATCGTGATGGCGATGGTCAGCCATTTGTGCCGCATTCCCCACAGCAGCAGCCGGTGGAACCGCTGCCGCAGCCAACCCGGCTGGCCATTGTGATGTTTCATCTGCGCCGGTAGCAACGTGACCCCCAGCAGTGGCGCAAACAGAACCGCAACGATCCAGCTGACCAGCAGCGACACCGCGATGACCACGAACAGGGAAAAGGTGAATTCGCCCGCCGCCGAACTGTTCAGCCCGATGGGAATGAAACCCGCAACGGTGACCAGGGTGCCGGTCAGCATAGGAAAGGCGATGGATGTCCAGGCATAGCTGGCCGCGCGGCCCAGATCCTCGCCCAGTTCCAGCCGCGAGATCATGGTTTCAATGGCGATCATCGCGTCATCGACCAGAAGCCCCAGCGCAATGATCAGCGCCCCCAGCGAGATGCGTTGCAAGGTGATGCCGTAAAGATCCAGGATGACAAAGGTGATTGCCAGCACCAGCGGAATGGTCAGCGTGACGACGAAGCCCGCGCGCAGGCCAAGGCTGACGAAGCTGACCAGCAGCACGATGGCCACCGCCTCGGCCAGGGCCTTGACGAAATGGCCCACGGCCTCGTCGACGACATGGGGCTGATCGGCGAACTTGGCCATTTCGATGCCGATGGGCAGACCGCGGGCGACCTGGGTCATCAGCTCATCGACCTGTCGGCCGAATTCCAGGATATTGCCGCCGTCGCGCATGCCGATCTGTAGCCCGATGGCTTCCTTGCCGTTATAGCGGAACAGGGCGCTCGGCGGATCCTCGTAGCTGCGGCGCACCGTTGCCACATCCCCGATGTTGAAGAAACGATCGCCCACCCGCAGGTTCACCGCCGCAATCGCGGCAGCGTCGTCGAACTGGCCGCCCACCCTGACCAGAACCTGCTCCGGCCCGGCCTGCACGATGCCCGAAGGCAAGATCGCATTCTGCTGGGCCAGTGTCTGGACCACCTGATTGTGATTGAGCCCCAGTGCCGCCAGCCTGGCCGACGAAAACTCGAGATAGATTTCTTCCTTGCGCACGCCCAGCAGGGCGGTTTTTCCGGCCATGGGCAATGCCTGGACCTGCTTGCGGATATCCTCGACGCGGTCGCGCAACTCGCGCTGGGTAAAGCCGTCAGCGGTGAAGGCATAGATGTTGCCGAACACGTCGCCGAAATCGTCGTTGAACTGAAAGCCCTGAAATTCCCGAGGAAATTCTGGCCTTATGTCCGACATCATGTTGCGGACACGCTTCCAGACCTCGGGCACCTGGGGTCCGCGGATGGTCGGATCAAGTTCCAGATAAACCACCGCCTGCCCGGGCATGGTGACCGAGCGGGTGAATTTCAGCTCGTCCAGTTCCTCGAGCTTGGTTTCGATGCGGCTGGTGACCTGATTCAATGTCTCCTCGACGGTAGCACCGGGCATCGACGCACTGATCACCATGATCTTTATGGTGAAATTGGGGTCTTCTTCGCGTCCCAGCCGCAGATAGCTGATGGTGCCCGCGATCATCGACACGATCAGCAGGAACCACACCAGCGAACGGTGATGCAGCGCCCAATCGGACAGGTTGAAACGGCGTTCGTTCATGGGGTTACGCTCCGCCCGACGGGCTGGCCCTCGCTCAGCGAATGGATGCCGCGAATAACGATTTCATCGCCGGGGCGCAGCCCGTCAGTAACGGCGACCTGCGCGGCGTCGGTCGGCCCGGCCGTCATGATCGGGCGCAACCGCACGATCGCCGGGTCGTTCTTACGCTCGACCACCCAGACATGGGGGGCACCATCACGCTGCAGGATCGCTGCGCCGGGCACCACGACCTGGGATGCCGCATCCATGCGGGGACGCGCCCGGATCAGGGCGCCTAGGCGGATCCGGGCATTGTCGGGCAGCGCCAGATGCACCCGCCGCGTCCGGGTGGCTGCATCTGCCATCGGTTCGATCTGGGTCACGTTGGCCTGCAATACCTGTCCGGGATCGGATTCGGACCAGACGTCGTAGACATCGCCCTGCGCAACGCCCGAGATGGTTGCATCCGGCAAATCGATCACCGCCTCGAGCCCGGTTTCGCTGGACACCCGCAGCACAGGCTCGCCCGCGCTGACCACGGCGCCGGGATTGGCGAAAATCGCGCTGACCACCCCGTCAAAGGGCGCACGCAAGGCGGCATAGCCTTGCGTGTCCAAGGCCCGGACCAGCTGGGACTGGGCCTGCCGCTCGGCCGCCTCGGCCGCCGACAGCGCCTGTTCGGCCTGTTCCAGCTGCGCCTGCGGCGCGACATTGCGCTGCGCCAGTTCGCGGGTGCGCTGCGCGGCTGCCTGCGCCGTCAGCAGATCCGCACGGGCGGCTTCGACTGCGGCGCGGGCCGCGCGCACATTTCCTTCCAGATCCTCGGGATCCAGCGTGGCCAGTATCTCGCCCTGCTTGACCATGTCGCCAATATCGACATTGCGCGCCGTCATCCGGCCCAGGGTCTGAAATCCCAAGGTCACCTCGTTTCGGGCAGCAATCACCCCGGGGATGGGATGCTGCAACATGATATTGCTGTTCACGATCAGGCTGGCCACCGGACGCGGCGGCGGTGCTGGCGGCGTGTCGGCTTCGGACCAGGGCCAGGTAAAGGCGGGTGTGGCAGTGGCCGTCGCGACTGTCATCACCATCGACAAGATCAGGGCGGGGATCATGGAGTCAGGCTTGCTTTCTGGGCTGCGTCGCGAACCTTCCGGCCAGGAAACAGCAGTTGCGATCCGGCGCCGACGACAATCTGGCCCGGGTCCACGCCGTCAGTCAGGATAACGGTTTCGTTGGTATATCGTCCGATGCTGACCGGCGCCAAACGGACGCGATCATCTTCCCCTACGATCCAGACCGCAGAGCCCTGTCGGGTCGCAGTCAGCGCGGTCCAGGGAATTGCAATGCCGGTGCCCGCCGGGAAATGGACCGCACCGGTTACAGCAGCCCCGAGCAACCCGGTGTCGCGCGGGGCCTGCCGAATTTCGGCGCGCACCGTGACCGAGCCGGTTGCGGGGTCGATCAGCGGTGCGATCTCGGTGACCTTGCCGGTCATCTGCAGATTGGGTCGGTCAATCACCGTCAGACTGACTTCGGCCCCGATGGCGTTGCGCAACAGGGGGGAATCCGCAATCTGGAACACCGCCTCGCGCCCCTCTGCCGATGCCAGCGATATCACCGGCTGCGCCGCACCCACGATCTGGCCGGGCTCGGCATTGCGGGCGATCACGATCGCATCCTGAGGCGCGCGGATAACGGTATCGTCAAGGGCGCGGCGTGCCTGCTCAAGAGAGGTCTGGGCCTGCTCGACCCCGCCCGAGGCCGACGAGAACGCGCGATTGGCATTGTCCAATGCCGCCCGGGTTCCGACCCCCCGGCGAAGCATTTCCTGCGCGCGGTCGCGAGCCTGCTGCGCCTGGGCCAGCGATGCCTGTGCCGCACGCAAAGCAGCCTCTGCGACCCGCACGCCTTGCTCTTGCTGCAGCGGATCCGTGCGCGCCAGCGCCTGCCCCTGGGTGACGGCGTCGCCTTCGCGGACCATCACCTCGGTGACGCGCCCGCCCATGCGAAAGCCGATGCTCACGCTGTCCTTGGCATAGATCGATCCGGTCAGCGCGGCATCGAAGGTCAGGTTCGTGCGTTCGACCTGGACAAATTCCACGGGCAGAGGAGCGTCCGCGGCTGCAGATCCGGCCAGGCCGGCATGGATCGCCAGGATTGCTGCCACAAGCCGCAACATATGTGCCGTACCCCCCCTGATCATCTGCCCGTCAGGCATCTCTCCGGCCCAGCGGATGCATGAACAAAGCGAATCTGTATAACCCTGTCTCAGGGGTCAATCGACCTGACGACAGTCTGCATGTCCTTCGGCGGCAGGACTATCCTCGGACAGGGGTTCCTGACCATTCTGCCGTTGCGTCACTGATAGCTGCGCACGAGAGCCGCAGCAATCATCCCCCAGCCGTCCACCACCACAAAAAACGCCAGCTTGAAGGGCAGCGCCACGACCGCCGGCGGCACCATCATCATGCCCATCGACATCAACACGGCCGAAACCACCAGGTCGATGATCAGAAACGGCAGGGCAACCAGAAAACCGATCTCGAAGGCGCGCTGGATCTCGCTGAGCATGAAGGCCGGAACCAGCACGGACAGCCGATCGGGCGGCGCCTGCGGATCAGGAGCGATTTCGGCCAATGTGGCGATCATTTCCGGGTCGGCGCGATGTTCCATGAAGCCACGAAAGGGCACAATTCCACGCGCAAAGGCTTCCTCAAGGGAAATCTGCCCGTCGCGCAGCGGTGCGCCAGCGACGGTCCAGGCCTCGGTAAGCACGGGGTTCATCACGAACCATGTCAGGAACAGCGCCAGGCTGACGATCAGCATGTTCGGCGGGGACTGCTGCAACCCCAATGACTGACGAAGTATCGACAGGACGGTGACGATAAAGGGAAAGCAGGTGACCATGACCGCGATGCCGGGTGCCAGCGACAGGGCGGTAAGCGCGGCGAGCAGGGTTATCGAGTGCCGGCCAACCCCATTGAGCACGGCATCGGCCTGCTGCAACCCCGGCGCAAGATCCTGGGCCATCGCGATTTGCGGGATCAGCGCGAGGCAGAGAAGCAAGCACAGACGACTCATGTCGCGCCTGCGGGGCCCAGGATGCGCACGCACAGGCGCTGATCGTCGTCCTCGCCCGCCACCAGTTCGCCGCGGGCAATGACCTTGTCGCCAACGCAGATCTCCACGCCATCCGAGATCTGCTGATCCAGCGTCAGCACGTCATCTGGCCGCAGCCGCGATAACTCGGCAACCGAAAGTCGGGTGCTGCCAAGACTAATGGTGATTTCAACCTGGATCTGGTCGGTAGCGATCAGACTGGCAAGATCGTCCATTTCTATTCCTCGTTCAATACGGTGGCCAGAAGTTCACGGAGCGCCGCCGTAAAGGCATCGGGCGCGATCAGGCTGCGCGACGGTCCGGCGACCAATTCCACAGCGGGCTCGACAAAATCGGCGATCTCTATCTGGATGGCGGCACTTTCCGACTGCCTTGCGCATTCTGCCACCGTATCGCGCAGTTCCGGGGGGCATCGAAGCACGATGCGCAAGTCCGGTTGAGTCGCCAGGTGTTGCGCCAGCAAATCGCTCAGCGCCGCGGTCAGTCGCGCGCGGTTGGACATCGGCGCCAATGTATCGACGATTGCCAGCAACAGAGGCTGAAGGTCGTTCAGAATTTGGGCGCGCAGGGCCGTGCGCTGGGCATCGGTTTCGGCGATTTGCGTTGCGATCTGACCCAGTTGACGGGTCAGATCGTCGATACTGCCCGCGCGCCCCTGCTCGCGCCCCTGTTGCAGGCCGCGTGCGAAAGCCTCGGTTGCTGCCCGTTCGGTTTCGCGCAGATCCCTGCCAGGGGCAGAAGGGATGAAGGATTCCAGGCGCAGGCTGGCCGTTCTCATGCATGATCCTCGCGTTTCTCGATCCAGCCGGACAGGATCTGGAGGCTTTCTTCCTTGCGAGACTTCATCAGTTCCCGCAGGCGCCCGACAGGGTCGGTCTCGGCGACGGTGGGGGTGAAATCGATGTCGGTGGCATCCACGGGTGTCGCCACGGTGGCGCCCGCTTCGGGGGATGACAGTGCGGCTAGCGGGGTGCTGCCGTCCAATGTCGCACTTGCCGACGCGCGGGTGCGCAGCAGCGGCCGCAACACGAACAGCGCCAGCGCCAGCGCAAAGAGTCCGACCAGAAGGATTCTGATGATGCCATTGATGTCCAGCCTGGTCAGCCACCCCCCCTGGCTGGCAAGGGTTCCAGCCTCGGTCAAGCTGGCAAAGGGCAGAGATTTCACCGTAATCGCGTCGCCCCGAGATTCATCGAAACCCACGGCTGAGGCGACCAGCTCGCGCAATGCCTGCAATTCGGCCTCGTCGCGGGGAACAAGCTGCGGCTGGCCGTCAGTTCCGGGACGGGCAACGCCGTTGACCAGAACCGCCACGGTAAGGCGCCGCGTTGCGCCGGGTTGACGGTTGACCTCACGCGTGACGCGGCTGACCTCGAAGTTCGATCTTTGCCGCGTCTCTGAACGGGATGCGGTGCTTTTGTCCTCGTTGTTCTTCTGGCCGTCGGGCAGATTCGAGGCGGCCGTTACCGCACCCTGTGCCGTGCTGCTGCTTTGATCGGCTGATTCCTCGCTTTCCTGCGAAATCAACGCACGTTCCTGCGGGTCGAATCGCTGCTCTGTCAGCAATTCGGATTCGGTAACGACATCAAGGTTGATTTCGACGATGGCATTTCCTGTGCCGACATGCGCTTCCAGAATGCGCTCGACATTGCGCTTCATCTCTGCCTGACGATCTTCGCCAGAGAAATCTTCCGCCGCCGAGACCACACCGCGCTCGCTGTCGATCACCGCCACACGATCGGGGGTCATTCCCGGGACCCCAGAGGAAACAAGGAACTTGAGTGCCTTGGCCTGGTTTCGGGTAATGGGAGTGCCGTCCGTGGTCAGGGTGACGGATGCAGATGCCTCGGCCTCGCGACGATAGCCGCGGCCTGCCGGCACCGCCAGGTGCACCCGTGCCGCCTTGATATTCGGCAATGCGAGGATGGTGCGGGCAAGCTCGCCCTCTTTCGCGCGCCAGTAGGCGGCGTCGAACATTTGCGAGGTGGTGCCGAAACCCGACATTCCGTCCAGCACCTCGTAACCCGAGCTTCCCGTCGAAGGCAGGCCTTCGCCAGCCAATGTCATGCGCAGGGCATCGCGGCGTCTTTCATCGACCCAGATCGAATCGCCGCGAATCTCGTAGCGAACACCCGATTTTTCGACCGCCGCCATGATCGCACCCGACTGGCGAGGATCCAGCCCCGAATACAGCAGTGCCATGCTGGGCTGACCGGACAACCAGGCCAGAAGCGAGATGGCCGCAAAGCTGAGAAGAAAGGCGCCCGCCAGGATCGCCTTTTGTCTGGAACTGCGTTCGCGCCAGTAGTCTTGCAGCTTGCCCAAGGCCTTCCCCTTCGAATCGGCTTTGCTTCGTCATGCCCAGTCATCGCATGGCGCCGATTAAGAATTGGTTAGCCCCAAGCTGGTATTCCGGTCACAACTTGACGGAGAATCACCATGACCGATGTTGCCGATGGCAGCGCCCCGGCCAGCACCCCCCGCCGTGGCAGACGGATGCTTCTGATCCTGGCTCTGGCGGCGCTGTTGGGCGGGGGCGGCTTTGCCTCGACCTTTCTGGGATTCTGGTCGCCCCGGATGTTGCTTGCCCCGCCCCAGGCCGTGCCTGAATCACCCGTCACCACGTCGCATTTCGTGGACCTTCCGCAGATCGTCCTGACATTGGCGGGCCCTGATCTGCGCACGCTGATGATGTCGATCAAGATCGAGACCGATGCCGCGCACGAGGCCGAGGTCAGGCATCTCACTCCGCGGCTTCTGGACGCGTTCAACGCCTTTCTGGTCGATGTCGATTCAACTGCCTTCGGACGCCGCGGAATTCTGGACATCATTCGCGGTGAACTTGCGACACGCGCCGTGTTCGTCCTGGGCAAGGACGCTTTCACCGACTTGCTGATCACGGAGTTCAGGATCCAATGACATTGGCCCATATCCTGCAGACGGCGTTGATCGTCTTTACCATTTGCCTGTCGATGTTCTGCTTCATGCTGGCGCGCCGGCTGCGCAAGCTGAACGATCTGGAAACCGGACTTGGTGGCGCGATCGCCGTGATGACCGCAGAAATCAGCCGCCTGGAAAAGTCGATCCTGCTGGCCAAGGCCGAGGCTACGGGTGCGACCCATGCGCTTGCCAAGGAAATCGAACGCGCCAAGGAAGAGCGCGCGTTCTGGACCTTGCAACAGAAATTCGCCGAAGCTGGCGCATCACGCGCGGGACGCCTGCAGCGGCGCAGACGCCGGGACAGGGTGACGGCCGATGCCTAGGCGCCTGCTTTCCGTTCTTGCGGCAGTGATGGTGCTGGCTGCTGCGGTCCAGGCCGTCATGCTGATGGATGGGGTCGCGCGGTTGCGCGCCCATGCCGAGCCAGCCGAGCTGATGGCGGGATGTGGCGACGTGCCCGAGGCTGTGGCCTTGGCTGAAACGCTGCGCGAACGTGCTTTGCGCATCGACCGCTACATGCAGGACATTCAACGGCGCAAGGCCGAACTGGCGGTTGCGGAAAAGCAGTTGACCGAACGGCTGATCGAGTTGCGCAAGCTGAACCAGCGGCTGGACAACGATCGGCAGGGCGCGCGGCGCAGCCAGAACGACGATATCGCGCGGCTGATCGCTGTTTATGACCAGATGAAGCCCGAGCAGGCGGCGCAGGTTCTGGCCAACCTGCCACCCGATTTTGCCGCCCAGATCCTGGCACGCGTGCAGCCCCAGACCGGGGCCAGGATCATGGCCGCGATCGAGCCCGCAACTGCTGCGGTGCTGACGTCCTACATGGGCGCCATTCGCGCAAGGGAGAGATAGCCGATGTTTGGCATGATCGGAATCGTTGTCACTTTTGCGATGGTCTTTGGTGGCTACATACTGGCCGGCGGAAAGCTGGGGGTGATCCTGCATTCGCTGCCCTACGAACTGATGATGATCGGGGGTGCGGCGATAGGTTCGTTCCTGCTTTCCAACGAAACTGCGGTGATAAAGCAGGCGTTGAGCGGTATCGGCAGATCCCTCAAAGGCTCGCGCTGGCATGAAGCGGATATGCAGGACGTGCTGTGCCTGCTTTTCCAGCTTTTGCGTATCGCGCGCGCCAACCCGGTCGAACTGGAAGAGCATATCGAAAATCCTTCGGATTCAGCGATTTTCAGGGCCTATCCGCGCATTCTCGCAGACGAGAATGCCGTGACGCTGATTTGCGACACCTTGCGCTCGGCCAGCTTGAACTACGACGACCCCTACCAGGTCGAGGAAATGTTGTCACAGCGCATCGGCTTGATGAACGAAGAGGCGATGCACGCCCCTCATGCCTTGCAGAACATGGCGGACGCCTTGCCGGCCCTGGGCATCGTCGCTGCGGTTCTGGGGGTGATCAAGACCATGAGTGCCATCGATCAGCCGCCCGAAGTTCTGGGAAAGATGATCGGCGGGGCGTTGGTGGGAACCTTTCTTGGCGTTTTTCTTGCCTATGCCCTCGTAGCACCCTTTGCGCAACGCCTGGGCGCCGTGATGAAGCAAGATCAGGCGTTTTATGACGTGATCAAATCGGTTCTGGTTGCCGGGCTGCATCAGCATGCCACCAACCTCTGCGTCGAGGTTGGCCGGCAGTCGGCGCCCGAACATGTCCGTCCCTCGTTTACCGCATTGGAAAATGCGCTACGCGAACTCAAGAGGGCGGCATGATCCTGGCTCTGGTCCTGTCCTCGGCGCTGGTCGCGGACGCTGCTTCACCTCCGCCGTCGGACACCGGCGAGGTGTTGATCCGCGAAGCGACCGAGTTGCTGCTGGCGGGTGGTGAATTGCCTCGCGACCTCGACGAGCGCCTGTTGCGGCTTGAGCCCGCCGAAAGGATACGCGTGCTTGTTTTCCTGCGCCGGGCGGGCCTGCTGGTCGGTCCTGCCTGGCCAGCCGAACGGCTGCTTGCACCCGCGAAGGAAAGGGTTGTTGCGCCATGACTGTGCAGTCATCGCCCGGGCTTAACACGCTTTCCCTGCAGCCTCTGGTCGTGACCAGCCTGTTGGTGCTGATCGTGCTATCCATGGTCCTGCCTTTGCCGCCCCGACTGCTGGACATAGGGATCGCCTTGTCGATCGCCACGGCGACACTGATCCTGGTAATGGCGTCACTGGTGGAAAAACCGACTGACTTCCAGGCGTTTCCGGTATTGCTGCTGGTGTCGCTGCTGATGCGGCTGTCGCTCAATGTGTCCTCGACCCGGTTGATATTGACCAGCGGGCAGAACGGTCCCGATGCGGCGGGGCATGTGATAAAAGGGTTTGCTCAATTCGTTGCCGGCGGCTCGCTGCTGGTGGGTTTGACCGTGTTTGCGGTCATCTCTGTCGTGAATTTCATGGTCATCACCAAAGGCTCCGGCCGGATGGCCGAGGTCTCGGCACGTTTTGCCCTGGATTCGCTGCCGGGCAAGCAGTTGGCAATCGATGGCGACCTGAATTCGGGAGCCATCACCCATGAAGAGGCCAAGCAGCGCCGCATCCGCGAACAGCGGGAAATCAGCTTTTTCGGATCGCTGGATGGCGCGTCGAAATTCGTCAAGGGAGACGCGATAGCCGGCCTGGTGATCACGCTTATCAACCTTTTCGTGGGGTTGGCCGCCGGGATATTGGTGCATGGGCTGCCCGTTGCAGAGGCATTGGATACCTATTCGAGATTGACGATCGGCGACGGTCTTGTCAGCCAGATCCCGGCGCTGATCACCTCGATGGCCGCGGCGCTGTTGCTGTCGCGGGGCGGTGCTACCGATACGACCGCCGACATGCTGGTGCAGCAGTTCACGCGAAACTGGCAGGTTCCCTTGATCTGTGCAGGCGGGATGCTGGTGATGTGCCTCATCCCGGGTATGCCCTGGCCCGTGTTCCTGACCATGGCCGCAGGCTTGGTGGCAGTGGCCTGGCGCGTGCGGCGTCGACAGGTTGATATGCCGGCAGAGATCGGGGACGAGCCGCCTGGTCAGCCCCTGCCCGCGCCGCAGGCGCGCATTGGCGATGTGCTGGATAGCGACGAGATCTCTGTCGAAATCGGCGCTGGCCTTATCCTGTCAGCACTGGATCCGGCGCGCGGGCTGGGTCAGCGTATTACCAATCTGCGCCTGCATGTGGCCCGCAGCTATGGGATCATCCTGCCCGATGTGCGGATCACCGATGCGGCCGGCCTTGCCGAGGGAGAATACGTGATCCGGCTGCATGGCGTATTGCGAGCCAAGGGCATGCTGCAGCCGCGCAACGTGCTGGCCTTGGGCAATGAGGCGGTATTGCAGGACATTCCTGGCGAGCCGGTGCGCGAACCCGTCTATTCAAGCCCTGCGCGCTGGATATTGCCTTCCGCCCAGGACGAGGCCGCGATCGCCGGTGCGACCGTCGTCACGCCGATGGAGGTTCTTTCCACCCATCTGATGGAGGTGGTGAAATCCAATCTGCCCAGTCTGCTGAGCCTTGGCTCGATGCAGCGGATGATCCGAGAGCTGTGCGGCGTTTCCGACGAGCAGCGCGCGCAGGCAAATCAGCGGTTCTTCGACAACATGCTGCCCGACAAGCTTTCGCCGGACATGTTGCTGGCTGTCCTGCGCAACCTGCTCGAGGAGCGCATCTCGATCAAGAACCTGATCCTGATTGCCGAAACCACTTACGAAGCGAGGAATGCCGGCACGCCTGATGCCGTCTACGAACAGGTTCGCAAGCGACTGCGTGGACAGATTACCCAACAGTTTCTGGATGATACGGGGTCTCTGTCGATCCTGCAGCTTCACCCCCAGTGGGAGGCGGATCTGGCGCGCGCCGAAGCAGATGTCGCACGCGGCGGCGTCAACACGATTCCGCAGATCCAGAAGCGGCTGGCCGAGGCCGTGCGACAGGCCCTGCGTGGTCTGGACCCTGCGCTGGAGCCCGTTTTGGCCGTTGGCGATTCGCGGCGGCGGCTGATCCGGATGATGCTGACGGCTTCAGCCATCGGCTTGCCGGTGCTGGGGCTGGACGAAATCGATCCTGCCGCCACGCTTCGGCCGCTGGGAACGATCGAGCCATGATGACGACAGCTATCGGCTCTGTGAACGCGGATCAGGCGCTGGGCCTGTTGCTGGTGTATCTCAGGATCCAGGCTTGCGTGCTGGCATTGCCGGTTTTTTCCGAGCGAGTTCTGCCTTTGCGAATGCGTGCCGGGCTTGCCATGGTGTTGACGCCATTGCTGCATTCCGGACTGCCACTGCAATCAGCGGGTGGAGAGCTGATCCTGCTTGCCGCGGCCGAAGTGGTTACCGGATTGGCACTAGGCATGCTGGTGCGCATGTTCGCCATGGCACTGGACGTTGCGGCGATGGCGATTTCGACCACGGCATCGCTGTCGCAGCTGGTCGGGGGGGCCAGCGAACATTCGCCCCACGCCATCGGCAATCTGATGCATTTGGCGGGGCTGGCTTTGCTGATGGCTTTGGGTTTTCCGCTTGCCGTGTGCCAACTGCTGCGCAACAGCTTTGAACTGCGCCCTGTCGGGGCCTGGCCGGCGATACAGGAAATGTTGCCGGCGGCTGTCGGTGTGGTGCAGCAGGGCTTCTTGCTGGCGCTTATGCTGGCCGCACCCTTCATCCTGGGCGGTTTCCTTTTCCAGGCGCTGTCCGGCATGGTCAGCAAGGTGATGCCGGCGCTGCCGGTTGTGTTCATAGCCGCGCCAGCGGCGATCCTGCTGGCGCTGCTGGCGCTGGCCTTGCTGTCGCCGTCGATTCTGGGGCTATGGGCCCAAAGCGTTCTGGACACCATGCCGGAGGTCGTCCGATGAGCGAGGAAAGCGACGACAAGCAATTCGACCCCAGCGAAAGCAAGCTGCGCAAGGCGCGCCAGGAAGGTGACATCCCGCGTTCGACCGAACTTCAGGCCGCGCTTGGCTGGCTGGGATTTGCGCTGGCATTGATCTTCGCCGGGGCATGGGCGGTGCCACGCTGGGTGCAGATGGCAGGCCGCGCCCTGGGGACCGAACCCTGGCCAGAAACGGCAGAGACCGCCAGCGCAGATCTGATGCGAGCCATGGCGGGAGAGGCGGCTCTGCAACTCATACTGGCTCTGGCAATCATGGCCGCACCGGTCGCGGCGGGCATTGTCTTGCACCGGGCACTGCTGTTCACCCCCAAGAAACTGCTGCCGGACCTCAAGCGGATAAGCCCTGTCCATAATGCCAAACAGAAATTCGGCGCCACCGGACTTGGCGGCTTCGCGCTGTCGCTGACCAAGGTGATGCTGGTGGGGTTGGCCGGGGCATTGCTGTTTCGCATTTCGATGCAGTGGTTCACAGCCAGCGGCAACCTCTCTGAGCGGCAATGGGTTGCCGGCCTGGGTGTGCTGCTGGACCGCGTGGTCTGGACGGGGGTGGCCATCGGCGGCCTGTTTGCCGGCATCGATCTGGTGTGGAAACGTTTCAGCTATTTGCGGCGCCATCGCATGACGCGCCGTGAGGTTCAGGATGAGCACAAGGAAAGCGAAGGCGATCCGCATCTGAAGGCCGCGCGTCAGCAAAGGGCGGTCGATCTGGTGCTGAATTCGATGCTGGCGGATGTGCAAAAGGCTGACGTGGTCATCGTCAACCCAACCCATTATGCGGTCGCCCTGGAATGGAAACGCGGCAGCGGTCGCGCCCCGGTCTGCCTTGCCAAGGGCGTGGACGAGGTGGCCCGACGCATCCGTGAACGCGCCATGAACAATCGCGTGCCGATCTGGTCGGATCCGCCCTGCGCGCGCGCGCTCCACGCCAGCGTCGATATCGGCGCGGAAATCCGTCCCGAACATTTCGCCCAGGTGGCCGCGGCAATCCGCTTTGCCGAGGCAGTGCGCAAAAAGGCCAGAGAGGGCTGGACGATCCCGCTGCGCAGGGGGCAGGGATGAGGCAAGGGGATCTGGCAGGACTGCATCATGTTGCCAAGCTGCGCGCTGATCTGGAGCTGCGCCATTTTGCGGCCTATCGCAGCCATGTCGAACAGGCCCGTGCCCGGATCAATGCCTTGCAAGAGGAAATCTGCGCATTGCACCGGAGCGATATGCCTTTCAGCCTCGAGCAGGCCCGGCTGGCCAATGCCCAGACCCAGGCGCTGTGTCAGGCCTTGACGGCCGCCGAAACGGAACTTGAGCGTATGCTGCCCGGTTATGAACAGTCTCGACAGACCGCGGCCCGTGCCTTCGGTCGCTGCGAGGCGATTGCTGAACTGAAGCGTCAGGAAAAGACGCGGCAACAATACGAAAACCATCGCCGCGAGGCGGATCGTGCCGCGAACGCGGCATCCCTGACGCAGTATCCGCGGCCTTCCGGCGGCAATATGTCCTAAATGCAACCTGTCGCCAGGGCAAATGCAATAGCTGCTTGAGCACGGAACCGGAATTACGCAAACATTGGTTAATTATGTCGATGACGGCGCTGGCGCTGCACCGGGTCAAGGCTTTGATCCGGATGATCTGGCGCAATCTGTGATGGTGTTTTCGGCTTGGCCGGTGTTGAAGTGATGGGGTTAGTGTATGTCGAACAGTGCACCCGTAACGCGCGGGAGAAAGTTCCTGCAGGTTCTGGAGGGCGCGCGCACCGTATTCCTGCGCGACGGGTTCGAGGGAGCCAGCGTGGACGAGATCGCGCGCGAAGCCGGCGTCTCGAAAGCCACTCTTTACAGTTATTTTCCTGACAAGCGCATGATGTTCATAGAGGTTTTCCGTCATGAACTGTCGCGTGAGGCTGCTGATGCCAGTGCCCTTGTCGATGTCGACCTGCCGGTGCGAAAGGTGCTGCCCTTTGTCGTGCAATTGATTTCGGCCTATCGGCTGTCGGATTTCGGGCTGCGCATCTATCGGGTCAGCGTCGGCGAGGCCGAACGTTTTCCCAGCCTGGCCCAGGAATATTACAATTCGGGGCCTTTCCTGTTGCGCCAACAGCTGATCGCCTATCTGCGGCGTTGCGTCCAGCGCGGCGAGCTGTCGATTCCCGACCTTGAGCTAGCCGCAGATCAGCTGATCGAACTGGCCAGCGCCACGGTCCATGATCGTGCGCTGTTTCTGGGCCGCGATTCGGTGGACAAGGATCTGTTGCAGCGCGTCCATGCTGCCGCCGTCGAGATGTTCCTGAGCCGGTATGGTGCCGAACGCGCGGGTCTGGCGGCAGTGGCGGAATGACGGTGGGTTCTTCTCATTCCCCGTTGCTGCCCCTATGATGCGACGTCGAAATTCCCGTATTGGATGAGCCACCGATGAACCGAGCCCTGATCGCGCTTCTTGCCCTCAGCCCTCTGGCCGCCTGCGCCCCTGCGCCGCAACCGGTGCCCGAGCCTGTTCCGCAGGTCGTGCCGCCGACTCCGGTCGCAGGGGTCAGCGGGCTGCAATCGCGCGAACCCGATGCATGCCATGCCAAGAATTACGTCTCGGCCCTGGGCCAGCCGGGAAGCATCATTCCCAGCCTGGGCGTGACACGCGAATATCGCGTTGTGGAATATCGCGGGATCGAGCCGCAGGAATACGATCCGCTGCGCATCGTGTTCCGCCTGGATGCGGCCGGGAACATCTACAATATCGATTGCGGTTGAGAAAGGCACGACATGAACAGACTTGCCCTGATGCTGCCGCTGCTGCTCGCAGCCTGCCTCGAGACAGAGGTGCCCCAACCGGCGCCGCAGCCTGAAGCCGATGCCTGCCGTGCCGGCGAGTTCAAGGTGCTGGTCGGCCAGCCCAGGCTGGTGCTGCGTGACATGCAGTTGCCGCAGGGCACGCGGATCATCGGCCCGCGCGATGCGGTCACCATGGATTATCGCCAGGATCGTCTGAATTTCGAGATCGGCGCCGACGGGCGGATCGCCAAGGTCGCCTGTTATTGACAGACCCTTGCAAGGCGCGGGGGCGATTTCGCGCCTGCGCCCTGCATCAGCCCGCCCCGCGCTGGCCCATCAGCCGTGCCATGTCCAGCATGCGGCACGAAAAGCCCCATTCGTTGTCATACCAGCCGAACACACGCAGCAGCCCACCCGCGACCGATGTTTCCGGACCGGCCATAACGATCGATTCGCTGCGGGCGCGCAGGTCGCTTGACACCAGCGGTCGATCCGTCCAGCCAAAGACGGCCGAATGCTCGGCCAATCCGCGCAAAAGGTCATTGACTTCATCGACCTGGGTCGGGCGTGCTGTCGTGATGGTCAGGTCGATGCAGGACACACTGGCCGTGGGCACGCGAATGGCGCGTGCGGCGACGCGACCGGCCAGATGCGGCAGAACCTCGCCGATCAGCCGGCCGGCGCTGGTCGAGGTCGGCACCATCGACAGGGCCGCAGCGCGGGATCGCGCGGCATCGCCACGCGGCTTGTCCACGGTCGGTTGACTGCCTGTATAACAATGCACCGTAGTCATCTGCCCGGACAGCACACCGAATTCGGCGTCCAGCACCCGCAGCAAGGGCGCCAGCGCATTGGTCGTGCAGGATGCGTTCGACACGATCCGTTCCGCGCCCAGACGATCATCGTTGGCACCGATCACCAGGGTGGCGTCCGCCTGATCCGATGGGCCGGAAACCAGGACCGCAGCAGCGCCTGCCTCGAGCCCGCGGGCGATGATCGCCCGCGATCCGGTCAGGCCGGTGCATTCCAGCACGATGTCGATACCCGACAGATCCAGGCTGCGCAGATCCGGGGTGGAACGGAATTCAATGGCACGGCCATCGACGACCAGCGCGCCGGGCGCGGTGGTCACGCTGCCGCGCCAGGGACCGAAAACGCTGTCATATTCGAACAGATAGGCGCAGGTTTCCAGCGACTCGATCTCGTTGATCAGCACCAGTTCCAGATCATCGTGCCCACCCTGCGCCAGAATGCGCAGGATGGTGCGTCCGATGCGTCCAAAACCGTTCAAGGCCAGTCTGATCCGTCGCTTTGCCATGGTCGGGCGCCATTGGTCAGATATTGACCTTTTGCGCTACTCCCTTCTGGATTGCGATTTCGAGTGTTCTGGATGCGACGGCGAGGTCTTGCAGGCCGACGCCGGTGCCGTCGAAGATGGTGAGTTCGGCGTTTTCGCGGCCGGGGTCGATGCCGGCGACGACGGCGCCCAGTTCGCGGATCTGGTCCTGGGCGATCAGGCCCTGGTCGATGGCATGCTGGCATTCGCCGATGCTGATCGCCTGGGCGAGCTCGTCGGTGAAGACGCGGGCGCGCGCCAGCAGCGCCGGATCCAGTTCCTGCTTGCCGCGGGTGTCGGTGCCCATGGCGGCGATATGGGTCGGGCCCTGGACATGGCCGTCCATCAGCAGGGCCGAGAAGGACGAGGTGATCGAGATGATCACATCCGCCTCGGCGCCCAGCCGGGGCAGGTCGACCGCCTCGAAGGGCAGGCCCAGATCGGCGGCGGTCTCGGCCAGCCGGCCCAGCATCTCGGGATGCGGGTTCCAGCCCAGGACCCTGTCGAAGTCATGCACCGCGGCGGCGGCGCGCATCTGGAAGGCCGACTGGTGGCCGGCGCCGATCATGCCCAGCACCCGCGCGCCCCTGGGCGCCAGATACCTGATCGACACCGCCGCGGCGGCGGCGGTGCGCAGCGCGGTCAGCAGGTTGCCGCCGATCGCCGCCCGCACCCGCCCGGTATCGGGGTCGAACAGGAACACGGTGGACTGGTGGTTGATCAGCCCGTGCTTCTGGTTGTTGGGCCAGTAGCCGCCGGCCTTCAGCCCCAGCACCAGCCCGGCCGCGTCGAAGCCGCCCTTGAAGCCATAGAGCGCGTCCTCATGGCCGATGGCCTCGCGCACCACGGGAAAGTTCCAGGCCTTGCGCCGGGCCATCGAGGCGAAGACCGCCTCGATCGCCTCGAAGGCCGCCTCGGGGGTCATCAGACCCGCGATCTCGCTTTCGGCAACGACATACATCAGTAGGCTTTCCCGCGCGCCGACACCGGCCAGACGGTCTCGACCTTGCCGCCGCGCACGCCCACATACCAGTCATGGACGTTGCAGGTCGGGTCGCAATGGCCCGGCACCAGCCGCAGCTTGTCATTGACCTTCAGCACGCCGTTCGGATCCTCGACCACGCCGTGTTCGTCGCTGCACTTGATGTATTTCACATCGTCGCGGCCGTAGACGAAGGGCAGGCCGCTGTCGACCGACTGCGCCTTCAGACCGGCATCGACCACCGCCAGATGCGGCTTGGCATGCGACATGACCGAGGTCAGGATGAACAGCGCGTTTTCCCATTCGCCCTGGTCGATGCGCTTGCCGTCCTGGTCCAGGATGCGGCCGTAATCGGCATCCATGAAGGCATAGGAACCGCACTGCAGCTCGTTGTAGACCCCCGAGGCCGATTCGAAGTAATAGGAACCGGTGCCGCCGCCCGAGACGAATTCGGGCTTCAGCCCCACCGCCTCCAGCGCGTCCACGGCTTCCTTGACCTGGGCGATGGCGGCGTCCAGCTTGGCCTTGCGGTCGGCATAGCTGTCCATGTGCTGCATCGCGCCCTGATAGGCCTGGATGCCCTTGAAGGTCAGGTTCGGCGCGGCCGCGGCGGCCTGGGCGATCTCGACCACGGCATCGGCGGTCTTGACCCCGCAGCGCCCGGCGCCGCAATCGATCTCGACGAAGATGCCCAGCTCGGTGCCGTGCTTGACCGCGGCGGCCGAGAGTTCGGCGATATTGGCCAGGTCATCGACGCAGACCGTCACCGTGGCGCCGGTCTTGGGCAGGCGGGCCAGGCGGTCGATCTTGGCCGGGTCGCGCACCTCGTTGGTGACCAGCACGTCCTTGATGCCGCCGCGGGCAAAGACCTCGGCCTCGCTGACCTTCTGGCAGCAGACGCCGACGGCGCCGCCCAGGCTTTCCTGCAGCTTCTGCACGTCGACCGACTTGTGCATCTTGCCGTGGCTGCGGTGGCGCATCCCGTGCGCCCTGGCGTAGTCGCCCATCTTCTTGATGTTGCGTTCCAGCGCGTCCAGGTCGAGGATCAGGCAGGGCGTCTGGATATCCTTTTCATCCATGCCCGGCAGGGCGGGGATGTCATAGCCGACCTCGTAGCCGGCAAAATCCGTCTTCGCGTTCATGGGATGCTCCTCAGTTCCAGGGCAGCTTGTCGAGATCGACATTGCCGCCGGTGACGATGACGCCGACGCGCTTGCCGGCGAAGGCTTCGGGGTTTTTCAGGATGGTGGCCAGCGGCACGGCGCTGGAAGGTTCCAGAACCACGCGCAGATGCTTCCAGGCCAGCTTCATCGCGTCGATGATTTCCTGCTCCGAGGCGGTGTAGATTTCCGAGACATGGTTCGACACGAAGTGCCAGGTCAGATCCTTGAGCGGCACCAGCAGCCCGTCGGCGATGGTCCTGGGTGCGTCGTCGGCGATGATGTGGCCGGCCTTGAAGCTGCGATAGGCGTCATCGGCCTGTTCGGGTTCGGCCGCGATGACCCTGGTTTCGGGCGCCAGCGTCGCCAGCGTCAGGCAGGTGCCCGAGATCATGCCGCCGCCGCCGATCGGCGCCACCACCATGTCGAGCCCATCGGTCTGTTCCATGAACTCGCGCGCGCAGGTGCCCTGGCCCGCGATCACCCGCGGGTCGTTGTAGGGATGCACGAAGTCGCCGCCGGTGCGGGCCTGCACCTCGGCAAAGGTCGCCTCGCGCGAGCTGGTCGAGGGCTCGCATTCGGTGATGACCCCGCCATAGCGGCGCACGGTGTCCTTTTTCGCCTGCGGCGCGGTGCGCGGCATCACCACGTTGCAGGGGATGCCGCGGCGCATGGCCGCATAGCTCAGGCACGAGGCATGGTTGCCCGAGGAATGGGTGGCCACGCCCTTGGCGGCCTGCGCCTCGTCCAGGCCGAAGACCGCATTGGTGGCGCCGCGGACCTTGAAGGCCCCCGGCTCCTGGAAGTTCTCGCATTTGAAGAACAGCTGCGCCCCGGCCAGATCGTTCAGATAGTCCGAGACCCGCACCGGCGTGCGGCGGATATGCGGCTTGATGCGCTCATGCGCGGCCAGCATGTCCTCGTAGGTGGGGATATACATGGCGTCCGACATCTCAGGCGGCTTTCCGTTGCGCGGTGGCGGTGGACTGGCGGTAATGTTCCTGGGCGGCGGCAACGCCCGACCCCAGCCGCACCGGCAGGCCCAGATCGGCCATCACCATCTCGGCGGTGGCGATGCCCGACAGCGCCATGGCATCGGTCAGGCTGCCCAGGTGGCCGATGCGGAACACCTTGCCCGCGACCTCGCCCAGGCCGGTGCCAAAGGCCATGTCATAGGTTTCCAGCGCATGGGCGACAATGCGGTTGGCGTCGAACCCCTCGGGCACGCGGATGGCGCTGACGCTGTCGGAATAAAGCTCGGGGCGCAGCGCACACAGCTTCAGGCCCCAGGCCTCGACCGCGGCGCGCACGCCGCCGGCGATGCGGTGGTGGCGGGCAAAGACATTCTCCAGCCCCTCGCTCAGCAGCCGCTCGCAGGCCGCGTTCAGCCCGTTGATCAGCCCGACCGGCGGCGTATAGGGATAGCCGTTGCGGGCATAGCCGCTGGCCATGTCGCGGATGTCGAAGAAGGTGCGCGGCAGTGTCGCGCTTTCGACCTGCTCCATGGCCTTGGGCGAGAAGCCGACGATGGCCAGGCCCGGGGGCAGCATGAAGCCCTTTTGCGAACCGGTGACGGCGATGTCGACGCCCCATTCGTCCATGCGGAAGTCCATCGACCCGATCGAGCTGACGCCATCGACATAAAGCAGCGCCGGGTGCCCGGCCGCGTCCAGCGCGCGGCGCACGGCGGCGATGTCGGATTTGACGCCGGTCGCGGTCTCGTTATGCGTGGCCAGAACCACCTTGATCTCGTGGCCCTTGTCGGCGGTCAGGATCTCCTCGAAACGGTCGGCGGGAACGCCTTCGCCCCAGGGCGTCTCGACGAAGGTCACATCCAGGCGGTGGCGCTGGCACATGTCGATCCAGCGGTGGCTGAACATGCCATTGCGCGCCGCCAGCACCTTGTCGCCCGGCGACAGCGTGTTGGTGATCGCGGTCTCCCAGCCGCCGGTCCCGGTCGAGGGGAACACGAACACCTGCGCGCGCTCGGTCTTGAGCACTTTCTTGACGCCTTCCAGCGCCGGATGCAGCATGCGCCCGAACACCGGCGAGCGATGGTCGATCGTCGGAATGTCGACGGCCTTGCGCATCTCCTCGGGGATGTTGGTCGGGCCGGGAATGAAGATCGGGTTCTGACTGGTCATGGCAATACCTCCTGCTTGAAAACCACCCTACGCCCACCCCCGCAATCACGCAATTTTTCTGAAAACAATTTCGCAATCGCGGAAAAATAGCAAACAATACAACAAAATCAATAAGATGAAGTTTTCCGGGATTGCGCAGGCCACAGCCTGCCGGAAAGAAATTCGCCGCGCCGGTCGCCAGGGCTGATTCGTTCTGGCAGGCTGGCCATGAAAGAAAACCGCGCCAGGCCCAAGCGGGCGCGGCGCGGCAGGGCGGGAGGACAAGGCCGGCGGCAGCGGCGTCGGTTGCGCTCAGCCCATGCGTTCCGAGGCGTAGCTGCCGGGAGAGGCGGGAAACACCACGGTCTTGTTGCCGTTCAGGAACACCCGGCGGTGGATATGGGCATGAACGGCCCGGGCCAGCACCTGGCTTTCGACGTCGCGGCCCAGGCTGACGTAATCCTCGGGGGATTGGGCGTGGGTGACGCGGATGATGTCCTGTTCGATGATCGGGCCTTCGTCGAGGTCGGCGGTCACGTAATGGCTGGTGGCCCCGATCAGCTTCACGCCGCGCTCGAAGGCCTGCTTGTAGGGATTCGCGCCCTTGAAGCTGGGCAGGAAGGAATGGTGGATATTGATGATGCGCCCCGACATCTTCTGGCACATCTCGTCCGACAGCACCTGCATGTAGCGGGCCAGCACGATCAGCTCGGCGCCGGTTTCCTCGACCACGGCCATGATCCGCGCCTCGGCCTCTGGCTTGTTGTCGCGGGTGACGCGGATGTAGTGGAAGGGAATGTCGTGGTTGACCACCACCTTCTGGTAATCCATGTGGTTCGAGATCACCGCCACGATGTCGATGGGCAGCGCGCCGATGCGCCAGCGATAAAGCAGGTCGTTCAGGCAGTGGCCGAAGCGGCTGACCATGATGATCACCTTCATCTTTTCGGCCTGGTCATGGAAGGCGAAGTCCATCTGGAACGGGCCGGCCAGCGCGGCCAGACCGTCCTGGAGATCCCGCAGGGTCGCGCCCTGTTCCGAGACCACGGTGACACGCATGAAGAAACGTCCGGTTTCGGAATCGTCGAATTGCGAGCTGTCGGTGATGTTGCAGCCCTTGTCCGCCAGGAAACTGGCGATGGTTGCGACGATGCCCCGGGTCGAGGGGCAGGTTACCGTCAGCGTGTATCTGTTCATCTGGCTCTCCGCAGTCTTCGTCTTGGGCGTGGCCCGGGGTGAGGGGGCGTTGGCTATGGGGCGGGGGCGACGCCGCCCCGACCCCATCGAGGGGCCGGGCCGGCGTGGGGCTGCGCCCCGGCCCGGTGGCGCGGTCAGGCCGCCAGATCCTGCGGCTCGGCCAGGCCCGAGATCCGGCAGCAGGCGGTCAGCGTATTGGCCAGCAGGCAGGCGATGGTCATCGGCCCCACCCCGCCCGGCACCGGGGTGATGGCGCCTGCCACCTGGACGGCGCTGTCGAAATCGACATCGCCCACCAGCCGCGACCGGCCCTGATCGTCGATGCGATTGATGCCCACGTCGATCACCGTGGCGCCGGGCTTGATCCAGTCGCCGGGGATCATGCGCGGCCGTCCGACGGCGGCGACCAGGATATCGGCGCTGCGGCACAGGCCGGCGAGGTCGCGCGTGCGGCTGTGGGCGACGGTCACCGTGCAGTTTTCGCCCAGCAGCAGCTGCGCCATCGGCTTGCCGACGATATTGCTGCGGCCGACCACGACCGCGTTCAACCCGGTCAGGTCGCCCAGGCGGTCGCGCAGCATCATCAGGCAGCCCAGCGGCGTGCAGGGCACCATCGCCTTCTGTCCGGTGCCCAGCAGGCCCACGTTCAGAACGTGAAAGCCGTCGACATCCTTTTTCGGGTCGATGGCATTGATCACCGCCTCGGCATCCAGCGACGCCGGCAGCGGCAGCTGCACCAGGATGCCATGCACGGCCGCATCGGCGTTCAACTGCGCGATCAGCGCCATCAGCGCCTGTTGCGAGGTGTCTGCGGGCAGCCTGTGCTCGAAGCTGTGCATGCCGACCTCGCGCGTCTGGATGCCCTTGTTGCGGACATAGACCTGGCTTGCCGGATCCTCGCCCACCAGCACCACGGCGAGGCCGGGAGTGATGCCGTGATCGGTGCGCAGCCGCGCCACCTGTTCGGCCACCCGCTGCCGCACCCCGGCCGCAAAGGCCTTGCCGTCCATGATCGCTGCGCCCATCGCCCAATCTCCCTTGGCTGTCCGCGTCGTAATGCCAGCGGCGTGCCGGCCGTCCGCCTGCGGATAGCGCAGGCGCCGGCGGGTGCAAAGCCCCCTGGCGCTGTCTGCGCTCGGGGCGTGCCCTGACCCCGGTGACTGCCTTTTTCCAATCAGAGCGACCGCCAGGCGGGGCATTTTGCGACAGCGGGGCGTCGTTTTCCGATGCTGCGCGTTTATCCAATGGCGGCGTCGCAGCCCTTGGCCTAGCCGGCCTCGGCCATGGCCCGGCACAGCAGCGCGACGGGGGGCGCAAACGGATTGCCCTTCATCGAGGAACTGGACAAGGCCGCCTCTGCCACCGCCTCGTGCCGCGATGGATCAAGCCCCAGGGCCGTGAGCCCGGGCAGCCCCGCCTGTCGTGCCCAGGCCGACAGTGCCTCGGGCGCCTCGGCCTCGGTCGTGCCCAGGGCCTCGGCGATCTGGCGGCAGACATGGCTCAGCCGCTCGGGATCGGGGGCATGGTCGCGGTTCATCCGCAGCACCGGACCCAGCAACGCGCCGCAGATTGCGCCATGCGCGGCGGGGGTTACCCCACCGATCACCCCGGCCAGCCCGTGCACCGCGCCCAGCCCGCCATTGGCCAGCGCGATCCCGCCCGACAGGCTGACCCAGGCCATGGTGTCGCGCGCGCCCGCGTCCTCGGCCTGCATCAACCGGGTGAGCGCCCGCAGCCCGGCCGGGATCGCCGGCATCGTCAGCGCGTCGGTGAAGGGGTTGGCCCGGATCGAGACATAGGGCTCGACCACCTGGGCCAGCGCATCAAGACCCGACGCCAGCGTGACAGCGCGCGGGCAATGATCGGTCAGCGCCGGATCGACGATCGCCAGCCGGGGCAGCATGCGCTCGTCGCGGATCGAGACCTTGCGGCCGTGATCGGGCAGGCCGATGACGGCGTTGCGCGTCGCCTCGGCCCCGGTGCCTGCCGTGGTCGGCAGCGCGATGAAGGGCAGGGGCGGCACCGCCAGCGGCAGGCCGCGGCCCACCACCTCAAGATGGTCCATGATCCCGCCCGGCGCCGGGATCAGCGCCGCCAGCGCCTTGCCCAGATCCAAGGCCGCGCCCCCGCCCAGGGCCGCGACCCAGTCGGCGACCCAGGGCTTTGCCTTGGCCAGGGCGGCCTGCAGCATCGGCAGGCTGGGTTCGGCCGCGCAGGGCAGGGCCAGCACCTGCGCGCCTTGCGCCCGCAACCCGTCGACCAGCCAGGCCGCGCGCCCGGCATCGGCGCCATGCACCAGCACGCCACGCCCGCCGAAGGCCACGATCTGCTGCGCTGCCGTCTGCGCCTGGCCGCGGCCAAAGACGACCCGCCCCGGCAGGGCAAAGGAAAAGCCGCTCATGCCACGGCCATGGTCGCGGCCACGGCCTGCTGCCAGCGAGCATAGCGGGCGTCGCGTTCGGCAGGCGGCATCTGCGGCTGGAAACGCCGCTCAAGCGCCCAGTCACGGGCGAAATCGGCCGGGGGCGGGCAGATGCCGGCCCGCAGCCCGGCCAGATAGCCTGCGCCCAGGGCGGTGGTTTCCGTGACCTGCGGCCGATCCACGGGGGCGCCAAGGATGTCGGACAGGAACTGCATCGACCAGTCGCTGGCCGCCATGCCGCCATCGACCCGCAGCACGCTGTCGGCTGCCATGGTCAGGTCCGCCTGCATCGCCTGCAACAGGTCGCGGGTCTGGAAACCCACGCTTTCCAGCGCCGCGCGCGCCAGTTCCGCCGGACCGGAATTGCGGGTCAGCCCATAGATCGCGCCCCGGCATTCCGGCCGCCAATAGGGCGCGCCCAGGCCGGTAAAGGCCGGCACCAGGATGACATTCTGGGCCGGGTCGGCGGCCTCGGCCAGGCCCTGGGTCTCGGCGGCGTGGCGGATGATCTTCAGCCCGTCGCGCAGCCATTGCACCACCGCGCCGGCGATGAAGATCGAACCTTCGAGCGCATAGGTCGTCTTACCGTCCAGCCGATAGGCGATGGTGCTGAGCAATCGGTGGGTCGAGGGCACCATCCGCGCCCCGGTGTTCATCAGCGCGAAGCAGCCGGTGCCATAGGTGGCCTTCATCATCCCGGGCTGGAAACAGGCCTGGCCCACGGTCGCCGCCTGCTGATCGCCCGCTACCCCCAGGATCGGGATCGGCCGGCCGAACAGGTCGGGACGGGTCATGCCGTAATCATCGGCGCAGTCGCGCACCTGCGGCAGCAGTTGCATCGGAATGTCCAGCAGCGCGCAGATATCCTCGTCCCAGCGGTTTTCGACGATGTTGAACAGCAGCGTCCGCGCGGCATTGGTGGCGTCGGTGGCATGGATCTGGCCCCCGGTCAGGTTCCAGATCAGCCAGCTGTCCACCGTGCCAAAGGCCAGCTCGCCCCGGCGGGCGCGGTCGCGAGCGCCCTCGACATTGTCCAGCAGCCATTTCAGCTTGGTGCCCGAGAAATAGGGATCCAGCAGCAGCCCGGTGCGCGCGGCGATCAGATCCGCATGGCCCGCGTCGCGCAGGCGCTGGCACAGGTCGGCGGTGCGGCGATCCTGCCAGACGATGGCGTTGTGCAGCGGCTGACCGGTCGCGCGATCCCACAGCAGGGTGGTTTCCCGCTGGTTGGTGATGCCGATGGCGGCGATCTGGTCCGGGCCGATCCCCGCCTTTTCGATCACCGCGCGCGCCGTGCCCGCCACCGTCACCCACAGATCGGAAGGGTCGTGTTCCACCCAGCCCGGGGTCGGAAAATGCTGGGGAAATTCGTGCTGGGCGCTGGCTATGACGCGCAAGCCCTGGTCGAACAGGATGGCGCGTGACGATGTGGTGCCCTGGTCGATGGCAAGAAGATGGGTCATGGCAACCTGCTGTGATCGGATGGCTTAGGCTGCATGCTGGCTTGGCACCGGTCAAGAGATTTTCGATTCTGCGCCAATTTCTGCGCATGCGAATATTTTCGCGCAGATGTTGGGCCACAAGGAACGCTTGCGCGCCGGGGTGATTTGCATAGACTGATGCGATCAGCGACAGGAGGTGCAGAGTGGCTCTCAGCATCCGGCAGAACGAAATCCTGGAACTGGCCCGCGCGGATGGGCGCGTGCTGGTCGAGGATCTGGCGCAGCGCTTCGATGTGACCCTGCAGACCATTCGCCGCGATCTGGGCGAAATGGCCGAGGCAGGGCTGCTCGAACGCGTGCATGGCGGTGCCGTGCCCCGCGCCGGCACCGTGAATCTGGGATACGAGGCCCGCCGCCGCATGAATGCCGAGGCCAAGGCCGCCATCGCTGCCGCCTGCGCCGCCGCCATTCCCGACAATTGCAGCCTGATCCTGAACCTTGGCACCACGACCGAGGCCGTGGCCCAGGCGCTGTTGAACCATTCCAACATCACCGTCGTCACCAACAACATGAACGTGGCCAATATCCTGTTGGCCAATCCGGGCTGCGAGATCATGGTGGCGGGTGGGGCGCTGCGCCGGTCCGATGGCGGCCTGGTGGGCGAGCTGACCACCCAGTTCTTCGAACAGTTCAAGGTCGATTATGCGGTCATCGGCACCTCGGCCCTGGATCATGACGGCGACCTGCTGGATTTCGACCTGGCCGAGGTCCGCGTCAGCCGCGCCATCCTGCGCCAGTCGCGCCAGGCCTTTCTGGTCACCGATCATTCCAAGCTGGATCGGCCGGCGCCCGCCCGCATCGCCAGCCTGTCCGAACTGGACGCCATTTTCATCGACCGGCCGCTGCCCGACGAACTGACCCGTCGCTGTGCGGAATGGGGCACGGCGGTGCACCTTTGTCCGGTGGCAGGCGACTGACCCGTCAGGTCACCGCCGCCTTGACCGCGTGGCGCGGATCGCGCCAGCTTTCACTGCGCAGAACCTCCTCGAGGATGCGGGCGGCGTGCCAGATGTCGGCATGGCGCAGATACAGCGGTGCAAAACCGAAGCGCAGCGTTGCCGGCGCCCGGAAATCGCCGATCACGCCGCGTTCGATCAATGCCTGCATGACCTCATAGGCATGATCGTGCAGGAAAGAAACCTGGCTGCCGCGGCGGGCGTGATCGCGCGGGGTCTGCAAGGTCAGGTCCAGCCCGGCGCAGCGGCCCTCGACCTGTTCGATGAACAGATCGGTCAACGCCAGGCTTTTCGCGCGCAGCTGCGCCATGTCGACCCCATCCCAGACCGACAGCGCCCCCTTCAAGGCCCGCAGCGACAGGATAGGCTGGGTGCCGCACTGAAAGCGGCGGATGCCGGCGCTGCCCTCGTATCGGGTTTCAAAGGCAAAGGGCCGGGCGTGGCCCCACCAGCCGCTCAATGGCTGGCTGGCCTGGGCCTGATGACGGTGGGCGACATAGACAAAGGCGGGCGCCCCCGGTCCGCCGTTCAGGTATTTGTAGCTGCATCCCACCGCCATGTCGGCGCCGCAAGCGTCCAGCTCCACCGGCAGCGCACCGGCCGAGTGGCACAGATCCCAGATGGCGATGGCCCCGGCATCCTGGATGCGGCGCGTCACCGCCGCCATGTCGCGCAGCTCGCCGGTCTTGTAATTGACCTGATTGACCAGCACCGCGGCGACGTCCCCATCCAGCAGATCCTCGATCTGCGGCGCGTCGATGCCTTCCAGGCGCAGACGCAGGCCCGGCACCGTCGCCAGCACGCCTTCGGCAATATAGATGTCGGTGGGGAAACTTTCCGATTCCGCCACGATGGTCCGCCTATCCGGCCGCAGGCCGACCGCCGCGTGCAGGGCCTTGTAGATGTTGACCGAAGTGGTGTCCGAGACCACGATCTGCCCGGCCGCGGCGCCGGTCAGCCGCCCGATGCGATCGCCCAGTTCGACGGGCAGGTCGAACCAGCCTGCGGTATTCCAGCTGCGGATCAGATCGCGCGACCATTCCTGTTCGGCGGCCTGGCGCAATTCGTCCAGTGCAGCGCGGGGCGCGGCCCCCAGCGAGTTGCCGTCCAGATAGATGAGATCGTCGGTCAGGACGAAGGCTTCGCGCAACTGCGCCAATGGATCGGCTCGATCCATCGCCTCGGCGGCGGCAAGATCGCGAATCGTGGTCATGATGTCCCCCCTGCCGACGCTGCGGCCCTGACCTTGTCTGAGAGGCAGTATAATTGGCACCGGCCTGCGGGAAAGGGGCAAGGCGCCCCATCACTGGCAATGCGGGACCGCTTCCTGCCTTGGCGATCCGGGCGAAATTTGCGTGCAAGTCCTTTGGAGTGCGTTTTGCGCTTGTTTTCCCCGGCCTTCGCCTGATAGACCGCGCGACGGAGACGTGGCCGAGTGGTCGAAGGCACACCCCTGCTAAGGGTGCAGACGGGAAACCGTCTCGAGGGTTCGAATCCCTTCGTCTCCGCCACTTGCCCTCGCGAAAGCGTTCTCCCGATTCGGTTGCGGCCGGATTTTTCGTTGTTTTCGGGGGTTGCGCGGGCGGGGCTGTTCACCGCTGTTCGCCCGGAAGGCCGAGTTCGGGCTCTCCGGCCCCGAACGCTCTGAACTGTTGACTTGACTGCAGGCGGTGCAGTGCTTGCGACCCATTTAAATCATGAGGCTGCAAGCGGCACAAAGCTGCTGACTCCGACGACAGGGCAGCCGGTCGAGATGGAATGGAAATCGAATTTTCGCCACTGCGGCGAGGTATTGCGGCTATCAGGCGGGGGCCCTTGCGACGTCCCGCCGTCATCGCGTGGCCGAATGAATGGGCCGGAGGGGCGTGCGCCTCTCCGGCATCAGGCCAGGCCTCGGTGGCCTCTGCTGCGACGTTCACCACCGTTTCGGCCAGCAAGGTCAGGATCGCGTCGGTGGCCCCTATTCCTGCAGCATCTGGTCCAGCAGACGTGCGGCATATGGCAGGCCCAGCTGCGCCGTCCAGGATTCGAGCGTGCCATAGCGGGCGATCTCGCAATGCTCGACCGTCTGCGCATTGGCCAGCAGGCCCGCATCAAGGGCGGGGCTACACTTGAACTCGACAATGAAATCCTGCCGCTCGGGGATGATGCTCTGATGGTATCGCAGGTCTTGCCTATCGCCTCGAATACCTCGGTCTGGCGCTTTGATTGGGCCTGCGTCTCCTGCTCGTGGGTCTCGAAGGCGGCCTTGAGATCGAGGTTCTGCGCGGCCCGGGCCCTCTTGCTAAGCGCGGTCGCGATCTTGCGCTCGGGGTAGCAGATGTCCTTGCGGGTCTTGTGAAACAGCTTGTCGAGAGTTCGGTCGGCCATCTGGGCTCCTCCTTGAGGTGAGTGCCGATGAGCGGGCGCGGCGGCACTTTGTTCCCGCGCGCCGCGCATGGCCGTCGTCAGGTCGAGCCGCGCGCCACGAAAAGTCCGGGCAGATGCACGTCGCTGGACAACCTGCCCTCCAGAACGTCAAGCAGGCGTTGCGTCATGGCCGTGATCGGCTGACGATAAGTGGTCAGCCCGTAGGCGGGCGATCCGGCCAGCGGGATGTCGTCGAACCCCGTGACCGCCACGTCCTGCGGCACGCGCAGCCCGAGGCGATAGCGCAGCGCGTCCATCGCGCCGATGGCGATGATGTCGTTCTCGCAAACCAGCACATCGGGGCGCGGCCCGCCCTCGGCGAAGAGGGCGGTCACGCGGTCGATTGCGGCGCCGAAATCATAGGCATCGGCATGGATCGACCGGACGCCGAAACCGGTCCGGGCTTGCCAGTATTCGGTGAATGTCGTCTTGCGGTGCAGCTTGGCCGATTGCGTGTCGGGACCGGCCAGATAGACCGGGTGCCGATAGGCGCGCGACAGCAGGTGGTCTGCGATCTCGCGCATGGCGATCACGTCGTCGCAGGCGATGGTCAGCGTGTTGGGGTTCTGGCTGTAGCGGGCGAAGATCACCAGTTTCTTCACGCGCCGCGCACCAAGGGCGGTGCCCAGGATGCGGTCGTCGAAGCGGGTGCCGATCACGACCGCCGCATCGACCCGTCGCTGGCTGGCGGCCAGCAGCGCGTCCGAGGCATCCTCGCTGTCGGACATATGCACGAGCAGCGTCCCCCAGCCGTGTGTCCACAGGATGCGGGTCAGCCGCTCCAGCACGACCAGCTTGTGGGGATTGCTGAAATCGTTGTTGATGATGGCGACAAGGTTCGACCGGTCCGAGGCCAGGGACGAGGCCAGCAGATCGGGCGCGTAGCCAAGCGCCTCGGCGGCGGCCAGCACCTTTTCGCGGCTCTTGCGCGAGATCGATGCGTCCTTTTTGAAAGCCCGCGCGACCGTCCAGCGCGACACCCCTGCCGCATTCGCCACATCGTCGGCCGTGACCGCGCCCTTGTCATGAATGTCGTCCATGCGCCCAGACTACCCCAGGCAGCCCCCTGTCGAAAGGCGTTTGCACGCGTGTGCAGATTTTTCTTGCTCGCGCGTGCAAGGCGCGGCAGATTTGCGCTAACGGATCACCGGAGGGAGTGATTCGACGGAGGAAAGACGAATGCTGAATGTGGCGCTGCTGGGCGCTGGCCGTATCGGCCAGGTCCATGCCGAATCCATGACGTCGACGCGCGACAGCCGTGTCGTGGCCGTGGCCGATGTGAACCGCGAAGCGGCCGAGGCTCTGGCCGCGCGGATCGGCGCCGCCGCGCGCAGCGTCGATCAGATCATCGCCGATCCCGCCATCGACGCGGTGCTGATTGCCACCTCGACCGACACCCATTCCGACCTGATCATCCGCGCCACGCAGGCCGGCAAGGCGGTCCTGTGCGAAAAGCCGGTGGACCTGTCGCTTGAACGCGCCCTGACCACGTTGGCCGCCGCCGAGGCCACGGGCCGCCCGGTGATGATCGGCTTCAACCGCCGCTTCGATCCGAATTTCGCGGCGCTCAAGGCCGGGTTCGATCAGGGGCGCATCGGCAAGGGCGAGCTGCTGTCGATCACCTCGTTCGATCCCGCTCCGCCTCCGGTCGAATACGTCAAGGTCTCGGGCGGGTTGTTCCGCGACATGATGATTCACGATTTCGACATGGCCTGCTGGCTGTTTGGCGGCCCGCCCGCGCGGCTGACGGCGCATGGTGCGGCGCTGGTCGATCCGGCGATAGGCGAGGCGGGCGATGTCGATACTGCCGCCGTCACGATGGTCTGGGGCGATGGCCGCATCGCCGTCATCAAGAATTCGCGCCGCGCCGCCTATGGCTATGACCAGCGGGTCGAGATCTTGGGCGAAAAGGGCCTGCTTTCGGCGCGCAACGTGCTGGAAAACACCGTCGAGGCCCTGACCGCCGACGGCGCTGTGGCCGCCAAGCCACTGCATTTCTTCCTCGAACGCTACATGCGGGCCTATCAGATCGAATGGCAGGCCTTTCTTGATGCGGTGACGCAGGGCCGGCCCATGCCGGTCACGCTGCGCGAGGGGGTGGCCGCGCTGGCCTGCGCAGAGGCCGCGACCCGGTCGCTGGCGACCGGCACCACGATTTCCCTGACGCCCGACATGCTGGGCTGAGGGGTCAGCCCGCCCCGGCATGGGCGGGCCGACCGATCCGCGCGCAATGCCGCGCAGGATGGCTGCCCACGGGAGAGGGCGGCCAGTGACAACCTGGGAGGACATACATGACCAAGCTCAAGACCGCCGTCGCCGCCGCAGCCGCCGCGCTGATGGCCTTTGCCGCGCCCGCTATGGCGCAGAACATCATCGTCGTGGCCCATGGCCAGGCGAACGACCCCTTCTGGTCGGTCGTCAAGAACGGCGCGGCGCTTGCGGGCGAACATACCGGCGCAAGCGTCGATTTCCGCGCCCCCGAGGTCTTTGACATGGTGGCGATGAGCCAGCTGATCGACGCCGCCGTGAACCAGAAGCCCGACGGGCTGGTCGTGTCGATCCCCGATGCCGATGCGCTTGGGCCGTCGATCCGTCGCGCGGTCGAGGCGGGGATACCCGTGATCTCGATGAATTCGGGCGGCGATGTGGCCGGCGAAATGGGCGTTCTGCTGCATGTCGGCCAGTCGGAACATGACGCGGGCGTGGCCGCAGGCCGGCGTCTGGCCGAGCTCGGTGGCACCAAGGGGATCTGCGTCAACCACGAGGTCGGCAACGTCTCGCTGGATCAGCGCTGCGCGGGCTTTGCCGAGGGCTTCGGCCATCCTGTGCAGGTGGTCCCGACCCAAAACGACCCGACCGAGGTGCAGTCGCGTGTCCGTGCTGCGCTGGAGGCGGACCCCGAGATTGATACGATCCTTGCCCTTGGCGCCAGCCTTGCCGGCGAGCCGACCGTCGCCGCTGTCGAGGCGCTTGGCCGCGACGACGTGCATATCGCCAGCTTCGATCTGTCGGCGGGCTTCCTTCAGGCGGTGGCCGACGGCAAGGCGACCTTTGCCATCGACCAGCAGCAATATCTGCAAGGCTACCTGCCCGTCGTCTTCCTCGCGCTGAAAGCCCGCTATGGGCTGATGCCGGCCGGCGATGTGCCCTCGGGTCCGAATCTTGTGGGCAAGGACAGCGCCGCGCAGGTGATCGAACTGTCCGCGAAGGGAATCCGCTGATCCGGCGGGGCGGGCAAGGCGCCCGCCCCCCTTACCAGATAGCAGGGGGAACAGACCCATGGCCGACAGCGCCAACCTCTCCGCCGACGAGCGGATCAAGACCGAATCCTTCGTTACGCGCCTGATGAAACGCCCCGAACTGGGCGCGGTTGGCGGCGTGATCCTTGTCACAATCTTCTTCATGGTTACGGCCAGTCCCGCCATGTTCACGCTGGCCGGGGTCATGAACTTCATGACGCCTGCCGCCCAGCTTGGCATCCTGGGGATCGCTGCCGCCATGCTGATGATCGGCGGAGAATTCGACCTGTCCATCGGCTCGATGGTGGCCTTTGCAGGCATGATCTTCGGCGTGCTTGTCGTGAGCATGGGCCTGCCGCTGATCGTCGCGATCCCGGTGACCTTCGGCTTTGCAGCGCTGGTGGGGGCTCTCAACGGGATGATCGTGCTGCGCACCGGGCTGCCCAGCTTCATCGTTACGCTGGCCTTCCTGCTCATCCTTCGCGGCGCCTCACTGGTTGGGCTCAAGGTTTTCACCGGCGGCGCGACCCAGCTGCGCGGCGTGCGCGACGCGGTGGCGGGCGATTGGCTGGCGCCGATCTTTTCGGGCCATGCCTTTGGCGGGCTGTTCCGCTGGATGGCCGAACAGGGCTGGATCGCCAAACTGGCCTCGGGGGCGCCTGCCGTGCCGGGGGTGCCGGTCTCGATCTTGTGGTTCGTGGGCTTTGCGCTTGTGGCAACCTTCGTCTTGCTGCGGACGCCTGCGGGGAACTGGATCTTCGCGACCGGAGGCGACCGCCACGCCGCCAGCAATTCCGGCGTGCCGGTGCGGCGGGTCAAGCTGTCGCTCTTCATGCTGACCGCCTGCGCGGCGGCGCTGGTCGCGATCATCACCGTGATCGACACCGGATCGACCGATGCGCGCCGTGGCTTCATGAAGGAATTCGAGGCGATCATCGCCGCCGTCATCGGGGGCTGCCTGCTGACCGGGGGTTACGGGTCCGCCATCGGGGCCTTCTTCGGGGCGATCATCTTCGGCATGGTCACGATCGGGCTGACCTATACCGGGTTCGACCAGGACTGGTTCCAGGTATTCCTGGGGGCGATGCTGCTGCTGGCCGTGGTCTTCAACAACGCCATCCGCAAGCGTGTGACGGGGGAGCGCTGAAATGTCCGAACCGATCATCCGGATGGAGAACATCAAGAAGCATTTCGGCAATGTGATCGCCCTGAACGGCGTCACCTTCGACGTGCGTCCCGGCGAGTGCCATTGCCTTCTGGGCGATAATGGCGCGGGGAAATCGACCTTCATCAAGACCATGTCGGGCGTGCACAAGCCGACCGAGGGAACGATCACCTTCGAGGGCCGCCCGATGGCCTTCAACAGCCCGCGCGAAGCGATGGAGGCGGGCATCGCCACGGTATTCCAGGACCTGGCAATGATCCCGCTGATGAGCGTCACGCGCAATTTCTTCATGGGCCGCGAGCCGACGAAAGGCCGCTTCATCAAGCGCTTCGATTTGGAGACCGCGAACCGCATCACGATGGAGAAGATGCGCCAGATGGGTATCAACCTGCGCGCCCCCGATCAGGCGGTGGGCACGCTGTCGGGCGGGGAACGCCAGACGGTGGCCATCGCGCGGGCCGTGCATTTCGGCGCCAAGGTGCTGATCCTGGACGAGCCGACCAGCGCGCTTGGCGTGCGCCAGACCGCGAACGTGCTGGCTACCATTGCGCGGGTGCGGGCGCAGGGGGTGGGGGTCGTGTTCATCAGCCACAATGTGCGCCACGCGCTGGCCGTGGGCGACCGCTTCACGGTGCTGAACCGCGGCCAGACCCTGGGCACCGCCGAGAGGGGCCAGATCGACGCCGCCGAGCTGCAGGACCTGATGGCCGGCGGGCAGGAACTGGCCGCGCTGGAAAGCAGCCTGGGGGGGACGATCTGATGTCCCTGGGCGTGGCTCTGATCGGCACAGGCTTCATGGGAAAATGCCATGCCATGGCCTGGCGCAACGTGGCGACGGCCTTCGGTGGCACGCCGCCGCGCCTGGAGATACTGGCCGATGCGGTGGCGCCGGGCGATGTGGCGCGGGCCTGGGGCTTTGCCCGGGCCACGGGCGACTGGCAGGCGGCGGTCTCTGATCCGGCCGTGGATGTGGTCAGCATCACCACGCCCAACGGTCTGCACCGCCCCATGGCCGAGGCGGCCCTGCGCGCGGGCAAGCATGTATGGCTGGAAAAGCCCATGGCGCTGACGCTGGAGGATGCGCGGGCCATGGCGGATCTGGCCGCCGCGCATCCCGGTCAGGTGACGCTGCTGGGCTATAACTATCTGCGCAGCCCTGCCTTTCAGGCGGCCCGCGCGATGGTGGCGGATGGGGTGATCGGGCGGCCCCTGGCCTTTCGCGGCGTCTATGACGAGGATTATTCGGCCGATCCATCCCTGCCCTGGTCTTGGCGCATGACGCATCAGGGGGGCGGTCTGGGCGCGCTTGGCGATCTGGGCTGCCATCTGGTCAGCGTCATGGTTGCGCTGATGGGCCCGGTGGCCGAACTGACCGCCATGACCCAGATCGCCGTCCCCACGCGCCCGTCCCCCGAAGGCCCCCGCGCGGTCGAGAATGAAGACAGCGCCCTGGCCCTGATCCGCTTTGTCAGCGGCGCGCAGGGATCGTTCGCCACGTCACGCGTAGCGCGAGGCCGCAAATGCCGCTTGCAGTGGGAGATCCATGGGTCAAACGGGACACTGGTCTTTGACCAGGAGCATATGAACGAGTTGTGGGTCCACCGGGCGGGCGATGCGGGATTCACGCGCCATGTCACCGGACCGGACCAGCCGGATTTCGCGGCCTTCTGCCCCGCGCCGGGGCATGGCTTCGGCTTCAACGAACAGAAGGTGGTGGAGTGCCGCGACCTGATCCGCGCGATTCAGGGCACAGCCCCCTGCGAACCCGATTTCGCCGCCGGTCTGCAGATCGAACGGATCATCCACGCCATGGCGACCAGCGCCGGTCGCCCCGTTTCCCTGGAGGGCGCATGAAAAGGCTTGACGTGATCACCATCGGCCGCAGCAGCGTCGATCTTTATGGCCAGCAGGTCGGCGGGCGACTGGAGGATATGGGCTCCTTCGCCAAGTATATCGGCGGCTCGCCCACCAATATCGCCTGCGGGACAGCGCGGTTGGGGTTGCGGTCGGCGGTCATCACCCGGGTGGGGGATGAGCATATGGGCCGCTTCATCCGCGAGCAGCTGATCCGCGAGGGCGTCGACGTGCGCGGCGTGACAACCGACCCCGAGCGGCTGACCGCGCTGGTGATCCTGGGCATCCGCGATCAGGACAGCTTTCCGCTGATCTTCTATCGCGAGAATTGCGCCGACATGGCCCTGTCCGAGGCCGATATCGACGAGGGGCTGATCGCGGATACGCGCTGCGTTCTGGCGACCGGCACGCATCTGAGCCATCCCCGGACCGAGGCCGCGGTGATGCGCGCGCTGACCCTGGCGCGGGCGCATGGGGCGCGGACGGCGCTGGACATCGACTATCGCCCGAACCTCTGGGGCGTGGCTGGCCATGGCGCGGGCGAGAGCCGCTTTGTCGAAAGCGCCACTGTCACCGCGCGGTTGCAGGCGACGCTGCCGCTGTTTGACCTGATCGTGGGCACCGAGGAGGAGTTTCACATCGCCGGCGGCACTACCGACACGCTGGCGGCGCTGCGCGCCGTGCGCGCGATCAGCGACGCCGTGCTGGTCTGCAAGCGGGGGGCTGCGGGGGCGGTGGCCTTCGAAGGCGCGATCGAGGGGTGGGAGAGCGGCCAGCAGGGGCCGGGCTTTCCCATCGAGGTCTTCAACGTGCTGGGCGCGGGGGACGGGTTCTTCTCGGGCCTCTTGAAGGGCTGGCTGGAGGACGCGCCATGGCCCCGCGCGCTGGAATATGCCAATGCCTGCGGCGCCTTGGCGGTCAGCCGCCATGGCTGCACGCCCGCCTATCCGTCGTTGGAGGAACTGCGCTTTTTCCTGGAGCGCGGCGTTGTGCGGGCCGATCTGCGCAACGACGCGGCGCTGGAGCAGGTGCATTGGGCCACCAACCGGCAGGGAAGGATGGGCGGCGACTGGACCACGATGCGGGTCTTTGCCTTTGACCACCGGATGCAGCTGGAGGAGATGGAGGGATATACGCCCGAGAGGGGCGGGGCCTTCAAGCGGCTGTGCCTGGAGGCGGCGCTGGCCGTGCAGGACGGGCAGGGGGGGTATGGGATCCTCTGTGACGATCGTATCGGGCGGGCGGCGCTGCATGCGGCCAGCGGGACGGGGCTGTGGATCGGGCGGCCCGCCGAATGGCCCGGATCGCGGCCCCTGGCGCTGGAGCCGCAGCTGGGCCCCGATTGCGGGGGTTTGGGCGAGTGGGCGCGTGAGAACGTGGTCAAGGTGCTGTGTTTTGCTCACCCCGACGATGATCCCGCGCTGCGCGCCGAGCAGGAGGCGACGGTGCTGCGGCTTTACACCGCCGCGCGTCGCAACGGGCTGGATTTCCTGCTGGAGATCATCCCCTCCAAGGCCGGGCCGGTCGATGAGGATACGACCGCGGTGCTGATCGCGCAGTTCTATGCGGCTGGAATTTATCCCGATTGGTGGAAGCTGGAGCCGCTGACCAGCGCGACGGCCTGGGCCAAGGCGATCGCGGCCATCGAGGCGCATGACTCCAACACACGCGGCATTGTCGTTCTGGGGCTGGACGCGCCCGAGGCCGAACTGGCGGCCAGTTTCGCGGTGGCGGCGCGGTTTCCGCTGGTGCGGGGCTTTGCGGTCGGTCGGACGATCTTTGGCGCGGTGGCGCGGGAATGGCTAGCCGGGCGGATGGATGACGCGGCGGCCGTGGCAGAGATGGCGGCGCGCTATCGTCGGCTATGCGACATCTGGGACACGGCCCGCGCGGCGGCACAGGTGGCGGCATGAGCGCGCACGATCTGGCCGGGGCAGGGGGCGCTGCCCCCCTCTCCTGCGGCGTCCCCCCGAGGGGATATCTGGACAACGAAGCAGCGGCGGAGGCGCGGATGACGGGCATGGTGCGGATGACGGCGGCGCAGGCAATGGTGCGCTGGCTCTCGGTGCAGATGACGGAAGGGGGCGAGCGCTTCATCGACGGGGTCTGGGCGATCTTTGGTCATGGCAATGTGGCGGGGCTTGGCGAGGCGCTGCACGGAATCGGCGATGCCCTGCCGACCTGGCGGGGCCAGAACGAGCAAACCATGGCCCATGCCGCCATCGCCTTTGCCAAAGGCAAGGCGCGGCGGCGGGCTCAGGCGGTGACGGCCTCGATCGGGCCGGGGTCCACGAACATGGTGACGGCGGCGGCCCTGGCGCATGTGAACCGGCTGCCGGTGCTGTTCATCGCCGGTGACGTCTTTGCCAACCGCCGCCCTGATCCGGTATTGCAGCAGGTGGAGTCCTTTGGCGATGGCACGGTCAGCGCGAATGACTGCTTTCGCCCCGTGGTGCGTTACTTCGACCGGATCACCCGGCCCGAGCATCTGCTGACCGCGCTGCCGCGCGCCATGCGGGTGATGACCGACCCTGCGGAATGCGGGCCGGTCTGCCTGGCCTTCTGTCAGGACGTGCAGGCCGAGGCCTACGATTGGCCCGAGGCGTTCTTTGCGCCGCGCGTCTGGCGCATCCGCCGGCCTGTGCCAGATGCGGCGGAACTGGCCGAGGCGGTCGCGATGATCCGGGCGGCCAGGGCGCCGATCATCGTCTGCGGCGGGGGGGTGATCTATTCCGGCGCCGAGGACGTGTTGGGCGAGTTCGCCAGCAGCCTTAACATCCCGGTAATCGAGACGCAGGCGGGCAAATCGGCCCTGGCGCAGTCGCACCCGATGAACTTCGGGGCGGCGGGGGTCGATGGTTCGGCGGCGGCGAACGCGGCGGCGCAGGCGGCCGATCTGGTGATCGCTGTGGGCACCCGGCTGCAGGACTTCACCACCGGCTCGCGGACGCTGTTTCCGAAGGCGAAGATCCTTGGCATCAATGTGGCGGCCTATGACGCGGGCAAGCACGGGGCGGTGAGCCTTGTCGCCGATGCACGCGTGGCGCTGGAGGCGCTTGGCGGCGCGCTGCAGGGCCTGCGGTTCGACGCGGCCGACCCTAAGGCGCGGACGGCCTGGCTGGCGGCGGTCGATGCTCATTGTGCCGCTGCGTCCGACGGCCTGCCGACGGATGCGCAGGTAATCGGCGCCGTGCAGCGCGCGGCCCCGGAGGGCATCGCCATGTGCGCGGCGGGCACGATGCCCGGCGCGTTGAAGCTGCTCTGGCAGGCCAGCCAGCACGGCTATCACATGGAATACGGCTATTCCTGCATGGGCTATGAGATCGCGGGTGCGATGGGGCTGAAGCTCGCCCGGCCCGACCGCGAGGTTCTGTGCTTTGTGGGCGATGGCAGCTACATGATGGCCAACAGCGAGCTGGCGACGGCGGTTATGCGGCGCATCCCCTTTACCGTGATCCTGACAGACAATCGCGGCTACGGCTGTATCAACCGCCTGCAGGCCCATTCCGGTGGGGCGCCCTTCAACAACATGTATGTAGACTGCCGCATCGAGGCGCAGCCGCAGATCGACTATGTCGCCCATGCCGCCAGCATGGGGGCGCATGCCGTGAAGGCTGCCGATCTGGCTGCGCTGCAGGCAGAGGTTGCCGCCGCGCGGGGCCGCGACATTCCCACCGTCATCGTCATCGAGACCACCGCCCGTCCCGGCCCCGGCGACGGGTTGGAGGGGGCGGGCCATTGGTGGGACGTGGCCGTTCCCGCGACCGGCGGCTCGCCGCAGGCCTATGCCCGCTATCTGGACCACGTCGCCCGGCAAATCCTGATCAACTGAAGGCACGACCATGATTCTTTACGGCACCAACCCGATTGCCTGGGCCAATGACGACGACCAGAGCATCGGCGCCCATATCCCGACCGAGCAGATCCTGCGCCAGGCCGGACGCGAGATCGGCTTTGACGGGATCGAGAACGGCCACCGCTGGCCGGATGATCCGCAGGCGCTGAAGGCGCTTCTGGCGGAATACGGGCTGCGCTTCATCTCGGGCTGGTATTCGACGCATCTGCTCGTGCGCTCGGTCGAGGACGAGATCGCGGCCGTACAGCCGCATCTGGCCAAGCTCAAGGCGAATGATTGTCGCGTCTGCATCGTCTGCGAATGCTCGAACACGGTGCATGGCGATCCGGCAAAGGCGGTCAACGACCGGCCGCGGCTGAGCGCGGACGAGATGGCCGCCTTTGGTGCGAAGATGGAGGCCTTCGCGGCCTGGCTGGCCGGACAGGGCATCACGCTAGCCTATCACCACCACATGGGCACCGTGGTCGAGAGCCCAGACGAGATCGACGCCTTCATGGCCGCGACCGGTCCTGCCACGCATCTGCTGTTCGATGCGGGGCATTGCGCCTTTGGCGGTGGCGACCCCGAGGCGGTGTTGCGCCGCCATGCGGGTCGGGTGGCGCATTTCCACGCCAAGAACATCCGCCGCCCGGTGACCGAGCGGGTGCGGGCCGAGGGGCTGTCCTTTCTGCAGGGCGTGCTGGCGGGCGCCTTTACCGTGCCGGGCGATCCGGAGGGGGCAATCGACTTCGTGCCGCTGCTGGGGATCCTGGCCGAGGTGGGCTATCAGGGCTGGCTGGTCATCGAGGCCGAGCAGGACCCAGTCCTGCGCGACCCCCTTTACTACCAGGCGATGGGGCTGAAGGCGCTGAAGGAGGCCGCGCGGGCGGCGGGGCTGGACAGGTCCGTCACCGCCTAGGCGGCCGTGCCGCCCCAGCCGGGGCAATGAGGCCGTTCCGGGGGCATCGGGTTCCCTGGATGAAGAAGAAGCCCGGATCCTGTGCGCTGCGGTTCGGGCTGGGGATGGAGGGGCATTGCCCCGACCGGCGCGCCGGCCCCTCGATGGGGCCGTCGCGACGGTTTGGTCGGAAGGAGGCAGGTATGCCGGAACTGTTGAGGCGGCCTTTCGGGGCGCATGGCGAGATGCATCGGATCACGCCCGAAAGCGCGGGCTGGCGATATGTGGGCTTTGCGCTGCACCGGTTGCGCGCGGGCGAGCGCGTCAGTGCCGCGACGGGCGCACGCGAGGTGATCCTGGTCATGGTCGAGGGCAAGGCCGCGTTCCGCGCGGCAGGGCGCGACTGGGGCGTGCTTGGCGAGCGGATGGATGTATTCGAGAAGACGCCGCCGCATTGTCTCTATGTGCCGGACGGTCAGGACTGGGCCGCCGAGGCAGTGACCGACTGCACCATCGCGGTCTGTTCCGCGCCCGGCCATGGCCGGCATGAGGCGCGGCGGATCGGCCCCGAGGGCATCACCCTGACGCAGCGCGGCGAGGGCACGAACACCCGCTGGATCAACAACATCGCCATGGAGGCCGAGGATTTCTGCGACAGCCTGCTGGTCACCGAAGTATTCACCCCGGCGGGGCATTGGTCCTCCTATCCCAGTCACCGCCATGACGAGGACGACTTCCCCCGCATCACCTATCTAGAAGAGACCTATTACCACCGCCTGAACCCCGCCGATGGCTGGGCGATCCAGCGTGTCTATACTGACGACGGCAGCCTCGACGAGGTCATGGCGGTCCGAAATCACGACGTCGTCCTGGTGCCCCGCGGCCACCACCCCTGCGGCGCACCCCACGGGATCGAACTCTACTACCTCAATGTCATGGCCGGACCCAAACGAGCATGGCGCTTTCTCAAGGCGCTGGAAATGGAGCGGATCGGCTGAAGCAGAAGCCCCGGTGATCTGTCGTTGGCCAGCCGGGCAAATGCAGGTATTCCGCTTCATGCGCGATCTCGACATCAAGGCCGTCGAATAGTTCGAGACCGTCGCCCGGACCCGCACTGTCGGCGCGGCTGCGTCTGATCGGGGGGCAGTTCGGCGTGCGCCTGTTCCGGCGCGAGCGTCGCAAGCTGGTCCTGCAGCAGGAAGGCGAGACCCAGTTCCAGACCGCCACCCAAGGCATTTTGCGCGATCCGCAATGCGCGGGGCGCGTTCACAAGTCAGCGTGATCTGCGAAATCTGATCCTCCGCGTCAGCCCCAGTTTCGGCGTGCGCTGGCTGGGGCCACGGGTCGGCGGCTTTCCTGTCTGCCAATCCCGGCTGGGCGATCCGGGGCGATGCAACGCAGGATTTCACCGCCTTTGACACCAAGGACGTGGATTTCGGCTTGCGCTATGGTCATGGCGAATGGGCTGGCTTGTCGGTCACGCGGGTCATGCATGATCTGATCATGCCGATGTGCAGCCCCGATTATCTGGCGCGCTTGCGGGCGATTTAGGACGATCCGGTCTCGCAGCTGCGTCATGCCGCGCTGATCGCCAGCGTCAAGGCGCAGTTCCGGTGGGATCTTTGGCGGTCATGACGCGGATCGACCTGCCGGCCCCGACCTATGCGATGGCCTTCGACCAATCCTCGATGTGCTGGAACTGCCGCGGCAGGGGATGGGCGTCGCGCTGCACAGCGTCAATCTGCATTTGGCCGATATCCTGCGGGGGATGTGGTGCCGCTGTCTACGGAATTCCAGGTGATCGATTTCTCTGTCTATTGGATGGTTTGCCCGCCGCGCTACATGAATTGGCGAATCGTCGCGCGCATTGCCGACTGGATCGCTGCCCGCGCCCGCCAACATGAGGCCGAGGCGCGGGCCTGTCTGACGGGGCTGGGCTGCTGCATTGGGGTGTAAAGCCCGATGAGCAGGTTCACGACCATCATCAGCCCCAGCTGCGCCGGGTCCAGCCCGATCGCCTGACCGATGCCCATGAAAAGCGGACCCAGCAGCAGGATCGCGGCCAGAGGATCCAGAAAAGCACCCATGACCAGAATCACCAGGTTCAGCGCCATGATGATCGTCCAGGGCCCGCTGATCGTCGCCGTGACCCGGATGGCCAGGTTCTGCGGCACGCGCTCGGCCGTCAGCAGCCATTGGAACGCGGACGAGGTCATGGTGATCGGCATCACCGCGCCGGTCATCACCGCCGTCTCGATCAAGGCACTCCAGATCGCCCGCAGGGTGAGGTCGCGATAGATCAGACCGCCGATCACCAATGCGTAGGCGTCCGCCATGACGCTGAACTCGGTCGGGATGGCCATGCCGAGGCACAGCGTGCCGATCACGAAGACGAGGATCAGCAGGGTCGGAATGGCCATCAGAATCTGACGGCGGAAGGCGTCAAAGCCGCTTACCAGCGGCGCGCGGGGCAGGTCGCGGCGCCGGGCCGCCCGCCAGACGCAGCCGAACAGGCCAAGCCCCGGCGGCACGCCCGGCAGGATGCCCGCCGCGACCAGTCAATGATCGAGACATTCGCCACAAGACCCTAGAGGCTCAGCGGAATGGATGGCGGGATCAGCACCGAGATGGTCGAGCACTACGGGTTCACCGCCGCCGCGAAGCCTGCCGTATAGTCCACGCCGGTGATAATCGCTGTCTTTCCGTCAAGAAGCTCCATGGGCTTTTCTGCTGTCATTGGGGTTTAGAGCCGCCCCGGATCGTCGCGACCACCCGATCCACCGAGAGGCCATGGATGTCGTGAAGCGTCGGCAGCGCGCCGGCTTCGAGGAATTCGCCGGGCAGCCCGATCCTGCGGAAGCGCGGCTTGACGCCGGCCTGTATCAGCGTGGCGGCGACCGCCTCGCCCCGACCGCCGATCATGGTGTGGTTCTCGACCGCGACCAGCAGGCGGCCCTTGGCTGCCGTGGTCAGGATCGTGTCGCGGTCCAGCGGCTTGCTCGTGGGCACGTGCAGGACCGCCACGCCGATCCCGTCCGCAGCCAGCCGCTCGGCCGCGTCCCGCGCCCGTATCGCCATGATCCCGGTCGAGACGACCGGCACGTCGCCGCCTTAGCGGATCATCTGTGCCCGGCCAACTGGAAGCGGTAATCGGGTTTGTGGCGGCGGATCACGTCGGGAGCCTTGCCGCGCAGCAGGCGCGTATGGTCGGGGCCGGTATGCACCGTCAAGGCCCGGAACATGCCCTGAATGTCCGTGGCATCGCAGGGGTCGACGATCGTCATGTTGGGCAGGCCGCGAATGATCGAGAGATCCTCGAGCGCCTGATGGCTGGGGCCGTAGCCCGTCGTCAGGCCCGCCAGGGGCAGCAGATACAGACGGGCAGGTTTTCTGCGGCGATGGCGATGAAGTCACAGGCGCGGCGGCTGGCAAAGACCGCATAGGTCGTGGCAAAGGGCATGAAGCCCCTGCATGCCAGACCGGCAGCGGCGGACATCAGAAGCTGATCGGCCATGCCCATCTTGTGAAACCGCTCGGGCATCGCCCGCGCCGATATGTGCATGTCGGTGTATTTCGCCAGATCCGCCGAAAGGCCCTGGATGCGCGGATCGCGGTGGGCCAGATCGACAAGCGCGTGTCCGCAGGGGGCCGCCACCGTATCGTAACCCTCGGCCGAAATCGAGGCGACCAAGGCCGAGGTCGCCGCGCGTGGCCCCATGCATTAGGCTCGACGCGGATGAAATGTGTGATCTCGCGCGTCTCCAGAAAGGGCAGGCCCTTGCACATCATCGTGTAGCAGATGATCGCGCTGGGCTGGGGGCCCGGATGGTCGCGGGCGGTGTCAAAGGCCGTGCGGATGGCTGCGATGTCGTTGCCGTCGATGCGCAGGACGTGCCGGCCGAAAGCTGCCCATTTGTCGGCCACCCGCTCGGCCGTCAGCATCTGGGTCGAGGGGCCATCGGCCTGTTAATCGTTGAAATCGACCAGGCAGACCAGGTTCGACAACTCCTGCGCCGAGACCGACATCGCGGCCCCCCACGTCGAACCCTTGCCCGGTTCGCCATCGGAACTGGCCCGGCGGATCGATGATCCGAAGCAGGGTGGCAGCCAGGCGGACGTCTACCAGATCAGAACAGTTTGCTCGTTCCCTCGTCGCGGATGCGCACAGGCGATCAGATCGGGCGCAGGTGGTTGCGCCCCTGGCAGCCGAGCATGTGGTGAAATCAGCATGGGGAGATGATTTACCTTCGCCAGTCTGCAGCCAGAATACGGCTCAACGATGTGGATACCGTTGTGAGGGGACGCCGGGCATCGGCAATCTGGTCAGCGGTCCGGGTCGCGTCGCGGCTGGTTGTGGCTCAAAACAATGCCTGCGCGTCAGAGCAATCGCCCGGTCCCATAACCTCGGCGCGAGCAGCCTTTCCGGCGCCGCACATGATCGCCATCGAAACCTATCGCCTTGTGCATTGCGTGAGCCAACCGCTCGGCGGTGCTGGACATGCCAAGAGATCGACGCAAAGATAAGCCGCCTGATCGCCGGTGCTGCCTGGCGCTTTCGCGCGGCAAGTTCACAGCGGCAATGGCGACCGAGGCAAGTCGTTTGTTCCACAGGCGTCGCGAGGTCCGAATGTATGGCTTTGTGCAAACTGCGGTCGCCATGGCTGCGACGGTCATCATGGCCGCGGCCCCAGTGGCCCAAGCCTGCACCCGGGCCGTCTATCTTGGCCCCGAGGGGCGCATCCTGACCGGGCGCAGCATGGACTGGAAAATGCCGATGGTCAGCAATCTCTGGGCTTTTCCGCGGGGCATGGCGCGCGATGGCGCGGCGGGCGAGCGTTCGGCAGAATGGACGGCAAAATACGGCAGCCTGGTGGTATCTGGCTATGACATCGCGACCGCCGACGGCATGAATGAAGCGGGCCTGGTCGTGAACCTGCTGTGGGAAGTCGAGGCGACCTATCCCGAGGATGATGGCGTGACGCCACGCATCTCGCTTTCGGTCTTTCCGCAGTATCTGCTTGACCGCTACGGCACCGTGGCCGAGGCGGTGGCCGACCTGCGCGCCAACCCGGTTCTGGTCCAGGGCGGCGAGGTTCCGGTCGGGCCGCCGGGCAAGGCCGCAACCGTCCATGTCTCGATGTCGGATGCGACCGGGGACAGCGCGATCATCGAATTCGTCGATGGCGAAATGGTGATCTGGCATGACCGCAGCTATCAGGTGATGACCAACGAGCCGACATATGAGCGACAGCTTGCAATCCGCGAATACTGGCAGGGGGTGAACCCGCGCGAGTTCATGCCTGGCACCGTCCGCGCCACCGACCGCTTTGTGCGTGCCAGCTTCTACATAAATGCTGTGGAGCAAAGTGCAGATCCTCGCGTGGCGGCGGCTTCGGTGTTCAGCGTGATCAGGCAGGTCTCCGTCCCCTGGGGCATCAGCATTGCCGATCAGCCGAACCTGTCTACCACCCGTTGGCGCGTCGTGGCGGACCAGCGTGATCGGCGCTATTATGTCGAGTCAGTGACATCGCCCAGCGTCTTCTGGGTCGATCTGGCAAAGCTGGACCTGTCGGAAGGCGCGCCGGTAGTGAAGCTGGATCTGGGGACCGACATGCAGCGCATCCTTGCAGGCGAATCCTCGGCCAGTTTCGAGGCTGCCTCGCCCTTTGTCTTTCAGCCCTCGGACTGATCGTCTTTCTTTGCCCGCCTGCGAGCTGCCGGGTTCCTGGTGGTCTTGAGCCCTTGTCTGGCGGGGCACAAGGCTTGGCGGGGGGCGGTCCCTGACGCCTCGGCCCAGGCGGTCCTTCCACGGGGCGCCAGGGCAAGCCATACAGGAGCATGGTGACCGGCCATGACCGGGCGGATCAGCGATTCATTGCCAGAACGCGGACCCCGCGCCGGACTATCCGAGAGAAGGCGCGCCCCAACCCTACGCCAGAACCTGCCGAGACAGAGCCGAAGCATGCTTCGGATCAGCGCAGGATCGACATGACAGCTGCACATTCTGCCAGCGGCCGGAACGGTGAAGGGCAGGGGGCAAGGTGCCGCAGGCGCGATTTCTCATGCCCGGCGCGTGTTGCGGTCATCGGTTCGGGCACCGATCAGTCGCGCGACATCGGCCAGGGTCAGCAGGGGCGGCGCGGCCGAGGGTGCGGCCAGATAGCGTGGGCGCCAGTCGGGCTGGAACTTGTCCTTGAAGGCGCGCAAACCCTGAAAATTGTAGAAATTCCCGCCGTGTCGATAGATGAGGGCGCCAAACCGATCCCACAGCCGGCGGCTGCGTTCGGGCACAAGCCCCGACAACGGCGCCATCCCCAGCGAAAACGCCCGATAACCCTGCGCCTTCAGCCGCAGCATCAGCTCGGTGAACAGGAACTCCATCGTGGGGGGCGGCGCGGTCGTCAAATGGCGCATCAGGTCGATCGAGGCCATGGCGCGGCTGTCGGTGATCAGCACGTTGGCAAAGGCAACGATGCGACCGTTCTGGCGCACCAGCGCCAATGGCCAACGCCCCAGCCATGCGGCATCGAACCGGCCGACCGAAAATCCCTTCTCGCGTGTCTGCCTGGTTTGCAGCCAGTCATCGGAAATGCTGCGCAATTGCAGGATCAGCGCAGGATCGTGGGGTGGCGCGACGATGTCCAGCGTCAGGCCGTCCCGCAACGCACGGGCATGGGCGGCGCGCAGTCGCTTGCGCCCGGGCCCGTTCAGCGAAAAATCGGCCAGATCAACAACCGCCTCTTCGCCCATCTTGTGCAGGACCATGCCAAGTTCCAGCATCAGGGGCAGGTGTTCGGCCCCGACCTCGTAAAAGACCGGACGCGCGCCGGCGCGCCAGGCCGCGTCGGTAAAGGCTTGGGCGGCCTCGCCCGCGGCATCGGCCGGCCCGACCGGGCCACCATAGGCGATCCAGGATCGACCTGCGACGCCGAACATGACAAACCCGCGACCGTCGTCCGAAAAGATCAGCGCCTTGTCGCCAGTCAGTGCAAGACCCGCGTCCGGATGATCGGTTGCGGCAATGATGTTGCCGGCCTGTGCCAGTTCGGCGGGTTGGGGCAGGCCAAGCCGGTAGCCGGGCGCACGCAGCAGCAGCCACAATGCGGCCAGGCCCACGATCAGGCTTGCCACCAGGCCGGCGCGCAATGCCCGCGGTGCGCGCTCATCCGTGGCGAACTGCCACCACAATTCGTAGGAATAGGGTGTGCCTTTGTAGGCAAAGAACAGCAGAAAGCCGAAGGCGGCGATGGTGGTGGCAACCAGCACGATCCAGCCGGGGCCCAATGCGGCGTGGGTCAGTGTGGTGCGTCGCTGGAACGCCCGCCGGAACGGCATCAGAATCGATGCGGCCAGCGCCAGCGCCCCGGCGCGTTCCCAGTCGGGGCCCTGCACCAGCGACACCGCCATGCCGCCGGCCATCGCCGCGATGCTGAGCCAGAAGGCGCCGTGGCTGCGCCGCACGATGCCGGCGGCGAGCACGATCAGCGCCGCCCCAAGGGCCGAGGACAGCAGCGCCGAACCCTCGACGAAGGCCAGCGGGAACAGGTTCTCGGCGATCTCGGCGGCTTCGGTCATCGGCGGGATCAGCGCCGAAAAGCTCATCCACAAGCCCGAGCCGAACACCATCACCGCCAGCACCAGGGGTGCCAGCGGCGCCACCGCCCCCAGCGCCGGGTCCATGGCCGTCAGGATGCGGCCGAAGCCGCTGGCGGGGCTGCTGAGGCCGACGGCGCGCCAGGCCTCGTAAAGTGCCAGAACGATCAGCGCCAGGACAAAGGGCAGCAGGTAATAGACCAGCCGGAACATCAGCAGCGCCGCCGCGACCTTGTCCACCGGCGTGCCCGCCGGCATGGCGGCGATCACCACCGTCTCGAACACGCCGATGCCGCCTGGCACATGGCTGACGATGCCGGCCATGGTCGCCGCGGCAAAGACGGCCAGGAACGTCAGAAAATCCATGCCGGACGCGGGCAGCAGCAGATAAAGCGTCAGCGATGAAAAGCCGATGTCGCCCAGGCTGAACAGGATCTGCCCGCCCAGCACCGAAAGGCTGGGCGCCTGCAGCGTGAACCGGCCCAGGGTCAGGCTGCGTCCGGAAACGGCGGCCCAGACCAGCGGCAGCGCGATGGCCAGGACGATGGCGATGGCCGCAAGGCGGATGGTCGCGGGCGCAAAGGGCAGCACTGCCGCCAGCGCGCCCGGATGCAGGGCCAATGCCCCCAGCCCCACCACGGTCGCCGCGATCCCGAAGGAAATCGCCGCGAATGTCGAGACCGCCGCGACATCATAGCCGTCGAGCCCCAGCCCGGAATAGATCCGCCAGCGCACCGCCCCGCCCGAAATCGCGGTCAGGCCGATGGTATTGCCAAAGGCATAGGCCATCAGCCCACCGGTCAGCACCACCGGCACCGGCAAGGGCTTGCCGATATGGCGCAGTGCCGACCAGTCATAGCCCGCCAGCGCCAGATAGCCCCCCAGCGTGGCCAGAAAGGCCAGCGCCAGCGTCGTCCAGGGCGTGGCGCGCACCTGCGCCGCGACATCGGCCAGATTCACCGGTGCCAGCAGCCGATAGAGCGCCCACAGCCCCAGCGCAAACAGACCGGCTGCCAGCATATAGGGCAGAACTGCCCGCAGCCGCGGCCATTGCCGGTCCCTGCTGTCCGGCAGCGCATCCTGGGCTTGGTCATGCATCGGGCGCAGTTCCTTGCAGCTGGCACTTGCCTGCTCTTATGCGGTCCAAGGGTGATCGGCAACTGCGCCGATCCGGTCGTGCAACCTGAACGGGCATGTGCCGCAGGCTGGGCGAAAGGGGCCGCGGTCTCGAAATGACCCTTTCATTCTGAAATGGAATCGCCATATAATTTCACATGAAAGGATGATCGCCATGAGTCTTGCGCCTCAAATCCCTCCGAACCCACAGGCCGGCGCGGTGCTGACCAAGGCGGCGTTGCGTGCCGCCCAGCGGCTTGGCCTGTCTGGCCGGCAGCTGGCCGAGATCATCGGCGTGTCCGAGGCCACCGTCTCGCGCTGGAGGCGCGGTGACAGCCTGCTCGAACCGGGCAGCAAGAGCTTTGAAATGGCGGCGCTGCTGGTGCGCTGCTTTCGGTCGCTGGATGCCATTACCGGCGGCGACGAGTTCGTGGCGCGCCGCTGGCTGGTCGAGCCCAATACCGCGCTGGGCGCCCGCCCGGTCGAACGGATGATGCAGGTGCAGGGGCTGGTCGATGTCACCACCTACCTGGACGCCAGACGCGCTGCGGTCTGAGGCGCGGCCCTATGCGGGCCGGGCCTGGCGCATGGTCGAGGCGCAGCACCGGGTCTCGACCCTGAAGCTGGTGGACAGCCTGGCCGAGCAACAGCTGCTCGAGGATATTCTGGAAGCGACCAAGCCGCCGCTGCCGGCCGAATGCCGGGGCCTCGATTACCTGCTGGCGACGCCCTTTCGCTATCGGCCCTATCCGGCGGGGTCGCGGTTTCGCCGCGCCGGTCTGACGCCCGGGGTCTGGTATGGGGCCGAGGCGCCCGAGACGGCGGCGGCCGAGATGGTGTTCTATCGCTTCCTGTTCCATGCCGAAAGTCCGGGCACCCCGTTTCCCGACGATGCGGCGGAATATACCGGCTTTGCGGCGGAACTGTCGGTGCCGCTGGCGCTGGACCTGACGTCGGGGGGGTTGGCGGCGGATCGAGCGGTCTGGATGCATCCGACCGAATACGCCGCCTGCCAGGATCTGGCCGAGACCGCGCGCGGGATCGGGGCAGGGCTGATCCGCTATGCCTCGGTCCGCGATCCGGCGGGGGGCGCGAATCTTGCGGTCCTGACCTGCCGCGCCTTTGCCGCGCCGCAGCCGGTCGAGCGTCAGACCTGGCGCATCCGCATCGGCCCGACCGGCGCGCAGGCGCTGCGCGAGCATCCGCCGCTGGGGCTGGAATATCCCGTCGCCCTTTTTGCCGGCGACCCGCGCCTTGCCGCGCTGACCGGGGAGCAACCCGGCCCGCGCTAGGGCGCGGGCACGCGCGATGGGCAGGTCAGGCGGCCGCCGCCACCGCCTGACGGTCCTGGCGCAGCGCCGCCTGCAGCGCTGCAAAGATGCCAAAGCGGTGGTCGTGGATGCGGCCGGCGGCGGCGTCGGGCGCATAGGTCGCACCCGGATGCGACATGCCGGCCATGGCCGCGCCCATGTCGGCGAAATGGCCCGCCGCCACCGCGCCCAGGATGGCCGCGCCCAGCAGCACCGGCTCATCGGCGCTGCTGGCCAGAACCGGCTTGCCGGTGCCGTCCGCCAGCAATTGCCGCACCAGGTCCATCTGGCCTGCCCCGCCGGAAATCACGATACGCGCGATCGAGGCGCCGGCCCGATCCTGTGCCTCGATGATCTGGCGCAGGCCATAGGCGATGCCGCACAGCCCCGCCACATACAGCGCCACCAGACTGTCCGCATCGCGCTGCATCCCCAGCCCGGCGACGATGGCGCGGGCGTGGGGATCGGCAAAGGGCGCACGATTGCCCAGAAATTCGGGCACCACATGCAGCCCGTCGGCCAGCGCCACGGTATCGGACAGGCGCGGCACCGCCGCAGCCGCCCGTGCCGCCAGCCAGGCCGGCAGCGACTGCCCGGCCGCGCGGGCGGCGGCCGCTGCCTCGGCCGCGGCGGGGTGAAAGGCCAGCAGCTGTTCGATGGCGGCGCCGGCAGCGGACTGCCCGCCCTCGTTCAGCCACATGCCCGGCACCATGGCCTGAAAATAGGGGCCCCAGACCCCGGGAACAAAGACCGGATCGCGGGTCGTGGTCATCGTGCAGGAGGATGTGCCGAAAACATAGGCCATGTTGCGTTCCGCGCTCCCGGCCATGCCCACGGTGCCGATGCCGCCGGCATGGGCGTCGATCAGCCCCGCCCCCACCGGGATGCCGGCTTGCAGACCCAGATCGGCCGCGGCCCCGGCCGACAGTCCGGCCCCCAGCGCCGTCCCCGGCGCGACGATGCGCTGGCCGATGCGGGCAAAGCCCTGATCGGCCAGGTCGCCCAGGCCGATGCTGCGGAAATAGTCGGGATCCCAGCGATCTTCATGCGCCAGATAGGTCCACTTGCAGGTCACGGTGCAGCTTGACCGCGCCAGATCGCCGGTCGCGCGCCAGCCGAGGTAATCGGCCAGGTCCATGAATTGCCAGGCCCGGTCATAGCTCTGGGGCAGGTTCTCGCGCAGCCACAGCAGCTTGGGTGTTTCCATTTCCGGCGAAATGACATTGCCGACATAGCGCAGCACACCATGGCCCTGGGCGTTGATGCGTTCGGCCTGGGCGACGGCGCGGTGATCCATCCAGACGATGATGTTGCGCGCAGGATCGCCCGAGCGGCTGACGCTGAGCGGCTGGCCGTCCGGACCCAGCACCACCAGCGAACAGGTGGCGTCAAAGCCGATGCCCGCGACATCGGTCGCGGCGACACCGGCGCAGTCCAGCGCCTCGCGCGTGGCGGCGCAGACGGCCGACCAGATGTCGTCGCTGGACTGTTCGGCGATGTCGGGCCCCTCGCGCCACATCCTGATGTCGCGCCGGGCCGCGGCCAGCATCCGGCCCGCGGCATCGAACAGGCCCGCGCGGGCGCTGCCGGTGCCCACGTCGATGCCCAGAAAGATCGGATCGCTCATTCCCGCCCCCTGCTAGAGATCGACGCTGTTGGGCAGGATCACCAGATCGCGGATCACCACGCCGCGCGGCCGCGTCAGCATGAACATCACCGCCTCGGCCACCTCGGTGGGCTGCATCAGCGACCCGTTGGCCAGGGCTTCCTCCATCTTGGCCTTGGGCCAATCGTCCAGCAGGGCGGTGACCACCGGTCCGGGCAGGACCGCGCCCATGCGGATGCCATGCGGCGCCACCTGCCGCCGGGTCGCGTGCAGGAACGCCTGTACCGCGAATTTCGAGGCGGTATAGACCGGCTCCCACACCACGGGCACAACGCCCGCCACCGACGAGGTGAAGATCACGTCGCCGGTCTTGCGTTCGATCATGCCGGGCAGCACCGCCCGGACGCTGCGAAAGGCGGCGTTGACGTTCAGGTTCAGCATGCGGTCCCAGGCATCCGGGTCGCCCTCGGCCGCCGGGCCGCCGACATAGGCGCCGGCATTGGCGTGCAGAATGTCGATCGGCCCGACCATCTCGGCGACGCGCGCGGCGATCGCATCGACCTGCGGCCCGTCCAGCAGATCGACCACCAGCGGATGCGCGTTCGGGCCGATCTCGGCGCACAGTTCCTCAAGCCGCCCTGCGGCGCGGTCGATCAGCACCACCTGCGCCCCGGCCCGGGCCATCGCCCGCGCGCATTCCAGCCCGATGCCCGATGCCGCGCCGGTGACCGCCGCGACCTTGCCGGTCAGTTCCATTGCCATGTCCTTGTCCTTTCTATGCGCGGCCGTGGCTTGCCCCGACTGGCGCGCCAGCGAATCCACGATCACCGCCACCGCCAGCACCGCGCCCGTGATCATGTAGCGCAGCGACGAGCTGAGGTTCAGCAGCGTCAGCCCGTTCGAGATTGCCTGGATCACGATCACCCCCAGCAGCGCCGACCAGGCCGAGCCGCGCCCCCCGAAGAGCGAGGTTCCCCCGATCACCGCCGCCGCGATCGCGTTCAGGTTCACATCCCCCGTGCCCGCCTGCTGGCTCGAGGAAGCCAGCCGCGATGCCGCCAGCATGCCGCCAAAGGCCGCCAGCGTCGAACACAGCATGAAGGCCGAAATGCGGATGCGATGCACATTGATGCCCGAACGACGCGCCGCCTCGCGGTTGCCGCCGACGGCAAACATCGCCCGGCCCCATTTCGTGCGCGTCAGCGCATAGTTCATCGCCACCACCAGCGCCACGAACAGCCCGAACATCCACGGAATCCCGCGGCCCTGGTTCAGGTAATGGGCCGCCGCCAGCAGCAGCAGCGTCAGGAGGCCCGCCTTGGCCAGCAGCACCGACATGCCGCCGGGGTTGGACAGGTTGACCGCGGCGCGCCGCCGCATCCGGTCGATGCCCAGCCACAACATCACCGCCCCGGGCGCAACTGCCAGCAGATAGCTGAGCCAGGCGGGCATGACGTGGATCTGGCCGAAACGGACCAGGAACGACGAATAGGGCAGGTTGATCGACCCGGTCGAGCCCAGCAGATACAGCTGCAACCCCAGCATCGCCAACAGCCCCGCCAGCGTAGAGACAAAGCTGGGCATGCCGAAACGGTTCAGCAGCGTCGCATAGACCAGCCCCATGAAGGCGCCGGTGCCCAGAGCCACCAGGATCGCCACGGGCGCGGGCAGGCCCATCTTGACCCACATCACCCCCAGGATGGCCGAGGCCAGCCCGCTCATCGAGCCGACGGACAGGTCGATCTCGCCCAGGATCAGCACGCAGACGATGCCCAGCGAGATGCAGCCCACGGCGGCGGCATCGAACAGCAGGTTGGCCAGGTTGTTCGGGGCGACAAACACCGGGTTCAGCGACCAGAACACGGTCGCGATCAGCACTAGGCCGACGATCACCGGCAACATGCCCAGATCGCCCGAGCGCACGCGGTCGACAAAGGCCCGGATCGCGCCGGGAATACCTTCGTCATGGCGGACGCGGCTGTCGGATCGGTCCAGCGCGGTGGGTTGGTTCGGATCGCTCATGTCCGGTCTCCTGCAGGTTCCAGCTTGCGGGCCTGGCGGCGCGACACCGCGTTCTCGGTCGCCCCGGTGATGGCGGCGATCAGGTCGGAATTGGAATCTTCGGCGGTAAAGACGCCATTGTTGCGCCCCAGGCGCAGCACCACGATGCGGTCGGCGACGGCGCGCACGTCCTCCATGTTGTGCGAAATCAGGATCACCCCCAGGCCGCGGTCGCGCAGCCGCTCGATCAGGTTCAGCACCTCGGCGGTCTGGGCGACCCCCAGGGCGGCGGTGGGTTCGTCAAGCATCACGATGCGCGGATCGGTCAGCAGCGAACGGGCGATGGCGACGGTCTGGCGTTGCCCACCCGACAGCGAGGCGATGGGTTCGCGCACCGAGGGGATGCGGGCCGACAGTTCGCGCAGCAGCGTCCAGGCCTTGACCTCCATCTGCACCTCGTCAAGCGCCCAGGGCGACAGTTCCTGACCAAGGAACAGGTTGGCTACCACATCGAGATTCTCGCACAGCGCCAGATCCTGGAATACGGTCGCAATGCCCAGTTCGATGGCGCGGCCGGGACTGTCCATCGTCACCGGCTGGCCCATGAATTCGATGCTGCCGCTGGTGGGCTGATGCACCCCCGCCAGCACCTTGATCAGCGTGGACTTGCCGGCGCCGTTGTCGCCGACCAGGGCCACAACCTCGCCCGCGTGCACGTCCAGTTCGATGTCCTGCAGCGCCTGCACCGCCCCGAACTGCTTGGATACCCCGCGCAGCCGCAGGATCGGCTGGGCGGCATTCTGGCTATCGACCATCGCTTGCCTCCGTCGCAAGGAACCGCACGCGCCTTGCGGCGCGTGCGGCGGGGGGGTTACTGGATGATGCCCAGCTCGCGGCAGGCGTCGGCATAATCGGCGGTGCAGACTTCTTCCGCAGTCTGGATGCCCTTGTCGAAAATCTCGGCCTTGATGTTCTCGCGGGTGACGACGGCAGGCACGAACAGCTCGGACGGGGTGTTGTAAAGCGTGGTCTTGGCCTCGGGCGTCTCGCCCTTGAGGAATTTCACCGTGACATCGGCCGCGGCGCGGGCCACGATTTCCGACGGCTTCGAGATCGTATTGTATTGATCGCCCGCAATGATCAGTTGCAGCGCGGCGATGGTGGCGTCGTTGCCGGTCACCGGCGGCAGCGGGTTCACGCCCGCGGCCTTCAGCGCCGCGATCGCGCCGCCGGCGGTGCCGTCATTGGCGGCGACGATGCCCTTGATCTCGGCGCCGAAGCGGTTGATCTGGCCGGCGGTGAATTCCTGCGCCTTGGGCGGCGCCCAGTCGGGCGTGTCGTATTCGGCCAGGGTCTTGTATTCCGAGGCATCCAGCGCCGCATCGACGCCGTCCCGGATCAGACCCGCCGCCGCATCCGTGGGCGAACCGTTGATCTGCAGCACGCCCGAACCCGCCGGCACGCCTTGCGCCTTGAGGTGATCGATCAGCGATTGCGCGATCGCCTGGCCGATGCCCTTGTTGTCGAAGGACACGTAATAATCCGCCGGCACATCCGGGATCGGGCGGTCATAGGCGATGACCTTGACCCCTTGCGACTGCGCGATCTGCACCAGCCCGGCTGCGGCCGAGGAATCGACCGGGTCCAGCACCACGATCTTGGCGCCCTGGGCGATCACCGAATTGAACTGTTGCTGTTGCAGCGACACATCCGCATTGGCGTTCTGATAGATCACCGTGCAATCGGCACAAAGCTCGGCCATCGCCGCCTTGAAGCCGGGGAAGTCGTGCTGTTCGTAGCGCGTCGATGCCTGGTCGGGCATCAGGAAGGCCACGGTCGCGGCCTCTTGCGCCATGGCCGCGCCTGCCAGCAGCGTGGTCAGGGCCAGGGGTGCCGCTGCCAGCGGGAATCTGGATGTCATCTGTGTTCTCCTCCATCGCCGGGCACAGCTGGGCCCGGGCCACTGCGCCGGGGCCGTGGCCGGCAAGCCGGACCCCGATCATGACTGCCAAGGCGCGTTCCTCCCGGATAGCGCCATCGATGCAGCATCAATGCTCAATCGATGTAGCAATGTTGTTGCAGCTTTGCTTCCATGTCAAGATACTGTCATGGCCGGTCAGGCTGCGTCCTCATCACTTGCCGGAGTCCCATGGCCGAGATCAGCGAAAACCCGGGCAGGCGCCCAACCATCTACGATATCGCGCAAATCGCCGGGGCCAGCCCCAGCGCCGTCAGCGCGATCCTGAACGGCACCTGGAAAAAGCGTCGGATCAGCGCCGCCCTGGCCGAGCGTGTCGGCCGAATCGCCCGGGAGCAGGGCTATGCCGTCAACCTGCAGGCCAGCCTGCTGCGCCGCGACCGCTCGCGCATCATCGGCATGATCATTCCGAAATACGACAACCGCTATTTCGGCGCCATTGCCGAAGGCTTCGAGATTCGCGCGCGGCAGCGCGGATTGTTTCCTGTCATCACCTGCACCCAGCGCGACCCGGCGCTGGAAGTCGAGGCGGCACGCGAGATGATGTCCTATCAGGCGGAATGCCTGATCGCCACCGGCGCCACCGACCCTGACCGAATCGCCGAGGTCTGCGCGCAATCGGGGGTGCGCACCATCAATCTGGACCTGCCCGGGCAGATGATGCCTTCGGTGGTTTCCGACAATTTCGGCGGGGCGCGCGATCTGGCGGCGCGGATCCTGGACCGGGTGCAGCAGGATTTCGGGCGGGCGGCGCCGCTGCATTTCATCGGCGGACGGGCGCAGGATCACAACACCCGCGAACGTTTGCGCGGGTTTCTGGCGGCGCATGCCGAACGCGGGCTGGCGGTGCCCGAGTCGCAGCGCATCATGCACGGCTATTCCGCCACCAGGACCGAGGCAGCGCTTGCCGGCCTGGCTCTTGCCGATGGCAGCGGGGTATTCGTCAATTCCACCATCGCGCTCGAAGGCTTCATCCGCTGGCTTTACGGGCCGGGGGGACGGCCTGATCTGCGTTTCGGCTGCTTCGACTGGGATCCCTTTGCCGGTTTCCTGCCGCAGAATGTCGGCATGATGCGGCAGGATGTCGAAACCATGCTGGCACGGGTATTCGAGCTGGTGGACCGTCCGCCCGATGTGGTCAGGCGCATGGACATTCCCTGCATCTTCACGCCCGCGCTGCCCGCGCAGGATTGCTGAGGCCACGCGCCGCGCAAGGTCCGGCCAAGGTGCGGTCTTTCTGTGGCAATCCGTTTTGCCAGGCCAGCGCGGCGACAAATTATCAGGCCGCCGCGAGGTTGCGGCGACCCGGAATGACCGGATCTGGTCCCGTTCAGGCCGGAACCGGTTCGGGGGCAGGCGCGCGGATCCCCGCCTTGGCCAGGATCGGCAGGACGTTGTCGCGGAAATAGGGGAACTCTTCGGCATAATCGACAAACGACAGCGTCGTGCCGTTGAACCCGGCCGCGTGCAGCGCCAGCAGGCCTTCGGCCACCTGTTCGGGCGTGCCGACCAGCGGATATCCGCCATGTCCCGCCGCCATGCGGTCGCGGATCAATGCCAGCAGATCATGCGGAAAGGAATGCGCATGGGCAAATTGCAGCCGGACAAGGTTGTCGACCGCTTCCCAGTCGGCGTTGGTCTTGCCGGTATGTTCCAGATAATCGCGCGCTTCTTTTTCCGTTGGCCGGCAGACCACATGCGAAAAGGTCATCACCCCGACCTTGCGCCCGACGTTGCTGCCCATCGCCTTCAGCTCGGCGATTTCATCCCTGGACCTGCCCAGATCTATGGCGGGCGTGAACAGGAAGTTGGCGTTCTGCACCGCGAAACCGCGGCCCTGAGCAGAGCCGGCCGCATTCAGGATGGGAATTTCCGCAGCAGGCCGCGGGTCGCCCAGCACGTTGCGCAGCTTGAAATATTTCCCGTCCCAATCGAAGGCCTCGGTTCGGGTCCAGAGCGCCTTGACGATGTCGAACCATTCCTGCGCGTAACCGTAGCGGGTCTCATGATCGTCCGGCAGGGTCAGTCCAAGGGCGTCGTATTCGGGCTTGTTCCAGCCTGCGACGATGTTCAGGCCGGCGCGACCATTCCCGATCTGGTCCAGCGTGGCGAGTTGCTTGGCCACCACGACCGGATGATTGGCCACCGTGTGGATGGTCGAGAACACGGTCAGGTTGCGTGTCTGGGCCAGAAGCCCGGCGGCCCAGGTCATGGTTTCCAGGACGCTGCCATGAAAATTGGTTTCGCCACCATAGCCGATCCAGCGGGCAATCGGCAGCATGAAGTCGATACCGGCGGCATCCAGCATCTTTGCCAGTCGCAGGTTGTTCGCGAAGGAGTTGTTCCAGCGTTCCGGAACCTTGGTCACGGTCATGCCGCCCGAGCAGTTGGTGGCAAAAGTTCCCAGCAGGAAAGTGTCACGGTCCAGCAGTCGTTCTGCAGCGTTCATCGGGGTTCCCTGTCGAATTTGTAATTGAAGTTATAATAAATAATCTATCATAAAATCGACATGGACGCAAGCGCAGCATCCGGGCATATTCCTGTGCAAGGACAAGATGATGAGCGATCCCGACCAGAGCGAAAAAAGGAATCAGCCGCAGGCGCTTGATCGCAGCTGGCATCTGGCTGCCAGCCGGTCCGAGCAGAAAGTGGCCGATCTGGAATATGCGCTGATGCGCTGTCATGAGGCCTTTGGCCGCTGGCAGACGGAATGTCTGGCCGCTGTGGGCGATTTCAACCACAGCGGGCCTGAAAACGCGCTGCTGCACATCATCCGCATGAATGATCGCCCAAAGACCATTCATGATCTGGCCCATATGGCAAATCGCAACGACATTCCCAATATCCAGTACAGCCTGCGCAAGCTGATCGCCGCCGGGCTGGTCGCGCGCAGCGGCTCGGGCCGCGCGGGGGTCATCTATCAGGTGACCGAGCTGGGGCGTTCCGTCACCGACCGCTATGCGAGGATTCGCGCCGAGCTTCTGGTGGCGGGGGTCGATGGCGTGCCTGGGCTGATGGATCGTCTTGCCGATGCTGCCCGCTGTCTGGAATTGCTGACCGGCATCTATGAACAGGCGGCACGCAATGCTGCCAGCCTGCGGCGCAGGCCCGGCCATGTCGCGCCCGGCGGTGACGGGGGGTCATGAAACTTTCCTTTGCCTTATGCGTCCGCAGGGCGCATAAGGGGGCCGCGACGTTGATTCCTTCTGCATCCTGTCTCCTTCCCGGCTTCAGTCTGCTTCCGAACTGACCGAGCCGGGTCGCTGCATTCCGCGAGCGACATTCCATCCAGGAGACATCACATGGCCAATGGCACCGTGAAATGGTTCAACGCCACCAAAGGCTTCGGCTTCATCGCCCCGGAAAACGGCGGCAAGGACGTGTTCGTCCACATCTCGGCTCTCGAGCGTGCCGGCATCCGTCAACTGAATGACGGCCAGCCCGTGACCTTTGAAATCGAAACCGGCCGCGATGGCCGTCAGTCGGCGCGCGACCTGGCTCTGGCCTGATCGCCTGTTGGCGGCGCGGCCAGCCGTTCGCGCGGCCGCGCGCATGAACATCCGCGGCAACCCGGCCTGACGGTCGGGCTGCCCGATAGACGCAGGGGTCAGCCCCAGCGCATTTCCCCGGTGGCGACCTTGCTGCCAATGTCCAGCGCCACCCCCATCTCAAGCTGCGGATAGCGCGCCAGCATCGCTGCCCGCAGCGCCGCGGCGTCACTGGCGCGGGCAAGTTCTTCCTCGAATGCGCGCAGATAGTTCCGGGTATGATCGATCGCGGCCAGACCGGTGGCGGCATCGCGCGTCATGTGCCCGGGAATCACCACCTGCGGTTGGCGCGCCGCGATCCGGTCCAGATTGTCGATCCAGGCCGCCCGGCTTTCGGCACTGGGTGTATCGGCGGTCCAGACATGCACTCCCGAAAAGATCATCACCCCGCCCAGCACCGCCTGCAGATCCGGCGACCAGATATAGCGCCGGTTTGGCAGACCGGTGGCGGCGACGATTTCCAGTGGCCGGCCGTCGACCAGCAGCGCCGGCCCGTCGAACGGCTGCGGCATCACGATGTCGTCCAGGGTCTGTGGGCCATTGTCCTGCAGTTGCGGACCCCAGGTTTCCAGCTTCTTGACCACATTGGCCTGGATCGCGGCGATGGTCTCGCTGGCGGCCAGGACCTGGGCCTCGGGGAAGGTCTGCTGAATCGGCTTCAGGCTGAAATAATAGTCGGGGTCGGACTGGCTGACATAGATGGTGGTCAGCTTCCGGCCGCTGGCCCGGATCGCATCGGCCAGCGCCCGGCCATCGCCATAGGTGAAGCCGGCATCGATCAACACCGCCTCGGTCGGGCCGCTGACCAGAACCGGCGCGCGGAAGAAACCATTGGCGCCGGCGGGAAAATGGGTCCAGTTCAGCTCTGGCGTGCTTGCACGGGCGGCGGCACCTAGTGCGGTTGCGGCCCCCAGCGCCAGCGAGGCGCCCATCAGATCGCGGCGGGTCATCATCATCTTCTCCTGTTGCGAAAGGCGGGGCGGCAAACCGGCCCCGATTGCGTCATGGCGTCCAGATAGGCCTTGGCGAATGATCGATAAATCCGGCATGATGCGACACACTGTTTGATGTTGGCAAACAATCATGGGGGCTGACGTGGGGCCGGTGAACCTGAACCGTCTGGCTTATTTCGTCGCCGTGGCCGAAACCGGCTCCTTTACCCGCGCCGCCCAGCGTCTGGGGATCGGCAAGGCGGTGGTCAGCCAGCAGGTCAGCCGGCTCGAGGACGAATTGCGCGTGACGCTGCTGTTGCGCAGCACCCGCAAGGTGCAGCTGACCGAGGCCGGCCGCGCCCTGCAGACGCGCTGCGCGGCGATCTTTGCCGAAGCCGGCAGCGCGATCGAGGAAATCGCCCGCCTCAAGGCCGAGCCGCAGGGCTTCTTGCGGGTTGCTGCCTCGGACGATTACGGCAGCCATCGCGTGGCGGCGGTGGCGGCGCGGTTCTGCCGCACCCATCCCGCCTGCAGGGTGGAACTGCTGCTGTCGGATCGGCAAAGCGATCTGATCGGGGATCAGGTCGATGTGGCCATCCGCGTCGGCTGGCTCGAGGATTCCAGCCATCAGGCGCGGCGGATCGGCGGTTTCCGGCAGCTGGCAGTGCTGGCGCCGGATCTTTCCGCCGATGTGATGGTGCCCGCCGATCTGGCGGGTCTGCCCTTCATCGCCAATGCGGCGTTGAAGGAACCGCTGCACTGGCGCTTTCAGCGCGCCGACGGTGCGGTGGCGGCGGTGCGGCTGACGCCGGTGATGACCACCAATTCGACGCCGGCGGCGCTGGCCGCGGCGCTCGCCGGCGGCGGGCTGACGGTGCTGCCCGATTTCCTGGTGGCCGACGACCTGGCCCGGGGCCGGCTGCGGCAGGTGCTGCCCGACTGGCATCTGCCGGCCGGCGGTGTCTTTGCCGTCTATCCGGCGGCGCGCTATCGCGCGCCCAAGGTGACGGCCTTTGTCGACATGCTGGCCGCCGCCCATCGCACACTGGGCGGCGGCCGATGATGTCGGGGCTGCTGTCCGCGCTCAGAAATCCATGCGCACGCCCAGCGTCACCGTGCGCCCCGGCGCATAAAGCGGGTCGATCTGCCGGCTGCCGCGCTGGCGCTGGACATAGCTTGAACGCTCGTAATAGGCGCGGTCGAACAGGTTATCGACACCCAGGTGCACGGCGATGTTGTCATAGGACGCCGGCCGCCATTCGCCATACAGGTTGACCACCGTATAGCTGGTGTGATCGGCAAACCCGGCCGCTGTCATTTCCGGGCTGGACAGCTTGCCCGCCCATTCGACGGTGCCGCCGAACTTCAGGTTGTGCTGCGGGATTTCCTGATCGAGATACAGCGTCGCGATCTCGCCCACAGGCACGGCAGCGCCACCTGCGGGCAGCACCTCGACCCCGTCCTGGGTGACCTTGGCCTTGGTGAAGCTGCCGCCGATGCGGCCGCTGCCCCAGCTGTAGGCACCCTGCAGCGTGAACCCGCGCGAGCGGTATTCGGCCTCGTTGCCCAGATAGGGGGCAGCGCCTTCGGGGAACTGGAACTCGCCCATGTCCTTCAGACGGGTATCGAACAGCGTCAAGTTGCCGGTCCAGTTCGCCTGATCGACGTTGAGCCCCAGTTTCAGGTTCCGGGCCGACGATGGTTCGTAATCGCTGGCGACGTAAAGATCGGAGCCGCGTGCATGCAGCAAGGCATATTCGCCGAAGGTATAGCCCAGCCAGGTATGCGAGGCGCCGGCGAAAACCTCGTAGCCCTCGGCGAACTCATAGGACAGGGTGCCGTTCACGCTGGCGCCGGTATCGGCATGGCGGCCGCCGTTGAAATCGGTGTAGCGGTGGTGATCCAGGCGCAGGCCGGTGGACAGGTCGATGCCGTTGTCGAATTCGAAACGCCCCTGCACAAAGGCGCCGACCTGCATGGTCTGCATGGTCCAGTAACGCACATCGGTGTCGCCGTAATTGTCGACATCGTAATCATCATAGGCCCAGTCCACCCCGGCGGTAATGCGGCCCTGACCCAGGGTATAGGTGTTTTGCAGCTTGCCGCCGATGGTGCGATTCTTCAGGTTCATGTCGCCATTGACCGCGCCGACCAGATAGTTCGGACGCTCATAGCGATTGTCGCTGACAAAGATCATCGCTTCGGGATCCCAGGCGTCGCTGGGGGCGGTCGAACTGTATTTCAGCGTCAGCGTGTCGCGGGTGATCTGCAGCGGATAGACGGCGCGGTCGATGCCCGGACCCGACAGGTCCATGTTCATCTTGATCGTGCGGTCGCCGTCGTCACGGCTGCGATCATAGGAAAGCTCCAGGCGGTGGGCGTCGAATTCGTAACCCAGCTTGACCAGGCCGCCCAGCACCGACGGGGCGGTGCCGTCCATCTTCAATCCGTTGCCGGCCTTGTAATCCTTGCCATCGGTGGCATGCAGCATGGCGAACCAGTCGAAACCGCCATAAAGTCCGTAACCGGCCAGCGATGCCGACAACCCGCGCCCGTTCGAGCCATAGGACAGGGCGGCACGACCGCCCTGATTGCGGCCTTCGCTCAACAGATCGCGGGCGCCTACGGTTTCATAACGCACGGCCCCCGCGGCCGCGCCGAAGCCGGCATCTGCAGCGGCTGCGCCGGCCTCGACCTCGACCGATTTCAGAAAGGCAGGGTCAACCACATTCGATCCGGTGTGATGCCAGCTGGTCGGCCCCTGCGGCACGCCATCCACGCTAACGGCGAGGTTCGACTGCTCGAGGCCAAAGACATGGATGCGCTTGGCCGAGGCCGCGCCGCCGGAAACCGTCACGGCCGAGCTGCGGGCAAAAAGCTCCGACACATCGGCCGGTTGGAGCGCCTCGAGATCCTCGGCGGTGATGCTGACGCCGCCGGTGGCTTCGACGTTTTCCTGGCCTTGGGCAATCAGGGTGATCGGGTTCAGGACCACGGCCTTGTCTTGACCCTGCACTGTCGCCTGCTGCGCCAGCAATGCTGTCGAGAGCGCAAGCAGGGACACGCCCGCAAGCGGGATAATATATTGATATCGCATTGTTATTACCTTGAGGTCGGTGATTGCCGGCCTATCTAGAAAATGCCGTTGCCGATTCACAAGTGTTTTAATCAGGAATAACGGCAATAGATGACAATTTTTATATGATATGTGGCCGATGGGCCGCACCTGTTATCGATGCGGAACAGGTTCCGGCCCGCATCGCGGGGCTGGCGCAACCGGGGGCAAAAGGTCTAAGGCGGGACGATACCCATTCCGGAAAGCGCAAGATGACCATTCACCTTTATCGCAACGATCTGCCGGACGATCTGGACCTTGGCCCGGTGGTGGCCATCGATACCGAAACCATGGGCCTGGACCCGCGCCGCGACCGGCTGTGCCTGGTGCAGATGTCGTCGGGCGACGGCCATGCCCATCTGGTGCAGATCGCGCGCGGCCAGCGCCAGGCACCCAATCTGACGCGGATGCTGGCCGATCCCAAGGTGCTGAAGCTGTTCCATTTCGGCCGCTTCGACATCGCCGCGCTCGAGGCCTGTTTCGGCGTCGTCACCCGCCCCGTCTGGTGCACCAAGATCGCGTCGAAGATGGTGCGGACCTTCACCGACCGGCATGGGCTGAAATATCTTCTGGCCGAACTGGTCGGCGTCGATATTTCCAAGCAGCAGCAGACCAGCGACTGGGGCGCCGAGGAGCTGACCGAGGCGCAGCTGGAATATGCCGCCTCGGACGTGCTGCATCTGCATCAGCTGAAGGCCGAACTGGAACGTCGGCTGGAGCGCGAGGGCCGGCTGGGCCTGGCGCAGGCCTGTTTCGACTTCCTTCCCGCCCGCGCCCACCTGGACCTGCTGGGGTGGGGGGATGAAAACGACATCTTCCATCACTAGATAGCCCGCCATGAGCGCATATCTCGATACAGCCGTGCGAGTCATCCGCACCGAAGCCGAAGGGCTGAACCGCCTTGCCGACACGCTGGGCGACAGCTTCGACCGGGCGGTGGCCCTGATCCTGTCCGCCCGTGGCCGGGTCATCGTCTCGGGCATGGGCAAATCCGGCCATGTCGGGCGCAAGATCGCGGCCACGCTGGCCTCGACCGGCACGCCGGCGCAATTCGTCCACCCGGCCGAGGCCAGCCACGGCGACCTGGGCATGGTGACACAGGGCGATGTGGCGCTGGTGCTGTCGAACTCCGGCGAAACCCCCGAACTGGCCGATCTGATCGCGCATACCCGCCGGTTCCAGATCCCGCTGATCGGGGTGGCCAGCCGGCCCGGCTCTACCCTGCTGCGGCAGGCGGATGTGGCGCTGGACCTGCCCGCCGCGGCCGAGGCCTGCGGCACCGGAATCGTGCCCACGACATCAACCACCATGACCATGGCGCTGGGCGATGCCCTGGCCGTGGCGCTGATGGAACATCGCAAGTTCACCCCCGACCATTTCCGCACCTTTCACCCCGGCGGCAAGCTGGGCGCGCGGCTGTCGCGCGTCGGCGACATGATGCATCAGGACATGCCGCTGGTGCCGGAAACCGCGCCCATGGCCGAGGCGCTGCTGACCATCAGCCAGAAAAGCTTTGGCGTGACCGGGGTGGTCGACGCCCAGGGCCGGCTGGTCGGCATCATCACCGATGGCGACCTGCGCCGCCATATGCAGGGGCTGCTGGATCACGCCGCGGCCGAGGTGATGACCCGCAATCCCCGCACCATCGCCGCCGATCAGCTGGCCGAGGCCGCGCTGGCCGAGATGCAGTCCCGCCGCATCACCAGCCTGTTCGTTGTCGATGACGAGGGCCGGCCGCAGGGGCTGATCCACATTCACGACTTCCTGCGCAGCGGCATGGTCTAGGCGATGACACGTTCGCGCATCGTGGCCTGGCTGCGCGTGATCCTGCCGCTGTCGGCGCTGGCACTGTTGTCGGTGCTGTTTCTGCTGGGCCGCAGCCCGAACCCCGAGGCCGCCATCCCCTATGCCGATGTCGATCCGCGCGATCTGGCAGAACGCCAGGCGATGACCCGGCCCAGCTATGCCGGCGTCACCACCGACGGCGCGCAATTGTCGATCACCGCGACCGAGGCCCGCCCCGGTCAGGGCGCGGGCGGTGCCAGCGCCGACCGGGTGCATGTGACGCTGCGGGCCGCCGATGGCCGCGCCGCCGATGTCAGCGCCGGTCAGGCCCGGATGCAGGGGGATATTGTCGAGCTGGACCAAGGGGTGCGCATGACCACGGCCGACGGCTGGGTGCTGACCGGTCCGCGGTTTCAGGCCTCGACCAGCCAGGGCAGCGTGGTGGCCCCAGACCGGGTGGACGTGCGCGCGCCCTTCGGCGATCTGACCGCCGGTCGGGCGGAACTGCGTCCGCAGGGACAGGGCCGCGGCGATCATGTGCTTGATTTGAGCGGCGGCGTGCGGTTGATATACCAGCCATGACCGGCCGGCGAGCCTTAGCCGCACGGGCATGTCCCTCTGATGTCAGAAAGGAAATCGCATGACCCGGTCCGGCCTGTTTGCGCCCGCATTGCTGACGCTGATGCTGCTGGCGGGTGCCGCAGCCGGCCAGACGAGCGGCTTCGGCTCGGCCCAGGATACCCGCCAGCCCGTCGAGGTCACGGCCGACAATCTCAGCGTCGATCAACGCACCGGCAAGGCGGTGTTCAGCGGCAATGTGCTGATCGGGCAGGGCCAGATGCGTCTGGCCGCCGATCGCGTGACCGTGACCTATGCCCAGGGCAGCCAGCAACGCATCAGTGCCCTGCGCGCCGAAGGTAACGTCACCCTGTCCAGCGGTCAGGACGCGGCCGAGGCCAGGACTGCCGACTACGATGTCGAATCAGGGAATGTGGTGCTGACCGGCGACGTGCTGCTGACCCAGGGCGGCAATGTCCTGGCCGGCGACAAGGTCACCGTGAACCTTGCCACAGGCACCGCGACCGCCGCCGGTCGCGTGCGCAGCGTGCTGCAACCGGGGAACTGAGATGAGCCAGGAACTCGGGCTGCGGGTCAGCGGCCTGCGCAAATCCTATCGCAACCGCCCGGTGATCCGCGATGTCGCCATGCGGCTGGACCGGGGCGAGGTGGTGGCGCTGCTGGGGCCCAATGGCTCGGGCAAGACCACCTGCTTTTACTGCGTCGCCGGTCTGGTCGTGCCCGATTCGGGCCAGGTCAGCATCGACGGACAGGATGCGACCGCGCTGCCGATGTATCGCCGCGCACAGATGGGCATCGGCTATCTGCCGCAGGAGATGTCGATCTTTCGCGGGTTGACGGTCGAGCAGAACATCATGGCGGTGCTGGAACTGGCCTGCCCGCAGCCGCATCACCGCCGCGAGCGGCTCGAGGAGCTGCTGGGCGATTTTTCCATCGGCCATCTGCGCAAGGCCTCGGCCATGGCGCTGTCGGGGGGCGAAAGGCGCCGGGTCGAGATCGCGCGCTGTCTGGCCGCCGATCCCGCCTATCTGCTTCTGGACGAACCCTTTGCCGGGGTAGATCCCATCGCCGTGGGCGAGATTCGCACCCTGGTTCACGACCTGAAAAGCCGCGGCATCGGCGTGCTGATCACCGACCACAACGTGCGCGAAACGCTCGAGATCGTGGACCGCGCCTATATCCTGCACGACGGCCATGTGCTGAAATCCGGTACCACCGCCGAAATCGTCGCCGACCCGCAGGTGCGGCGCGTCTATCTGGGCGAAGGTTTCCGGATGGACTAGCCCGCGCGGCACACTGACTTCGCTGCGAGCAGCCGTTGACAGACTGCGGGCACTGTCACCAAATGGATGGATGGGGCGGCAAGACCGTCGCCCCTGACAAACCCGGCCGGCGCCTGCGCAAGGTGCCGCGACGACGCCGGGCAACCGAAAGGACGGATAACCATGCGCTACCAGATCAGCGGAAAACAGATCGACGTCGGCGAGGCTCTTTCCACACATGTCAAGACGGAACTGGGTGAAACCATCGGCAAGTATTCCCAGCGACCCACCGATGCCACGGTGATTTTTTCCCGCAATGCGCATGAATTCATCTGCGATGCCGTGGTGCATCTTTCCACTGGTCTCAATGTGCAGGCCAAGGGCGCCTCGACCGAAATCTACGCCGCATTCGAGCAGTGCCGCGAGCGCATGGACAAGCAGTTGCGCCGCTACAAGCGCCGGCTGAAGGACCATCACAAGGACCGGGTCGAGCCGGTTGCCTTTGAACAGGCCGGCATGTATGTCCTGGCGGCCGACGAGGATGAATGGGAAACGCAGGACGACGGCCTGCAACCCATGATCATCGCCGAGATGGAAACCCGCGTGCCGACCCTTTCCGTAGGCGAGGCCGTGATGCAGATGGAATTGGCCGGCAGCCCGCTGCTGGTGTTCCGCAACGAGAAACACGGGGGTGTGAATGTCGTTCACCGCCGCGAGGACGGCAACGTCGGCTGGATCGACCCCCGCAATCTGGCCTAGGTCTCCGCAGGGACGACCTGGCTGAACCTGAAAATCCCGGCCGCCTCGCCGCGGCCGGGATCAGAACAATTTGGGCGCCATGCAAATCAGCGATATTCTTTCCCCCGCCGCAGTCCGGACGATGAGCCAGACCACCAGCAAGAAACGTCTGTTTCAGGAAATCGCGGAACAGGCGCGGGCGGTTTACGGTGTGGATGCCGTGCAGACCCTGGATGCCCTGCAGGAGCGCGAGACGCTGGGTCCGACCGGAGTCGGCCATGGCGTGGCGTTGCCCCACGCGCGGCTGCACGGCCTGGATCGGGTGGTCGGTCTGTTCCTGCGGCTTGAGAAACCGCTGGATTTCGATGCGGTGGACCGTCAGCCGGTCGATCTGATATTTGCGCTGCTGGCGCCCAAGAATTCCGGTGTCGATCATCTGAAGGCGCTGGCGCTGGTGTCACGCACGTTGCGCGACCCGGATCTGCGCAGCAAGCTGCGGGCCAATGACGATCCGGTGGCGCTGCACGCGATGCTGGCCGCTGCCCCCGGTATCAAGGCGGCCTGATTGTCGCAGCCCCCTTTCGGGGGATGAAATCTGCATGCCGTTGCGCTATCCTGCCCGCAGGAGGACATGACCATGACCAGGCATCTTGCAGATCACGGCCATGCTGTGGCCAACGGTCGGGTGCGGAATTTTACCCGTCACGAACGCGAATCCGGCCTGCATCCCGCCGTGGCGACGCTGCATCGTCGACCGCACGGCCGCGATGAGGACGTGAACCGGCGCACCGCCGAATACCTGCGCATTGCGCGCGGCCACAGCGCCTGACCACGGCGCGCGGCACCGCGGCTTGCACGAAAAGGCCCGGCAGGGAATGCCGGGCCTTGTTCATGGTGTCGGCAGGTGACGCTCAGGCGTGCACCAGCTTTTCGTAATCCTCGGCGATCTTGCGGGTCATCGGGCCCACCTGGAAATGCCAATCCTCGCCGATCTGGGCCACGGGCGTGACCTCGGCCGCCGTGCCGGTCAGGAAGCATTCCTGGAAATCCGCGACCTCTTCGGGCAGGATGTGGCGTTCATGCACGGGCACGCCCTGTTGCTTCAGCATCGCGATGATCGTCTGCCGGGTGATGCCGTTCAGGAAGGCATCGGCCAGGGGTGTGTGAACTTCGCCATCCTTGATGAAGAACACATTGGCGCCGGTCGCCTCGGCGACATAGCCGCGATAGTCCATGAACAGAGCATCCGAACAGCCCTTGGCCTCGGCCGCATGTTTGGACATGGTGCAGATCATGTAAAGCCCGGCGGCCTTGGCGGCAGTGGGGATGGTTTCGGGGCTGGGACGCTTCCACTTGGCGATGTCCAGCTTGGCCCCCTGCCATTTCGCATCGCCATAATAGCTGCCCCATTCCCAGGCGGCGATGGCCATGCGCACCGGGTTGCGCCGTGCCGAAACGCCCATGTCCTCGCCCGAGCCGCGCCACATGACAGCGCGCAGATAGGCATCCTTGAAGCCGTTGGCATCCAGAACCTGCTGCTTGGCGGCGTCGATTTCCTCGGCCGTATAGGGGGATGCCATGTCCAGCAGCCGCGCCGATTCGATCAGCCGCAGCGAATGTTCGTGCCCCTTGAAGATCTTGCCGCTATAGCAGCGCTCGCCCTCGAACACCGAACTGGCATAATGCAGCGCATGGGTCAGGATGTGCACATTGGCCTGGCGCCAGTCCACCAGCTTGCCATCCATCCAGATTTTGCCGTCACGATCGTCATATGCGCCTGCCATTTCACCCTCCGGCCGGTCTGTTTTTCGTAATGTTGCGCAGCGACTGCCACAAAGGCACGTAAAATTGCGCAACTTGACCCTAGGGCTATCCATTTGTGGTTGGAAAGTCAACAAGCCTGACGTAAATAAGACCCATGCAACCAGAGGAAGCCATGCAGAACAAGGTGAACGTTGCCACGGCAGGTGGCGAAAACCTGCTGTTCCTGACCGACGACCAGCTGCGCCGGGGGATAGAGGCGATGTTCTTTGCCTATCGCGCCTTTACCTCGGATCCCGACATGATCCTGGCGGAACTGGACTATGGGCGTGCCCATCATCGCGCGATGCATTTCATCAATCGCGAACCGGGGCTGACTGTGACCGCCTTGCTGGATGTGCTTGGTGTGACCAAGCAGTCGCTGAACCGGGTGCTGCGCACCCTGATCGACGACGGGCTGGTCGAAAGCCGCATCGGCCGCCGCGACCGCCGCGAACGCCAGCTGTATCTGACCGAAAAGGGCGCGGCGCTGGAACGTCAGCTGTCCGAGGCGCAGCGGGCGCGCATGCGTGCGGCCTATCGCGCCGCCGGGCCGCAGGCGGTCGCCGGTTTTCGGCAAGTGCTCGAGGCGATGATGGACCGCGACACCCTGCGGCAGTATCGTGCGCTGAGAGATGTGCAAGACAGCCCGTGACAATCCCCGATGACCTTCCTGGACCCGCAACCCGCCGCCCATATCCTGGTTGTCGATGACGATGAGCGCATTCGCAGCCTGCTGCGGCGCTTTCTGCTGAAGAACGGCTTTCTGGTCACCACCGCCCGCGACGCCGCCCAGGCGCGCCGCCTGCTGGGGGGGCTGGATTTCGACATGATCGTTCTGGACGTGATGATGCCGGGCGAGGATGGCATTGCCCTGACCCGCGACCTGCGCCGCAGCCTGACCACGCCCATCCTGCTTCTGACCGCCAAGGGGGAAACCCAGGACCGGATCGCCGGGCTGGAAAGCGGCGCCGACGATTATCTGCCGAAACCTTTCGAGCCGCGCGAACTGCTGCTGCGCATCGCCGCCATCCTGCGTCGCGTGCCGGTGACCGAACCCAAGGGGCCCAAGTTCCTGTCGCTGGGCTTTCTGCGCTATGACGCGGACAAGGGTGAATTATGGCAGGGCGATACCCCGCTGCGTCTCACCGGGACCGAACAGGCGCTGCTACGGCGACTGGCCGATACGCCGCGACAGCCGGTCAGCCGCGCCGAACTGATCGAGGATCTGGGCCGCAATCCGGGCGACGAGGCCGGCGACAACTCCGAACGCGCCATCGACGTGCAGATGACACGCCTGCGTCGCAAGATCGAACCCGATCCGAAAGAGCCGCGCTATCTGCAGACCGTGCGCGGCACCGGCTACATGCTGGTGCCGGACTAGGTCGCGAACGCTGCCTGCACACCGGTAAAAGGGGCCGCGCGGGCCCCTTTCGCTGATGCCGATTGCCAGAGGGCGTCAGACGAAGGCGCCGTGGCAGTGCTTGAACTTCTTGCCCGAGCCGCAGGGGCAGGGGTCGTTGCGCGACGGCTCGCCCCAGGTGGTGGGGTCGTTTTCATCGAAGCCGGCGGCGCGGGTCGCGACCTGGCCGCCTTCGGCCTCTTCGTGATGGGGTTGCAGCCGCGCCTGGGTTTCGGCCTGCTGCTGCTGGTATTCGCGCAGCATCTGTTCGCGTTCGGCATCGGTCAGCGGCCGGATGCGCGCCAGCTGCTGGGTAACGTCGAAGCGCAGCCCATCCAGCATGTTCTGGAACAGCTGGAATGCCTCGGTCTTGTATTCCGACAGCGGGTCGCGCTGGGCATAACCGCGGAAGCCCACGACCGAGCGCAGATGTTCCAGCGTCACCAGATGGTCGCGCCACTTGCTGTCGATCTGTTGCAGCAGCACCTGCTTTTCGATCTGGCGCATGTTCTCGGCGCCGAACTGTTCGGTCTTTTGCGCCATGTAGGCATCGGTGGCCTGTTGCAGCCTTTCGCGGATCTGTTCCTGGTCCACGCCATCCTCGGCCGCCCATTCCGCCAGCGGCAGGTCCATGTTCAACTGCTCGATCACCGCGCGATGCAGGCCCTCGACATCCCATTGCTCGGCATAGGCGCGCGGTGGCAGATACTGGTTGACCAGATCGTCGATGACCTGGCTGCGCATGTCTGCGGCCACTTCCTCGACCTCGTCGGTCTGCATGATCTCGAGCCGCTGGCCGAAGATCGCCTTGCGCTGATCGTTCATCACGTCGTCGAACTTCAGCAGCTGCTTGCGGATGTCGAAGTTGCGACCCTCGACCTTGGCCTGGGCGCGTTCCAGCGACTTGTTGACCCAGGGGTGAACGATGGCCTCGCCTTCCTTCATGCCCAGGGTGGACAGAACCTTGTCCAGCCGTTCCGAACCGAAGATCCGCATCAGGTCGTCTTCCAGAGACAGGAAGAACAGCGAGCGGCCCGGGTCGCCCTGCCGGCCCGAACGGCCGCGCAGCTGGTTGTCGATGCGGCGGCTTTCATGACGCTCGGTCGCCAGTACGAACAGCCCGCCGGCATCCAGAACCGCCTGCTTTTCGGCGGCGTGTTCGGCCTCGATGCGGGCGCGCACTTCGTCGGGATGTGCCGACGGATCGGCGGCCAGTGCCTCGAGCACCTTCATTTCCACGTTGCCGCCCAGCTGGATGTCGGTGCCGCGCCCGGCCATGTTGGTGGCGATAGTCACCGCGCCCAGCTTGCCCGCCTCGGCCACGATCTGGGCCTCTTGCTCGTGCTGGCGCGCATTCAGCACATTGTGCGGGATGCCGGCCCGGGTCAGCATCTGCGACAGCATCTCGGACTTCTCGATCGAGGTGGTGCCCACCAGGATCGGCTGGCCCTTGGCATGGGCTTGCTGGATCGCCTCCAGCACGGCGGCGTATTTTTCGGCCGCGGTGCGATAGACGCGGTCATGTTCGTCGATGCGCTGCACGGGGCGGTTGGTCGGCACCTCGACCACGCCCAGCTTGTAGATTTCGGCGAATTCTTCGGCCTCGGTGGCGGCGGTGCCGGTCATGCCCGACAGCTTTTCGTAAAGCCGGAAATAGTTCTGGAAGGTGACGCTGGCCAGGGTGACGTTTTCGGGCTGGATGGTGACGCCTTCCTTGGCCTCGATGGCCTGGTGCAGCCCGTCCGACAGCCGCCGGCCCTTCATCATCCGGCCGGTGAATTCATCGATCAGCACCACTTCGCCGTCGCGGACGATGTAGTGCTGATCGCGATGGAACAGCTTGTGGGCGCGCATCGCCTGGTTGGCGTGATGCACCAATGTGGTCGATTCCGGGTCGTAAAGCGTCTGGTCGGCCGGCAGGATGCCGGCAGCCTGAAGGCGCTTTTCCAGAAACTCGTTGCCTTCCTCGGTAAAGGTGGCGTTGCGCGATTTCTCGTCCAGCTTGTAATGTTCGGGCGTCAATTCGGGCATGAAGGCGTCCAGCGTGCGGTAAAGCTCGCTGCGGTCCTGGCTGGGCCCCGAGATGATCAGCGGCGTCCGCGCCTCGTCGATCAGGATGCTGTCGACCTCGTCCACGATGGCGAAGAAATGGCCGCGCTGGACCATCTGCTCGATCGAGCCCTTCATGTTGTCGCGCAGATAGTCGAAGCCCAGTTCGTTGTTGGTCGCATAGGTGACATCGGCGCGATAGGCCTGGCGCTTTTCCTCGTCGGGCTGGAAGGGATAGACCACGCCGGTGGTCATGCCCAGCTGGGCAAAGACCTTGCCCATCCAATGCGCGTCGCGCTTGGCCAGATAGTCGTTGACCGTGACGACATGCACGCCCTTGCCGGCCAGCGCGTTCAGATAGGCCGGGAAGGTGGCGACCAGGGTCTTGCCTTCGCCGGTCTTCATCTCGGCGATATTGCCCTGATGCAGGAAGATGCCGCCCATCAGCTGGGTATCGAAGGCCCGCAGCCCCAGGGCGCGGCGGGCGGCCTCGCGGCAATTGGCGAAGGCCTCGACCAGAAGCCGGTCCAGATCCTCGCCCGACTGGGCGCGACCCTGCAATTCGCGGGTCTTGCCGATCAGTTCGGCATCGGACAGGGCGCGAAAGGTCTCCTCTTGCGCATTGATCTGCGCCACCAGGGGGCGGACCGATTTCACCTTGCGGTCGTTGGGCGTGCCAAAGACCAGTTTCGCCAAGTTTCCGATGCCGAGCATGTGAGCCTTCAAAATCGCGTATCTGGGGGTGCGCGGGACGTTCCGCCCACTTGCCGCCACCGCTTGCCTTGCCCTATCACGGGGCGGGAAAAGTCGGCGACGGGCGCGCATTTTCGGTTGGGCCGGATGTATGCCTCGGGCGCCCAAGTGTCAATGTTTGCGCCCGTTCACCTGTCCGTGGAGGCGCCCGCCCATGAAAGGGAATGTCATGCTGAAACCGCTTCTTGCCGCCACGACGCTGATCGCGGCCTGGGGGCTGGCGCTGCCGGCGTCGGCGCAGGATGCCCAGACCGTTGTCGCCACCGTGAACGGCGAGGCGATCACCCTGGGCCAGATGATCGCCATGCGGCAAAGCCTGTCGCCCGAGATGACGCAGAACCTGCCGGATTCGGCGCTATGGGATCTGATGCTGGACCAGATGATCCGCCAGACCGCGGTGGCCCAGCAGGCCGGCGACCCGCTGAGCAAGCGCGACGCGGCGGCGCTGGAAATCGAACGGCGCGCCTATCTGGCTGGCTCGGTCCTGGAAAAGGTCGCGGCCCCCGATCCCAGCGAGGCCGAGCTGAAGGCTGCCTATGACGCCGCCTTTGGCGCCAGCGCCCCAGCCACCGAATACCATGCCGCGCATATCCTGGTGAAAACCCGCGACGAGGCCGAGGCGATCGCCGCCCAGATCAAGGATGGCGCCGATTTCGGCAAGCTGGCGGCCGAGAAATCGACCGACAATTCCGGCCCGAACCAGGGCGATCTGGGCTGGTTCCAGCCCGAACAGATGGTCGAACCCTTTGCCGAGGCGGTAAAGGCGCTGAAAAAGGGCGAGGTCTCGGCCCCGGTCGAAACCCAGTTCGGCTGGCATATCATCCGCCTGATCGACAGCCGCGAGGTGACGCCGCCCGCCTTCGACGAGGTCAAGGAGGAGCTGGCCGTGCAAGTGCGCCGCGACCGCGTGCAGGCCGAAATCGACAAGCGTCTGGCCGAGGCCAAGGTCGAAAAGACCCCCGATCTGGCGCCCGAACTGCTGAACAAGACCGATATCCTGGGGGAGTGATCCATGGCCAAGGCCGAGGACAAGAAGCCGGCGCTGTCTGACGCCGAAAAGCTCAAGGCGCTGAAAAAGAAGCTCAAGAAGCTCAAGACCGCCATGCGCGAGGCCGCGGCCAGCATCGAAGCACGCGCTCAGCCGGCGGCGCCCGCCGCCCCGGTCAAGCCCGCCAATCCGGTCTCGCCGCTTGCGCCCGCCGCCTTTCCGCGCCTGCCGGTGATCGAGGGCGTGGAATTCGCCGCCGGCGCGGCCGGGGTGAAATATCGCGACCGCACCGATGTGATGCTGGTGCGCCTGGCGCCAGGCACGTCGATCGCCGGCGCCTTCACCCGTTCATCGACCCGCGCGGCAAGCATTCTCGACTGTCAGGCCAAGCTGGCGCTGGCGCAGGACACCAGTGCCGGCGCCGCGATCATCGTCAATTCCGGAAACGCCAATGCCTTTACGGGCCAGCTGGGGCAGCAGGCCGTCGATCAGGTCACCGGCGGCGTCGCCAAGGCGCTGGGGGTTCCGACAGAGCGGGTGTTTTCCTCGTCGACAGGGGTCATCGGCGAACCGCTGCCGGCGGATCGCATTACCGCGATCATCGGCGATCTGACAAAGCGTCTGGATGCCCGGGCTGCGGCCGAGGCGGCGCGCGCGATCATGACCACCGACACCTTTCCCAAGGGCGCGACCGCGACCGTGCAGGGCGACGGCGGGCCAATCCGCATCGTCGGCATCGCCAAGGGTTCGGGCATGATCGCGCCCGACATGGCCACGATGCTGGTTTACATCTTCACCGATGCCCGTATCGCGCCCGATCTGCTGCAAAAGCTGCTGTCAACGCATCTGACCAACAGCTTCAACGCCATTACGGTGGACAGCGATACCTCGACCTCGGACGCGCTGATCCTGGCGGCCACCGGCACCTCGCCGGCAGCACCGATCACCGATCTGCGTGCGCCGGCGGCGCGCCGGTTTTCCCGCGGGCTGGGCCAGGTCATGCTGGATCTTGCGCAGCAGGTGGTGCGCGACGGAGAGGGGGCGACAAAATTCGTCGAGGTGCAGGTCACCGGCGCCGCCACCCAGCTGGATGCGCATCGCGTTGCCATGGCGATTGCCAATTCGCCGCTGGTCAAGACCGCCATCGCGGGCGAGGATGCGAACTGGGGCCGGGTGGTGATGGCTGTTGGCAAATCCGGCGCCAAGGCCGATCGCGACCGGCTGACGATCCGCTTCGGAGATCTGGTCCTGGCCGAAAACGGCTGGCGCGCCCCCGATTACGACGAGGCCGCGGCCAGCGCCTACATGAAGCGCGATCATCTGGTGATCGGCGTTGACCTGGGACTGGGCAAATGCCGGCGCACGGTCTGGACCTGCGACCTCACCCATCGCTACATCGACATCAACGCCGATTACCGCTCATGAAAACGGTTCTGGTCGCGGCGGTGGCGTTGATCGACGCCGATGGCCGGGTTCTGCTGGCGCAGCGCCCGCCGGGGAAATCTCTGGCGGGGCTGTGGGAATTTCCCGGCGGCAAGGTTGAACCCGGCGAAACCCCCGAAGCGGCGCTGATCCGCGAATTGCACGAGGAACTGGGCATCGACACCTGGGCGTCCTGCCTGGCGCCGCTGACCTTTGCCAGCCATACCTATGACGACTTTCACCTGCTGATGCCGCTGTTCGCCTGTCGGCGCTGGCAGGGGGTGCCGCAGCCGCGCGAAGGGCAGGCTCTGGCCTGGGCGCGGGCCGCTGACCTGTCGCGCTATCCGATGCCGCCCGCGGATATCCCGCTGATCCCGATCCTCCGCGACTGGCTGTAATGCATTTTCGCCACAGGCGGCGCGATTTTGCCAAGCCGCGCCCGCCGGAAGAACAAATTCTGGTTAACATCCTGTCTTTTTGTGCAAGCCTGAAGGTCTGTAGAGGAGGAGATCGGGACGTGATTCGCACCATCACCATTGGTAGCTGCATTTCTGTCCAGGGGATCTTTGAGCGCGCGGCCGAGAACGGCAGGATCGTGGTCCGCGTCGGAAGCAAGACCTATGAGGGCAAGCCCGTCCGGGCTTGAGCCAAACGGAAATGTGCCAGAGACCGGACGGGGCCTTGCGGGGCCCCGTTTTCCGTCGCGGCGTCGGGTGGTGACCCATCAAGATCAAGACCCATGCCAGCAGCGGCCGAAATCACTCAGCCGTAATGCGACGATCCAGGCGGCCACCGGCTGATTTCCTTGGCCACCAGGCGCTTGATCCGTCTAAGGTAGGGGTCGTGGATCTGGTGCACAATCCGGCCGGTGATGGTGAGGTAAAGATACTCTGCGCCCGACCCCAGATAGCCGCGCGCATGGACAAGATTGCAAGCGATCTGTTGTTCTGAGTGGTCAAGAGCATCCAGGGCGGCAAAGCGTCCCCCCCCAGAAGGCAAGGGCGGGCACCGCGCCGCCGGATGTGGCGACCCGGACGCGGCGCGTCTGCGACAGGAATCCATGGCACGGGTATTCGCGGCGCAGAAGGGGTGACAGCACGTCGCGACGGGCGTCCTCGGCCACTCCAAGCATCATGCCCCGGCACCGCCCCCCCGGGCGCCAGCGTCAGCATGTGACCGGGCTGTTCGAGCGAGCCGCGGGCCCGCAGCATCGCGATGCCGAAGGCACGGCGCCCGCCGAGCGCGGTGCGGGTGCTTCGCGCGACCACCTCGAAGCCGGGGTTCCAGATCAGCGAGCCATAGGCAAAAATTCGAAGCGGGCCGCCTATGTGAGCTGCAAATGCTGTTCAAGCGCGGCGTCGAATTCCGCCTCCGCGGCGCGGGTAAAGCGATTCGACGGCTCTTGCGGCACGCGGGGCCGCAACGGGCGACGCGTTCCGGCGTCAGGGCCGAGGGGGCGACTGCCCTGGGCGTTGACGCTGTTGCATGACCGCTAACCCGCATGGCGGCCTGATCTGCCGGGCAGGTTGACACAGGTTGCCGGTGGCTCGAAGCCGGGGCTTCACGGCCATAGGATCGTGACGATATCGCCAACCGCCACGCCACAGTCCTGGCGCGGGCGATTCCCTGGCTGCGGGACGGGCAGGCGGGCCGGGCGCGTTGTCCGGCATTTCGCCGGCTGATGCCGCGACGGCGCGCGGCCGCGGCCCGGTCAGCCGTCCCGCATGACGGGCCTGCCCTCAGGAAACCCCGGGGGGGCATTCTCGCGCCTCGCTGGCGATCGGACCGCGTGATGCCCGCAACCGGGGCTTCCCATGGGGCGAAGCAGCACCGCGTCCCCCGGCCGCCAGCAAGACGACCGGCAGCCATCGCTTTCGGCACAGCTGCTCTGCGCGCAGACGAAATCGCCCGCCTGCGCCAGGGGCGGCATGCGGGCGATTTGCCGGGCGGGGTCTTGCGCGACCCGCCCGGTCTGTTGTCACTGGCGGCTTACAGCTTGCGCTGCACCTCTTCGCGCTCGAAGATCTCGATGACATCGCCCTTGCGGATGTCGTCATAGTTTTCAAAGGCCATGCCGCATTCCTGGCCGGACTGCACTTCCTTGACCTCGTCCTTGAAGCGCTTGAGCGTTTTCAGCGTGCCTTCGTGGATCACCACGTTGTCGCGCAGCAGACGCACCCCGGCGGAACGCCGCGCCACGCCTTCGGTGACCAGGCAGCCGGCGACATTGCCCACGCCGGTGACACGGAATACCTCGCGGATTTCCGCATAGCCGATGAAATTCTCGCGCACTTCGGCCGACAGCAGGCCCGAGGCCGCCGCCTTGATGTCATCCACCAGGTCGTAGATGATCGAGTAATAGCGGATCTCGACACCTTTCTGGTTCGCGGCATTGCGCGCGGGCGCATTGGCGCGGACGTTGAAGCCGATGACCGGGGCGCGGCTGGCTTCCGCCAGGCCGACATCCGATTCGGTGATCGCGCCCACGCCGTAATGCAGCACGCGCACCCGAACCTCGTCGTTGCCGATCTTTTCCAGCGCCTGCACGATCGCCTCGGCCGAACCCTGCACGTCGGCCTTGACCACCACCGGCAGCTCGGCAACGTTCTCGTCCGCCTTGGCCTTTGCAAGCATCTGGTCCAGCGTGATGGCCGCACCGGCGGCTGCGCGCTTGTCCTTGGCGGCCTGGATCCGGTAATCGGCGATCTCGCGCGCCTGGGCCTCGGTTTCGACCACGTTCAGCACGTCACCGGCTTCGGGCGTGCCGTTGAGCCCCAGCACCTCGACCGGAACCGAGGGGCCGGCTTCGTCCACGCGCTCGCCCTTGTCGTTGATCAAGGCGCGCACCTTGCCCCACTGTTCGCCGACGACGAAGATGTCACCGCGCTTCAGCGTGCCGTTCTGAACCAGCACGGTGGCGACCGGGCCGCGGCCCACGTCCAGCTTGGCCTCGATCACCGCGCCCGAAGCCGGGCGGTCCGGATTGGCCTTCAGTTCGAGAATCTCGGCCTGCAGCGCGATCGCTTCCAGCAATTCGTCCAGGCCCTTGCCGGTCTTGGCCGAAACCTCGACATCCTGCACGTCGCCCGACAATGCCTCGACGACCACCTCATGCTGCAACAGATCGGTGCGCACCTTCTGCGGGTTGGCATCCGGCTTGTCGACCTTGTTGATGGCGACGATCATCGGCACCTTGGCGGCCTTGGCGTGATTGATCGCCTCGACCGTCTGCGGCATCACGGCATCATCGGCGGCAACCACCAGCACCACGATGTCCGTGACCTGCGCGCCCCGGGCCCGCATCGAGGTGAAGGCCGCATGGCCCGGCGTGTCGAGGAAGGTCAGCACGGCCCCGTTCGAGGCCTTGACCTGATAGGCGCCGATATGCTGGGTGATGCCCCCGGCTTCGCCCGACACCACATTGGTGTGCCGGATCGCATCCAGAAGCGATGTCTTGCCGTGGTCGACATGGCCCATGATGGTGATGATCGGTGCGCGGGGGCGCAGATCCTCGGGCCGGTCCTCGACCTGGTCGATCACCTGTTCGACATCGGCATCGCTGACGCGCACGGCGCGATGGCCGAATTCGTCGATGACCAGTTCGGCCGTGTCGGCGTCGATGGACTGGTTGGCCGTGACCATCATGCCCATTTTCATCAGCGACTTGACGACATCGGCGGCGCGTTCGGCCATGCGGTTGGCCAGTTCCGACACGACGATGGTCTCGGGCAGCTGCACGTCGCGGACCTGCTTTTCGGCGCGTTGGTGGCCACCCATCGCCTTCTGGCGGGCCTTTTCCTGCTTGCGCTTCATCGCCGCCAGACTGCGCTGGCGCCCGCCTTCACCGTCCAGCGCCTGGCTCAGCGACAGCTTGCCGGTGCGGCGATTGTCGTCGCGCGCCTTGGCGCGGCTGTCGCGATCATCGGCGCCTGCTGTCCGGGTATCGCGGTCGCGATCGGTCTTGCGCGGGCCGGCGGCGCTGACACCCTTGGTCTCGGCGCGCACGGCAGCGGCTTCGACCGCGGCACGGTCGGCAGGGCTGGCTGGACGGGCCTCGGCCTTGGGCTTGGTAACCTCGGCCTTCTTGCGCTCGCGCAATTCGGCCTCGCGCGCGCGGCGCTCGTCCTCTTCGGCTTTCAGCCGCAGCGCCTCTTCGCGCTCGCGCTCTTCGCGCTCCTTGGCTTCCAGTTCCTGCCTGCGGCGCTCGCGTTCTTCCTCGCGCGCCTTTTCTTCGGCGGCGCGCTGGGCGGCCTCTTCGGCTTCGCGGGCCTTCGCTGCCTTCAGCGCGGCCAGGCGGCGCTCCATTTCGGCATCCGAGATCCCTGCGGGGCGTTTGGAAGGATCGCCGGCCACCGCCGCGGGCGTGCCCGAGCGCGAACCGGCCGCCGCCGCACCGGCCTTGCCCGGCACGACCACGCGCTTGCGCTTGGTCTCGACCACCACATTATGGGTCCGCCCGTGGCTGAAGCTTTGCTTCACATGGCCCGAACGGCCGCCACCAAGACCCAGGGGTTTCTTTCCGTCGTTGTCGCTCATCCGATCTTCATTCCTTCCCGGCGGCCGAATCGCCGCCGTCATGCCCGCGCAGACCCGTCAGTCTGCTGGCGTCCCTGATCAATTTGTCCGTCAGGCCCCCCGGCGCAAGCGCGCTGTGTATGACATGATCGCGCCCAAAGGACAAACCCAATTCTGAGGCGGTCAGGCAGCCGAACCACCGCCCGCCCGGCGGTGTCCACAGCTTGCCCTTGCCCCGGTCGGAACCGTCGCTGGCCTGCAACAGCACCTTGGCCTTGCCGCTGGCCAGCCAGTCCTTGACCTTTTCAAAACCGGCGACGGCCAGACCGGCCTTGCGCGCGAGCGACAGCGTATCGGTCACGCGCCGCGCCAGCCCGGATTCGATCATCGCCAGCAGCTCTGGCGGTGCGGTGACGCGCGCCTTGGCGCCACGCGAAAACAAACCCTTGCTGGCGGCGCGATCCAGGGCCGCCCGATCGGCCAGCACCCAGAATCCGCGCCCAGGCAGCTTTTCGGCCAGATCCGGAACCACCTGCCCATCCGGTCCGGCGACAAAGCGGATCAGCCCGGCCCGAGGCTGAACCTCGCCCGTGACGATGCAGCGCCGTTCGGGCGTTTCGCGGTCCTTGATGCGGCCCCCGCGCGTCATGAGCGATCCGGGGCGTTACACCCCGGCCCCCTGTTCATCATCGGTGCCTTCGGCCGAATCGGCTTCCAGCTCGGTCGGATCGACCCAGCCCAGCATGACGCGGGCGGTCATCACCATGTTCTGCGCATCTTCCAGCGTCACGCCAAAAGGTTCCAGGATTCCGTCATCCTTCACGCGCTGACCTTTCTGGGTCGTCCAGCCGCCGGCCAGTTCCCAATCGGCGCAGGTGGCGAAATCCTCAAGGGTCTTGACGCCGTCCTTGGCCAGGGCTTCGGCCATCTGCGGGGTAATGCCCTCGAACTCGATCAGGCTGTCCTCGGCCCCCAGGGCACGGGCATTTTCCAGCGCCGCCTTGCTTGCGGCCTCGAGATGCTCGCGCGCCCGGGTCTGCAGTTCCTCGGCGGTCGATTCGTCGACGCCGTCGATCGACAACAGCTCGTCCAGGTCGACATAGGCGACCTCTTCCAGATTGGTGAAGCCTTCCGCGACCAGCAGCTGGGCGAAGAATTCGTCCAGATCCAGCGTGTCCATGAACAGCTTGGTGCGGGCATTGAACTCGGCCTGACGGCGTTTGGATTCCTCTTCCTCGGTCAGGATGTCGATGTCGAGCCCGGTCAGCTGGCTGGCCAGACGCACGTTCTGGCCGCGCCGGCCGATGGCCAGGCTCAGCTGTTCGTCCGGCACCACCACCTCGATGCGGGTCGCATCCTCGTCAAAAACGACCTTGGCGACCTCGGCCGGTTGCAGGGCATTGACAAGGAAGGTGGCCTGATCCTCGGACCAGGGGATGATGTCGATCTTTTCGCCCTGAAGTTCCCCGACCACCGCCTGCACGCGGCTGCCCCGCATGCCGACGCAGGCGCCTACCGGATCGATCGAATTGTCATAGCTGATGACGGCGATCTTGGCGCGCGAGCCCGGGTCGCGGGCGACGGCCTTGATCTCGATCACGCCGTCGTAGATTTCGGGAACCTCCATCTTGAACAGTTCGGCCATGAACTGCGGATCGGTGCGCGACAGGAAGATCTGGGGCCCGCGGGCCTCGCGGCGCACATCCTTGACATAGGCGCGGATGCGGTCGTTCGGGCGATAGCTTTCGCGGCCGATCTTTTCGTTGCGGCGCAGGATCGCCTCGCCCCGGCCGACATCGACGATGATGTTGCCGTATTCCTCGCGCTTGACCACACCGTTGATGATGGTGCCGACGCGGTCCTTGAATTCCTCATATTGACGATCACGCTCGGCCTCGCGGACCTTTTGCAGGATCACCTGCTTGGCCGATTGCGCGGCGATACGGCCCAGGTCGACCGGCGGCACCTGTTCCTCGAACACGTCGCCGGGCTGCGGCAGGCCGCTGAAATCGGTCAGCGGCTGACCGTCGCGCAACCAGGTCGAACGACCATCCTTTGCCGGGGCGAAATAGACGCGCGCCTGCTCTGCGGTGAACTCGGCCTGATAGTTTTCGACGGCGTCATCCGCCACCACCGTGCGGGCCCGGGTGAAGGTGGCGTTTCCGGTCTTGCGGTCGATATGGACACGGATGTCCATTTCCGATCCGTAGCGCGACTTGGCGGCGCGGGCCAGGCTGTCCTCCATCGCCTCGATCACCAGATCGGGGTCGATCATCTTTTCGCGCGCGACCGCCTCGGCGGTCTGGAGCAGCTCAAGCTGGTTGGCAGAGGTGATGGCCATTCCTCACTCCTTCAGGCCGGCATCGCCGGCTTCCGTTTCGATCTCGTCAAAGGCGGCCTCGTCCAGGTGGTCGATCGGCACGCCAGCGTCCTTTTTCTGCCGCAGCATCTCGGCAATCAGTTCGTCGGTCAGCACCAGCTTGGCATCCGACAGCCAGTCGAAATTCAGGCCGATGGTATGGGTTTCGCCGCCCTCGTCGATGTTGATCAGCACCTCGTCGCCCTCGACCCCGGCCAGCACGCCCTTGAAGCGCTTGCGCCCGTCGATGGGCTGATTGGTCTCGACGCGGGCCTCATAGCCCTCGAAGGCGGCAAAGTCCTTCAGCCGGGTCAGTGGCCGATCGATGCCGGGGCTGCTGACCTCGAGGTGGTAATTGTCCTCGATCGGATCCTCGACATCCAGAACCGCGCTGACGGCGGTGGAGATATCGGCGCAATCATCGACATTGATCCCGCCTTCGGGACGGTCGGCCATGATCTGCAGCGTTGCGGTCTTGCCCCCCTGCAGACGGATCCGCACCAGTTCAAACCCCAGATCCTCGATCACCGGGGCGATGATTTCGGCCAGGCGCCGGTCGATGGCGGTCTTGGCGATGAGGTCCGTCATGATGATCCCCCAAATACGAAAAACGGGCCAAGCGGCCCGTGCGTCTTACCGGTGGGCAGATTTTGGACACCTGCGCCGCTGTCGAGGCCCATATAGGCCCGTTGCGCTGCAATTGCAAGGTAAACCGTGCAATCCGCGGCCGACCCTCAGAAGCCTTGCGGATTGTCGCGCCAGACGCGGAAATTCAGCGCCCCGGCAAGCGTCAGCCAGGCCAGGTAGGGCAACAGCAGCGCACCGGCCACCCAGTCCATCCGGAAGGCCACGACGATCAAAGCCGCCACCACCAGCCATAGCAGCGACAGGATGGCCATCCCAGCGCCCAGCCGTCGCGCCCCGAAGAATACCGGCGTCCACAGCGTGTTCAGCGCGATCTGCGCGGACCACAGCGCCAGTGCCAGACCCGCGCCGGGCAGGGCCGCCAGCCGTGTGGCCGACCAGGCCATCAACAGATAAAGCGTCGTCCAGGCAAGTGGAAACACCCAGTTGGGCGGCGTGAATGAAGGCTTGCGCAATCCCGAATACCAGGCGCCGGGTTGAAAGATCAGACCGGTGGCCGCGGCGGCGGCACAGGCCAGCAGGAATACGGCGAAAGTCATGCGTCAGCGTCCCGGATTGCATCTGCCCGTTCGCGGGCCATGTCGCGTAAACCGTCCATCACCCGCACAAGTTCCGCAGCGATTCGCGGCTCGCTCAGCGCATGTCCCGATGCGGGGACCATGCGCAGCTCGGCCCGGTCCCAGCCGCGCGCCAGCGCCCAGGCCGAGGCCGGAGGGCAGACCATGTCATAGCGGCCCTGCACGATCACCGCCGGGATATGTTCGATGCGGTGGCGGTCCCGCAGAATCTGGCCCTCGTCCAGAAAGCAGCCGTTGGCGAAATAATGGTTCTCAAGCCGGGCAAAGGCGCGGGCATAATCGGGCGGGGCATAGCCCGGGCCTGTGATTTCCAGCCCCGCCAGCGCGTTTTCCCAGATCAGCCAGGGCAGGGCAAAGCGCGCCTCTTGCCCGCGGTCGCCGCTGAACAGGCGCCGGTGATAGGCGCCGATCATGTCGTCGCGCTCGGCCTCGGGGATCGGGGCCTGGAATTCGGCCCAGCGGTCGGGAAAGAAACGGGCCACGCCGCCGCCATAGAACCAGTCCAGTTCGTTGCGCTGCCCAAGGAACACGCCACGCAGGATCAGCCCGGAAACCGCGTGCGGATGCGCCTGGGCATAGGCCAGCGCCAGCGTCGAGCCCCAGCTGCCCCCGAACAGGATCGCCCGTTCGATGCCAAGTTGGCGGCGGATCAGGTCGATGTCGGCGATCAGATGCGCGGTGGTATTGGCGGCAACCTCGGCATAGGGGCGCGACCGGCCGCAGCCCCGCTGATCGAACAGGATCGCACGGTAATGCGAGGGGTCGAAAAAGCGGCGCATGAACGGGCTGCAGCCGCCGCCCGGGCCGCCGTGCAGCACGATCACCGGTTCGCCATCTGCTGCGCCGCTTTGTTCGACATGCAGTTGGTGGCCGTCGCCGACGGCGATCACGCGCCGGTCGAAGGGTTCTACCGCCGGATGCAGCCTTCCCGGCGACGCTGCCGCGCCGATTTGCCCTGCCAATCTGTCCATGGGGCCACTATATAACGCTCTGCGCGCGCCCGCCACACGAAGGACGGCCTGATGACCCGAACACCCACCCCCAGCAGCATCGACCCGGCCGAGATCGCCAAGTTCCAGGCCATGGCCCGTGACTGGTGGGATCCGACCGGCAAGTTCAAGCCGCTGCACATGCTGAACCCGACCCGGCTTGATTATGTGACCGGCCAGATCGCTGCCCAGTTCGGGCGCGACCTGACCGACGCGGCGCCATTTCAGGGGCTGCGCATCCTGGACATCGGCTGCGGCGGCGGGTTGATGTCGGAGCCGATGGCCCGGCTGGGCGCGCAGGTGACCGGCGCCGACGCGGCCGAGCGCAACATCGCCGTGGCCAGCCTGCACGCGCAGGAGCAAGGTTTGGCGATCGATTACCGCGCCAGCACGGCCGAGGATCTGCTGGCCGAAGGGCAGGTCTATGACGTGGTGCTGGCGCTGGAGATCGTCGAACATGTTGCCGATCCCGCGGCCTTCGTCGCCACCTGCCACGATCTGCTGCGTCCTGGCGGCCTGGCGATCCAGTCGACGCTGAACCGCACCGCGCGCAGCTTTGCCGCCGCCATTATCGGCGCCGAATGGGTCATGCGCTGGCTGCCCAGGGGCACGCATGACTGGCGCCGCTTCATCACCCCCGATGAGCTGGCGCGCATGAACCAGGATGCCGGCCTGCGGGTGCTGGACCGCTGCGGCATGGTGTTCAACCCGCTGGGGTGGAGCTGGTCGCTGTCGCATCGCGACCTGTCGGTGAACTATGCCCTGACCGCCCTGCGCCCCGCGTAAGGCTGGCTCAGCGCAAAGCACTTCCCCTGGGCTCGCGCCGCGACGCGCCGGGCTGGGATTCGTGGCGCAGGGTTTCTTCCAGCTGGCGGCGCAGCAGCCGCAGCACCGGCAGGGCAGCCCGGACCCGATCGGCGCCGATGTCGCGCACCACATCGGCAATCCTGGGCATGAAGGCCGCCAGCGCCGCGTCGCGTGCGGCGCGCCCGGCCGGGCTGATGGCCACGAACTTGCGCCGGGCATCGTCCCAATCCGGGCGAATGTGGATATGGCCCGCCCATTCCAGCCGCGACAGCGTGTTGGTCATGGCGCCGCGGGTGACGTGGAACGCCTCGGCCAGTTCGGCGGGCGTGCGTTCGACATTCAGATGCGCCAGCAGGTTCAGCACCGAAAAATGCGAGATCTGCATCCCTTTGGGCAGGGCCTTGCCGATCAGGTCGCGCGCCAGCTGGTCGGCGATGAACACCTCGGAAAACAGGCTGGCAGCCAGCGCATCGGCAGAGGCCTCTCCGGGCCCGTTCTGGCCTTCGGTAGCTTTGTCGATCATGGGCCTGTGAACTTCCGGTCATGGGTCAGCGAAGGGATGCGGGAACGTGCCCCGAGAACCGCGGCCGGGTCAAGCGTCACCAGGGTGACGCCGGGTTCGCTGCCGCCATCGGCCAGAACCTCGCCCCAGGGGCTGACGGCCAGCGAATGGCCATAGCTGCGGCGCGCCCGGCGGTCGGGATCCAAGGTGCTGACATGGGTGCCGCATTGGGCCGGGGCCAGGACGAAGCAGCCGGTCTCGATGGCGCGGGCGCGCAGCAGCACGTGCCAATGCGCCGCGCCGGTGGTGTCGTTGAAGGCGGCGGGCACGGTCAGCACCTGCGCGCCGGCCTGCGCCAGGGCGCGATACAGATAGGCAAAGCGCAAATCATAGCACACGCTCATCCCCACCGGCAGCGGCCCCTGCGCCAGCACCGCCCGGTCGCCCGGCCGGAACGCCGCCGATTCGCAATAGCTTTCGCTGTCCGAGATGGTGACGTCGAACATGTGCAGCTTGTCGTATTGCGCGCGGATGCTGCCATCGGGCGCGATCAGGAAGCTGCGATTGACAAAGCGGTCGTCTGTCCTGTCCTCACCCAGCAGCGACAGCGACCCGATCAGCAGCCAGATGCCCAGTTCGCGCGCATCTGCCCGCAGCGCCGCCAGGGTCGGGTCGCGGTCCTGTGGTTGCAGCAGTCGGCGCTGGCTGTCGCGGTCGGCGCCAAGCAGGTTGGTCGCCTCGGGCGTCAGAACCCAGGTGGCGCCGCCGGCAGCGGCCTGGCGCAGCAGATCGCGCGTGACGGGCAGGTTGCGCTGCGGATCGTCCGAGACGCAAAGCTGCACCAGTCCCACGGTCAGCGGCTGTGTCATGCCCGCAGCCCCAGCAGGCGATCCAATCCACCCTGACGGTCCAGCGCATGCAGATCGTCGCTGCCGCCGACATGCTGGCCGTCGATGAAGATCTGCGGCACGGTGCGGCGACCACCGGCGCGCTGGGTCATGGCGACGCGCAGCTGCGGATCGCGGCTGACATCGGTTTCCTGATAGGCCACGCCCTTGCGCGCCAGCAACGCCTTCGCCGCCAGGCAATAGGGGCAGGTGGGGGTGGTATAGATCTCGACCTTGGCCATGGGGCTGTCCTGTTGTGGTGTCCGCCCCCTATCTAGGCATCCTTGACCGCCCGCGCCAGAACCACCACCGAAACCGGCCCCGATCCGGCCGCGATCAGCGCCTGCGCCGCCGCCGTCAGCGTCGCCCCCGAGGTCATCACGTCATCGACCAGCAGCACCGGCCGGCCCGCCAGCCGCACCCGCGTTGCGGCGCGCGCGGCAAAGGCGTCGGCGACATTGGCGAATCGATCGGCGACCGAACCGTGATCCTGCATCGGCGTATGCCGTCGCCGCCGCAGCGCCTGCACCAGATGCGTCAGCCCATGCGCCTGTGCCACGCCGCGCGCCAGCAGTTCGGCCTGGTTGAACTTGCGCCGCAGCAGCCTGCGCGGATGCACGGGCACCGCGACGACCAGCATGTCCGGCTGCACCAGCGGCGCCGCCGCCTGCGCCACCCAGCGCCCCAGGGCTGGCGCCAGATCCAGCCTGTCGCCATGTTTCAGCATCAGGCTGAGCTTGCGCCCAGTGCCGCGATAGGCCACCGCCGCGCGGCCCTGCCGCCAGGGCCGGGGATGGCGGCGGCAATCGTCGCAACACAGCAACCCCGCCTGCGCATCCGCGCTGGCGCTGTCCTCGTCGCCCGGCAGGGGCGCGCCGCATTGCGCGCAGCCCAGACCGTGCAGGAAGTCGGTCTCGCGCCAGCACTGCGCGCACAGCCCGCCCTCTTCGGCCACCGGGGCGTCGCAGGACAGGCATTGCGGCGGATAGACCAGCCGCAATGCGCCTTTCATCAGCTCGAAAACGCCCCTATGTTGCGCCATCATGACGGCTGATCCCCTTTCTTCCCCGACGCTGCCGCGCCTGACCGACCGCAAGGCGCTGGATCGTGCCCGTGACCGTGCCCGACGCATTGGCCCGGTGGATTTCCTGCACCGTCTGGTTGTCGACGAGATGCAGCTTAGATGCGCCGAGGTTAACAGAAGGTTTACCGATGTGGCCGTGGTCACCGGCTGGCCCGAACTCTGGCGGCAGGCCTGGCCCGGGGCGCGCATCGTTGCCGACACCCCGGTGCTGGATCTGGCTCCGGGCAGCCACGACTTGATCCTGCATGCCATGGCCCTGCACTGGGCCGAGGATCCGGTGGGGCAGCTGGCCCAATGCGCCCGTGCGTTGCGCCCCGACGGGTTGCTGATCGCGGCCTGTCCGGGCGGACGCAGCCTGCACCAGTTGCGCGACGTGCTGACCCGGGCCGAGGCCGAGGTCAGCGGCGGGCTGTCGCCGCGGGTGCTGCCCATGGGCGAAATCCGCGATCTGGGCGCGCTGCTTGCGCGCGCCGGCCTGGCCTTGCCGGTCGCCGACCAGGTGACACAGCATGTCAGCTATCGCGACCTGTTCCACCTGGCGCGGGATCTGCGCGCCATGGGCGAGGGCAATGCGCTGGCTGAGCGCCTGCGCCATCCGACCCGGCGCGAGGTGCTGCTGCGCGCCGCCGCGCTTTATGCCCAGGATCACCCCGATCCGCAGAACCCCGGTCGCATCCGCGCCACCTTCGATCTGGTCTTTCTGACCGGATGGGCGCCCGACGACAGCCAGCAGAAACCGCTTCGTCCCGGAACCGCCCGGATGCCGCTGGCCGAAGCCCTTGCCAGAACGAGAGACCAGCAATGACCCGTCCCCCGTATGCCGACGCCAGCCATCCGTCGATCCCGCCGCGCCGCATCGGCGTGCTGATCGCCAATCTGGGCACGCCGGACGGCACCGATTACTGGTCGATGCGACGCTATCTGAACGAATTTCTGTCCGACAAGCGGGTGATCGACCTGCCGTCCTGGAAATGGCAGCCGATCCTGCAGGGAATCGTGCTGACCAAGCGGCCCTTCACCTCGGGTGCCAATTACCGGTCGATCTGGAACACCGAGGCAAACGAGTCCCCGCTGATGACCATTACCCGCAAGCAGACCCAGGCCCTGCGCGATCTTGCACAGGCACAGTGGGGTGATCGGGTCATGGTCGATTTCTGCATGCGCTATGGCAACCCTTCGACCGAATCAGTGGTGTCGCGCATGGTTGCCGAAGGCTGCGACCGCATCCTGTTCCTGCCGCTATATCCGCAATATGCCGGGGCCACCTGGGCCACCGCCAACGACCAGTTCTTTCGGGCGCTGATGAAACAGACCTGGCAGCCGGCCGTGCGCACGGTGGCGCCCTATTTCGACCGGCCCGAGTATATCGAGGCGCTGGCCGGTTCGGTGCTGGCGGGGCTGGGGGGACGGCAGCCGCAGCGGCTGGTGGCCAGCTATCACGGCATGCCGCGGCGCTATCTGATGCAGGGCGACCCCTACCATTGCCAGTGCCAGAAAACCACCCGCCTGCTGCGCGAGCATCTGGGTTGGCCCGAAGGCAGCATCGACACCACCTTCCAGTCGGTGTTCGGTCGCGAGGAATGGCTGCGCCCCTATACGGTCGAGCATGTGGCCGATCTGGCGCGGCAGGGCGTGACCGACATCGCCGTGGTCTCGCCCGCCTTCGCCGCCGATTGCATCGAAACGCTCGAAGAGATCCAGGGCGAGATCCGCGAGGCATTCCTGCACGCTGGCGGCAAGGAATTCACCTATATCCCCTGCCTGAACGACGACCCCGCCCATATCCGGGTGCTGGGCAATATCATCGCCGAGAACCTGGGCGGCTGGGTCTGACGACCCATCCCCATGCATGCCAAGGGGCCCCGCAGGGCCCCTTTCCGGTCAGATCAGCAGAACCTGGGTGCCGATCTTGGTCAGGTCGTAGAGCTGCTTGATGTGTTCATTGTAAAGACCGATGCAGCCGTTCGAGGATTTCCGGCCGATCTTGCGCGTGTCATGGGTGCCGTGGATGCGGTAGTACTGCCAGCTCAGCCACAGCGCATGGGTGCCCAGCGGGTTGTCGGGCCCCGGCGGCACGAAGTCGGGCCATTCGGGATTGCGCTTCTTCATTTCCGGGGTGGGCGCCCAGCTGGGGCCTTCGACCTTCTTGATGATTTCGGTGCGGCCGGTGCGGGTCAGGTCCGGGCTGACCGGGACCGAGGTCGGGAACAGCTTGTAAACGCTCTGATCCTCGGACCAGAAATGTAACGCACGCGAGGTCAGGTCGACCAGGATCGCGCCATTCGTCAGATTGCTGAAATAGGGCTGCCAATCCTGCATGCGAAAGCTGGAAATGTTGCGCCGCGAATCCTGGCTCTGGTCGTATTGCACCATGCCGGCATCAGGGGTCGCGCCGCCGGCGCCGGTGTTCTGCAAGGGTTGTCCGGTATAGGGGTCGATGGCCTGCGCCAGGGCCGGCGCGGCCAGCCCGGCAGCCGCACCCATCGCCACCGAGGCGGTCAGGAACTTCCGGCGCGAAACCGGCTTTTTCGGCGTGATCATGTGTCGCTCCTATATGTGGCGGACCGCTTGCTGCGGTCTTCGTCTGCCCGAATGTGCGAAAAAGGTCGTGCTGATCCTGCGCTTTAGGCCCGGATCGCGCCCGGTGCAAATCAAACGCGCGTCATTGCCGCAACACACTGCACAGCTGTTGCGCTCACGCAATCTTGGGTTTGAAGCGGGCAGGGGGGTTTTGTATGGCTGACGCAAAATTTTCGTGGGACAGACAACATGCTGAAACTTCCGACCTTGGCGCTGGTCTCGGTGCTGGCGCTGGCTGCCTGCCAGCAGCCACAACCACAGCTCGGCCCCGATGGCAAGCCGCTGCCGGTGGCCTATCGCATCACTCCGCGGGACGAGGCGCAGATCCCCGGTCGGGTGCTGGCGCAGATCAACAGCCTGCGCGCCAATATCGCCGCGCCCGGGATGGTGCAGAACCCGATGCTGGATGCCGCCGCGCGTGCCCATGCCCGCGACATGGCCGCGCAGAACCGCGCCTGGCATTTCGGTTCGGACGGGTCGTCGCCGCTGGACCGGGTGCGGCGCAACGGCTACATGGGCCAGCTGATCGGCGAAAACATCTCGGAAACCTACGAGAACGAGATCACCACCCTGAACGCCTGGATGCAGACCCGCGATACGCGCGACGTCATCATGGACCCGCGCGCGCGTGAATTCGGCATCGGCTGGTTCCAGGAGCCTTCGGGCAAGATCTGGTGGGTGCTGATCACCGGCGGGGCCGGGGTGATGGCTGCGCCTGCCGGAGGTTATACGGCCGCCTTTGCCCCGGGCTCGGCGGCGGTCGGCTCGGTGGCTGGGCCGACGGTGGGTGGCACCGGGCCCGACGTGCCGCTGTAAGGCTGTTGCACAGCTGTCGGCACGGATGACGTGATGCCAACAGAAGCGGCCTCTGCCGGGCGGGCAGAGGCCGTGATTTCTTTCGGGTCTCGGGGTTGCGGCCGGGTTGACCCGGGCCGCTCCCTGGTCCTTAGAGTTTTGCGGTCAGTTCGGGGACGGTTGTGAACAGGTCCCCGACGAGTCCGTAGTCTGCGATCTGGAAGATTGGGGCTTCCTCGTCCTTGTTGATGGCGACGATGACCTTGCTGTCCTTCATGCCGGCCAGGTGCTGGATCGCGCCCGAGATGCCGACGGCGATATACAGTTCCGGCGCCACCACCTTGCCGGTCTGGCCGACCTGCCAGTCGTTCGGGGCATAGCCCGAATCGACCGCCGCGCGCGAGGCGCCGACCGCGGCGCCCAGCTTGTCGGCCAGGGCCTCGATCAGGTCGAAGCTTTCCTTCGAGCCGACGCCGCGCCCGCCCGAGACCACGCGCCGGGCCGAGGTCAGTTCCGGCCGGTCGCTTTGCGCCACCTCGTCGGCGATCCAGGACGACAGGCCCGGATCGGCCGCCGGGGCCGCATCGGCCAGCGTTGCCGAACCGCCCTCGCCGGCCGCGTCGAAGCTGGCGGTGCGGATGGTGAACACCTTCTTCGCATCGCGCGATTTCACCACCTGGATGGCGTTGCCGGCATAGATCGGCCGCTCGAAGGTGTCGGCATCGACCACCTTCGACACGTCCGACAGCACCATCACGTCCAGGAGTGCCGCCACCCGCGGCATGATGTTCTTGGCATCCGTGGTCGCCGGTGCCGCGATATGGCTGTAATCGCCGGCCAGCGACACGATCAGCGCCGCCGTCGGTTCCGCCAGCCGGTGGCCGTAAAGCGGGTTTTCCGCCACCAGCACCTTCGAGACCCCGGCGATCTTCGCCGCCGCTTCGGCCGCGCCGCGCGCCGAGGCGCCGGCGCACAGCACCGTCACCTCGCCCAGGCCCGCGACCGCCTGCACCGCCTTGGCCGTGGCGTCGCGGTTCAGTTCGCCATTGGTGACTTCGCCCAGAATCAGCACCGCCATCAGATCACCCCCGCTTCCTTCAGTTTCGACACCAGCTCGTCGACCGAGCCGACCTTGATGCCGGCCTTGCGCCCCTCGGGCTCGCGCACCGAGACCACCTCGAGCCGCGGGCTGACATCGACGCCGTAATCGGCGGCGGTCTTTTCATCGAGCGGCTTCTTCTTGGCCTTCATGATGTTGGGCAGGCTGGCATAGCGCGGCTCGTTCAGGCGCAGGTCGGCGGTGATCACCGCCGGCAGCGCCACCTCGATGGTCTGCAGCCCGCCATCCACCTCGCGGGTGACGCGCGCCCGGGCGCCGTCGATCTCGACCTTGCTGGCAAAGGCCGCCTGCGCCCAGCCCAGGAGCGCCGCCAGCATCTGGCCGGTGGCGTTCATGTCGTTGTCGATCGCCTGCTTGCCGGCGATGATCAGCTGCGCGCCTTCGTCCTGCGCCACCCGGGCCAGGATCTTGGCCACCGCCAGCGGCTCGATGTCCTGATGCACGTCATCGGCCGCCACCACCAGGATCGCCCGGTCCGCGCCCATCGCCAGCGCCGTGCGCAGCGTCTCGGAGGCCTGCTTGACCCCGATCGACACCGCAACGACCTCATCGGCCTTGCCCGCCTCCTTCAGACGGATCGCTTCCTCGACCGCAATCTCGTCGAATGGGTTCATCGACATCTTGACGTTCGCAAGATCGACACCAGATCCGTCACCCTTGACCCGGGCCTTCACGTTGTAGTCGATCACGCGCTTGACTGGCACGAGAACCTTCATCGGCTTCTCCCCCTTGGTTGCGTCTCCCGTTCGGAACGTGTGTTAGCGACAGCTCGCCCGCCCGAACAGAGAAAAAACGACGTGCAGGCGGCGTTACGCAACGATCCTGCGCTGTTGTCGCTAACGGCCGTCACCCGGAACCCACAGGATGTCGGCCCTGCCCTGATCGTTGGCGACGCGGCCGGCCACGAACAGCCAGTCCGACAGCCGGTTCAGATAGCGGATGGCCGCCGGATTGGCGTCCTGATCGGCGCTGAGGGCGACAGCGGCGCGTTCGGCGCGTCGCGCCACCGTGCGCGACAGATGCAGCGCCGCCGCCAGCGGCGTGCCGCCGGGCAGGATAAAGCTGCGCAGGGGTTGCAGCCCCGCATTCATCGCGTCGATTTCGCGTTCCAGCCGCGCGACCTGCGAATCGACGATGCGCAGCACCGGATATGGGGCCTGGTCGTCCTGATCCATGCGCGGCCGCGACAGGTCGGCGCCCAGGTCGAACAGGTCGTTCTGGATCACCGCGATCTGGCGGGCCAGATCGCCCTCGGCCTGCAGCCGCGCCAGGCCCAACGTGGCGTTCAATTCGTCCACGGCGCCATAGGCCTCGACCCGCGGATCGTCCTTGCGCACGCGGTCGCCGTTCGACAGCGCGGTATCGCCCTGGTCGCCGGTGCGGGTATAGATGCGGTTCAGCACAACCATCAGCGGCTCCGCATCCACAGATACAGCATGAACACGGCAATCGCGATCGCCTGGGCGATGATGCGCCAGCGCATCATGCGGTTGCCGTGCTTGCGGTTGAACTCGCCGCCGCGGGCGAAACCGCCGATGCCGGTGGCCAGGATCGCCACCACCGCAAGGCAGCAGATCACCAACAGGTAGAACAGCGGTTCATTGCGCATGGCCGGCCCCTTTTGCCCCGCACCCTAACGCCGGCGCGCGACCCAGTCCAGTGCGCGCGTGGGCAGCAGCCGCCGGCCCAGACCGGCGATATGCGTGGGCGTGGTCACATAATAGCGCGGCCGCGGATTGGTGCTTTCCAGCGCCTGGGCAATGCGCTGGCTGACGGCGCGCGGCGGCAGTTCGAACCGGTCCTTGCGCGGCTGCGGCTGATACAGGCGCTTCAGCAGGCTGTCGCGGTATTCCTGGGCGCGCGGGCTGGCCTGCCAGTCGATCCAGCGTTCGAAATGGGGGATCGAATTCTGACGGATGCGGGTGCCGATGGGGCCGGGTTCGATCAGCACCACCTTGACCCCGGTATCGGCCATCTCGATGCGCAGCACGTCGCTAAGGCCCTCAAGCGCGAACTTGCTGGCCACATAGGCGCCGCGCCAGCGGATGCCAACCAGCCCCAGCACAGAAGAGATGTTGACCACCCGCCCGCCCTGCTGGCGAAAGCGCGGCAGCAGTCGCACGGTCAGGTCATGGGTGCCGAACAGGTTGGCCTCGAAGATGGCGCGCAGGGCGCCGCGCGGCAAATCCTCGGCCGCGCCGGGAATGGCAAAGGCGGCATTGTTGACCAGCGCGGTGACCCCCAGATCCAGCGCCGCCCGGGCACAGCGCGCCACGCTGTCGTCATCGGCCAGTTCCAGATGCAGCGTCTCGAACCCCTCGGCGCGGCGGGCGGCCAGGTCGGCCTCGGCCCGGCAGGTGGCGATCACCCGCCAGCCGCGGTCGCGCAGGTAATGGGCGGCATCAAGGCCGATGCCCGACGAACAGCCGGTGATCAGAACGGTCTTCATGCGTGGCCCCCGGTCCTTTCCTGTCCCTGCCGCCGGGTTCTGCGCCATGCCTGCCCCCGGCGCAAGCCGCGCATTTCCGTCTGGACCGGCGCCGCCCGCCGGCCTATGCAATCGCCCATGTCCGACGATCCGAACCTTCCCGATCCGACCCCGGATCAGACCCATTCCGAACCGCTGTCGCGCGCCATCGGCGAGCGTTACCTGACCTATGCGCTGTCCACGATCATGCACCGGGCGCTGCCCGACGCCCGCGACGGGCTGAAGCCGGTGCATCGCCGCATCCTTTATGCGATGCGGGAACTGCGCCTGGCCTCGACCGGGGCATTCCGCAAATCGGCCAAGATCAGCGGCGATGTCATGGGCAATTACCACCCCCATGGCGATGCGGCGATCTATGACGCGATGGCGCGGCTGGCCCAACCCTTTGCCATGCGCTACCCGCTGGTCGATGGCCAGGGCAACTTCGGCAATATCGACGGCGACAACCCCGCCGCCAGCCGCTACACCGAGGCGCGGCTGACCGCCGCCGCCGAGGCGCTGATGGAGGGGCTGGCCGAGGATGCGGTCGATTTCCGCCCCAATTACGATGGCACGCTGAGCGAACCCGTGGTGCTGCCGGCGGCCTTTCCGAACCTGCTGTGCAACGGCGCCAGCGGCATTGCCGTCGGCATGGCGACCAACATACCGCCCCATAACCTGCACGAGGTCATCGACGCTTGCCTGCATCTGATCAAGGCGCCCGATGCCCGCGACGACACGCTGGTGTCGATCATCCCGGGCCCGGATTTCCCCACGGGCGGCGTGCTGGTCGAAAGCCGCGAAACCATCGCCGAGGCCTATCGCACCGGCCGGGGCAGCCTGCGGTTGCGCGCGCGTTGGGCGGTCGAGGACCTGGGCCGCGGCAGCTGGCAGGTGGTCGTCACCGAAATCCCCTATCAGGTGCAGAAATCCAAGCTGATCGAGCGCCTGGCCGAGGTGATCCAGCAAAAGAAGGTGCCGATCCTGGCCGATGTGCGCGACGAATCGGCCGAGGACGTGCGCATCGTGCTGGAACCGCGCGCCCGCAGCGTCGATCCCGACCAGCTGATGGCCGCGCTGTTTCGCGTCAGCGATCTCGAGGTGCGCTTTGGCCTGAACATGAACGTGCTGATCGACGGCCGAGTGCCGAAGGTCTGTTCGCTGAAAGAGGTGCTGCGCGCCTTTCTGGACCACCGGCGCGAGGTGCTGTTGCGCCGTTCGCGTCATCGGCTGGACAGGATCGCGGCCCGGCTCGAGGTTCTGGAAGGCTACATGATCGCCTTTCTGAACCTCGATAGGGTCATCGAGATCATCCGCCACGAGGACGACCCCAAGGCGGTGATGATCGCCGAATTCGGCCTGTCCGAGGTTCAGGTCGAGGCGATCCTGAACATGCGCCTGCGCGCGCTGCGCAAGCTCGAGGAAATCGAGCTGCGGCGCGAACACGAAAACCTGAGCAAGGAACGCGAGGCGCTGCTGGCCATGCTGGCCGATCCGGCCGAGCAATGGGGCCGCATCGCCGACGAACTGCGCGAAACGCGCGCCAGGTTCGGCAAATCCGCGCCGGGTGGTCAGCGCCGCACCGAAATCGGCGAGGCGGGCGAACTGGCACCCATCGACATGGAAGCGATGATCGAACGCGAACCGATCACCGTCATCCTGTCGAAAATGGGCTGGATCCGGGCGTTGAAGGGGCACCAGCCGCTGGATGCCGAGGTCAAGTTCAAGGATGGCGACGGGCCCTTCCTGGCACTGCACGCCGAAACCACCGACAAGCTGATGGTCTTTGCCGCCAATGGCCGCTTCTATACCTTGCCGGCCGCAAATCTGCCTGGCGGTCGCGGCATGGGCGAGCCGCTGCGGCTGATGATCGACCTGCCCAATGATGCGGCCGTGATCGATATGTTCCCCTGGCGCGAGGGCGGGCGCTACCTGGTCGCCTCGACCGCGGGCGATGGCTTCGTGGTGGCGGCGGCCGACATTCTGGCCCAGACCCGCGCCGGCAAGCAGGTGCTGAACGGCGAGGCGTTGCTGTGCCGTCCGGTCAGCGGCGATCACCTGGCCGTGGTCGGTCAGAATCGCAAGCTGCTGGTATTTCCGCTGTCGGAACTGCCGGAAATGGCGCGCGGCAAGGGGGTCAGGTTGCAGAAATACAAGGACGGCGGCCTGTCCGACGCCATCTGCATCACCTTGGCCGAGGGGCTGCGCTGGCAGGAAAGCGGCGGCCGCACCCGGACAGAACCCGACCTGTCGGCCTGGCTGGGCAAGCGCGCGGGCACAGGCTATATGGCGCCGCGCGGCTTTCCACGCGACAACAGGTTCACCTGAGCGCCGGCGGGCGGTGCGGCCCGCAGGCCTAGCTGTTGGTGGCCGGCAGCACCACCGGCTGCGGCGCCGGTTTCGAGGTGGTGGCGGCGGTCTGGTCAGGTTTCATCTGATGGCCGCTGCATTCGGCCATGGCAGGCAGGGCCCCCAGGGTCAGAACAGTGGCCAGCGCGACGACATGGGCGATCATGGCGTGGTCTCCTTGCAGGATGGGATCCGGGTTCAGCATGGCAGCTGCAGCGCTGCCATGCAAATCACATCTCGGGATCGTCGCGCACGACCTTGCGACCGTGCAGCATCGGCCGGATCAGATCCTCGCCCTTCCAGAAGCGGTAATACAGAATCGCTGCCAGATGCAGCAGCACCAGCAGCAGGATGATATTCGCCCCCAGCTCGTGCCAGCCGACGGCCTTGCTGCGCGTGGCGCTGCTGACGTAATGCGCCAGCGGGCCGACGTTGATGAAATCGTCGGGGTCGGCGATCAGCCCGGTGCTGACCTGCGCCGCCAGGGCCGCAAGCAGGGCGATGACCGACAGCGCGCCGACCGGATTATGTCCGGGCCAGTAACTTGGTTCACGCAGGAAGAAGCCGCGCAGATAGGCGCGCAGCGCCGAAGGTCCGCGCAGGAAATGCGAGAACCGCGCCGGCCGTGGACCGACAAAGCCCCAGATCAGCCGGAACAGCAACAGCCCCGCGACTACATAGCCGCACCAGAAATGCAGCGTCATCCGGTCGGGCCCGAACTTGCCCAGGCCCCAGGCCAAGATGACGAACAAGGCCAGAAGCCAGTGGAACCCGCGCAACAGCGGATCCCACAGCCGGACTTCGCGCAGATTTCCGCGCCCTGCCATCAGCTCTTTTCGCGGAAGGAATCGTGGCAGGCCTTGCAGGCGCCGCCCAGCTTGCCGACGACCGGCCCCACGTTTTCCTGCCCGCCCTTGACGGCCTCGGACGCGCCGGCGGCCGCTTCGGCCAGCCCTGCGAACTTTGCCTTGAAGTCATCCATGTTGGTCCAGATGTCGGGCTTGGCCTGGCTGTTCTTGACCGCGCCGGAATCGCTGCCTTCCACGAACAGGCCGGGCAGGTCGTATTTGGTCAGAGCCTCGATATTGGCGGCGGCCTGGCTGGCCTTGGCCTCGTCATAGGCGACATCGCCCTTGGCCATGCCGGCCAGCGTCGTCATGTTGATGTTCAGCATCTGGAAAAAGCCGTGGCGGGCCTCGATCGCCTGCTTGACCGGATCGTCCGCGGCAAGGGCGGTCATCGGCAGCAGGGCAAGGGTCGCAGTCAATAGCAGGCGCATGCAGAATATCCTTTCATGTGGCGTCAGGCTGCAGTCCAAGGACTGTGCGCGCGGTCAGGTTTGCACAGTTCCGCGCCCCTGCCAACGTGGCTGACAGCGGCAAGTTCATGAATTTTTCGTGGGCATCGGCGGGGTTTCGCCCGGATCAGTGGCCGGCAGGCGCAGCCACAGGCAATGGCGCAGCCGGCCGCAGGGCCGGGCGTCGCTGATCCAGCCCCCGGGGGCTGCGCGCCACAGCGCCAGTGTCGCCAGGATATCGTCCAGATCCGCTGCGCGCAGGCCGTGGAAAACATAGCTGGCTCGCCCCGGCGCCTGCATTGTCATCAGCAGCGGCCGAGATGCGGGCGCGCGCAGGGCTGCGCGGCGCAGCGCGACCTCTGCCGGCAGCCGCGCCGCCAGCAGCTCCGCCAGCTTGTCGGCGCCGGCGCCTGCGGGCAGGGTCAGGACGGCGGGCATCGGTCCAGCAGATAGATGTCCATGATCCAGCCGTGTTCTGCGCGCGCCCGGGCGCGACGGTCAAGGATCGCCGGCCCGACCTCGGCCAGCGGTCCCGACAGGCGGATTTCCTGCGCCATACCCAGATAGGCCCCCCACCAGACATGCACCCCCGCCGGGTCCAGGTGGCGAAAGGAACCTTCGCCATCCAGCATCACCACCAGCCGGTCCACCGCCGGCGGCCAGCCCTTCTCGCGCAGCTGTCGGCCGGTGGTGACCGTCACCGGCGCCGCCAGCCTGTTCAGCGGGATGCAATGGGCCGCGCACAGCGCCTGGATGGCGGTGATGCCGGGAATGACCCGCAGGCGCAGCGGCAGCCGGCGAGCCACCCGTTCGGCGATGCGCAGGGTGCTGTCGTAAAGCGACGGATCGCCCCAGACCAGCAGCGCCGGGCGCAGGGCGCGGTGACGGCGGATCTCGGCCTCCCAGCACGCGGCGATGGCGTCGTGCCAGCGTTCGACCCCCTGACGATAGCCCTGGGCGCTGTCGCGCTGTGGCATGGCAAAATCGGCGATCGCCGGGGCGCGGTGCAGCAGGCGGGCGACCAGGGCGCGGCGCAGATCGGCCAGCTCGGCCTTCTCCGCGCCCTTGTCGGGGATCAGGATCAGGTCGGCATCGGCCATTGCGGCCTCGGCCGCGCGGGTCAGGTGGCCAGGGCTGCCGCAGCCGATGCCGATCAGCGTCAGTTCGATCATGGCGCCGCCCCGATCAGGTGAAAGAAGCTGCCGCTGGCCAGGCCGCGCACCGAGCCGGTTTCGGCCACCGTCGCGCCATTGGCATCGCAGACCCGCGCCAGCGGCGCGTCGGGCTGGGTCAGGATGGTGGCATAGTGGAATTCGTGCCCGGACAGCGGCTGCCGATAGGGGCCGGCCAGCGGTTCCGCCCGGCGATAGCCCAGGTGCATCCGCCGCTGCTGATAGCTGGTTTCCAGCCCCAGCAGCCCGGCCATCTGGTGCCGCTGCCCCTGGGCATCGACCAGGCCCGCGCCCATGACCATATAGCCGCCGCATTCGCCATGCACCGGGCGCGTGCGGGCAAAACGGCGCAGGCCGTCACGAAAATTCTGCGCCGCGCCCAGCCGGCCGGCGTGCAGCTCGGGATAGCCGCCCGGCAGCCAGCAGGCCCCGGCACTGTCGTCGGGGGCCTGATCGGCCAGCGGCGAGAACGGCAGGATGGTGGCGCCCGCGGCGCGCCAGCCGGCGATCAGATGCGGATAGACAAAGGAAAACGCCTCGTCCATCGCCATGGCGATGCGCTCGGCCGGGGGCGGCAGCGGCCGGAAGGGCGCGGGTGCCAGCCCGCCGGCCGCGGCGGCCAAGATGGCGTCGAGGTCCAGATGCAGGGCGGCGGCCTGGCCCGCACGGGCCAGCAATGCATCCAGCGCCGCATGTTCCCGGGCCTGCACCAGCCCCAGATGGCGTTCGGGCAGCTCGATCCCGGCGCTGCGCGGCAGCACGCCCAGCACGGCGATGTCCAGCTGCGCGAAGGCCTGCCGCAGCAGCGCCTGGTGCCGGTCCGAGGCGACGCGATTCAGCACCACCCCGGCCAGGCGGACATCGGCGCGCATCTGGCGAAAGCCCAGCGCCACGGCGGCGGCCGATTGCGCCTGTCCCTGGCAATCCAGCACCAGCAGCACCGGCCAGCCGGTCAGGGCGGCGATGTCGGCGCTGGCGCCATTGCCCAGCCCGCCGCGGCTGGCCACCCCGTCGAAAAGGCCCATCGAGCCTTCGGCCAGCGCCAGATCGGCCCCGCCTGCCGCGGCTGTCACCAGATGCGCGATCTGCCCGGGCCCCATCGCCCAGCTGTCGAGGTTATATGACGCCCGCCCCGCCGCCGCCTGGTGAAAGGCCGGGTCGATATAGTCCGGCCCGCTTTTGAACGGTTGCACCACAACGCCGCGCGCCCGCAGCGCCGCGATCAGCCCCAGCGTCACCGTGGTCTTGCCGCTGCCCGATGCCGGGGCGCTGATCACCAGCCCCTTCATTCGGCGAACCGCGGTGCCGCCCCCACCGGGCGAAAGCGGCGGTCGTAATCGCTGGCATAAAGGCGGCTTTCGGCGAAATCCTCGGCCGCAAGGGCCGGGCCCACCAGGATCAGCGCCGTGCGCTCGCGCAGGCCGATCGCGGGGTCCAGGCTGGCCAGCGTGGCCCGGTGGATGACCTGGTCGGGCCAGCTGGCGCGGAACACCACCGCCACCGGGCAATCGGGCCCGTAATGCGGGGTCAGTTCCTGACGGACGCGGTCCAGCACATGCACCGACAGATGGATGGCCAGCGTGGCGCCGGTGGCGGCAAAGGCGGCCAGCGTTTCCCCCGCCGGCATCGCCGAGGCCCGCCCCGAGGTGCGCGTCAGCACCACCGATTGCGCCACCCCGGGCAGCGTCAGTTCGGCCCCCAGTGCGGCGGCGGCGGCGGCAAAGGACGGCACGCCCGGCGTCACGTCATAGGGGATGCCCAACGCCCGCAGCCGCCGCAGCTGTTCGCCCATCGCCGACCACACCGACAGGTCGCCCGAATGCAGCCGCGCGACATCCTGTCCCTGGGCATGGGCGCGGGCGATTTCGGCGATGATCTGGTCGAGATCCAGCGGCGCGGTGTTGACGATGCGCGCCCCCGGCGGGCAATGCGCCAGCAGCGCCTGCGGCACCAGGCTGCCGGCGTAAAGACAGACCGGACAGGCCGCGATCAGGTCGCGCCCGCGCAGGGTGATCAGATCGGCAGCGCCCGGCCCGGCGCCGATGAAATGGACGGTCATGACGGCTCTCCTTCGGCGATGGCGCAGCAGGCCATGCGGTCTGGTGACAGGATGCGGGTGGTCAGCAGCCGCGCGCCCGGGGCCAGCGCTGCCAGCGCCGCGGCCTCGGCGACCGAGCCGGTGGCGTGGCTGGCCTGAACCCGCGGCGATTGCGTGGGGGTGGCGATGCCCGCGACGGCGACCGCCAGGATCGGCAATCCACGCTCTCGGGCCAGTTCGCGCAGCGCCGGCGCCGCCGCCTTGTCGGGCGGTGCCGCCAGGGCCTGCGGCGGGCCGGCAAGGGCGCAGGCGCGATCCAGCGCCGCGGCCAGTGCGGCGGGGGCGGCGGCGGCGCGAAAACCCAGGCCCGCCACCTTCACGGCCAGCTCCATTGGGTGATGGCGCGGGCCGGGGTCCAGCCGCGCAGCCCGCCCAGGGGGCCGGCCTCTTCCACCGCCAGGCGCAGCAGCCGGCCCCCGCGCCGCGAGTGCAGCTCCAGCAGCAGGGCCTCGGTTTCCAGGGTCACGGCATTCACCACCAGTCGCGCCGGCGGCAGGGCCGCGATCAGCGCCGCATCGGCGCCGCCGCCGACAAAGATCGCGTCCGGGGGCGGCAGGCCGGCCAGCACCTGCGGCGCGCGGCCCTCTACCGGCTGCATTTGCCCCGACAGCCCGAAGGCGTCGATATTGGCGCGGATATGGTCGAGCCGGTCGGCCCGTGGCTCGACCGTGACCGCCCAGCCGCCGTTCAGGCACCATTCCACGCTGACCGAGCCCGAGCCGCCGCCGATGTCCCACAGCATCTCGCCGGTCCGCGGCGCCAGCGCGGCCAGCGTCACCGCCCGGATCGCGCGCCGGGTGATCTGGCCGTCATGGGCGAAATGGGCATCCGGCAGGCCGAAGCCGCGCGGCAGGCCGCTGCCCGCAGGCAGGTGGCGACCGTCCAGCGCCACCGCCACCGGCGCGGCGCAATCGGTCAGGTCAAAGCCCGAGGCCCGGGTGCGCCGCAGCCGCTCGCGCGGGCCGCCCAGCGATTCCAGAACCACCATCGACGTGGCACCCAGCCCCTGCGCCACCAGCCATTCCGCCAGCGCCCGCGGGCTGTCGCCGTCGCGCAGCAGGCAGATCGCGCGCGCCCCCCGCGTCATTATCGGCAACAGCCGCGCAAAGGGGGCCGCGTGCAGCCCCAGGCAGACGGTCTGGTCCAGCGCCCAGCCCAGCCGCGCCGCCGCCAGCGAAAATGTCCCCGGCACCGGAAAGGCGCGCCATTCCGCCGCCGGCAGCGCCTGCGCCAGCAGGCTGCCGGCGCCGTGCCAGAACGGATCGCCCGACACCAGTGCCGCCACCGGCCGACCGCGCAGCGCCAGCAGCGGCGCGATGTCGAAGGGCACGGGCCAAGGCCGCCCGTCGCAGCCGGCCAGCGCCAGGTGACGGGGGGCGCCAAAGACGATTTCGGCCCCGGCCAGGGCCTGACGGCTTGCAGGCGGCAGGCCGGCCAGTCCATCCTCGCCCAGACCGATGATCGATAGCCAGGGTTCAGACATGACGCGCATCCTCTTGCTGGGCGGCACGACCGAGGCGGCGGCCCTGGCGCGCGCGCTGGCGGCGGCGGGGATCGCGGCGATCTATTCCTATGCCGGGCGCACCGCCCAGCCGCTGGCGCAGCCCTTGCCCACGCGGGTCGGCGGCTTTGGCGGGGTCGAGGGGCTGGCCGGCTTTCTGCGCGAACAGCAGATCAGCCATGTCGTCGATGCCACCCATCCCTTTGCCGCTGAAATCAGCCGCAACGCCGTGGCGGCCTGCGCGGCCACCGGCACGGCGCTGATCGCGCTGGAACGGCCCGCCTGGCAGCCGCAGCCGGGCGACCGCTGGCATGGGGTGCCCGATTTCGCCGCCGCCGCCCGGGCGCTGCCGGGCGATGGCTCGGCGGTGTTTCTGGCCATCGGCCGACAGAATCTGGCGCCCTTTGTCGGGCTGCATCACCGCTGGACGCTGCGCTTTGCCGAGGTGGCCGCCCATCCCCTGCGCGACGCCACGCTGATCGTGTCGCGCGGCCCCTATACCGTGGCGGGCGACCGCGAACTGCTGCGCCGCCATGGCATCGCCCATCTGGTGGCCAAGAATGCCGGCGGCCGCGCGGCCGAGGCCAAGCTGATCGCCGCGCGCGAACTGGGTCTGCCGGTGGTGATGATCGCCCGCCCGGCATTGCCGCCGCGCCGGCTGGCCGGATCGGTCGATGAGGTGCTGGACTGGATTCATGTCGCCGACCGCGGGCTGTAGACCCAGTTGCCGACGCGGCGGGTGGCGCTGTTGCCGACGATGACCAGCGTGCGCATGTCGGCCATTTCGGGCCGGGCCTCGGCCAGGGTGGTGGTGAGGATGGTTTCATCGGGGGTGGAAACGGCGCGGGCAAAGCTGATCAACCGACCGGGGCCGCAGCTTTCGCGCAGGATCTCCAGCGCGCTGGCAAAGCCCTCCGGCCGCGCGCGCGATCGCGGATTGTAAAGCGCCATGGCGAAATCGGCGCTGGCCGCCAGCCGCAGCCGCCGTTCGATCAGCGCCCATGGCTTCAGATTGTCCGACAGGTTGATGGCGCAGAAGTCATGGCCCAGCGGCGCGCCCAGCCGCGCGGCCGCCGCCAGCATGGCGGTGATGCCGGGCAGGATGCGGATATCGGGCGCGACAGATGGGGTGGGGCCGGCCTCCAGCGCCTCGAACAGGGCGGCGGCCATGGCGAACACCCCCGGATCGCCCGAGGATACCACCACCACCCGCCGTCCCGCCCGGGCCATATCCAGCGCCTGGGCGGCGCGGGCCAGCTCGACCCGGTTGTCCGAGCCGTGCAGCATCAGTCCCGGCCGCGGCGCGATGCGCGCGACATAGGGGAAATATCCGACCACATCGGTGGCCTCTTGCAGGGTGCGCTGCACCTCGGGGGTAATCAGATCGGCCGCGCCGGGCCCCAGGCCGGCGACGGCGACCCAGCCGCTCATTGCGCGGCCTCGCTCAGGGGGCGGCGGCCGTGGCCATGGACCAGCACCGTGGCGAAATAGGGGCAGGAATGCAGATCGGCCTGCGACAGCCGCAGCAGGCGCTGGTTCGGCATGGTGCCACGCTCGACCAGCCAGGCGTCGCCCAGCCGGCCGGCGGCGGCCAGCGCGCGGGCGATCTTGGGCAGGTTGCGGCCGGTCTTCATCACCACCACCGCATCGGCGGCGGCGATATGGCGGGTCAGGTCGGCCTCGGGCAGGGTGCCCATCAGCACGGTCATGGCATCGTCGCCCCAGGTCATCGGCTGGCCCAGCGCGTTCCAGCAGCCGGTCATGCCGGGGATGCCGGGGATCACCTCGACCCGGGCGCGGCCCTGCAGCCGGCTGTGCAGATGCATGAACGAGCCATAGAACAGCGGGTCGCCCTCGCACAGCACCACGATGTCGCCGGCTTGGGCCAGGTCGATCAGACGCGCGCTCCAGTCGTCGTAAAAAGCCGACAGCAGGCGGTTGTATTCGGGGCTGGCAAAGGGGATTTCCACCGTGACGGGGTATTCCATCGCATGTTCGATCACATCCGGCGCCAGCAGTGGCGCGACGATGCGCCGGGCCTGGCCGGGGCGGCCGCGCTTGCGGAAATAGGCGATCTGGCGGGCGGCGCGAATGGCGCGATCGGCCCGGACCGAGATCAGGTCCGGATCGCCGGGGCCAAGACCCGCGCAGATGATCGTGCCGGGGGGCTGGGGCATGCTTACTCCTTGCGGCTGGCCAGGGCGTTGACGGCGGCGACGGTGACGGCCGATCCGCCCAGCCGTCCCCGCACGATCAGCGCGGGCGCGGGCAGGTCGTCCATCAGCGCCTGTTTCGATTCGGCTGCGCCGACAAAGCCGACCGGGCAGCCGATGATGGCGGCGGGGCGCGGGCAGCCGGGGTCGCGCAGCATGTTCAGCAGGTGAAACAGCGCCGTCGGCGCATTGCCGATGGCGACCACCGCCCCTTGCAGATGCGGCCGCCACAGTTCCAGCGCGGCGGCGCTGCGGGTGTTGCCCATGCGCGCCGCCAGATCTGGGACGCGCGGATCGTGCAGGGTGCAGATCACAGGGTTGTCGGCCGGCAGCCGGGCGCGGGTGATGCCCTCGCTGACCATGCGCGCGTCGCACAGGATCGGCGCGCCACCCTGCAGCGCCGCGCGCGCCGTCGCCGCCATGCCGGGGGAAAAGCGGATGTCGCGTTCCAGCCCCACCAGGCCGGCGGCGTGGATCATCCGCACCGCCACCGGTTCCTCATCCGCGTCAAAGCCGGCCAGCGCGGCCTCGGCCCGGATGATGGCAAAGGATTGCGCATAGATCGCCGCGCCGTCGGTTTCATAGTGATGCATCATCTGCGCTCTGCTGTCGGATCAGATTGGTCAGGGCGGCCGGGTCCAGATCCCGGCGGCAAGGTGGATCGCCGGCGCGGCCGCGGCGGATCAGGTCATAGCGGCCGGGCGCGGTCGCCACCAGCGTCAGGTCGCAGGCGGCGGGCTGGGCGCAACCCTTGGCGCAACCGCTGACATGCAGGCTGCCAGGTGCCAGTGGCGCCAGCGCCCGCGCAAGGTCGCGGGTGGTGCCCCTGGCCTGCGGGCAGCCGGGCGCACCGGTGCAGGCATGGCTGCGCAGCAGCGGATCGCCGGGGGCCTCGATGGCCCCCAATATCCGGGCCCCCGCCTCGGCACCGCCCTCGATCAGCAGCATCCGCCACGGGGTCAGGCGCAGCGGCGCGGCGATCGCCGCCAGCTGTGCGGCGGTGATCTGACCGAAGGCAAAGCCCAGCAACCGGCCCTGCGGCAGCGCCCCGGGCTGGGGTCTGGGTCCGGCCTGCGGCGGAGGGCCGGGCCGCGCACCGGGCGGGCGGGGGGCGCGCGCGGCCAGATCGCGCATCCTGCCCCGACGCGTCCCGTTGCGGGTGATGAACCAGCGCGCCAGTGCCAGCGCCTCGGCCACCGGGTCGGCGCCGGCCAGATGCCAGTCGGCGCCGTCGGGGTGAACGGTCCAGCCCAGGTCCCGGGGGATCAGCCGGATGTCGGCCGGCGCCTCGGCCAGCAGCGGTGGTGCCAGATCGACGGCAAAGCCGAATTTCCCCGGCAGATCGGGGGCGTCGCCGGCGGCCAGCCGCCGCGACAGCTCCGCCGCCAGCCGCCAGGCCGGACCACCCGGGGCGGCGAAAGGGTTCAGCAGCACATTGCGCCGCGCCTCGGCGGCGGGGCTGTCGTCCAGCAGTCCCAGCCCGCCCAGGGTGGCGATGGCCAGGGCATGGCCTTGGGCGTCCAGGCCGCGCAGCTGCAGATGCGCCCGCTGGGTCAGGTCGATCAGCCCATTGCCCAGCCGCGCCGAAACCTCGGCAATGGCCCGGACCTGCGCCGGCAGCAGCCGGCCGTTCGGCGGCCGGATGCGCAGGATCAGCCCGTCGCCCGATTGCATCGGCCGCAGCGCGCCGGGACACCAGCCCTTGATCTCGAAGCTCATGCGCCCACCTCGGCCAGGATCGAGTTTCGCCGCGACACCCACAGGCCGCTGTCCAGCAGCCGCGCGAAGAGGTTCCGCATCGCCGCCAGCGCGGCGGGGTTTTCCCGGGCCATGAAATCGACCAGATCGGGCCGGCCCAGGGTGGCGTCGTGGTAAAGATCGAACAGATGTCCCGGCACCACCCCGGCCAGTTGTGCAAAGGCCGCCAGATGCTCAAGCGTCGCCGCGATTTCCGCCGCGCCGCGATAGCCATGGCGCATCATGCCGTCGGCCCAGGCCGGGTTGGCGGCGCGGGCGCGCAGGACGCGGGCGATTTCCTCGGTCAGGCTGCGGGCACGCGGGGCCTCGGGGCGGGTGGCGTCCAGATGATACAGCGCCGGGACGGGGGCACCGATCCGGGCCATGGCGGCGGCGAATCCGGCCTCGTGCCCGGCATAATCGGCGGCCAGCAGCAGATCGCTTTCCGGCAGGTCCTGGGCGTGGACAAAGGCATCCGCCGCCGCCAGCCTGGCTTGCAGCGCCTGCGGACGATGGCGGATGACGCCGTCTGCGCCGATGGCATGGGCCGATGCCGCCAGCCAAGCCTCGCCCGCGGCTAGCCGCGCCTCGGCCGTCAGCTCGGCACAGGGATCGGCCATCGCCAGGCCGAAGCGGCCCGGCGCCGGGCCAAAGACCCGCGGCGCCAGCGTCAGATAGGGGTTGTCGGCCGGGGTTTCCGCGCGCCGGGCCAGCATCGCTGCGCCCATTTCAAACAGCTGCGCAAGGCCGGGGAACACATCCCTAAACAGCCCCGAGACCCGCAGCGTGACGTCGATGCGCGGCCGGCCCAGTTCCGCCAGCGGCAGGATTTCCACCCCGGTCACGCGCCCGGTCGCCTCATCCCAGCGCGGCGCCATCCCGGCGAGGTGCAGCGCCATCGCGAAATCCTCGGCCGCGGTGCGCATGGTGGCGCTGCCCCACAGATCGACGACAAGGCCGCGCGGCCAGTCGCCGTGGTCCTGCAGATGCCGGCGCAGAAGTTCCTCGGCCAGGCGGATGCCCTGGGCATGGGCGTTGCGGGTGGGCACGGCGCGCGGATCGACGGTATAAAGGTTGCGCCCCGTGGGCAGGACATCGAGCCGCCCCCGCGCCGGCGAGCCCGAGGGCCCGGGCGCCACCCGCCGCCCGGTCAGCGCCCGATCCAGCCCCTCGGCCTCGCCCGGGGCCGTGCCATAGACATGCAGCCCGTCGCCGAAGCGGCTGTCCTTGAGATCGCACAGGAAGCGATCGATCCGCGGGATCGCCTCGGCCGGGGCGGCATCGGCGGGCAGGCCCAGATCGGCCTCGACCCCGGCGGCGCGGGCCTCGTCGCGGATGGCCAGCACCAGCCGGTCGCGCCGCCGCGGGTCCAGCCCGTCGGCGGTCGAATATTCGTCTAGCAGCCGTTCCAGATGCGCCAGGTTGGCGGGCAGCGCGCTGGTCCGCAGCGGCGGCGGCAGATGGCCCAGTGTCACCGCCGACAGCCGGCGCTTGGCCTGGGCGGCCTCGCCGGGGTCGTTGACGATGAAGGGATAGACCATCGGCAGATCGCCCAGCAGCGCCTGTGGCCAGCACTGCTCCGACAGTGCCACCGACTTGCCCGGCAGCCATTCCAGCGTGCCATGCGCGCCCATATGCACGATGACATCGGCCTGCCGGCGCAGCCACAGGTAAAAGGCCACATAACCGTGGCACGGCACCCGCGTCAGGTCGTGATAATCCTGGGCCCGGCGGTCGGCCTGCCCGCGTTCGGGTTGCAGCGCCACCAGGGCGTCGCCACAGGCGATTGCTGCAAAGCCGAAGCCCGCCGGGTCGGGCTCGCCCCAGGCCGCGAACAGCTGCGCCCGCAGCGCCGCCGGCAGATCCTCCAGCGCCGCGAGGTAATCGGCCAGCGGCCAGTGCAGCCGCGCGCTTTCCAGCTGTCGGCCCAGGCCCTGGTGGTCGATCCCCAGCATCGCCCCGGCCGAGGCCAGCGCATCGAGGCCGACGGCATGGGCCAGTTGATGGCTTTTCCCCGGATAGGTCGACAGCACCACCGCCCGCCGCAAGGGTGCCTCGCCCGCTTCGGTTGCCGCCCGGGCCAGCCGGTGCCAGGCGCGGATGCGGCCGACGGCGCGGGTAATGGCGGCATGGTCGGGGGCGTGGATCTGGCGGGCGAATTGCAGCGCCGGGTCGCGATCCTGCGCGGCCTTGAAGCTGATCGCGCCCAGAAAGATGCGGCCATCGACCTCGGGCAAGACCACATGCATGGCCAGATCGGCGGCAGAGAGGCCGCGCTCCTCTGCCTGCCACAGCGCGCGGGGCGCGGTGGCCATCGCCATCTGGAACACCGGGCAATCGGCGCCGTCAAAGGGGGTGGCCCCGGCATCGTCGCGGGCCGAAAAGGCGGTCAGGTTGACCACCGCCGCCAGACCCGGCAAATGCGGTGCCAGCCACCGGCCCAACCCCGGCTGGCGCAGCGAGGGCGCGAACGCCCCGGTCGCGGCAAAGCCCGCCGCCCGCAGCGCCGCGATCAGCGCATCGACCGGCGCCATGTCGGCCGCCGCCAGATAGCTGCGGTAGAAGCTGACCAGCACCGGACGCGCTCCCGGCAGTGGCGCCGCGATCACCCCCCGTTCGGGGTCGTAAAAACCATGCGACGGCAGTTCGGCCTGCCCGATCACCTCGGGCGCCTGCAACCCTGCGGCGCGGGCCAGTTCCGTCAGCGCCATCTGCGCGGCCACGGCGCCGCCCTGATCGCACAGCTGCGTCAGCCGCCTCAGCTGCGCGACCGGCAGCGTCGACAGCCGGTCCAGCGCCGGGTCGGGGCGGCCGTCGCCCGGCAGCAGCGCCAGCGCGATGCCGCGACGGCGGGCCAGATCCTGCAGACTGGCGACGCCATAGGGCCAATAGCTTTCGCCGCCGATCAATCGCACCAGCACCGCCCGCGCGCCGGCCAGCGTGGTGTCGCAATACTGATCCACCGAAACCGGGTGCCGCAGCGCCGCCAGATTGCACAGCCGCAGCGCGGGCAGCTGGCCCCCGGCGCGATGCCAGCCGGCGGCAAAGGCGCCAAGGTCGCTGTCGGAAAATGACAGCACCACCAGATCGGCCGGATCCTGGCCGGGGTCGGTCGGCACCTCCAGCTCTTCCAGACCCTGGGTGTCGCGGAACACCACATGCATGATGGAACGGCCCCGCCCGCTCAGCCGGTCAGCGCGGCGCGGATCGCGACCGGGTCGATCGCGTCATGTTCGGCGATCACCACCAGCCGCGAGCGGCGCGGTTGGTCGCCCCATGGACGGTCGTATTGATGGCGCACCCTTTCCCCCACCGCCTGCACCAGAAGCCGCAGCGGCTTGCCGGCCACCGCCACATGGCCCTTGACCCGCAGGATGTCGCGTTCGCGCGCCAGCCGCTGCAGGCGTGCGGCCAGATCGGCCGGATCGGCGATTTCGGGCAGGTCGATCACCACGCTGTCGAAATCCTCGTGTTCGTGATCGTCGGCGCCGTCGTGATGGCTGGGGCGCGCGTCCAGGTCATCCTCGGCCGCGGCGCCCAGACCCAGGATCAGCCGCGGATCGATGACGCCATCGGTCATCGCCAGCATCGGCAGCGCCCGCGGCGCCTCGGCGGCGATGGCGGCACGGGCGGCGGCCAGCCCCTCGGGGCCTGCCAGATCGGCCTTGGACAGCAACACGATGTCGGCGCAGGCGATCTGATCCTCGAACACCTCGGCCAGCGGGGTGTCGTGGTCCAGCCCCGGATCGGCGGCGCGCTGGCGGGCGACGGCCTCGGGGTCGGGGGCAAAGCGGCCGGCCGCCACCGCCTCGGCATCGGCCAGGGCGACGACGCCGTCCACGGTGATGCGCGAGCGGATCGCCGGCCAGTCGAAGGCCTTGAGCAGCGGCTTGGGCAGCGCCAGCCCCGAGGTCTCGATCAGGATGTGATCGGGCCGCACCGGCAGCGCCATCAGCTTTTCAAGTGTGGGGATGAAGTCGTCGGCGACCGTGCAGCAGATGCAGCCGTTCGACAGCTCGACGATGTTTTCCTGCGGGCAGTTTTCATCGGCGCAGGACTTCAGGATCTCGCCATCGACGCCCATGGTGCCGAATTCGTTGACCAGCACCGCCAACCGCCTGCCCTGGGGCTGCGACATCAGGTGGCGGATCAGCGTGGTCTTGCCGGCACCCAGAAAGCCGGTGATGACTGTAACGGGGATCTTGGTCAGGTCGGACATGCGGTCATCCTATCGGGGGAATACGGGCAAGGCTGCGCTTGCGAAAGATTTCGACGCGCTGGCGCCAGGGCACGATGCCATCGGCGGCATTGGCATAGGCCGCGGCGCCGGTCAGGATCTGATCGGCATCGGCCGGGCTCATGTGACCATAGACATAGGTCCAGCGCCCCGGCGCGCTCAGCGCGATGGCGGCGCCGCGCGCGCAGGCCGACATGCATTCGACGGGCTGGATGCGCAGGTCCGGCGGCAGCGGCCGCGCCCGCAGCGCCGCAAGCAGTTGCGCACCCGGCGGAGGCTGATCCGGCTGTGGGGCCACGCCGGCGCGGCAGGTGATGCAGACATGCAAGGTAATCGTCATCCGCCTGTCATTCCAAATGGCGGCACGAGGCAGGGCACAGCGGCCCAAGCCCCAGCAGGAACACCCCGTCCGCCGGTTGCATTCACGCGCTGGCAGGTCTCCCGGCTTGCGGATTCAGGCTTTCGCCAGCGGTCGGCCCACCTTCCCGGCGCTGTGGCCAGTGGCATCGGGCGACCTTTCCGGTCACGGTCGCGGGGGCGGCTGCTTTTGGGTCTTGACCCGTCGCATTCCCTCTTGGCCTGTCATGGACAGGAACCAGCGCATGAAAGCTGTGCGCGCCCGCTTCGCGCTTGTCAAGCAAAGGACACCCGATGACCACCAATTCCGCCCCGCCCTCGCCGCCTGTCACGTCCGCCCCCGGGCCGATTGCTGATGACGATGCCCGGCGCCACGCCGAAAAGATGGCGCGCATCAAGGCCGCGCGCGACCGGATGATGCAGGACAAGCAGGGCGAAAAGGGGTTGATCATCGTCCACACCGGCAAGGGCAAGGGCAAGTCCTCGGCCGGTTTCGGCATGATCCTGCGCTGTGTGGCCCATGGCATGCCCTGCGCGGTGGTGCAGTTCATCAAGGGGGCCTGGGACACGGGCGAGCGGCGGCTGCTGACCGGCCATTTCGGCCATCTGTGCCAGTTCCATGCCATGGGCGAGGGCTTTACCTGGGAAACCCAGGACAAGGCCCGCGACATTGCCGCCGCACGCGCCGGCTGGGACAAGGCCCGGACGCTGATTCGCGATCCGGCGATCCGCATGGTGCTGCTTGATGAAATCAACATCGCCCTGCGCTACGGCTATCTGGACACCGACGAGGTTCTGGCGGTGCTGCGCGACGAACGCCCGCCGATGACCCATGTCGTGCTGACCGGGCGCAATGCCCCGCCGGCGCTGATCGAGGCTGCCGATCTGGTCACCGAAATGACCCAGATCCGACACCCGTTCCGCGATGGTATCAAGGCGCAGCCGGGGGTCGAATTCTAGCCGATGGGCCCCCGGGGGCCACGGCCCCCGCGCCCTTGCCGGCCCTCGATGGGGCGGCAAGGGCGTGCCCTGCCGTCGATGGCGGCGACTTCACCGGATCAGCCAGGGCCGGGCATGGTTCTCCTGCCAGCCTTTGCGATGCAGCAGCGGCAGCACGTCATGCGTCTCGGGCCAGCCCAGGCACAGAAGGGCGCTGAACTCCCATCCGGTCGGGGTTTCCAGCAGCGCGCAGATCCGTTCGGGCGTCAGGATCGACACCATGCCCATGCCAAGGTTGTGCGCTCGCGCCGTCAGCCACAGGCTGTGGATCGCCATGGCGGTGGACTGGCGCAGGGTCTGCGGCATGGTGGCACGACCCAGCCCGTGGCCTTCGGGCGGGTCGATCTCGGTAAAGACCGCCAGCCAGACCGGCGCCCGGTCCAGCCCCGCCAGGCGCAGCGCGCGGTAATCGCGCTGGCGCTGCCCGTGATAACCGGCCGCGGCCGCCGCATTGCAGCGCGAAAAATCGTCCCGGATGGCTGCGCGGAGGCCCGGATCCTCGATCCGGATCACCCGCCAGGGCCGGGCATTGCCGACCGAAGGCGCCAGCTCCATGGCCCGGGCCAGTTCGGCCAGCAGCGCCTCGGGGATCGGGTCCGGGCGGAAATGGCGGATGTCGCGGCGCCAGCGCAGCAGATCGGCCAGGGCCCGGCGCTGGTCGGCGCCGAACTGCATCAGGACGGTGCGCAGATCGCGGCGGCCGGCAGGTTCGGCGTGCCGGCCGCGACCGCCGTGGCGCCGTCCGGCACCCGCAGTTCCACCGCCAACGGCTGCCCCGCGACCGCGAGCGGGCGATGGTCATTGCCGTTCAGCTCGACCCGCAGCCGGTCGCCCGGACGCAATTGCGGCAAATGCTGGGCGGGCCCGTAAAGCCGGGCGATCTTGTCGCCGTTCAGATACAGATGTGCGTGCCCTTGGCCTGGGGCATGGGCCAGCCCGGCCCGGTCGGGGGCAAGGCACATGCCGCGCAGCTGCACAAACAGGTTCCAGCCCGACACCGGATCGGGGGTCAGGCCGATGCCCAGATCGGCACTGCCGGCGGGCAGCTGGTGCGGCGGGCCGTGGTGATGGGCGGTCTGGGCAGTCCCGGCGGTGTGGGCCGGGCCATGGCCGTGGCTGCCGTGGTCGTGGCCATCCAGCGTGACCCCGTTGGCCGCCGCTAGGACAAAGCCCAGCCCGCCGCCAAAGACCAGCCCGATGACCAGCATCGCGATTGCGCGATCCATGTGAAGTCCTGTCGCAAGGGAAATGGGATCGAACCCGCCGGGGGCGGCGGGTCCGGCGGCTCAGGCCGGTTGGCCCAGCGGCACGCGCTCGGCTTCGCGCTGCCACATCCAGCCGCAGAGCGCGCCCAGCACCAGCCAGGCCATCAGCCCGGCGCCCAGCGCGCGGCCGGCGAATTCGGCCGACAGTTCCGGCGGCACGGTGCCGGCATAGGCGTCGGGTTGCGGCGCGCCGATCAGATGCGGCGCCAGCGCCAGCAGGATCGCCGGCGCCCAGGCCGCCCAGCCGCGGCCAAAGGCGATCAGCCACAGCGCCAGGCCGGTGGCCAGCGTGGTTGCCAGCCACCACGCGGCACGCGCCGCGATGTCGGCGGCCGCCACTCCCGGCACCTCGGGCGCCAGACCAAAGGCCGGGGCCAGTTGCAGGGCCACAAAGCCGGCCGCGCCCCAGATCAGCCCATGGCGGGCCGAGATCGGCGCCCCCCGACCCTGCGCCAGCACCATCAGCGCGGTCAGCATCAGGCCATAGCCGGCATGGACCAGCATGTTGAACAGCACCGTCAACCCGTTGCGCTGCCAGTCGAACGGGCCCAGATCGGGCGCAGTGCCTGGCGCGGGCACGGCGCCATGGACCAGCTGCCCCGATTCATACAGTTCGGCATGCAGCAACACCGGCTGCACGAAGCTCAGCTGCACCAGGGCGGCAATCAGCCCGGTGACAGCACCAGCGATCAGACCGCTGGTCAGAATGCGTGCGAACATGGTCAGTGGCAGGGAAAGCCGGTGGCGTGGCGCATGTCATGGGCGGCATCGTGCAGGGTTTCGGCCTGCACCAACCCGGCCACGAACATCAGCCCGAAACCCAGCACAAACACTGCCAATGCGGGCACCAGAACGGAGCGAACAGCCGGCGCAGCAGCCGGCGCGATGGTCTTTGCGGTCATCTTCGACCCTTTCCTTAAGTCGTCCAACCCGACGACATTGCGGTTTCCGGCATCGGCAGGTCTCCTGGCTCGCGGGTCGTGGCTGGCGCCCGCCTTCCCGGCCCGCAGGCCAGTGGCGTAATGGGCGCCCGCTCTCCGCTGACAGTCGCGGGGGCGGCTGCGGACTTGACCCGTTCCGGGTCGCACCGCATTCCCTATCAAGCCCCGAAGGGCACCGATACCGGCGCGATCCTAGGGCGGGTCGCGCCAGACTTGCAAGGGGAAATCCGGGTCAGCGCCCGGGGGGCCAATCCAGATCGACCCAGACCAGCCGATGCGCCGAGGCCGTCTGCGCCGCCCGGGCCAAAGGGCCGTCGGTCGGCCAGATCACCCCGGCGTCCAGAACCCGCAGGCCGTGCGCGGGCAGGACGTAATCGACCCGCAGGTTGCCGGGGGCGCGGTCGTCGGGCCAGTCGGCGGTGTCCAGCGCCGGATCGCCCTTGTGGCCCGCATTGATCCCCCCGGCGGCGGCGGCGCCTCCGGGGCTGCGGGGCTGTGGGTCGGTCACATGTTCAAGCATGCGCGCCAGCGCCTGGGGCCGGCCCTCGCCATCCTGGGGATCCAGGTTCAGATTGCCCGCCAGCACGAAGGGCCCCTGCGGCAGGTGATGCAGCCAGAAGGCCAGCTCGTCGTGGTTGCGCCGGCCGTTCAGATCCTCGGGGCCGTCAAAGACCGGGGGCGTGGCCGACATCGCCAGCACATGCAAGGGCTGTCCGTCGATGGAAACTACCGCATCCCAATGCGCGGTCGAGGACAGCCGCCGCGCCGCCGCCACCTCGGGCGGCATGTCGGGCATCAGATGGCCGGGCAGGTCGCGCCACAGGAAGGCGCTGTGGTCGCTGACCGGGCCGATCGGGTGGCGCGACAGGATCGCCATGCCGCCCTGACCGGGAAAGCGGCCAAAGCCCTGGGCATCGTCGGCCTCGGCCAGGCGGCCGTCGCCGTCGAGGTCCAGACCGCTGGCCATGCCGGAATTGGGCTGGCCGGCATGATGATGCGGATAGTCCAGCCCCGCCGCCCGAAGCCGGTCCAGGAAAGCCTGGAAGGCGCGGCCGTCGAAATCCCAGTCGAAATTGGTCAGCACCAGCACGTCGGGCCGGGCGGCGGCGATCACCTCGATCACGGCGGCGATCTGCGGATCGGCCTTTGCGCCCTGCCGTTGCAGATCGCGCAGCAAAAGCCCCGGCCCGTCGCGCGACAGGTCCGGGGAATAGGTGGCGATGCGCAGCGGCCCGGCCATGGTCGGCAGGACCGCCGCCGCAAGGCCCAGAGCGGCCAGCGCCGCCGCCGCGAGAGACGTTGTTACACCCAAGGCCGCGACTGGGCCATCTGTGCCTCGAAACTGTCGATGGCACTGGCTTTCTCCAGGGTCAGGCCGATGTCGTCCAGACCGTTCAGCAGGCAGTGGCGCCGGAACGGGTCCAGCTCGAAGCCGAAGCTCTGCCCGTCCGAGGTGGTGACGGTCATGTTTTCCAGATCGACGGTCATGCGGGCGTTGGCACCCTTGCGCGCATCCTCCATCAGCACATCGACCACCTCTTGCGGCATCACGATCGGCAGGATGCCGTTCTTGAAGCAGTTGTTGTAGAAGATGTCGGCAAAACTGGTCGAGATCACGCAACGGATGCCGAAATCCAGCAGCGCCCAGGGCGCGTGTTCGCGCGAACTGCCGCAGCCGAAGTTGTCGCCGGCGACGATTATCTGGGCGTTGCGCCAGGCCGGCTGGTTCAGCACGAAATCGGGAATTTCGTTGCCCTGGGCGTCATAGCGCATTTCGTCGAACAGGTTCTTGCCCAGCCCCGAACGGTGAATGGTCTTGAGAAACTGCTTGGGGATGATCATGTCGGTGTCGATATTGACCAGCGGCATCGGGGCCGCGACGCCGGTCAGGGTGGTGAACTTTTCCATCTTGTGATCCTTGTGCAATTGACTGGGGCTCGGCGGCCCCGTTAACCCGGAAGCAGGCGGCGCCGGGCGCCGCGTGGCAGCAGGTCGTGACGATGGTTTTCGGGTTTTCCAGCATGGCCGCCCTGCGCGCCTGCATCGCCCGCGACTGGACGCCATCGATCGGCGATCCGCAGGTCACGGGCTGGCTGACGGTGGCGGCCTATGTCGGCTGCCTGTGGCTGGCAATTCGGGTGCTGCGTCGCCGCCCGGCGGGGGCCGCGCGGGGGTTGTGGCTCGCCATCGCGGTGCTGATGGCGTTTCTGGCGCTGAACAAGCAGCTGGACCTGCAGACGGCACTGACCGCGACCGGGCGCTGCATGGCGCGCGCCCAGGGCTGGTATGACAATCGATATGCCGTGCAGCTGGCCTTTATCGCCGGTCTGGTCCTGGGCGTGATCGCCGCCATGGCCTGGGCGACGAAATCCCTGCGCGGACAGATGCGCGGCAACGGCCTGGCCCTGCTGGGCCTGGGGGTGCTGTGCGGGTTCGTTCTGGTGCGCGCGGTGGGGTTTCATCATGTCGACAGGCTGATCAGCATGGATTTCGCCAGGGTCAGGTTCAACTTCTGGTTCGAGAACGCGGGCTTGCTGCTGATCGCGATCAACGCCCTGATGCTGCTGCGGCGGGGCCGCTAGGGCCCCAACCGCAACCGCTCAGACGGTTTCCGCCAGCAGTTCGCGCACATCGGTCAGATGACCGCGGATGCCGGCCGCGGCCGCCATCACCGGCGACATCAGATGCGTGCGGCCACCGCGGCCCATCCGCCCCTCGAAGTTGCGGTTCGAGGTGGCGGCGCAGCGTTCGCCCGGTGCCAGCTGGTCGGGGTTCATGCCCAGGCACATCGAACAGCCCGCCAGGCGCCATTCAAAGCCCGCATCGATAAAGATCTTGTCCAGACCCTCTTCCTCGGCCTGCAACCGCACCAGACCGGACCCGGGCACCACCATGCCGCGCACGCCTGGCGCAAGGTGCCGGCCCTTGAGGATATCGGCCGCTGCGCGCAGATCCTCGATCCGGCCGTTGGTGCAGGAACCGATGAACACCGCGTCGATCTTGATCTGGTTCAGCGGCGTGCCAGGTTTCAGGCCCATGTAATCAAGGCTGCGGCGCGCCGCCTCGACCTTGCCGCCCTCGAAATCCTCGGGGGCGGGGACGGTGCCGGTGATCGGCAGCACGTCCTCGGGCGAGGTGCCCCAGGTCACGACCGGGGCGATGTCCTCGGCCCGCAGGGTCACGACCTTGTCCCAATGCGCGCCCTCGTCGGAATAGAGGGTTTTCCACCAGGCCACGGCGGCCTCCCATGCGGCGCCCTTGGGCGCGTGCGGACGGCCCTTGCAGTATTCGAAGGTCTTTTCGTCCGGCGCGATCAGCCCGGCGCGGGCACCGCCCTCGATCGCCATGTTGCAGACGGTCATGCGCCCTTCCATTGACAGCTCGCGAATCGCCTCGCCGCAATATTCGATGACATAACCGGTGCCGCCGGCGGTGCCGGTCTTGCCGATCACCGCTAGGGTAATGTCCTTGGCGGTGACACCCGGCCGCAGGCGGCCGGTGATTTCCACCTTCATGTTCTTGGATTTCTTCTGGATCAGCGTCTGCGTGGCCAGGACATGCTCCACCTCGGAGGTGCCGATGCCATGCGCCAGCGCGCCGAAGGCGCCATGGGTGGCGGTATGGCTGTCACCGCACACGACGGTCATGCCGGGCAGGGTCCAGCCCTGTTCCGGGCCGACGATATGGACGATGCCCTGGCGGATGTCCGACATCGGGTAATAGTTCAGCCCGAATTCACGCGCGTTCTTGTCCAGTTCGGCGACCTGGATGCGGCCTTCGGGGTTTTCGATGCCGTTCACGCGGTCGGGCGTGGTGGGCACGTTGTGGTCAGGCACGGCGATGGTCTGGTCGGGCCGGCGCACCTTGCGCCCGGCCATGCGCAGCCCCTCGAACGCCTGGGGCGAGGTGACTTCGTGCACCAGATGGCGGTCGATATACAGGATGCAGGTGCCATCTTCCTTGCGGTCGACCACATGCGCGTCGAAAATCTTGTCGTAAAGGGTGCGGGGGGTGCCCGCAGGGGTAGTGCCGGTCATGGCTGTCTCTTTCAGAAGGACTGGCTGAAGGGTCGTGGCTGGGCCGGCCGGACGCATATGGCGCGTGGGCAGGCGGGGCGCAGCATCAGGCGCCCGAACCGTCACAGTCGGGCGGTGACGGACAGGCTTTCGCCGTAGAACCGGCCCGGCAGGCGGGCGCGATCATGGATGTCGAAATAGACGAATCCTTGCATGAGCGTTGTTTTACGCGGGAATCGCCCGTCAGGCAATAACCGCCGATGCTGCTGCGACCCGCTTTGCGGCGCGGGATCAGCAGCGCCGATCGGGGCAATCCGCGTTTCGCAACGGACCGAGATGACAGTTTTCGCGCCCCGGAGCATTGAGCGGGCGCGATTCCATGCTACATTGAAAAGGCCCCTGCGCCGGGGGAGATCGGCGCGATGACTGGAGGATGAACCCCTGTCCACTACCGTCCCGTCGGCCCCCGTGCCGGCCGCGACCACCGCGGAAACCAGGCTGACCAGCGATCAGCTGCTGGACCGTATTCTTGCCTCGCTTGACGACGACAAGGCCGAGGATGTCGTGACCATCGACCTTCGCGGCCGTTCGGCCATGGCCGATCACATGGTGATCGCCTCGGGCCGCAACGCCCGTCAGGTCGCCGCCATTGCCGAAAAGCTGGTCGAGCGTATCAAGCAGCTTACCGGGCGCTCTGCCCGCGTCGAGGGCAAGGAAACCGGCGACTGGGTGCTGATCGACACCGACGATGTCGTCGTGCATGTGTTCCGCCCGGAAGTGCGCGAATTCTATCAGCTGGAAAAGATGTGGATGCCGGCGGATGCGCTGCGCTCGGCCACGCTGGACCGGTTGCGCGCCGAACACGCCGCGGCCGAGCTGCGCCCGCCGCAGAACTGATCGCGGCGGCGCCCGGCCATGCGCATGGTCATTGCCGCCGTCGGGCGGCTGCGGCAGGGCCCCGAGTCCAGCCTGATCGCCGATTATCTCGACCGTCATGCCAAGGCGGGGAGGGCGCTTGGCCTGCCGCCGGTGCAGGTGGTCGAGGTCGAGGACCGGCGCGGCGGCGGCATGGCGGCAGAGGCGGCATTGCTGGCGCGTGCCATTCCCGAAGGCGCGGCGCTGGTGGTGCTGGATGAACGCGGCCAGCAGCTGACCTCGCCCGAATTTGCCGCGCGGATCGGGGCCTGGCGTGACCAGGCCCGCGACATCGCCTTTGTGATCGGGGGCGCCGATGGCATCGAGCCCGCGCTGCGCGGCCGCGCAGACCTGGCGATCAGCTTCGGACGCATGGTCTGGCCGCATATGCTTGTGCGGGTGATGCTGGCCGAACAGATCTATCGCGCCACCACCATCCTGTCCGGCAGCCCCTATCACCGCCTCTGACGCCGAACCGTTAAGTCTTTAGACACTATTGGCGCGGTCGTTTACCCTTTCTTGACTATCATGGTGGCATCCGAACGATGGGGGCCACGATGATCCCGCAACAACCTGCCGCAACCCCGCGCCCGGGCCTGGCGCCCGCTGGCCGCGTGACCGCCCCTGTGGCGCCGGTAACGGTGCCGGAACCGGGTGCCCTGCCGCCGGTGGCACAGCCGCCCGCAGCCGAACGCGCCGCCGGGGCCGATGGCGATATTTCCGCTGCGCGCCGCGTCTATGATACCCGCGGGCCGGGCGACGCTTCGGGGGCGGTGCCCGCTGACGGCAGGTCAGGCGAACCCGGCACCCCGCAGGACCGGGCAGAGTTTCGCGCCCAGGCCATCGCCCTGCTGCGCCAGGCCTATGGCGAGGATCCCGGATTTCAGCGCGCCATGCGGCTGGGCACGCTGGTCATCCGCACCCTGGCCGATCAGCCCGCCCCCGAGATGCGGCCCGAACTGAGCTATGCGGTGTATCGCGCCGGCGCGATGCAGTCGGCGCCGGATGGCACCTGGCACGGCGTCGCGCCGCCGCCCCGCGCCCCGGTGACTGTGCGGGTCGCCGCGCCGCAGGACTTCATCGCCTGGTGGCCGCGACCGGCCCCCGAGCGCCCCTAGGGGCAGGGGATGATCCAGTCGTCGATGATGCGCACCGCGTCCTCGGCGGTTTCGGCATAGCTGATCAGGTCCAGATCCTCGGGGCTGATGGTGCCGGCCTCGGCCAGGGCGGGCCAGTTGATGACCCTGCGCCAGAATTCCTCGCCGAACAGGATGAAGGGGATGCGCCGCATGCGCCCGGTCTGGATCAGGGTCAGGGTCTCGAACATCTCGTCCAGCGTGCCGAAACCGCCAGGAAAGATCGTGATCGCCTTGGCCCGCATCAGGAAATGCATCTTGCGGATGGCGAAATAGTGGAAGTTGAAGCACAGGTCGGGCGTCACATAGGCATTGGGCGCCTGTTCGTGCGGCAAGACGATCGACAGCCCGATCGAGGCTCCCCCGGCCTCATGCGCGCCCAGGTTGCCCGCCTCCATCACACCGGGGCCGCCGCCGGTGCAGATGACGTTTTCCGCGCCATAGCTTTCCAGGCTGCGTTCGGTCATCAGCCGGGCAAAGCGCCGCGCCTCGTCATAGTAATGCGACAGTTCGGCCAGCATCGGCGTGCGGGCGCTGTCGCGGTCCTGGGGGGCGGGGATGCGGGCGCCCCCGAACATCACCACGGTCGAGCGGATGCCGCGCGCGTCCATGATCATCTGCGGCTTCAGCAGTTCCAGCTGCAGCCGCACCGGGCGCAATTCCTCGCGCAGCAGGAATTCGGTATCGGTGAAGGCCAGGCGATAGGCCGGGGCGCGGGTCTGCGGCGTGTCGGGGGTGGTGCGCGCGGCGGCCACGTCCTGATGGCTGTCGCGGAAGGGGTGGTTACGCTCGTCTAGCTCGTTCATCCAAACCTCGGGCAGGGTTTGCCGCGCATTGCGCGGCCGCACCCACGGGCTTATAGCCCTTGGGTGACAGTTTCCACCCACGAGAGGCCAGACCAATGTCGAATGACGCCCTTGAAGCCGCCATCGAAGCCGCATGGGAGATCCGCGACCAGATCACCCCGGCCAGCAAGGGCGAGGCGCGCGATGCCATCGAAGCCACGCTGGAGGCGCTGGACAAGGGCGCGTTGCGCGTGGCCGAAAAGCGCGGCAACGACTGGCATGTCAACCAATGGGCGAAAAAGGCCGTGCTGCTGGGCTTTCGCCTGAAGGACATGGAAATGCACGCCGGCGGGCCGCAGAACGGCGGCTGGTGGGACAAGGTGGACAGCAAGTTCGCCGGCTGGGGCGAGGCCGACTGGCGGGCGGCGGGCTTTCGGGCGGTGCCCAACTGCGTGGTGCGCCGTTCGGCCTATATCGCCAGGGGCGTGGTGCTGATGCCCAGTTTCGTCAACCTGGGCGCCTATGTCGATGAAGGCACCATGGTAGATACCTGGGCCACCGTCGGATCCTGCGCCCAGATCGGCAAGAACGTGCATCTGTCGGGCGGTGTCGGCATCGGCGGCGTGCTGGAGCCGATGCAGGCCGGCCCCACCATCATCGAGGACAACTGTTTCATCGGCGCCCGTTCCGAGGTGGTCGAGGGCTGCATCGTGCGCGAAGGCTCGGTGCTGGGCATGGGCGTGTTCATCGGCAAGTCGACCAAGATCGTCGATCGCGAGACCGGCGAGGTCATGTATGGCGAAGTGCCGGCGGGTTCGGTGGTGGTCGCCGGGTCGATGCCGTCCAAGAATGGTGTGAACCTTTACTGCGCCGTCATCGTCAAGCGTGTCGATGCGCAGACCCGGTCGAAAACCTCGATCAACGAACTGCTGCGCGACTGATCGCGCGCCATGCTGTTGCGCGCCTGCATCGCTGCGGGCGCGCCGGCCCTTCCCTGCGCAAAAAATCGTGAACCCGGCGCGCGGCTGCGGCGTTGACGGCCCGGGAACTCGGTTCACAGGAGATTGCACATGGAAGGCTTGGGTTGGATCGCGGCGATCATCGTGGGCGGCCTGGCGGGATGGATCGCCAGCAGCATCATGAAGGCCGATACGGGGATTTTCCTCAACATCATCCTTGGTATCGTCGGCGCGGTGATCGGCAACGCGCTGTTGGGCATGGTCGGGCTCAGCGCCCAGCCGGGCAGCTGGCTGGCGCAGGGCGTGGTCGGGCTGGTCGGCGCTGTGATCCTGATCTGGCTATACCGCGCGGTCGCGCGCTAGCAGCTGCAAGGTCGCGGCCTGGGTCGCGGATCGGATCGGGGCGGGACATCCCGCCCCTTTTTCATGCGGTAAAGGCCGCGGGCTGCGCCCCGGTCAGCGGCAACAGATCCTGCGGGTTGATCGCAAACAGGTGGCGCGGGGTGCCGGCGGCGGCCCAGACGGTGGCGAATTCCAGCAGGCGCGGATCGACAAAGGCCCGGACCGGACGCAAATGACCCACCGGCGCAACCCCGCCGATGGCAAAACCGGTTTCGGCGCGCACCTGTTCGGCGTCGGCCCGCGTCAGCGGCTGGCCGGCCACCTGCGCCGCGCGGGCGGGATCGACGCGATTGCCGCCGGCAGTCAGAAACAGCAGCACCTGACCGCTGTCGGCGCCGCGAAAGATGATCGACTTGGCGATCTGATCGACCGCGCAGCCCACCACCTCGGCCGCGCCTTGTGCGGTGCGGGCGCGGTCGTCGGTTTCGCGGATGTCGACGGCCAGTCCGGCGGCCTCCAGCGCGGATTGCACGCGGCGCAAGCTCTTGCTCATCATCGTCCCCTTCGGTTACGGGCTAGGGATAGCCGTCATGCAGACAAAGGAAAAGCCATGGCCCAGCAGGTCTATACTCTTCTGGTCGAGGTCGGGCGCAGCGCCGATGACGGCCTGCCGCCGGATGCGACCGGTGCGGCGCTGATCTGCTATGCCTCGGGCGTGGACGAGGCCGAGGCGGTGCGCGAAACCGTCGCCATCCTGAAACAGGCCGGGCTGGCACCGCTGGAGGTCACTGGTCATGGCAGCATCGACGAACGCCTGGCCGAGGGGCACGACATCCCGGCCGAGGAACGCGCGCTGATGGATCGCGCCCTGGCCGAGAACGCGGTGATCGTCGCCCAGATGGAACCCATATTCGCCGAGGACTGATCCGCCCTACCCAGCCGCACCGGGCTGGGCTAGAGTAAGCGCAAACAGCACAAGAACAGGGACAGGCAGGATGATGACAGGCATTTCCCGCGCGGCGATCGTGGCGCTTCTGATCGGCAGTCTGGCGGGATGCGGGGTGTCCATACCCTCGGCCGGGGGCGGGACGGGGGGCAATTTCGCCGGCCTGCCGACCGCGAACGGTCAGGGCTCCGAGGCGGGCTTTCGCAACTGGGTGGCCAGTTTCCGCCCGCGGGCGCTGGCAGCGGGCGTCGCGCCGCAGGTGTTCGACAGCGCCATGGCCGAGGCGCATTTCATGCCCAGCCTGATCCAGCTGGACCGGCGGCAGAGCGAATTCACCAAGCCGATCTGGGCCTATCTGGACGATGCCATCGGCAGCCGCGGCGCCACCGGTCGCGCCAGGGCCGGCCAGCACGCCGCCACCCTGGCCGCGATCGAGGCGCGCTACGGCGTCCCGCGCGAGGTGGTGCTGGCGATCTGGGGGATGGAATCGAATTTCGGGGCCAATCGCGGCAATACCCGCATCGTCCCGGCGCTGGCCACGCTCGCCTATGACGGGCGGCGCGGCGAGTTCTTCGCCGGCGAGCTGGTGGCGGCGCTGCGCATCCTGCAGGCGGGCGACATCGACAACGCGCGCCTGGTGGGCAGCTGGGCGGGGGCGATGGGGCACACCCAGTTCATGCCGTCGTCCTTCCTGGCGCATGCGGTCGATTTCAACGGCGACGGGCGGCGCGACATCTGGTCGGACGATCCGACCGACGCGCTGGCCTCGACCGCGCTGTATCTGCGCCAGAACGGCTGGCGGCCGGGTCAGCCCTGGGGGGCCGAGGTGGTCCTGCCGCCGGGTTTCGACTACAACGCCACCGGCAAGGGGGTGCAGCGCTCGGGCAGCGACTGGACGGCGATGGGGGTGCGCACGCGCAGCGGCGCGCCGGTGCCCTCGGGCTCGATCCTGGTGCCGGCAGGCGCGCGCGGTCCGGCCTTTGTCATCACCGACAATTTCCGCGCCATCCTGAAATACAACGCCTCGGACAGCTATGCGCTGGCGGTCAGCTACCTGTCCGAAGCCATCGCCGGCCGGCCCGGAATCCAGGGCGCCTGGCCGCGCGGCGACCGGCCGCTGTCCAGCAGCGAAAAATCCGAAATCCAGCGGCTGCTGATGGCCCGGGGCTTTGACACCGGCGGCGTGGACGGCAAGCTGGGCAGCCAGTCGACCGAGGCGATCAAGGCGTTCCAGCGGTCGCGCGGGCTGACGCCGGATGGCTATGCCGACACCCGGCTGCTGGCGTTGCTGCGCGGCTGACGGCGGGCAGGATTCCCGCGCCACCGGCGCCTGCGGGCGCCGGTTCAGGCCAGAAATTCGGCGAAATCGGCCAGCACCCTTGCATAGACCTGGCGCTTGAACGGGACGATGCTGTCGATCAGCTCGGCCGCCGGCATCCAGCGCCAGCGATCGAATTCCGGATGCGCGGTCTGGATGCGCACGGCGCTGTCGGGGCCCAGAAAGCGCATGGCGAACCATTTCTGTTTCTGCCCGCCGTATCGCCCCTTCCAGACCTTGCCCAGCAGTTCGGGCGGCAAATCATAGGTGATCCAGTCCGGGCTTTCGGCCAGAACCTGCACCAGTTCGGGGGAAACGCCTGTTTCCTCGACCAGTTCGCGCAGCGCCGCCTGACGCGGGGTTTCGCCCTGGTCGATCCCGCCCTGCGGCATCTGCCAGGCCGGGCCGGGGTTGTCGATGCGCTGGCCGGCAAAGATCAGCCCTTGCGGGTTGATCAGCACGACGCCGGCACAAGGCCGATAGGGCAGGCCCGACGGCCCCAGAGGTTCCGGCGCGCTCATTGCCGGGCGGCCCCGCCATCGGCCGCGCCTTCGCCGGTCACCGCCGGCTTGGCAGCGTCCGGCACGGCATCGGCCTGAAAGCTGACCGCCGCCAGCCCCTTGAGGATATCGACCGCATAGGCCAGCTGGTAATCTTCCTTGCGCAGCTTGGCGGTGGCCTCGACCTGCTTGGCCTCTTCCTCGATCTGGCGCTTTTCCTCGTCGGAAACGGCGTCATTGTTCAGCGCCCCGCGCAGATCGGCCTCGGAGCTGAGGAATTTCGATTCGCTGCGCGGCTTGTCGGCATCCTCGTCTTCGGGCGTGACCGGATCGGGCTGTTCCACGATGATGTCGGGCTGGATCCCCAGCGCCTGGATGGAACGACCCGAAGGCGTGTAATAGCGCGCCGTGGTCAGGCGGATGGCGCTGTCGGAGGTGACCGGCATCACCGTCTGGACCGAGCCTTTGCCGAAGGATTTCGTGCCCACCACGATGGCGCGGCGATGATCCTGCAAGGCGCCGGTCACGATTTCCGAGGCCGAGGCCGAGCCGCCGTTGATCAGCACCACCATCGGCTTGCCTTGTGCCAGATCGCCGGGCTTGGCATTCCAGCGTTCGCTTTCCTCGGGCTTGCGGCCGCGGGTGGAAACGATCTCGCCCTTGTCGAGGAAGGCGTCCGACACGTCGATGGCCTGGTTCAGCAAGCCGCCGGGGTTGTTGCGCAGGTCCAGCACGAAGCCGGTGACCTTTTCGATGCCGCCGGCATCCTTGACCGCCTTGGCCAGTTCGCTGCGCAGCGTGTCGAAGGTTTCGTCGTTGAAGGTGGTGACGCGCAGCACCACGGCATGGCCCTCGATACGGGTCTTGACCACGGTCAGCTTGATGACATCGCGGGTGATGGTCAGGTCGAAGGGTTCCTTTTCCCCCTCGCGCAGGATGGTGATCTTGATTTCCGAGCCGACCGGGCCGCGCATTTTCTCGACCGCTTCGTCCAGGGTCAGACCCATCAGCGATTCACCGTTCACATGGGTGATGAAATCGCCGGCCTTGACCCCGGCCTGGGCGGCGGGCGTGTCGTCGATGGGCGAGATGACCTTGACCAGCCCGTCCTCTTGCCCGACCTCGATCCCCAGCCCGCCGAAACTGCCGCGGGTCTGGGTCTGCATGTCCTGGTAATCCTTGGCCGACAGGAAGGATGAATGCGGATCCAGCGAGGTCAGCATGCCGTTGATCGCGGCCTCGATCAGCTTCTTGTCGTCCACCTGTTCGACGTAATCGGCGCGCACCCGTTCAAAGACATTCCCGAACAGGTCAAGCTGTTCATAGACCGATGCATTCCTGCCGGTTTCCTGTGCGATCAGGGGGCCGGCGACCTGTGTGGCGACAGTGATGCCCGCAATCGTGCCGATCGCCCCTGCCAGAAGATAATGTTTCATTCCGTTTCGTCCTGCCCGGTTGCATTGCGGCCGATGATATCCTGACCCGTCCGGTCCGGCGTGATCTCTCCGACTATGGGATTCATCACGAACCATTCGGCCGGGTCCAGTGTTTCCTTGCCCTTGCGCAGTTCAAGATACAGTGTTTCGCTTTGTCCGGCCCGACCGCCGGCGGCGGCGCTGGCGACGAATTCGACGCCGAACTCCTCGGCCTCGGGCAGGGTGCCGCCCATCAGGCCCAGGGGCTCACCGGCGGCCAGCACATCGCCGGTTTCGCCGAACACCTGGGCCAGGCCGGCCAGAATCAGCAGATAGCCGCGCGCGGGCTCGACGATCATCACGTTGCCATAATCCAGCAGCGGCCCGCGATAGCGGATCGTGGCGGGCCAGGGGGTGGTGACCAGGGCCGCAGGGGTGGTGGCGATGACCAGTCCCGGGCGGCGCACGCCGGCGGCGTCGGGCTCGCCATAGCCATGCAGGACGCTGCCCACCACCGGCAGCGGCAGGCTGCCCTGGGCGCCCTCGAAATCGGCCATCGGCGGGCCCACGTCCTGTTCCAGCCCGGCGATCCCCGAGGCAAAGGCGTCCAGCGTATCGGCCGATTGCACCAGGGCCGTCAGTTCCTTGGGATCCTGGCCGAAGCGCACCGGCAGGCTCGAGCGGTCGGTGATGGCCGAGGCCAGCAGCAACCGCGCCTCCTGCACCTGCGCCAGCCCCTGGGCCAGCGTATTGGCCGCATTCAGCTGGATGGCGCGCACGGCCCGGATATCCTCGAGCTGTCTCTGGATCTGTTGCGCCTCGGCTTTCAGACCCGGGGCGACGGCATCCAGGATCATGCCGGCGCGGGCGGAATCCTCGGCCCCCGCGGGATGCAGCAGCAACATGGTCTCGGGCGATTTCTGCATCGCCGTCATCGCCCCCAGCACCCGGCCCAGGTCGGCGCCGCGGGCGTCGAACTGCGCGCGGATCTGCTGTTCGCGCAGACCGGCGCGGCGCAAGCCCTCGCGCAGCGCCGCCAGCCCCTGTTCATAGGCCCGGATCATCCGCGTCAGCGAGGCGACCTGATCGTCCTCGGTCAGGGCCTGATCCAGCTGGTCGACCGCGGCGCGCAGCTGGCTGGCGGCCTCGGCCGCTTCGCGCGCGGCCTGCGACAGCTGTGCGTCGCCCTGGGTCGGCGTGGCCGGTTGTGCCGGCGCCATCGAGCCCAGCGCGAAAGCCAGCAGCAGGGGCGGCAGCAGGCGCAATCTCATGCCCGGACGATCAGGCTGTGGCCGGTCATCTCGGGCGGCGGTTCCAGCCCCATCAGATCCAGCACCGTGGGGGCGACATCGGCCAGTCGGCCGTCGCGCAGGCTGGCCCCAGACGGGCCGTTATAGACGATGACGGGCACCGGGTTCAGCGTATGGGCCGTGTGCGGGCCGCCGGTTTCGGGGTCGATCATGGTTTCGCAATTGCCGTGATCGGCAATGACCACGGCCGCACCGCCGGCGCGATCCAGCGCCGCCAGCATCTGCCCCAGCCCCTGATCCACCGCCTCGCAGGCGCGGATGGCGGCGGGCAGGCTGCCGGTGTGACCGACCATGTCGGGGTTGGCGTAATTCACCACGATCAGGTCATAGCCGGCCTCGATCGCCGCGACCAGTCGGGCGCTGACCTCGGGGGCGGCCATTTCCGGGGCCAGGTCATAGGTGGCGACCTTGGGGCTGGCGGGCATGAAGCGGTCCTCGCCGAGTTCCGGGGTCTCCTTGCCGCCATTCAGGAAGAAGGTGACATGGGGGTATTTTTCCGTCTCGGCCAGGCGGAACTGGCGCAGGCCCTTGGCCGCGACCCAGGCGCCAAGGGTGTTGACCACCTGCCGCTTGGGATAGGCGGCCTGCATGTATTCGTCATGTCGTGCCGAATAGTCGACCATGCCCAGAAGCGCCGCCCATTCCGGGCGGCGGCCGGTGTCGAAGGCGTCGAAATCGGGCTGGCCGATGGCGGCCAGGATCTCGCGCGCGCGATCGGCGCGGAAGTTCAGGCAGAAGAAGCCGTCGCCGTCCCGCGCGCCCTGATAGCCCTCGATCACCGTGGGCTGGATGAACTCGTCGGTTTCGCCGCGGGCATAGGCGGCGCTGACCGCATGGGCGGCATCGGGCGCAGCTTCGCCATGGCCGCCGATCATGGCGGCATAGGCGCGGGCGACCCGATCCCAGCGATTGTCGCGATCCATGGCGAAATAGCGCCCGATCACCGTGCCGATGCGCACCCCGGCGGGCAGGTTGCCCATCAGTTCGGTGACGAAACCCAGTGCCGAACTGGGCGGCACGTCGCGCCCGTCGGTGATCGCGTGGATGACCACCGGCACGCCGCCTTCGGCGATGCTGCGGGCGGCGGCGATCACATGCTGGATATGGCCATGGACCCCCCCGTCCGAGACCACCCCCATCAGATGCGCCGTCCCGCCCGAGGCGCGCAGCCGGTCGATGAAACCGACCAGCGCCGGATTATGGGGAAAGCTGCCGTCCTCGATCGCCAGGTCGATCTGTCCCAGATCCATCGCCACCACGCGACCGGCGCCGATATTGGTGTGCCCGACCTCGGAATTGCCCATCTGGCCGCGCGGCAGGCCGACATCCGGGCCGTGGGTGACCAGGGTGGCATGGGGACAGTCGCGCATCAGCCGGTCGAAATTCGGGGTCTGCGCCTGATCGGGGGCACTGGTCTGGGGCCGGTCGGCGATGCCCCAGCCATCGAGGATGCACAGGACAACGGGTTTGGGTGGGGTCACGGTCATGCGATGCCTTCTGCTGGGTCGCTGACGCTTCTACGTCCCCGCGTCGCGCAGGGCAAGTTCGCCGCAGCGCGCGAATGGCCGCCGGTATCAGCCAGCGGTTGCGCCTGCTGCCCCGGCAACACTGGCCGCGCCCTGGGCCTCGGCCGCGATCTGTGCGGCCGATTTGCGCCCGCGTTCGGTGGCGGATTTCAGCTGGCCACAGGCCGCCATGATATCCTCGCCCCGCGGGGTGCGGATCGGGCTGGCATAGCCGGCCTTGTGGATGATGTCAGCGAAAGCCTCGATCCGGTCCCAGCCCGAGCGGCGGTAGGGTGCGCCGGGCCATTCGTTGAACGGGATCAGGTTGATCTTGGCCGGGATGCCGCGGATCAGCCGCACCAGGCGATGGGCGTCCTCGTCGCTGTCGTTCACCCCGTCCAGCATCACGTATTCAAAGGTGATGCGTTCCGAATTGGACAGCCGCGGATATTCGCGCAGCGCCGCCAGCAGCGTCTGGATGTTCCATTTGCGGTTCACCGGCACCAGGCGGTCGCGGACCTCGTCGGTGGTGGCATGAAAACTGACCGCCAGCAGGCAGCCGATTTCCTCGGCCGTCTTGGCGATTTCGGGCACGATGCCGCTGGTCGACAGGGTGATGCGCCGGCGCGACAGGCTGATGCCTTCGCCATCCATCACCACCTTCATCGCGTCGCGCACATTGTCGAAATTGTAAAGCGGCTCGCCCATGCCCATCAGCACGATGTTGCTGACCAGCCGGGTTTCGTCCTTGGGGGCACCGGGCTGTGGCCATTCGCCCAGATCGTCGCGCGCCACCATCACCTGACCGACGATCTCGCCCGCGGTCAGATTGCGCACCAGTTTCTGCGTGCCCGTGTGGCAAAAGGAACAGGTCAGCGTGCAGCCCACCTGGGACGAGATGCACAGTGTGCCGCGGTTTTCTTCCGGGATGTAGACGGTTTCGACCTCGTGGCCGCCGGCGATACGCAGCAGATACTTGCGCGTGCCGTCGGCGCTGATCTGGCGGGTGACGATTTCCGGCACGGCAATCTCGAAATGCTGTGCCAGCCTGGCGCGGTAATCCTTGGCCAGGTTGGTCATCAGCGCGAAATCGCGCACCCCCCAATGATAGACCCATTGCCAGATCTGGCCCACGCGCATCCGCGCCTGGCGTTCGGGCGTGCCGGCGTCGATCAGGGCCTGATGCAGCTGATCGCGGGTCAGGCCGACGATATTCATGCGCGCGCCTTGCGGCAGCTTGCGCGGAAGGGTCAGCAGATCCTGCGTGATCGGGGCAGCGGGCAAGGGGGCGGTCATGACGGGGGTCCGGGCTTCAGGGCAAGGCCCCTATATAGGGCAAGGCGGCGCAAAAGAAAACAGGGGCCGCAGCCCCTGTCGCCCTGTGCTGGCCGTGCCTGACGGTTATTTGCAGGCGGCTTGGGCCTTGTTGGTGGCGGCGGTGATGCCCGACAGGCTGAAGGTGTCCTTGGTCACGGTGCCGCGCGCCGAACGCCCGGTCACCACCGCCGAGGAGCCCGCCCGCAGGGCCGAGACCAGCTTGCTGTCCTCGGCGGGCGATCCGGTCCAGGCGCTTTCGCCTTCGGTGAACAGCTTGAACACCTGGCCGCCGATATTGACCTCGACGGCAGAATCCGGCGCGAAGGGATAACCGCCCGAGAAGGAAACCTCGCCCGCCTGACCGGGGCGATAGGCGACATAAAGGCGGATGTCGCCGCGGGTCACTTCCTTGGGCTTGCCGCTGCTGTCCAGGTTCTGGGTCGATTTCGGCGCCGATACCGCCCAGCACTCCTTGGGATTGGATGCGGAAAACACGGTCCAGTCGCCTTCGGTGCCGATCACATTGGACGATCCCTGGGCCAAGACCGGGGTGGAAAGGAAGATCGCGAATGCGGTGGCTGCAGCCGCCACACGCGGCGCGGATGTGAACATGCTCTGGCCTCCTGCCAATGTCCGGTTTTGTCCGGGCTTGTTGCCGATGGAAGTGGTGTTTTCAACCGTCTGCGGGCAAGATAATGCGAAAAAAGGGTGGCAAAAAAGCCCCGTTTGCAGAAAATCGCGCAATTGTCAGAGGAAACAGGGCCGTGACCGCAGCCAGACTTGTCGAATTGTGGCGTGGAGGGCTGTGCGAAAGCGCCCACTACGGACATGTGGTGATCTGTGACGCCGGAGGCGTGGTCGAGGCCTGGGGCGATCCCGGCACGGTGATCTATCCGCGCAGTTCGTGCAAGATGATCCAGGCGCTGCCCCTGGTCGAAAGCGGGGCTGCGGATGCGGCGGGGCTGGGGCCGCGGCATCTGGCGCTGGCCTGTGCCAGCCACAACGGGGCCGAGGTCCATACCCGCACCGTCGGCGACTGGCTGGCCGGACTGGGCTATGAGGACGCAGACCTGCGTTGCGGGGCGCATCTGCCCAACGATCCCCTGGCGCGGCGCGCGCTGATCTGTTCCGACCATGCGCCCTGTCAGGTCCATAACAACTGTTCGGGCAAGCATGCCGGTTTTCTGACGCTGGTGCGGCATCTGCGGGCCGGCCCCGAATATGTCGAGATCGATCACCCCGTCCAGCGCGCCGTGCGCCGCGCCTTCGAGGAGGTCACGGGCGAGACCGCGGCGGGTTGGGGGATCGACGGCTGTTCGGCGCCGAATTTTGCCTGCACGGTGCACGGGCTGGCCCATGCCATGGCCGGCTTTGCCAATGCGCGCGGGGATGCGCGGGGGCAGGCGCAACGGCGTCTTGTTCAGGCCATGATGGCCCATCCCGATCTGGTCGCGGGCGAGGGGCGCGCCTGCACCGAACTGATGCGCGCCGCCGGTGGCCGGGCCGCGCTCAAGACCGGGGCCGAGGCGGTGTTTGTCGCCATCCTGCCCGATCGCGGGCTGGGCATCGCGCTGAAGATCGTCGACGGCGGCACCCGCGCCGCCGAAGCCGCGATCACCGCGCTGCTGCTGCATCTGGGCGTGCTGGACGCGGCAGATCCCGTGGTTGCCAAATACCTGACCGGGCCGATCCTGAACTGGCGCGGGCTGGCAACCGGCGAATTGCGCCGCGCCCGGGGCTTTCCCGCCTAGACGAGCTGCCAGATCAGCCGCAGCGCCAGCAGGGTCGAGGCCGCCACCAGCAGCGGCTTGATGATGCGCGCGCCGATGTGGATGGCCAGCCGCGACCCCAGCAGGGCGCCGGCCACCTGCGCCGCCGCCATGGCCGCACCCAGCAGCCACAGCGGCTTGCCCACCAGTGCAAAGGCCAGCAGGCTGCCCAGGTTCGAGGCAAAGTTCAGCAGCTTGGTATGCGCGGTGGCCTTCAGGATGCCGAAACCTGCCAGCAGCACGAAGGCAAGCATCAGGAAGGCGCCGGTGCCGGGCCCCATCAGCCCGTCATAGAATGCGATCACCGGCACCACCGTGGCGCTGACCAGCAAGGGGGACAGGCGCCGGCTGCGATCCTGGTCGTCAAGCCCCGGTTTCAGCGCAAAGAACAGCGCGATGGCGACCAGCAGCACCGGCAGGCCATAGCGCAGCGCCTCGGTCGGAATGCGGCTGACCAGCAGCGCCCCGGCCAGCCCGGCGCCAAAGGCGATCAGCGCGGTTCCGCCCTGGGCGCGCAGATCGACCAGCCCGCTGCGGGCATAGGACAGCGCGGCGGCGCCGGCGCCAAAGACGCCCTGCACCTTGTTGGTGGCCAGCGCCTGCGCCGGCGGCAGCCCCGCCAGCATCAGCGCCGGCACGGTGATCAGCCCACCGCCACCGGCAATCGCATCGACAAAGCCGGCGGCAAAGGCCGCCGCCACCAGCATCAGCACAAGCTCGATCGAGATTTCCAGCATCCGCCCCCATTGCGGCGCGGCGACGGAATTGTAAAGCCCGGTCCGGCAGGCTCAGCCGCGGGGATGGGCGGCGCGATAGGCCGCCAGCAGATGCGCGTCATCGACCCCGGTATAGACCTGGGTGGTGGACAGGCTGGCATGGCCCAGCAATTCCTGGATCGTGCGCAGGTCGCCGCCCGCGGCCAGCAGATGCGTGGCAAAGGAATGGCGCAGCGCATGGGGCGTCGCGGTGGGCGGCAGCCCCAGCGCCTGCCGCGCCTTGCGCACCACTGCCGCGACGATGGCGGGGTTCAGCGCCCCGCCGCGCGCGCCGCGAAACAGCGGCTGCTGCGGCGCCGGCCGGTAGGGGCACAGCTCCAGATAGCGCGCCAGCGCCGCCCGCGCCACCGGCAGCACCGGCACCTGACGCTCGCGCCCGCCCTTGCCGCGTATGGTCAGCGCCTCGGGCAGGGGCCATTGGCTGCCGGTCAGGCCCAGGGCCTCGGAAATGCGCAGGCCGCAGCCATATAGCAACGTCAGCACCGCCACGTCGCGGGCGGCGATCCAGGGCTCGGCATGGCCCTCGGCCGCCAGGTCCAGCAGGTCGCGGGCCTGGTCGGGGGCCAGCGGTCGCGGCAGGGAGCGGGCGTATTTCGGCCCGCGCGAGGCCAGCGCCCGCGACGCATCGAACCCGTGCCGATCCGACATCCAGCGCAGAAAGCTGCGCGTCGCCGACAGCCGCCGCGCCAGGGACCGCGCCGACAGCCCGCGCGCCCGTTCGGCGGCGGCAAAGGCGCGCATGTCGGTCTGGGTCAGGTCGGCCAGGTCGGCAGGCAGGGCCGGGGCGCCGCGATAGCCGCCCAGAAAGGCCAGAAAGGCCAGCAGATCGGCCTGATAGGCACGGATGGTGTGGTCGGATCGGTCCCGGGTGGCGCGTTCGCTGTCCAGCCAGCGCGCCATGGCATCGGCCATCATCGGGGCCAGGGCCAGGGGCGCTGGCCTGTCGCTCATTTCCGCAGCCAGGACAGCAGCACCAGCCGGAACACCTGGGAAAAGAAGCGCAGCAGGTCGGTGCCCTGCGCCGGTGTGAAGCGGCCCTGTTCGGTCGATCCCAGCAGCAACAGCGCCGACAACTGTCCGGGGCCCAGATCAATGGGCAGCAGCGCCTCGGAGCGCAGGGGCGCGCGCGCCGGCCCGTGCAGGTCGCGCGTCGCCTCGGCCAGCGGCCGCAGCACGATGTCATCGCCGCGCGGCATGCGTCGACCAGCCGCGAGCAGCCGCCCGACAGTTCCTTCGGGGCGCAGGACCAGCGGGCTGCCCGCGGCAGAGGCCTCGGCCATTGCCTGGCCATCGGGGCTTTCCATCACCAGCCGCAGGGTCTCGACCCGCAGGATCGGCGCCACGGCGCTACCCAGATTGTCCAGGAATCCGGCGAAATCGATCGGTTCAAGCAGGGCCAGCACGGCGCGGTGGATGGTGTGCATCCCCGACTGGTTGTCATAGGCGGCCGAGATCACCGATTCATGCGCGGCTTCCAGCCGGTCCAGCCGCGCCTCGAGCGCCTGCATGGCACGACCGCGAATATCGATGACATTGCTGCCGATTTCCGCCTCGCGCGCGCCGATCAGCGCGCGCATCAGGTCACGGTCGGCCAGTATCAGTTCGGGCTGCGCCAGCAGCCGTGCCCGCGTCTCGGCCGACAGCGGCTGCGATTCGGCCGACATCAGACGATCTTCTGGCCGGTCTTGGCCCAGTCGGCGTTGAACTGTTCCAGGCCCTTGTCGGTCAGCACATGATTCGCCATCGCCTTGATGACCGCGGGCGGGGCGGTGATGACATCGGCGCCGATGCGCGCGACATCGGTGATGTGGTTGACCGACCGGATCGAGGCGGCCAGGATTTCGGTATCGAAATCGTAATTGTCGTAAATCTCGCGGATCTGGGCGATCAGCTCGACCCCGTCCAGGTTGATGTCGTCCAGACGCCCGATGAAGGGGCTGATGAATGTGGCGCCCGCCTTGGCCGCCAGGATCGCCTGGGCAGGGCTGAAGCACAGGGTCACGTTGACCTTGTGCCCGTCCGAGGACAGCGCCTTGCAGGCCTTGAGCCCGTCCCAGGTCAGCGGCACCTTGACGGTGATGTTGGGGGCGATCTTGACCAGGCGCTGACCCTCGCGGATCATGTCGGCGGCCTCGCTGGCGACGACTTCGGCGCTGACCGGGCCCTCGACCAGGTCGCAGATTTCCTTGGTCACTTCCAGGATGTCGCGCCCCGATTTCAGGATCAGCGAGGGGTTGGTGGTGACGCCGTCCACCATGCCCAGGTCGTTCAGTTCCCGGATGGCGGCAACATCGGCGGTATCGACAAAGAATTTCATGCGCGGAACCCTTCTTGCGGTTTGGCTGCGGGTTTAGCGCATAACAGTCCGCGCGGAAAGGGTGCCCTGCTTGCGGTGGTCGCGCCGCCGGTGCAAGATCGCGACGCCTTGCCGGAGCCTGCCCTTGGAAAGCCTCAGCCCGCATCTGTCCGACATCCTGCCGCTGCTGGCGGCGGGGCCTCTGCTGGTCGCAGACTGGCCGCTGTGGCTGCTGGCGGGCGTGATCGGCTGGCCGGGCCCTGGGTGATGCCGCCATTCTATCCCGAAGGCGCCCGCATCGCCGTGCTGACGCAAGAGGTGGTGGGGATACTGGATTACCTGGCGCCGCCGGGCGGGGTGCGGCTGGGCCAGCTGGTGGTGGTGCCTCTGGGGCCGCGGCGGGTGATGGGCGCGGTCTGGGGGCCGGGGCAGTGCGATTTCGACGCCGCGCGGCTGCGCGGCGTCCAGCGGCTGGTCGATGCGCCGCCGCTGACCCCGGCGATGATGGAATTCCTGGCCCGTATGGGCGACTACACGCTGACGCCCATGCCCTTGATGCTGCGGATGGCGACCCGGGCGCCGGACCTGGACCAGCCGCCGTCGGCGCGGCGGATCGTGGAACTGGCCGGACCGCCCCCCGAGCGCATGACCGATGCCCGCGCCGCCGTGCTGCGGGTCATCGCCGAACACGGCGGCGCAGGCTTTGCCCCGTCCGAGCTGGCGCAGTTGGCCGGGGTGGGCGCCGGGGTCGTGCAGGGACTGGTCCGCGCCGGCACCCTGGCCGAGCGGCTGGCGCCGCGCGACACGCCCTATCCGCGGCTGGACCCCGATCTGCCCGGCAAGCCGCTGGCGCCCGATCAGGCGGCGGCGGCGGCCAGCCTGTGCGCCGACCTGCGGGCGGGCGGCTATGGCACCACGCTGCTCCGCGGCGTCACCGGCTCGGGCAAGACCGAGGTCTATCTCGAGGCGGTGGCGGAATGTCTGCGCCAGGGCCGGCAGGCGCTGGTGCTGCTGCCCGAAATCGCGCTGTCGGCCGAGTTCCTGAACCGGGTCGAGGCGCGTTTCGGCGCCCGGCCCGGCGAATGGCACAGCGGCATCACCCGCAGCGAACGCCGCCGGCTGTGGATGATGGCGGCACAACATCAGGTCGGCATGGTGGTGGGCGCGCGCTCGGCCCTGTTCCTGCCCTTTGCCGACCTGGGGTTGATCGTTGTCGATGAGGAGCACGATTCCAGCTACAAGCAAGAGGACGGGGTCTATTACAGCGCCCGCGACATGGCGGTGCTGCGCGCCAGCATCGAAAACGCGCAGGTGGTGCTGGCCTCGGCCACGCCCTCGCTGGAAAGCTGGGTGAATGCGGGGCAGGGGAAATATCGCCGGCTGGACCTGCCTTCGCGTTACGGCAGTGCCGAACTGCCCGAACTGGCCAGCATCGACCTGCGCGCGCAGGACATGGAAAAGGGGCGCTGGATCAGCCCGCGGCTGGCGGCCGAACTGACGCAACGCATCGGGCGCGGCGAACAGGCGCTGCTGTTTCTGAACCGCCGCGGTTATGCCCCCATCACCGCCTGCCGCGCCTGCGGCCAGCAGGTGGGTTGCGACCATTGCGACGCCCGCATGGTCGAGCACCGGTTCCAGAACCGGCTGGTCTGCCATCAATGCGGCGCCACCCGGCCGGTGCCCACCGCCTGCCCGGCCTGCGGCACCGAAGGCCGCATGACCGCCATCGGCCCGGGGGTCGAGCGGCTGGCCGAAGAGGTGGCGGCGCGGTTTCCCGACGCGCGCAGCACGGTGCTGTCATCGGACCTGTTCCAGTCGGCGCGGGCGCTGAAACAGGCAATCGCCGAGATTGCCGAGGGCCAGACCGACATCATCATCGGCACCCAGATCGTGGCCAAGGGGCACAATTTCCCGCGCCTGACCCTGGTCGGGGTGATCGACGCCGACCTGGGCCTGCAGGGGGCCGACCTGCGCGCCGCCGAACGCAGCTTTCAGCTGATGCGCCAGGTTGCCGGGCGCGCCGGGCGCGAGGGCGGCGGGCCGCAGGGGTTGGCCTTGCTGCAAACCTATCAGCCCGATCATCCGGTGATCCGCGCCATCCTGTCGGGCCGGGACGAGGACTTCTGGGATGCCGAGGCGGCGCAGCGCCAGGCGGCGGGGATGCCGCCCTTTGGCCGGCTGGCGGGGATCATCCTGTCCCATCCCGATCAGTCCGTGGTCGAGGATCACGCCCGCGAAATGGCGCGCCGCGCCTCGCCGCTGCAGGCGGTGGGGGCCGAACTGTTCGGTCCGGCCCCGGCGCCCATCGCCCGCATCCGCGGCCGCTGCCGGGTGCGCATGCTGATCCGCGCCCCCCGGCAGGCGCCGCTGCAGGGGGCGATAGCCGACTGGCTCGCGCAGGCGCCACGGCCGCCGGCGAACCTGCGGCTGGCGGTGGACATCGACCCGCAAAGCTTCCTGTGATCGCACGGCCGGGCGCGGCGCGGCTGGCAGGTGCGGCCCGCGGCTCTGTTCTGCCATATTGCCCGGCCCGTCGGTTTGCGGCCGGGCCAGGCACCCTTTTCAGACGGCGTGGCGGTCCAGAAACCCCGCCAGCAGCCCCGCCAGGCGTTCGGCCCACAGCCGCTGGCCCCCGGCATCGGCGATCAGGTCGTTGCGCAGTTCGATCAGCACGTTCGGCCGGCCATGCGCCAGGGCATGGCGGTCGATCGAATCGCCCTCGAGATGACCGGAATAGGGTTCGTTGTCGCCGGTGATCCAGCCCTGGTCGCGACATTCGCGGATCAGCGCCGGGCCCAGCCGCTCGTCTCGGTGCGAATACAGCACCCCCACCGCCCAGGGCCGGCGCGGGCGGCCCCGCAGCTGCGGGGTAAAGCTGTGGATGGCGCAGATGGCCCGTTGCGGATGCGCCGCCGCCAGCCGGGCATAAGCGTCATGATAGGGGCGATAAAGCCGCGCCAGCCGCTCTTCGCGCTGCGCCGGGCCGACATGGCGGTTTGCCGGGATCACCGTGCCGTCATAGATGCGCATGATCAGGGTCGGATCGTCCTCGCCCCGGTTGGGATCGATCACCAGGCGCGAGAAATCCGACAGGATCGCCGGCGCGTCCAGCCGCGCCGCCAATTCGCGCGCAAGCCCGGCCGCGCCCACGTCATAGGCGATGTGGCGGGCCATGTCCTCGGCGGCAATGCCGAGATCGCCGCCACCGATCCAGTCGGGAACGTGGTTGCTGGCATGGTCGCAGGTCACCAGCCAGCGCGACGGGCGCCGCGCGCCCAGGATCTGAAACGGGTCGGGGGTCATTCGTGCTTCGCCTTGCATGGGCCTGTGTTTAGTGCAAACGCTTGCCCGGGCACCAGTTGCCGCAGCGGCGCTTTCTGCGCTATAACACCGCCGATAGCGCAAACATGATGGGGGAAAGACGGATGAGACGGCATCGCAAGGTCAAGATCGTGGCGACACTTGGGCCATCCTCCAGCGATTTTGCCACCATCCGCGCCCTGTTCGAGGCCGGGGCCGACGTGTTCCGGCTGAACATGAGCCATGGCACCCATGACGAACAGCGCGCCCGCTATGACATCATCCGCCGGGTCGAGGCCGAATCAGGTCGCCCGATCGCGGTTCTGGCCGATCTGCAGGGGCCGAAGCTGCGCGTGGGAACCTTTGCCCAGGGGCCGCATGACCTGGCCGAGGGCCAGGCCTTCCGCTTTGACCTCGATCCCGCGCCGGGCAGTGCCGATCGCGTGCAACTGCCGCATCCCGAGATCTTTGCCGCGCTGCGGCCGCAGGCCGAGCTTTTGGTCAACGACGGCAAGATCCGCCTGCGGGTCGAAAGCTGCGGCCCCGATTTCGCCGATTGCGTGGTCACCGCCGGCGGGCCGATCTCCAACCGCAAGGGGGTCAATGTCCCCGATGTGGTGCTGCCGCTGGCCGCGCTGTCCGACAAGGACCGCGAGGATCTGGAGTTCGCCTGCGAGCTCGGGGTGGACTGGCTGGCGCTGTCCTTTGTCCAGCGTCCCGAGGATGTGCTTGAGGCGCGCGAACTGGCCCGGGGCCGTGCCGCCATCCTGTCCAAGATCGAAAAGCCGGCCGCGGTGCGGGCGTTCGCCGAAATCCTCAAGGTGTCGGACGGCATCATGGTGGCGCGCGGCGATCTGGGGGTGGAACTGCCGGTGCATTCCGTGCCGCCGATCCAGAAGCGGCTGGTGCGCGCCTGCCGCGCCGCCGCCAAGCCGGTGATCGTCGCCACCCAGATGCTGGAATCGATGATCGAAAGCCCGATGCCCACCCGCGCCGAGGTCAGCGACGTGGCCACGGCCATCTACGAAGGCACCGATGCGATCATGCTGTCGGCCGAAAGCGCCGCCGGCGCCTATCCGGTCGAGGCCGTCTCGACGATGGACAATGTGGCGCGGTCGGTGGAAAGCGATCCGACCTATCGCGACATCATCGAAAGTTCGCGCAGCGCCAAGCGTCAGACCGTCGCCGACGGCATCGTGGCCGCCGCCCGCGAGATCGCCGAAACAACCGATATCGCCGCGATCTGCGCCTTTACCTCTTCGGGAACGACCGTCAGCCTGGTGGCGCGCGAACGTCCGCGCGTGCCGATCATCGCCATGTCTGCCGAACAGGCAACACTGCGCCGGCTGTGCCTGACCTGGGGGGCGCATTGCGTCAAGACGCCCGAACTGGAACGCTTCAAGCAGGCGGTGGTGAACGCGGCCAAGGCGGCGCGCGATTTCGGTTTTGCCGACGAAACCAACCAAATCGTCGTCATGGCCGGTGTGCCCTTCAATGTGCCCGGCACTACCAACATCTTGCGTATCGCCCCCTGCGACGAGCGCTTGATCTATCGCACCGATCCGGAATAAGCCCCGCCCGGAACGCTGTTACGGAAAGGTATTCCGATGATCGACATCCTGCTGCTTGCCGGCGTCGCGCTGGCTGTGCTTTCGGTGGTGATGGCCGTGGTGTCGCTGGCGCGCACGCAGCCGCCGCGCGGCGCCGCCCTTGCGCTGGTGCTGGGCATCGCGCTGATGTTCGCGGGCAGCTGGCTGGGCCAGCGACCCTTCAGCCTGCAGACGCTGGGCGACAGCTGGCAGCGTTTGCTGAGCGGCCAGATATCGCTGGATCAGGACGCGACCCCGGTCGCGCCAGTGCCCGCGTCCGCGCCGCAAGCGGCCGCGGAAGCGCCGGCAGAGACGCCCGCCGAGCCCGCTGCCGCCGAACCCTCTGCTGACGCGCCTGCCGCGACGCCCGTGCAGCAGTGACTTGCCAAAACCGGCGCGCCCGTCTATAGGGCACGCTTCCACCCGCGCGGCCGGCCGATATGGCATTGCCGAGTCGCGCGTTCACTCTGACCGCAAGGAGAGTAAAATGCCGAAGATGAAGACCAAGTCGGCCGCGAAGAAGCGGTTCTCGATGACGGCCTCGGGCAAGGTCAAGGCTGGCCCGGCCGGCAAGCGCCACGGCATGATCAAGCGCTCGACGAAATTCATCCGCGATGTGACCGGGACCATGATCCTGTCCGACGCGGACGCGAAGATCGTCAAGAAATACATGCCCTACGACCGCTAAGGAGAATCGCAGATGGCACGAGTCAAATCGGGGAAAGTCACCCACGCCCGCCACAAGAAGGTTCTTGACGCGGCAAAAGGTTATTACGGCAACCGGTCGCGCAACTTCCGCACCGCCACCCAGGCGGTCGACAAGGCGAACCAGTATGCGACCCGCGACCGCAAGACGCGCAAGCGCAATTTCCGCGCTCTGTGGATCCAGCGCATCAACGCCGCCGTGCGCGCCGTCGATGCCGAAATGACCTATTCGCGCTTCATCGCCGCGCTGGCGAAGGCGGGGATCGAGGTTGACCGCAAGGTTCTGGCCGACCTGGCCGTGCATGAGCCCGAGGCGTTTGCCGCCGTGGTTGCGCAAGCCAAGGCCGCTGCCTGAACCACTGGCTATAGCCGGACACTACAAGGCCCGCGTCGCAGGACGCGGGCTTTTTCAGTTATGCCCCCCGGCTGTCCGCGCGCTCAGCGGAAATGCGCGCGGATGGCTTCGGGCAGGGCGATCATCAGCAGCAACGCGGCGGCCATCACGAAAAGCCAATGCCCCGCGATAGTAAAGAGCAGCGCCCCGATGACGCCGCCAAGGGCAAAGCATCCCAATGTCAGGCTGTGCAGCCGCAGCTTTGACAACGTCATCCTTCGCAGGCCGGGGTCATTGAGCAGCGTTGCCAGTTCGATGCCGATGTCGGTGGCCATGCCCGACACATGGGTGGTGCGCACCCGCGCATGAGAAATCAGCGTGGTGACGGCATTCTGCAACCCCATCACAAAGCTCAGCACCACGACCAGAAGCGCTTGCGACGCGGTCTCGGGCCACAGCGCAAAACCGGCCCCCATGGCCAGCAGGATCAGCGCCTGAAGCATTATCGCAAGCGCATAGATGCAGCGGATAGCGCGGCGTTCCCCGGCATGGATCAGCAAGGCGGCACCTCCCGCCCCTGCCACGAAGGCCACGACCAGCCCGCCGAAAGACAGGGCCAGGACAAGATCGCCATGGGCCAGGTGATCGGCAAAGGCCGAAATGTTCCCGGTCATGTTAGCCGTGAAGGAACCGGCGATCAGAAATCCGACCGCATTCAGGCCGCCCGCGACCAGCGACAGCAGCCCGGCCAGCGCCTGATCGATACCCTCGGTGCGATCGTCGCCGACCCGGATCAGCATTCCGTCCCCCCCCCCTGTTTCAGCTTGCCGCGCGGATGTTAGGCCGCAGGGAAACATGGGTAAAGCGGTGCCGCCCGATCGCGGAACCATGGGGCTGCTGACGGGTTGCTTCGGCATGAGCGGCGATGGTTTCAGGCAATATCCGGCCCGGGTCGCGCTGGGAAGGCGCCCCCTGGGGGTGATTGCCAGCGCCCTGACCGCTCGGCGCAACGTGCTCGAACTGATCCCCGAAATCGCGACCCGTCAGCCGATGGTGTCGGGCAAGACCGGCAAGCGCTGGCACATGGTCATGGACCCCCAGGCGCTGCGCGTGGTGCTGAAGGATCGGGTCGAGGATTATCCCAAGTCCCTTGTCACCAAGCTGATCCTCGGGCCTGCGGTCGGGCAATCGCTGTTCGTGGCCGAAGCTGCGCATTGGCGCTGGCAGCGGCGGGCCGCAGCGCCGGCCTTTGCCCAGCGTCATGTCGAGGCGCTGGGCCCGGTGATGACGGCTGCGGCCGAGGCCAGCGCCCGGCGGCTGGCCGCGGCTCAGGGTCCGGTCGATGTCTTTGCCGAAACCGTCGCCGCCACCTTCGAGGTGATTTCCGAGGTGACATTTTCCGGCGACGAAGGCTTCGATCGCGACGCGGTCCATCACGCCATCGATGCCTATATTGCCGGCACCGCGCGGATTTCGGTCATGGATATCCTGGGCCTGCCGGGCTGGGTGCCTCGGCCCGGTCGGCTGCGCACCGGCGCTGACCTGCGGCGGATGAAACGTGTCGCCGATCAGGCGATCCATGCCCGCGCCCGCTCTGGCCCACGCCCGGTGCCGGACCTGCTGGATCTGCTGCGCGCCGGTGTCGATCCCGAAACCGGGCGTCGGATGAGCGCGGCCGAGCTGCGCGACAACCTGCTGACCTTCATCGTCGCCGGACATGAGACCACGGCCCTGACCCTGGCCTGGGCGCTTTACCTGCTGGCCTTCGATCCGGGGGTCCAGCACCGCGCCGCCATCGAGGCGGACGCGGTGCTGGGCGGTCGCGCCGCGACCGCCGCCGACCTGCACCGCCTGCCCTATATCCGTCAGATCGTCGAGGAGGCGCTGCGCCTTTATCCGCCGGCGGCCCTGCTGTCGCGGACTGCGCTGCGCCAGGACGAGCTGGGTGGCCGCCAGATCCTGCCAGGCGACACCGTGATGCTGCCTATCTATGCCTTGCATCGCCACCATCTGCTGTGGGACGATCCCGACCGCTTCGATCCCGACCGTTTCGGCCCCGGGCAAGAGCGGGATCGTTTCGCATTCCTGCCCTTTGGTGCCGGGCCACGCATCTGCATCGGCGCCAGCTTTGCCCTGCAAGAGGCGGTGATCATCCTGGCCACGTTGCTGACGCGGCTGCGCTTCGATCTGGCCGGGCCTGTGCCGCAGCCCCGCATGATCCTGACGCTGCGACCGCATGGCGGGGTGTGGCTGCGAGTCACCGCCCGCCGGGGAAATCAGGGCATGGGTTGATCCGCTCACGCTGGCGTTACAAAATCGCCGACAGAACAGCGGAGGATACCCATGACCGCCATCATCGATTTCCTGAACACCATCTTCTGGGGCTATGTGCTGATCTATGGCCTGCTGGCCGTCGGCATCTACTTCACCATCCGGCTGGGCTTCATCCAGATCCTGCATTTCCGCGAAATGATCCGCTGCGTGCTGGGGTCTGACAGCCAGGACCGCAACGGCATCTCGCCCTTTCAGGCGCTGACCGTCAGCCTGGCCAGCCGTGTCGGCACCGGCAATATCGCCGGGGTGGCGGTGGCCATCACCCTGGGCGGTCCGGGCGCAGTGTTCTGGATGTGGATGGTGGCGCTGGTCGGCATGGCCACCGCCTATGCCGAATCGACGCTGGCGCAGCTTTACAAGGAAAACGGCCCCGGCGGCATGTATCGGGGCGGCCCGGCCTATTACATCCAGAAAGGCCTGGGGCAGGGCTGGCTGGCCGGCATCTTTGCCGTCGCCCTGATCATCGCCTTTGGCCTGATCTTCAACGCAGTGCAGTCGAATTCCATCGCCGAGGCCATGGCCGGCGCCTTCGGGGTCGAAAAGTGGATCACCGGTCTTGCCATCGCGCTGCTGACGGCGGTCATCATCTTCGGGGGCATCCCCTCGATCGCGCGGGTGGCCGAATTCGTGGTGCCGTTCATGGCCGGCGCATATCTGCTGGCCGCAGCCTGGGTGCTGGTCACCAACATCACCGAGGTGCCGGCGGTGCTGGGCCATATCGTCGCCTCGGCCTTCGGCTGGACCGAGGCTGCGGGCGGTGTCGTCGGCGGCATGACCGCGGCGATGCTGAACGGGGTCAAGCGCGGGCTGTTCTCGAACGAGGCGGGGATGGGCTCGGCCCCGAACATCGCCGCCGTGGCCACGCCCGACCCGCATCACCCCTCGAGCCAGGGCTTCGTGCAGGCGCTGGGCGTGTTCATCGACACCATCCTGGTCTGCACGGCGACGGCGGTGATGATCCTGCTGTCGGGCGCGATCCCCTCGGCGGAACTGACCGGTGTGGCGCTGACCCAGGCGGCGCTGGGCGAACATTTCGGCAGCTTTGGCCAGAACTTCGTCGCCATCGCCATCTTCTTCTTTGCCTTCACCTCGATCATCGGCAATTACGCCTATGCCGAAAACGCCATCGTGTTTCTGGGCCATGGTTCCAGCGGGCCGGTCGTGGCGCTGCGGGTCGCGGTGATGGGCATGGTGGTCTGGGGCGCGATCCAGACCGTGCAGACGGTGTTCGACTTTGCCGATGCCTCGATGGGGCTGATGGCGACGATCAACCTGATCGCCATCGTGCTGCTGTCGGGCACCATCGCCCATGTCACCCGCGACTACCTGCGCCAGCGCGCCGATGGCCGCAACCCCACCTTCCACATCGACGATCACCCCGGCATTGCGCCCGGCGTCAGCCGGACCATCTGGAAATAGTGCCGTGATCACCATCTATCACAGGCCGACCTGTTCGACCTCGCGCAAGGTGTTGCAGATGATCCGCGACGCCGGGCACGAACCGCAGATCGTCGATTACGTGCAGGCGGGCTGGACGCGGGCACAACTGCTGGGCCTGTTCGCGGCGGCGGATGTGACGCCGGCCCAGGCGCTGCGCAGCAAGGGCACCGATGCCGCCGAACGTGGCCTGCTGGATGCCGATGCCGAAACCATTCTGGACCACATGGTCCAGAACCCGCTGCTGGTGGAACGGCCCATCGTCTGCGGGCCGGGCGGCGTGCGGCTGTGCCGCCCGGTCGAACTGGTGCTTGAAACGCTGACCCGCTAGGCTTTTCCCGGGCGTTCCCGCGTGCTAATCCGCGCGGGAACCGCAAGGAAAGCCGACATGTCCGACCTGACCACCCTTCGCCGATCCTACCTTGACCGCATCATCGCGGCTGCCGATCTCGACTCGCTCGAACAGGTGCGCCTGGCCGCCCTGGGCAAGAAGGGCGAAATCAGCGGCATGATGAAGGAACTGGGCCGGATGAGCCCCGAGGAGCGCCAGACCCGCGGCGCGGAACTGAACCGCCTGCGCGACGAAATCGACAGCGCGCTGCGCGCCCGCAAGCAGGGGCTCGAGGACGCGGCGCTGGACGCGCGGCTGCGCGACGAATGGCTGGACGTGACCCTGCCGGGGCGGCCGCGGCCACAGGGCACCATCCATCCCGTCAGCCAGGTGACCGAAGAGGTCACCGCCATTTTCGCCGACATGGGCTTTCGCGTCGCCGAAGGGCCGCAGATCGAATCCGACTGGTTCAATTTCGACGCGCTGAACATCCCGCCCGAACACCCCGCGCGCCAGGAACATGACACCTTCTTCATGGCCCGGGCCGAGGGCGACCCGCGCCCGCCGCATGTGCTGCGCACCCACACCAGCCCGGTGCAGATCCGCGCCATGCAGGAACAGGGCGCGCCGATCCGGGTGATCGCGCCCGGCCGCGTCTATCGCATGGACATGGACCAGACCCATACGCCGATGTTCCATCAGGTCGAGGGGCTGGCGCTGGGCCGTGACATTTCCATGGCCAATCTGAAATGGACGCTCGAGGAATTCTGCCGCGCCTTCTTCGAGGTCGATGAGGTCGAGCTGCGCTTTCGCGCCAGCCATTTCCCCTTTACCGAACCCTCGGCCGAGGTCGATATCCGCTGTTCCTGGGAAGGCGGCAAGTTGAGCATCGGCCAGGGCAATTCCTGGCTGGAGATCCTGGGTTCGGGCATGGTCCATCCCAAGGTGCTGGCGGCGGGCGGCATCGACCCCGACCAGTGGCAGGGATTTGCCTTCGGCATGGGCATCGACCGCATCGCCATGCTGAAATACGGCATCCCCGACCTGCGCGCGTTCTTCGACAGCGACCTGCGCTGGCTGCGCCATTACGGCTTTGCCGCCGGCGACGTGCCCAGCGTCGCGGCCGGCCTGTCGCGCTGATCGCGGTGCGCTGCCGGGGTGGCACCGGCGGATGACAGCGGCGCAGGCGGCGGTTAATCTGCCCCGGCGATTCCCCGCCAGTGCCAAGGGTCCGTCATGTCCAACCCCACCACCCTTACCGCCTATGCCACGGCCTTTCTGGCCTCGATCAGCCTGTTCGGACTGGTCGATGCCGGGCGGCTGCGCCAGGACGCCGCCGTGGCCAGCGCCATCACCCAGGCCTATCTGCTGCCGGTCCTGTGGATCAGCGCCGCCACCTTCCTGGCGCTGATGATCATCAGCCTGTCGCGCAGCTATCTGACTCGGCCGCAGCGCTGGAACAGCGAAGCTGCCGAACGGCGGGTGCTGGAAATCGGGCTGGCGGTCGCCTGCTATTTCGGGCTGCTGGCGATGCTGAGCTATCTTCTGGCGCTGATGGCGCCGGGCTGGATCAGCGGCGCGGCGCCGGCGCTGGCCCGCCATGCGCCGTGGTTTCTGGCCGCGCCCTGCCTGGTGCTTGGGGCGCTGGCGCCGCGGCACAAGCCGGCCTGGCTGGCGGCCGGCGCGGTATTCGTGACCCTGGGGCTGGTCACCGGCTAGCCCGGTTCAGACCAGGTCCGAGCCCAGCCGGCGGCGCAGGTCGTTGTTGTCGTCACGGATCATGCCGGGGATCAGGAACAGGTCGATCAGCGCCCACAGGCAGACCAACCCGATCAGCGGCCAGCCGATCAGGATGGGCGCGGTCAGCCAGCCCAGTCCCCACATCGCCAGCATCACCAGCCCGCTGACCCAGCGGCCCAGATACATCCTGTGGGCGCCAAAGCCCCACAGAAAAATCGCCAGCAGATAGGCGACAAGGGGCGATTTCGCCTCGTTCGTCACCCGCTGTTCGATCAGCAATTCGCGCTGCGTGTCCATTGGCCTCCTGCCTGGGTTCGCGTCCATGTTAATGCCCATAACATATAGGATGCGGTCGGGCACCCACAAGGGCTGCCCCGCGCGGCATCGCCGCTGCACCCTACCAATCCGCCGCGCCATGCGCTAAGGGACGCGCAAACCGACGCCCGAACCCGGAGCCACGCCATGAAATTCACCCTCTCCTGGCTCAAGGAGCATCTCGACACCACCGCGTCCCTTGACGCCATCACCGAGGCGCTGACCGATCTTGGCCTCGAGGTTGAAGGCGTGACCGACCCGGCGGGCAAGTTGCAGGCCTTTACCCTGGCCAAGGTGATCGAGGCCGCGCCGCATCCCGATGCCGACCGGCTGCGGGTGTGCAAGGTGCTGACCGACGAAGGCGAAAAGCAGATCGTCTGCGGCGCGCCCAATGCCCGCGCCGGCATCACCGTGGTGCTGGCCAAGCCCGGCGATTACGTCCCCGGCATCGACACCACCCTGGGCGTGGGCCGGATTCGCGGTGTCGAAAGCCATGGCATGATGGCCTCGGAACGCGAGCTGGAACTGTCCGACGAACACAATGGCATCATCGAGCTGCCCTCGGGCGAGGTCGGGCAGAAATTCGTCGACTGGCTGGCGGCGAACCGCCCCGAGGCGATCGATCCGGTCATCGAAATCAAGATCACCCCGAACCGCCCCGATGCGCTGGGCGTGCATGGCATCGCCCGCGACCTGGCGGCGCGCGGCCTGGGCCAGCTGAAGCCGCTGGCCGAGGTGATGGTGCCCGGCAGCTTTCCGGCGCCGGTTGCAGTCGCCATCGATCCGGCCGTGGCGGAAAAGGCGCCATTCTTTTCCGGGCGGGTGATCCGCGGCCTGCGCAATGGCCCGTCGCCGGAATGGTTGCAGAAACGGCTGGCCGCCATCGGCCTGCGGCCCATCAATGCGCTGGTCGACATCACCAATTACTTCACCTTCGATCTGAACCGGCCGCTGCATGTATTCGACGTGGCCAGGCTGCACGGCAATCTGCGCATCCGCCCCTCGGTCGCGGGCGAGGAACTGCTGGCGCTGGACGGCAAGACCTATGCCTTTGCCCCCGGCACCATGGTTATCGCCGATGACAACGGTCCCGAAAGCATTGCCGGCATCATGGGCGGCGAGGCCACGGGCTGCGACGAGACCACGACCGAGGTGTTCCTGGAAAGCGCCTATTGGGATCCCATCGCCATCGCCACCACCGGCCGGGCGCTGAAGATCAATTCCGACGCGCGCTACCGGTTCGAGCGCGGCGTCGATCCGGCCTTTACCCGCAAGGGGCTGGAGCTGGCGACCCGGATGATCCTGGACCTGTGCGGCGGCGAGGCCTCGGATGTGGTGACGGCCGGCGCGATCCCCGACACCCGCCGCAGCTATCGGCTGGACCCGGCCCGGGTCAGCAGCCTTGTCGGCATGGACATCCCCGAGGCCGAACAGCGCCGCACGCTCGAGGCGCTGGGCTTTCGGCTCGAGGGCGACCAGGCCATCGTCCCCAGCTGGCGCCCCGATGTGCTGGGCAGCGCCGATCTGGTCGAGGAGGTGGCCCGCATCGCCAGCCTGACCCGGTTGCAGGGCCAGCCGCTGCCGCGTCCGCAGGCAGGGGTGCCGCAGCCGGTGCTGACGCCTTTGCAGCGGCGCGAGGCGCTTGCCCGTCGCATGGCGGCCAGCCTGGGCTATAATGAATGTGTCACCTACAGCTTTATCGACCAGGCGGCGGCGACGCTGTTCGGCGGTGGCGGCGATGCGGTGCGGATCGAAAACCCGATCAGCAGCGAAATGACCCATATGCGCCCCGATCTGTTGCCCGGCCTGCTGGCGGCGGCGGCGCGCAACCAGGCGCGCGGCTTCATGGACCTGGCGCTGTTCGAATGTGGCCCGGTGTTTTCGGGCGGCGAGCCGGGCCAGCAGGATCTGCACCTGACCGCGATCCTGGTGGGGGCCAGCGCCGCGCGCGATCCCCATGGGTCGCGGCGCAAGGTCGACATCTATGACGCCAAGGCCGATGCCGAGGCCATCCTGCAGGCGGTCGGCGCCCCGGCCAAGGCTCAGATCAACCGCAAGCTGGACGGCTGGTGGCACCCCGGCCGGGCAGGAAATATCGCGCTGGGACCGAACACCCTGGCCAGCTTTGGCGAGATTCACCCGCGGGTGCTGCGCCATTTCGGGCTCAAGGGCACGGTCGTGGGCCTGACCTTGCGGCTGGCGGCAGTGCCGCTGCCCAAGACGCGCAGCCCTTCGCGCCCGGCGCTGCAACTGTCGGACCTGCAGGCGGTGGAACGCGACTTTGCCTTTGTCGTCGATGCCGGGGTCGAGGCGCTGACCCTGGTCAATGCCGCGGCCGGCGCCGACAAGGCGCTGATCGAGCGGGTCAGCGTGTTCGACCAGTTCACCGGGCTCGAGGGCGGCAAGAAATCCATCGCCATCACCGCCCGTTTGCAACCCCGCGACAAGACCCTGACCGACGCCGAGATCGAGGCGGTCTGCGCCCGCATCGTGGACAAGGTCGGCAAGGCCACCGGCGGCGTGCTGCGCGGCTGATGGCTGCTTGCCGACGGGATGCGCGCCTAGGCCGCGCCCACCTCGATTCCGCGCTGGACGGCCGGGCGGGCCAGGAAGCGGTCCAGATAGGCCTGGACATTGGCCATGTCGGCCATGCCGGTTTCGGCCTCGGCCTGATAGTTGACGCGGATGGTGCGCAGCCAGGGGCCGACGGCCATGTCGGCGATCGAATATTCGCCGGTGATCCAGTCGCGGCCCTGCAACTGCCGGTCCAGCACCCCCAGCAGGCGGCGGGCCTCGGCGTAATAGCGCTCGCGCGGGCGGGGGTCGTCGATCTCGCGGCCCTTGTAGCGGTGGAAATAGCCGACCTGGCCGAACATCGGACCGACCCCGCCCATCTGCCACATCAGCCACTGGATGGTGTGATAGCGCGCCGCGCCGCCGGCGGGCAGAAAGCGGCCGGTCTTGTCGCCCAGATAGATCAGCATGGCGCCGGTCTCGAACAGGCCGAAGGGGCGGCCGTCGGGTCCGTGCGGGTCGATCATCGCCGGGATCTTGTTGTTGGGGTTCAGCGACAGGAACTCGGGGGTGAACTGATCCTCGGGGTCTGAAATGCTGATGCGATGCGCGTCGTAATCCAGCCCGCATTCCTCGAGCATGACCGATGTCTTGATCCCGTTCGGGGTGTTCAGCGTGTAAAGCTGGATCACATCGGGGCGGCGCGGTGGCCAGCGGCGGGTGATCGGGAAGTCGGAAAGTTCCGTCATGGCATTTCCTTGCACAATGGCTTGCGGCCGCAGCAGGTGCTGTGGCAGCCTGCGGCCTGACTGGCGCAACAGGTTGAAAAAGGTAATCCCATGTTCAACGAGTTCAAGCAATTCATCGCCCGGGGCAATGTCATTGACCTGGCGGTGGGTATCATCATCGGCGCGGCCTTTACCGCGATTGTCAATTCACTGGTCGCCGATCTGATCAACCCGATCATCGGCCTGCTGACCGGCGGCACCGATTTCAGCGGGCATTACCTGGTGCTGAAGGGCGACGTGCCCGATGGCGCCAGCCTGAAGGCCGCGCGTGATTCCGGCGCCTCGGTCTTTGCCTATGGCGCCTTCCTGTCGGCGGTCATCAATTTCCTGATCATCGCCTGGGCGGTGTTCCTGCTGGTCAAGGCGGTGAACAAGATTCAAAGCGCCGCGCTGCGCAAGCAGCAGGCAGCCGAGGCTGCGCCCGCCGGCCCCACCCAGGAAGAGCTGCTGCTGCAAATCCGCGACGAGTTGCGCGCCCAGCGCGGCGCCTGACCGCCGGCGTTCGGCCGGCCCGGCGCGGGGACGGGCCCACCGCGCCGGAGCGTCGGGGCTCAGTTTCCGATCACGGCTTCGGGCTCGGACCAGTCCAGCCCCTGTGCCTCGGCCACCGGGGCCGAGGTCAGCGTGCCGTCATGCGTGGCCAGACCCGCGCGCAGATGCGCGTCGTCGCGCAGCGCCTGCCGCCAGCCCTTGCCGGCCAGCGCCAGCACGAAGGGCAGCGTGGCATTGCCCAGCGCCCGGGTCGAGGTCTGTGCCACCGCGCCGGGCATGTTGGCGACGCAGTAATGCATGATGCCATCGACGGCATAGACCGGATCCTGATGCGTGGTCGGGCGCGAGGTCTCGAAACAGCCCCCCTGGTCGATCGCAACATCGACCAGCGCCGACCCCGGCTTCATGCTGGCCAGTTGCGCGCGGGTGATCAGCTTGGGCGCGGCCGCGCCGGGCACCAGCACCGCGCCGATGATCATGTCGGCCATGGGCAGCAGTTCGGCCACGGCGCCGGCGGTGGCATATTGCGTGGTCAGCCGACCCATGAACACATCGTCCAGATAGCTGAGCCGCGGCACCGAACGATCCAGCACGGTGACATTGGCGCCCATGCCCACGGCGACGCGCGCCGCTGCCGTGCCGACCACGCCGCCGCCGATCACCACCACATTGGCCGGCCGCACGCCGGGAACCCCGCCCAGCAGAACGCCCGAGCCGCCATTGGCCTTTTGCAACGTCCAGGCCCCGACCTGCGGTGCCAGACGGCCGGCGACTTCGGACATCGGCGCCAGCAGCGGCAGTCCGCCACGGGCGTCGGTCACCGTCTCGTAGGCGATGGCGGTGACGCCGCTGTCCAGCAACTCGCGGGTCTGGGCGGGGTCGGGGGCCAGATGCAGATAGGTGAACAGCACCTGTCCCTTGCGCAGCATCGCCCGCTCTGCGGCCTGCGGCTCCTTGACCTTGACGATCAGCTCGGCGGATTCGAACACGGCGGCGGCATCGGGCAGGATGCGCGCCCCCACGGCCACGTAATCCTGATCGGCGAAACCGGAGCCCTGTCCGGCACCGGTCTGGATCAGCACCTCGTGACCCTGGGCGACCGCCTCGCGCGCTGCATCGGGTGTCATGCCGACGCGGAACTCCTGCGGCTTGATTTCGGTGGGACAACCGATCTTCATGAGTCTCCTCCTTGTTCCTGGGGGCATGGTGACATGGCTTGGCGCAAAATTCCTGCTTAAACTGTGGTGAAAATGCGGTTATCTTCGAACAATTGACTTTCAACGGCGCCGATGGCGCGAGGTTGTTCAGCGATGGCGGAACTGGACGCAACGGACCGCCGCATTCTGGCGGTGCTGCAACGCGACGGGCGGATGACAAATGCCGATCTGGCCGCAGAGGTGGGGCTGTCGGCCAGTGCCTGCCACCGGCGCGTGCAGCGGCTTGAAGAGATGGCAGTGATCCGCGGCTATGTCGCCTTGCTGGATGCGCGCAAGCTCGAGCGGCCGACCACGGTCTTTGTCGAAATCACCCTGTCGGGGCAGGCCGATGATCTGCTGGAGGCATTCGAGCGCGAGGTGCGCAAGATTCCCGATGTTCTGGAATGCCATCTGATGGCCGGTTCGGCCGATTACCTGCTGAAGGTGGTGGCCCAGGATACCGACGATTTCGCCCGCATCCACCGGCAGCGGCTGGCCAAGCTGCCGGGTGTGGCACAGATGCAATCGTCGTTTTCGCTGCGCACCGTCGCCCAGACCACGGCGCTGCCGGTCTAGGCGCGGTCGCGGCGGCGGGACCGGGCGGCATCGCGGCTGCGATCCGCCCGGCCGAGATGTCGGTTCAGGCGCCGATCTTGCCGCCACCCTGGCGGGTGATGGCCACCACTGCCGGGCGCACCGGCATGTCGTCGCGGAAATCGGGCCAGCGCGTCGCCAGATCCTCGTAATAGGACGGGCGGCCGAATTCGGGCCAGTCGCTGCCGCCGTCGCCGGGGTGCTGGACGGCCACGAAGAAGGTGGTCAGGTCCGGCGTCGGGCAGGGCCCGCACAGTTCCGCCCCCACCGGCACCCGATAGAAGAGCCGCGAGGTGCCGCGCGCCGCGCCTTCGGTGTCCAGCGCCCACAGCCCGTCGGTGCGGCCGGTCTTGTCGGGCGAATTGCCGTCGGTCGATACCCACAGCCGGCCGTCGCTGTCGATGGCGCAATTGTCGGGCATGCCGAACCAGCCGTCGCGGCTGGTGGCGGTCGAGAAGGTCGCGCCGACCTCGGCGACCGAGGGATCGCCGCATTTGACCAGGATTTCCCAGCGCCCGCGGGTCGCGGCCAGATCGCCGCCGTCCTCGTGGATCTCGATGATATGGCCAAAGGCGTTCTCGACCCGCGGGTTTGCGGGGTTGGCCTCCTTGCGCTTGGTGTTGTTGGTCAGCATCACATAAGCACGGCCGGATTCGGCGTCAGGCTCGATATCCTCGGGGCGGTCCATCGGCGTGGCCCCCAGCAGATCGGCGGCGCGGCGGGTCTCGATCACCACATCCGCCTGCGAGGCAAAGCCGTTTTCGGCGGTCAGCGGGCCACTGCCCTGCACCAGCGGCAGCCATTCCATGCTGCCGTCGGCGTCGAAGCGCGCCACATACAGCGTGCCGTCATCAAGCAGGTCCATGTTGGCGGCGCGGTCCTGCGGATCATAGGGACGGCTGGTCACGAACTTGTAGACATAGTCGAAACGCTCGTCATCGCCCAGATACAGCACCACCCGCCCGTCGCGGGCCAGCGCGCTTGTCGCACCCTCGTGCTTGAAGCGGCCCAGGGCGGTGCGCTTGCGCGGAACCGAGGTGGGGTCGTTCACGTCCACCTCGACGATCCAGCCGAAACGGTTTGGTTCGTTGGGATGTTTCGAGATGTCGAAGCGTTCGTCGAACCGGCCCCAGGCATAGACGCCGTCCGGCACGCCGACGCGCTTGTAGTTTTCGGCCTCGGGGTGATCGGGTGGCAGTTCGCCGATGAAATAGCCGTGGAAATTTTCTTCGGCCATCAGATAGGTGCCCCAGGGGGTGATGCCGCCGGCGCAGTTGTTGATCGTGCCCAGCACCTCGCGGCCGGTCGGGTCGGCGGCGGTCTGCATCCGGGGATGGCCGGCGGCGGGGCCGTGAATGGTCATCGGCGTGGTGGCGGTGATGCGGCGGTTCAGCTTGCCGTCCAGCACCGGTTGCCACTTGCCGGCTTCGCGCCGGATCTCGATGATGGTGCCGCCATGGGCGGCCATCTCGATGGCGACGCGTTCGGCGGTGGGTTCGGCCAGCGCCAGCTCGCCGTCCTTGACGGTGACGATACCCGGAAACATCAGATGCGGGTCGGTGTATTCGTGGTTGACCACCAGCAGTCCGCGATCGGCCGAGCCGTCCAGCGGGATGAAGCCGACGAAGTCATTGTTGTAGCCGAACTGCCGTTCCTGGGCCGCGGCGCTCTGGCGCGTGGGGTCGAATTCGGGCGCGTCGGCAAAGACCTTGTCGCCCCAGCGCAGCAGCACATCGGCATCATAGCCCTGGGCGACGTGATGATCGGCATCGACCCCGGCGGTCACTTCCGGGAAGTCGAAGGCAGAACCGCTGCCGGCGGCGCGGGCTTCGGGGGCGCCCAGCAGGGCCATGGGACTGACGGTGGCGCTGATCGCGGTCACCGCCATGGCGCCGCGCATGAAACCGCGGCGCGAGAATCGGGTGGCGATGATTTCGCCCATGGTCGGGTTTGCCGTCGGGTTCAGACCGGGGCCGTCGGCCTGCTCCAGCTGGCTGGTCGCGAAGGGCGAGTGACGGGGGGGCTGTCGGGTCATGGTGGCTCCTGCCGGGTAGGTGGGTCTTCTGCGGCGTTGCCATAAGCTGCGCGTATGACAGGGCGGTGACGGCGGCGCAGGAATTTTGCCGCCGGCTGCAACTTTCCGGTCGGCTTGCGCGTGCCATTCATGACCGCAAACGGAGACCGCGCCATGCAAAACCTGATGCTATATGCCGCCACGCTGGTGATCTTTCTGGTCATCGACATCCTGGGCATCACCCTGATGATCCGCCCCCTGTTCGAGCGTCACGTCGGCCATCTTCTGGCCGAGCCGCTGCGCATGGTCCCCGCGATGGGATTCTATGCCGCCTATGTGGTGGGGGTGCTGATCTTTGTCTCGGTTCCGGCGCTGACCGCGGGGCGGCCGTTGCAGGCCTTGGCGATGGGGGCGCTGCTGGGCCTGATGTGCTATGGCACCTACGAGATGACCAATTACGCCACCCTGCGCGACTGGTCGATCCAGCAGGTGGTGGTGGATACGCTGTGGGGCGCGGTGCTGACCGGGTTTTCCGCCTGGGCCGGTGTGGCGCTGATGCTGCAATGGCAGGGGCGCTGATCCTGGGCGCCAGCGGCGGCATCGGCGGGGCGATGCTGCGGCTGCTGGCGGCGCAGGGCTGGCAGGTCTGTGGCCTGTCGCGGTCGCGCGACGGGCTTGACGTGACCCGGCCCGACAGTCTGGCGCGGCTGGCCGAGGGGTTGCAGCCGCGCCGCTTTGACCTGATCGTGAACACGATCGGGGCGCTGACCATCGACGGCCACGGGCCCGAAAAGACCATCGCCGCGCTGGATGCCGGGGTGATGGCCCGCCAGTTCGCGGTCAATGCCATCGGCGCGGCGCTGGTGCTGCGCCATTTCAGCCCGCTGCTGCCGCGCGACCGGCGGGCGGTGCTGGCGACGCTGTCGGCGCGGGTGGGCTCGATCGGAGACAACCGGCTGGGCGGCTGGATCAGCTATCGCGCGGCCAAGGCGGCGCTGAATCAGATCGTCCGCACCGCCGCGATCGAACTGGCGCGCAGCCATCCGCAGGCGGTGGTGGTGGCGCTGCATCCGGGCACCGTGGCGACCGGGCTGAGCCGCGACTATCTGGCGCGCCACCCAGCGATCACGCCGGCGGTGTCGGCGCAGGCGCTGCTGGATGTGATGGCGCGGCTGACGCCGGATCAGACCGGCAGCTTCTGGGACTGGCGCGGCCAGCCGGTGCCCTGGTAGCGGGGCTCAGGCGCGCCCGCGCCAGATGTATTGCCCCGTCAGTGCCAGGATCCCCAACCCGGCCAGCGCCAGCACCGGCGCATTGGCCGGCGCCAGATTGGCCGCGATCACCCCGGTCAGCGCCCAGCCTACCGCCAGCGGATAGGCCCACTCCTGCGGCCGGCGCGCCTGCACCCACAGGGCCAGCGCCAGCACTGCGACCAGGGCGATCATTGCCGCCATCTGGCTTGAGACCAGCCCGTAGCCGCCCGCGACCACCGCCGTGGCCACGCCGCTGGCGGCTGTCAGCCAGCCCGCATACAGCGCGACCGGTCGGCGCTGCCACCAGACATCGTTGGTGCCGCTGCGCAGAAAGGCTGCCAGCGCCCCGGCCAGCATGGCCAGGATCATCGCCGTGGCGATCACCGGCTGGCGGTTGGCGACGGCGATCCAGAAACAGCCGATCAGCAGGCTTGCGGCCAGCGGCCCGCGCATCGCCTGCCATTCCGGATCGCGCGCCCGCCGCCACAGGCCAAAGCCGGCGCCGGCGATCAGCCAGGCATAGATCAGCCCCCAGATGGAAAACGCCCAGCCGGCCGGCTGCACCGGCCAGCGTTGCTCGACCACGGGGAACTGCTGCGGGGTAAATCCGTTGAAGCCGTCGCTGAACAGCGGCGACAGGGCAAAGCCCAGCGCCAGGGCCAGCACCAGCAGGGCGGGGAAACGGTCGGTCATCATCGCACAAGCCTTCTGGTCAGGGGCAGCGACAGCCCATAGGGCAGTGCCGCCAGCAGTTTCAGCGCCAGGCTGAGGCGGGCTGGAAAATGCACCTCGAACCCTCGGCGGTCCAGCCCGCGCAGGATATGGGCGGCGGCTTGCTCGGGCTCGAGGATGCCGGGCATTTCGAAATCGTTGCGGGCGGTCATGCGGGTGCGAACAAAGCCCGGGCAGATCAGCCGCACATCGACCGCGCCCGCCAGCTCCGCGCGCAGGCTTTCGGCCAGGTTGATGACGCCGGCCTTGGTCGCGGAATAGATCTGGCCCTGCGGCAGGCCCAGGTAACCGGCGATCGATCCGGTCAGCGCCAGTTGCCCGCGCGGTCGCAGCAGCGGCACTGACGCCTGGGCAAAGATCAGCGTGCCGGTCAGGTTCACCGTGACGATCTGTGCGGCGCGGACAGGGTCGGCCTGCATCGCCTGGCCCGGATCGTAAAGCGCCGCCAGCGTCAGCGCCCGGTCCAGAGGCTGGCCGATCCGGCCGGCAGCCTCGGCCAGGGCCGCGGCGTCGGTGGTATCGACGGGCAGGGCGGTCGCGCCCAGCTCGTCGGCCAGCCGCCGCAGCGGCTCGGGATTGCGCGCCGACAGGTATAGCCGCGCCCCGCGCCGGGCATAGGCACGCGCCACAGCCCCGCCGATGCCTTCGGATGCCCCCATGATCCAGATGGTTTCGCTCATATCCTTCCCCGACGATGGTTGACGAACAACAGCACCACCGCCAGCCCGCGCAGCGCCAGCGGCAGGGCCGCATAGAGGATCAGCAGCAGGCGCAGCGCCTCGGGGCTGTTGGGTTGGGCCGGGCGAAAGCCCGCCAGCTGAAGCAGCGGCAGCGCCAGCGCCCCGGCCAGGGCCAGCGCCGCCTTGGTCAGAAAGCCCAGCAGAGCAAAGGCGCGGGCGGCGGCATGGCGCGCGCCCGCGGCCTCGATCCGGGCGAACAGGATCGCGGGCGGCAACACCAGATCGGCCCCGAAGCAGAACCCGGTCAGCAGGCAGATGGCCAGGAATTCCGTGCCCTCGCCCGGGCCAAGCCGCAGGCAAAAGGCAAAAGCCGCCATCGACAGGATCAGAGCCGCGATCCAGACCGGCACCGCGCCCCAACGCGCCGCCAGCCATCCCGCCGCCAGCGTGCCGGGCAGCGCGGCGAGGAAATAGGTCAGCAGGAACAGCCCCGCCAGATCCGGCAGCCCCAGCAGGTCGCGCACCAGCATCAGGATCAGTGCCGCGGGCAGCGCCGCCGACAGCAGCACCGGCAACACCGCCAGGTAAAACGGGCGCAGCCTGTCCCAGGCGATGGGCGCCGGCGCTGCCATGGCCTCGGCCGCGGGTCGTGTGCGGCGATACCAGCGCGCGAATACCGGCACCGCGAACATCAACAGCACCGCCAGCAGCCCCGCCATCACTGCCAGCGCCGGCCCGCGCCCGATCCAGGGGGCCAAGGCCGCAGGCAGCACCACCGCCAGCACCAGCCCGGCCAGGCCAAAGGCCTCGCGCATGGCGCTGATGCGGGCGCGCAGCCCGGCCTCGGGCCGCCAGGCACCGCCAAGCGTCAGCAGGTTGACCGAAACCAGGCTGTGGCCCAGGCTGGCCAGCGCCATCGCCGCCGCAAACCAGGTCAGCCGTGCGCCAGCCGGCGGCAGGAACAGCGCCAGCACCCCCAGCGCCAGTGCCGCCGCCCCCAAGACCACCCAGGCAAGCCGCGCCCGCGGCCAGCGATCGCTGAGCCAGCCCGCCAGCGGATCAAGACCGGCATCCAGCAGCCGCAGCCCGGCCAGCGTCAACCCCAGCGCCGCCAGCGGCAGGCCGAGGTCGGCGGCATAGAAATCCGGCGCATGGACGTAAAGCGGCAGCCCCCCGAATGCCAGCGGCAGTGCCAGCAGCCCATAGCCTGCCATGCTGCGCGCGGTGGGCGCCGCGCCGCTAGCCATGCGCCAGCCGGTATTGGACCACATCGGTGCGCGACACGGTGAAGGCGGCGGCGCAGGCCGCCAGATAAAAGCGCCAGACGCGAATGAAGGCCTCGTCAAAGCCCATGGCCAGCACCTCGGCCCGGCGCGCATCAAAGCGCTGCAACCAGTCCCCCAGGGTGCGGGCGTAATCGGCGCCGAAGCCGAAGGCGTCCTCGATGCGCAGGCCGGCCCGTTTGGCCTCGGCGCGGAAGCGGCTGTCCGAGGGCAGCATGCCGCCGGGAAAGATGAAGCTGCGGATCATGTCGCCGCCGCTGCGATAGCGGTCGAAATAGCGATCGGCGATGGTGATGGTCTGGATCATGGCGCGGCCGCCTTCCGCCAGCAGCTCGCGCAGCTTGCGGAAATAGACCGGCCAGAACCTCTCGCCCACCGCCTCGAACATCTCGATCGACACGATATGGTCGAAGCGGCCGGTTTCGTCGCGATAATCCTGCAACGCGATTTCGGCCCCATCGCCCAGGCGGTCGCGCGCATAGCTGGCCTGGGCCTGCGACAGCGTCAGCCCCTTTGCGGCGAAATCGCCGCGTTCGAGCGCGCGGGCGGCAAATCCGCCCCAGCCGCAGCCGATTTCCAAGAGCCGCCCCGAGGGCGCGGCCAGCCCGTCCAGGATCCGGTCGTATTTGCGCCGCTGCGCCGCCGCCAGATCATCGCCCCCGGCATAAAGGGCGGATGAATAGGTCATGGTCTCGTCCAGCCACAGCCGGTAGAAATCATTGCCCAGATCGTAATGGGCGGCGATGTTGCGCCGTGCCCCGCGCCGGGTGTTGCGGTTCAGCAGATAAAGCAGCCGCACCGCCATGGCCTGCAATGGCCGGCCGTAGATATAGCGGTCCAGGACCTCTTCGTTGCGCAGGCCAAAGGTCAGCAGCGCGGTCAGGTCGGGGGTGTCGCACCAGCCGTCGCGATAGGCCTCGGTCAGGCCGATGTCGCCGCGTGCCGCCAGCGCGGTGATGGCCCGCCAGTCATGGACATGAAACTCGGCCCGCGGGCCAGGGCGGGGGGCGGAGAATTCGTGCCGGCTGCCGTCGGGCAGGCTCAGCAGGATCTGGCCGTCGCTGATCCGCTCCATTGTTTTCAGGAATTCGCTGCGCAGGCGTTGGTCAAACATGATGCGGCCTTTCCCCCGTCAGGGCCTGGGACTGAACGGTATCGAGCTGGGCGGGCTTGCGGCGATAGGGCACACCACGCGCCGCCAGCCGCAGCGCGTGCCAGTGGATCAGCACCATGACCCGCTGGCATTGCAGCGGCCGGCGCAGCGCAGCGGCCCAGAAGTTGCCCCGGTTCAGCGGTCGGGCCGCGCCGGTCATGGCGGTCTGAAGGCGCGGCCGTCCCTGATCGTCCAGCCAGTCCACCCAGGCGCCGAACCGTCCCGGTCCGGGATCAAAGCGGAACACATAGCTTCCCGCGCGCGGCAGGAAGGGCGAGACATGGAACAGCTTGCGCCCCTGTAGCCGGTCGCCGGCGGCGATCGGGCGCAGATCGTCGTGGCGGCACAGGTAAAGATGACGTTCGCCGAAGGTGTTCGACACCTCGGCCAGAACGGCGCGCAGGCCCTGATCGTCGCGCGCCAGCCAGAAGCTGACCGGGTTGAAGCCGTAGCCGCAGCTGCGCGGCAGCGTCACCAGACTGACGCGGCAGGCCCCAAGGCCCAGCGGGTCGAGTTGCGCGCGGGCGAAATCGGCCAGGCTGCGGCCGTCGCGCCAGCCATAATCGCGCGCGCGCAGGTGCCAGAGCCCAGGCCGGTCCGGGCGCAGCGGCAGCGCGCCAACTTCCAGCAGGTCCAGCGGCAGCGCGGCATAGGTCAGCCGGTAACGGAACTGGCGCGCGACATCGCCGCTGCGGCGGTGCCAGACCGCGCAGTCGATCAGCGCGCCGTGCCACAAATCGGTGCTCATGCCATGACCCCGACCGTTTCGGCCCAGGGATCGGCCCCCAGCGGCCAGTCCACTCCCAGGCTTTGGGCGACGCGCAATGCCGACAGCAGCCCGTCTTCGTGAAAACCGTAACGCGTCCAGGCGCCGCAGTAATGAATGCCGCCCCGTCCCTGAATCTGGGGCAAATCCGCCTGTGCCGCAATGGCTGCGGCGTCGAATTGCGGATGAGCCAGCCAGGTTTCGTCGTGAATGGCCTGCGGTTCGGTTTCGGGGTTCAGCGTCACGATCAGCGGTTGCGGGGTTTGCAGGTTCTGCAGCCGGTTCATCCAGTAGGACAGGCTGATCGGCTGGTCCTCGGGCAGGTTGTGATGACGGGTGACAAAGTTCCACGATGCCCAGGCGGCGCGGCGGCGCGGCATCAGCGCGGGGTCCGAATGCAGCACCACCCGGTTCAGCTGCGTGCGCAGCGCCCCCAGGATCGCGCGTTCCTGCGCGTCGGCCCGGTCCAGCAGTGCCAGCGCCTGCGGGGCGTGCGTGGCCAGGATCACCCGGTCAAAGCTTTCGACGCCGCGATCGGATACCACCTGTGGCCCCTGGGCGCCGCGCAGGATCGCCCGCACCGGACAGTTCAGCCGCACCTGCCCGCGCAACTGCCCCAGAATCGCCTGCACATAACGCCGCGAGCCGCCCGTCACCGTCAGCCATTGCGGCTGACCCTTGACCGACAGCAGCCCGTGATTGTCGAAAAAGCGCACGAAGGTGCCCGCGGGAAAGTCCATCATGTCGCGCGCGGGCGTGGACCAGATCGCGCCCGAAATCGGCAACAGGAAGCGGTCGCGGAACTCTTGCCCCAGGCGCAGCCGCCCCAGCAACTCGCCGATCGAGCCATCGTGCCGGTGATGGGCCGGCGCCTCGCGGAAAAAGCGCAGGATGTCGCGGATCAGCCGCCAGTGGCCGGCATCGACCAGGCACATCGGCTGGGCAAACATCGCGCGGGTGGAAAAGGTGCCGTACTCGTAGCTGCCCCCGCCGAAGCTTGCGGAGAATGACATGTCGCTGGGTTCCAGCGCGACGCCCAGATGATCCATCAGCGGCGCAAACAGCGGATAGGTGCGCCGGTTGCAGACGATGAAGCCCGTGTCCACATCGACGCCCAGCGCGCGCACGGTGCGGGCATGACCACCGGGTCGTGGCTCGGCCTCGAACAGGACGACATCGTGATGCGGGTCCAGAAGCCATGCGGCGCCCAGACCCGAAATGCCGCTGCCGATGATCGCGATGCGCTGGCGCCTGTGGCCGTGCATGAACATGTCTGCCCCCTTTCGTGTTGACCATAGTCACGGCTATGCCTCATGCAGGGTTGCGCATATCACGGGTTTGTGAACTCTGTGACCGCCCATGGTGATGTTGCAGCCCGCCCCCGGCTGCGGCAAGTTCGCGTCCGAAAAGCGAGGTATTGCGTCGATGACCACCCATCCGGCCGACCTGAACGACCTGCTGGGCCGAGTGGTCCTGCGTGACCGCGCCGCATTCCGCAATCTTTACGCCGCCGTTGCGCCGAAACTTTTCGGGCTGTGCCTTCGTATCCTCAAGGACAGACAAGAGGCAGAGGACGCCTTGCAGGAGGTTTTCGTCAAGATATGGCATAATGCCGACCGCTATCGGCCCGGGGTCGCCAGCCCGCAGGCCTGGTTGAACACGCTGGCGCGCAACCATGCCATCGACCTGTTGCGGGCGCGTCGGCCGGGCGGGGGGGATCTGTCCGAGGTCGAAGCCCTCGGCGATGCCGGCCAGACCCCCGAGGAATCGGCCATTACCCGGTCCGAAGGCCGCCGCATCGATCTGTGCCTGCACGAACTGCCCCCGCCCCGGGCCGAGGCGGTGCGCCGCGCCTATGTCGAGGGCGAAAGCTATCTGGAACTGGCCGAACGCTTTGCGATCCCGGTCAATACCTTGCGCAGCTGGCTGCGCCGCAGCCTGATCCAGCTGAGGGAGTGTCTGTCGCGATGACCGATCCCGCACGCCCCGAGCCCGATCCCACCGACATCGCCACGGCCGGCGAATATGTTCTGGGCACGCTACCCCTGGCTGAACGGTTGGCGTTCCAGCAGCGGCTGCTGGTCGAACCGGCGCTGGTCGCCGAAGTCACGCGCTGGCAGGCGCATTTCGATCCGATGGCGGAAGAGGTGCGGCCGGTGACGCCGCCGGCTTCCGTCTGGCGCGGGATCGAGGCGCGGCTGTTTCCGCCCGCCGTGGGGCAGGGGCAGGCGTCGTTCTGGCGCTGGCTGGCCTTCGGATCAAGCGCGGTGGCGGCGGTCTTTGCCGCGCTGGTGTGGCTGGGCCCGGTCGCCCCGCCCGCGTCCTCGCCGCTGTGGGTGTCGGACATGGTGTCGCAGGACGGCAGCGTGCGCCTGGCCGCGATCTATGACGAGGCGCGGGGCGAGATGCGGGTTTCGGTCGGGGGCAGCGCGCCGGCCAGCGGCCGAGATTACGAATTGTGGCTGATCCAGGGCGATCGGGCGCCGATCTCGCTGGGGGTGATGCCGCATCAGGGCCAGGCTGCCATGCCCATCGATCCGGCGCTGCGGGCGCTGGTGGCCAATGCGACGCTGGCGATCACCGACGAGCCGCAGGGCGGATCGCCCGCCGGCGTGGCGACAGGCCCCATCGTCGCCGCCGCGCCGCTGCGCCGGATCTAGCGACGGGAAAGCGGGTCGCCGGTCGGTCCGGCAAGTGTTGACATCTCGCTTTGGCCGTCTGCCGCCGGGCCAGTCGGATTCCGCGCGGATGGCTGGCCAGGGGCAGCCGGATGCAGGCGCGCGGTTGACGGCGTTCGAAACTTTCTGCGAGCAATCCGGCAGCGCAAGGGCCTGCTGCCCTCATCCGGGCCTCTTGCACGTGCGGAAGGTTTCGCGATGCCCGGCGCCTGGGGGGGGGCGCCATCGCTGACCACCCGCCCGGCGGCGCCGGCCTTGTGGATTGTCTGCAGTGCTGCCGGTCCCGCCGCCGCGCCGTCCGGGCCGCCAGCAGGTCAATCGATCGGACTGCGCTGGCGTCGCCATCCTTGAACGATCCTGTCAGCTCAAGTCGCCCGGCTGAAAATCCGCGCCGGATCGCCCGCCACAAGGAAGCTTGCCTGCCGTCAGCGTCGCGCGATCGCCTTCGGCTGTGAACTAGCCGCCGGACGCGGCGACCTTCATCGCCTTCATCCGGCAGGGCAGAAATCGCCTTGGAGTCACTTTCTTCTCGACAATCCTGTCCGCCAGATCGGGACCGTTCAGGCGCAGGAATGCGGCAATGGATCGCGCATGTGCGCGCTTCGGATCCGGCGCGCGCCACCAAGAATATCGGCCAGTCTGGCGCGAGCATCATTGCTGGCTGCCGCTTCAGTGATGGCCCCGAACTGGCCGGCGCCGCTTTCCTGGAGAAACAAAGACATCTCGGTGATGGCCATGCCAACGCGCCAGGCAGCCTATCCTGCCCGCGTTCAGCGCCCCGGCAATGCGGGCAAGCATGCACGCGGCATCACGGCACGGGGGCACCCTCATGCACAGCAAGCGGCCGGCCGGCGAGGCGCTGCCGGCCCCGCCCCCGTTTACGGATAGATGAAGATCGGCACCCCCGGTTGCAGCATGGCAAAGATCTCTTCCATCTCTTCGTCGGTAACGGCGATGCAACCGGCGGTCCAGTCGCGGCGCTGCTGCACCAGCTTGCGGCCTTCGGGGCCAAGGCCGTGGATCATGATGTCGCCGCCGGGGCGCAGGCCCATCATCGCCGCCTGCGCCACGTCCTGGGCCGAGGGATAGGAAATGCCCACCGACAGGTGATAGCGGCTGGCTGGGTTCTTGCGGTCGATGAAATACATCCCCTCGGGCGTGCGACCGTCGCCCTCGAATCGCTTCGGGCCATTGGGATCCGTCCCAAGACCGATGTCGTAGCTTTTCAGCACCTGCCGGCCGCTGAGCAGATACATGCGACGTTCGCCCTTCTTGACCACGACCTGGGTCACAGGCGGTCCGTGATAGGTCTTGAACTTGCTGGAGGACGGCTTGCTGCTGTCGCCGCCGCAACTTGCCACCAACGCGATGGCCACCACCGCGATCAAAGCGCGAATTGCCCGAATCATCACTGCCCTCTAGGCGCCTGAAGGCGCTGTTGATTTTCCCCACGATTAGCACATCGCGGGCAAATTCGCTAGCTTCGGCGAAATTCCGCCACGGTTTCGACATGCGGCGACCAGCGGAACTGATCGACCACGAACAGGCGCGTCATCCGCCAGCCGCCGGTGGCGAGAATCCGCGCATCGCGGGCAAAAGTGACCGGATCGCAGCTGACCCAACCCAAGGTTGTGGCCGCCGCCCCCGCCAGTTCGCGGGCCTGTGCCTCGGCCCCGGCGCGCGGCGGGTCGATCACGATTGCGTCATAGGCCAGTTCGTCCGACAGCAAGGGCCGGCGCGCAAGGTCGCGGACCTCGGTCGTGATTCGCTGCAGGCCGGGGGCATGGCGGGCTGCGGCGGTCAGCGCCTCCAGCGGTGCGGCCAGCCCCTCGACCGCATGGACGCGGGCGGTTTCGGCCAGTGGCAGGGAAAACGTGCCGCAGCCCGCGAACAGGTCGAGGATGCTGCGCGCGCCGCGGGTGATGTCGCGCAGCGCCGCGGTCAAGGCGGCTTCGCCCTCGGCGGTGGCCTGCAAAAAGCCGCCGGGCGGCGGCACCACCTGGGCGCGGCCCATCGGCAGGGCGGGCGGCCGGCGGGTGATCGACTGCCCGTCCCAGGTCAGCCGGGCCAGGTCGCCCGTCTCGGCCAGGGTGGCCAGATGCTGAAACAGCTCGGGCTCCATCGGTCGGCCGCCGGTCACCGCGACATCCAGCCCCGCCGGCCCGGCGATCACCGTCAGCGACACTTCCCCCGCGCGCGAGGCACCGGCCCGCACCAGTTCGCGCAACAGGTTCAGCCGGTCCTGAATCTGCGGGCGCAGTACATGGCAATCGGCCAGATCGACGATCACATCCGAGGCGCGGGCGTGAAAGCCCAGAAGCACGCCCTTGCGGGTGCGGCGGCCCGACAGCACCGCCCGCCGGCGCGACCGCGGCGGCGACACATGCACCCCCGCCACCGGCGCCTCGAGCCCCTGGGCCCGCAGCGCCTGCACCACCACGTCGACCTTCCAGTCGCGCAGGAAGCCGTCGCTGGCATGCATCAGCGAACAGCCACCGCAGGCACGGTAATGGCCGCAGGCCGGCCGCACGCGCTGCGGCGACGGTTCCAGGATGCGCGGGCTGGCGATGCGACCGTCCGATGCCTCGCCCTCGATGCGTTCGCCGGGCAGGACCAGCGGCGCCAGGGCCTGCTGCGAATCCGAACGGGCGACGCCATCGCCCTTGCGACCCAGCCGTTCCACGGTCCAGATCATTGCGCGGCCTCGGCGCTGTCGTCCTCGGTGCCCAGAAAGCCGCCAGACTGGCGGTTCCAGTAACGGGCATAGGTGCCTCCGCGCGCCAGCAACTCGGCGTGGCGGCCGGATTCGACGATGCGCCCGGCCTCGAGCACGACGATCCGGTCCAGTTCGGCGATGGTGGACAGCCGGTGCGCGATCGCCAACACGGTCTTGCCCTGCATGGCGCGGTGCAGCGCCTGCTGGACCTGGGCCTCGACCTCGCTGTCAAGGGCGCTGGTCGCCTCGTCCAGCACCAGGATCGGCGCGTCCTTCAGAAGGGCGCGGGCCAGGGCGATGCGCTGACGCTGACCGCCCGACAGCTTGACGCCGCGTTCGCCCAGATGCGCGTCATAGCCGCGCCGGCCCATGTGGTCCTGCAACCCCAGGATGAAATCATGCGCCTCGGCGGCGCGGGCGGCGGCGATGATCTGGTCCTCGGTCGCGTCGGGCCGGCCGTAAAGGATGTTGTCGCGGGCCGAGCGGTTGAACATCGCGGTTTCCTGGGTGACCATGGCGATGTTGCGGCGCAGGCTTTCCTGGGTCACGGCGCGCACGTCATGGCCATCGACGCGCACCGCGCCGGCCTCGACATCGTAAAGCCGCAGCAGCAGCGACACCAGCGTCGATTTGCCCGCCCCCGAGGCGCCGACGATGCCGACCTTTTCCCCAAGCATGACATGCAGGCTGAGATCGTCAAGCCCGCCCGTCGTCCGACCATAGGCAAAGCTGACATGGTCGAAGTCGATGTCGCCCCGCACCCGGCCCAGGGCCAGCGCATCGGGGGCGTCGGTCAGGGCATGGGGCGGCGACAGGGTGCGCATGCCGTCCTCGACCTCGCCGATGCTGCCCCAGACCCCCATCAGCGCCATGCTGACCCAGCCGGTCATCTGCGCCAGCCGCATGGCAATGGCGCCCGAGGCGGCGATGTCGCCGGCGGTGGCCAGCCCCTCGCGCCACAAAAGCAGCGTGCCCCCGATCAGCACCACCGGCAGCGCGCCGGCGACCAGCATCAGCGAGAACCGGAACCAGGTCGAGACGCGGCCGAAATCCAGCGCCCTTTCGCGAAACCCCGCCATCGCGCCCAGGGCGGCGCGGTCCTCGTGTTCGGCATGGGCGAACAGCTTGACGGTCTTGATATTGGTGATCGTATCGACCACCTGGCCCGTCACCATCGCCCGTGCCGAGGCCCGGCTGGCCGAGCGGCTGCGGATGCGCGGCAGGAAAAAGCGGATCAGCACCACATAGCTGGCCAGCCAGGCCAGCATCGCCACCGCCCCCCAGCCATCGACCGAGACCAGAAACGCCGCCGATCCCAGGATCGAGGCCAGGGCAAAAGCCACGACGTTCACGAATTCGCTGGCCACATCGGTGACGGCGCGCGCGGTCTGGGTCTGTTTCTGGGCGATGCGGCCGGCGAAATCGTTGTCAAAGAAGGTGACCGCGTGCCCCATCGTCCAGCGATGCAGCCGCGACAGCACCAGCGGAAACAGGTTCGGGCCGATGATGACGCTGGAACTGGCGGTGGACAGGCCAAAGATTGCCGGTCGGATCACCAGAAAGAACAGCACGAATCCGGCGATCAGCCCGCCCTTGTCGGCGATCAGCCGATCAGGAGTCGTGGTCACCACCGCGTCGATCACCCAGCCCAGCAGCACCGCCGAAACGATGTCGGCCAGCCCGCTCAAGGCCGAGGCCACGGCGGCAATCGCCAGCCCCGGCCAGGCGCCCGACAGGCACCAGCGGAAAAACGCCAGCAGGCTGCGCGGCGGCGGGCCCTCGGCGGGTCGGAAGGCGTCGATCAGGCGGGCAAGGACGGCATGCATCACGCATTCCCTTCGGGGGCCAGGGCGATGCGGCGCAATTCCTCGCGTGGCAGTTCAAAGCCGCTGTCGATCCAGGCGGTTTCGGCCCGGCGCAGCGCCTGACCCAGTTCCGGACCGGTCAGATCGGGCATCAGGTCGCGCGCCGCCAGCGGAAAGCGCGCCGCCGCGCCCCGCGCCAGGTCGTGGCACCAGCCGAATTGCGGCGGCTGGCCACGCGCGGCGCGGATCAGCACCGCCTGCGCCGCGGCGTGGCGGCCCAGGCGATAGGCGGCTTCGGGTGCGGGCAGGCGCAGCGCCTGGGCAATCTGGTCCTGTTCGCGGATCTCGTCGCGCGACAGCCGCAGGTCGCGGCCCGGATCCTTGGCGCCCAGCAGTGCCAGCCGTCGCGGCCAGACCGGCAGCGCCCCGCTGCCCAGGTCCTGTTCGCATTGCACCAGATCGGCCATGTCGCCGGGATCGGCACCGGGCAGGACCAGTTCCAGCACCCCGGCCTCGGCCATCAACGCCAGCGCCGGTGCGGGATCGGGCGCGGCCAGCAGCTTGCGCATTTCATGGCCGATGCGCTCGCGCGAAATTCCCGCCAGCCCGTGACGCTGCGCGCCGCAGGCCGCCAGCGCATGCAGGTCGGCCTCGCGTCCATACCAGGCCAGAAAGCGGAAAAAGCGCAGGATGCGCAGGTAATCCTCGGCAATGCGGCGCTGGGGGTCGCCAACAAAGCGCAGCCGGCGCGCGGCCAGGTCGGCCAGCCCGCCCACCGGGTCCAGCACCCGGCCCGACAGATCGGCATAAAGCGCGTTGATGGTAAAGTCGCGACGCCGCGCATCCTCGTCCAGGCGGTCGGAATAGGCGACGACCGCGCGTCGGCCATCGGTGGCCACGTCGCGGCGAAAGGTGGTGACCTCGTAGCCGCGGCCCTGCGCGACCACGGTGACGGTGCCGTGGTCGATGCCGGTCGGCACCGCGCGCAGGCCGGCCGCCTCGGCCAGGGCGATGCAGTCCTGCGGCAGGGCCGAGGTGGCGATGTCGATGTCGCTGACCGGTTCGCCCAGCAGGGCATTGCGCACCGCGCCGCCGACCACCAGCGCCTGATGTCCGGCCCCGGTCAGTGCCGTGACCACCTGGCGCAGCCCGGGATCGGACAGGAAACCGGCCTGCAGCCGGGGGGCACGGCTCATGACGCCAACCTCTGCGCCAGCGCGTGCAGCACCCGCGCGGTCGCGCCCCAGATGTAATAAGGCCCCCAGGGCGCGACATAATAGTCGCGGCGGATGCCCCGCCACAGCCGACCCTCGACGCGGTAGCTGGCAGGGTCGGCCACATGGGCAAAGGGCACGGCAAAGACCTCTTCGACCTCGCCCGCCTCGGGGATCGGGGTGAAGGTGCCGTGGATCAGCCCGACCACCGGGGTCATGGCGTAATTGGTGATGGTGCGATGCGGCGGCAGGCAGCCCAGAACCTCGACCTGTGCGGGCGGCAGGCCGATTTCCTCCTGCGCCTCGCGCAGGGCGGCGGCGGTTTCGTCGCGGTCGCCGGGATCGACCTTGCCGCCGGGCAGGGCGATCTGGCCGGGATGGTTGCGCAGACTGCTGGCGCGCTTGGTCAGGATCAGCCGCCCGTCGGCGGCGTCAAAGGCCGCCAGCACCGCGGCCGGGCGCAGGCCAGCCGGCTCGGGGCCCGGCCCGCCCAGGTCGAAATCCGACGAAGGCGAGGCCGGACGGGCCAGCGCGGACAGCAGACGGGCGCGGATCGACACGCTCAAGGCGCCGCACGGCTTTCGGCGCCGTCGCTGCCCACAGCCAGGGGATTGCCCTGCGCGTCCAGGGTGGCCTCGAACCCCAGGCTGCGCGGGTCGAATTCGTAATGGGCACCGCAGAACTGGCAGTCTGCCGTGACCACGCCGGCCTCGTTGGTCATGTGGGCGATGTCCTTGGCCGAATAGATCGACAGCGTGCCGCGCACCCGATCCGCGTTGCAGGAGCAGCCAAAGACCAGCGGCTGCGGGTCGAAGGCCAGCGGCTCTTCCTCGTGGAACAGGCGATAGACCAGGTTCGGCAGCGGCAGCGACGAATCGACCAGTTCCATCGCCTCGACGGTGCCTAGCAGCATGGTCGAGCGGTTCCAGTCCTCGGACTGGGCGCCTTGCAGGATATCGGCGGCTTCGATTTCCTCGCCGGTGACGGCAGACTGGCTGCTGGCGGGCAGGGTTTGCAGCATGATGCCGCCCGCACGCCAATGCGGATCGTGCTGGCCCGGTGCCTGTGCGCGACCGACCGTCAGTTCGAAACGGGTCGGCAGCTGTTCCGAGCGGGCGAAATAGGTCTGCGCGCAGCTGGCCAGCGATCCGCCCGCAAGCGGCGTCATGCCCTGATAGGGGGTCGTGCCTTCGCCCTGGTCGATCAGCACCGCAAAATAGCCCTGGCCCAGCTGGTCGAAGCCTGCGGCGCCCGGTTGCAGCCTTTCGGGATCGAAGCTAGCCCAGGCGCGCATCCGCGCCGGGCCGCCGTCGGTTTCGGGCGCGTAGTAATCGGTGGCGATGGTGCGGATCGCGCCATTGCCGCGCACCTGCAAGGACAGCTTCCAGCGCAGCTTGATCGTCTGGCCGATCAGCGCCGTCAGCAGCGCCAGTTCGGCCACCATGGCGCTGACCGCTACCGGATAATCGTGGCGCGACAGGATATGTTCCAGCAGCGGACCAAGCCTGGCGGCGCGGCCGCGCATGCCCGATCGCTCTAGCTGAAAGGGCAATACGCTGTCGTCGCGGGAAAGCTCCATCGTCTCGGTCATGCTGTGTCCTTCGGAACAGGGATGCGCGGGCGGCGAGGCGCCCGGGCCTTGGCAGCAATATATAGGGGTTGCGATGCAAAGCCCAAGGGGGCGGCGGTGGCCTGCGCAGCCTGAACGATGGCGCAGTGGCGGCGGTTGACGCGCGGGCGGTTTCGCGGCTAACCCGATGCGACCGCCAAACGGAGCCCTGCCATGACCTTCGACCGCCGCATCAAGATCGCGCCCTCGATCCTGTCCGCCGATTTCGCGAATTTCGGCCAGGAGTGCCGCGCCGTCGAGGAGCAGGGCGCCGACTGGGTTCATGTCGATGTGATGGACGGCCATTTCGTCCCCAACCTGACTTTCGGCCCGGCGATGTGCAAGGCGATCCGGCCGCATATTCGCGGGGTGATGGACGTGCATCTGATGATTGCACCCGTCGATCCCTATATCCAGGCTTTTGCCGAGGCCGGCGCTGACATCATCACCGCCCATGCCGAGGCCGGCCCCCATATCCACCGCACCTTGCAGGCGATCCGCGCCAGCGGCGCCCGCGCGGGGCTGGCGCTCAATCCCGGCACCCCGGCCGAGGCGGCGGCCCCGGTTCTTGATGACATCGACCTGATTTGCGTGATGACGGTGAACCCCGGCTTTGGCGGGCAGAAGTTCATCCGCTCGATGATCGACAAGGTGCGGGTGCTGCGCGCCATGATCGGCGACCGTCCCATCCATATCGAGATCGACGGCGGCGTTGATGCGCAGACCGCGCCCTTGGTGGCGGCAGCGGGGGCAGATGTGCTGGTGGCGGGATCGGCGGTGTTCCGGGGCGGCTCGGTTGCCGATCCCGCGCCCTATGGCGCGAACATACGCGCCATCCGCGAGGCCGCCGAGGCCGCGCGGCGGTGATCTGGCGCGGCGCCACGGCGCTGGCGGGCGCGGCGCTGGACCTGATCGCGCCCCTGGGCAGCCCCGATTGGCGCGAACGTCTGGCGCTGGAGGGGCCGGTCATCGCCCCCGGGGGCGTCTGGCTGCATGCCGCCAGCCTGGGCGAGCTGGCCTCGGTCCGGGTGCTGGCCAGCGATCTTGCCCGCGATCTGCCGCTGGTCGTCACCACCAACACCACCAGTGGCCGCGATCTGGCGCGGCGGATGGGCCATGCCTGTGCGCTGGCGCCGCTGGATCTGCCGCAGGCGTTGCGGCGGTTTCTGGATCGCACGCGGCCATCGGTCCTGGTGACGGTGGAAAACGAACTCTGGCCCAACCGCTCGGCGATGACGGCGGCTCGGGGGGTGGCGCAGGTCGTCGTCGGCGCGCGCATCTCGGCGCGGTCGGCGGCACGCTGGCGGCGGCTGCCGGGTTTGATCGCGCCGATGCTGGGGCGTATCGACGCACTGTCGGCACAGGACGCGGACAGCGAGGCGCGGCTGCTGGAGCTGGGGTTGCCCCCGCAGGCGCTGACCCCGCGGCTGAACCTGAAGCTGCTGGCGCCGTCGCAGACCCGACCGGACCCCGAGGCCCCCGATCGCGCGCGGGTGATCCTGGCCGCCTCGACCCATGACGGCGAGGACGCAGTTGTGCTTGATGCCTTTCTTGCAGCCCGGGCGCGGCAGGGGGATCTAAGGCTGATCCTGGCGCCGCGTCATCCGGCGCGCGGTGATGCGGTGGCCGCGCTGATCGCGGCGCGCGGACTGCCGCTGGCGCGGCGCAGCCAAGGGGCGGACGCGCAGGCGCCGGTTCTGCTGGCCGACACGCTGGGCGAGATGGAGCGCTGGTATCGTGCTGCCGGCATCTGCATCACCGGCGGTTCGCTGGTGGATCACGGCGGTCATACCCCCTGGGAGCCCGCCGCCTGGCGTTGTGCCATAGTGCACGGCCCCCATGTCGCCAATCACGCTGCCGATTATGCCGATCTGGATGCGGCCGGCGCGGCAAGCCCGGTTCGGCCGGCAGAGCTGGCGGATTTGTTGCCGCAGCTGGCCGGGGATGTGGCCTGTCAGCGCCGCATGGGGGCCGCTGCGCGCGCGATTCTGGTGGCAAGGGCTGGCGATCCTGCCACGTTGCTGGCGCAGATTCGGCACCTGGCGCGGGGCGATCTTGTATCCGGCGCGGCGCGGACAGATATCTGACAGGGAAAGGAGTCGCTGTCGACATGATCCGTTATGCCCTGCGTTGTGACCATGGCCATGACTTCGATGGCTGGTTCAGATCCTCGGAGGCCTTCGATTCCCTGCGTTCTGCGGGGCAGGTGACCTGCGCGCATTGCGGCAGCCCGCATGTCGACAAGGCGCTGATGGCGCCGCTGGTCGCGCATGGCTCTGGCGACGACGCGCCCTTGCGCAGCCCGCGCGATCCGCATGAAGAGGCGCTGGAACGCCTGCGTCGTCATGTCGAGGAAACGTCGGATTACGTCGGCATGTCCTTTGCCGCCGAAGCGCGCGCCATGCATGAAGGCCGCGCGCCCGAGCGGCCCATCCATGGGGAAGCGCGTCTGGACGAGGCGCGTCGCCTGCTCGAGGATGGTATTCCGGTCGCGCCCCTGCCTTTCCGCGCCCGCCAGCGCGTCAACTGAACCCTGCCCAGACAGTTCACGCCTGCTGCCCGGGCGTCGGTGCGGCGGTTTCGGCCAGGCGGCGTCCCAGTTCGGATGCGATCAGCAACACCCCGTCCGGATGCAGGAAGTCTTGATGCGCCAGCGGAACCGGGACCGCCTCGATCGCTTCGGCATAGGGCGCCCAGCTGTCGGGGGGCGGCACCTGGCTGGCATCCTGCGGCAGGCCCTGGAAATGGATCAGCTTGCCTTGATACCGGCGGTGGTGATGGGCGCGAATCTGCTCGGTCAGGGCGCGGGCACTGTCCAGCGCCCGCTCGAGCATGGGCGACGCCAGGGTGCTGGCGTCGCGCTCATCCGTCATCTCGCCTGACGAGGGCAGGAACCCCGCCTGTATCAGCAGTTCCGAGGCCGAAGTCGGTGCCGCTGCCCGGTCGCGCCAGAGCTCGGCCGGATAGCTGTCAAGCAGCGCCACCATGCCGGGCCTGCGGCCCTGCGCCATCAGGATCACTGCCACCTCTTGCGCCAGGATGCCGCCTGCTGCCCAACCTGCCAGGTGCAGTGGACCGTCCGGCGCCAGTTCGCAGATCTGTGCCGCGTAATGGCGCGCAAGCGCCGGCAGACTGGCAGGCAGGGTATCGTCCTGCATCAGCATGGGGTGTTGCAAGCCATAGACGCGCCGGGGCGGATGCAGACCTTGCGCCAGCGCGCGATAGGCCCAGCTCAGCCCTGCTGCCGGGGGCAGCAGAAACAGCGGTGCCATCTGCGCGGGTCCGGGGGCCAGAAGCAAGGCGGGTCCGAAACCCGCGCTTTGCGGCGACGCGGTGTCCAGCTCGGCTGCCAGCCGTCCCAGCATCGGGTAGGCGAAAATGGTTCCCAGTCCCGGTGTCCGACCCATCGCCACGCCGATTTCGCGCGCAAGGCGCACCGCGGCCAGTGAATCGCCGCCCAGGGCAAAGAAATCGTCCTGTGGTCCGGGTGGAGCCGGCAGGCCCAGGATCCGGGCCACAAGCTGGCCAAGAAGAGTCTCGGTTGCGCCATGAGCCCGCGGCGGCGGCGCAAGCGTCGCCGGGGGTGCCGGGCCGACGACACGCTGCGGGGGTCGGGGCAGCGGCAGATCCTTCAGCCGGCGCGCGCTGGGCAATGCCTCGATCACCGCCTCGATCCCGTCGGCCAGACCTGTCAGGGCCGCGATATCGTGAACGCCATTCTCGCCGGTCAGGGACAGCGACAGGCCCGTGTCGGGCCGGCCGTGAAAGCCGACCAGCAGCGGTGCGGGCACCCACCCGCCCATCGGCTGCAACCGAAGGGACATCTGGGGCAGGTTAGGCGGAACATTCTGCGGTTGCAGGTCGATCACGGCACCAAACAGCCGCCGACCGCTGCCCACCATTCCCAGATCACGGCGCAGATGTTCGCTGCGATAGCGACCATGGGCCCGAGCCTCTGCCAGTTGCCGGGATTGTTCGGTCAGCCAGGATTGCACGGATGTTTCGGGCGAGGAACTGTCCGGCGCATGGGGCAGGATGTTCGCGGACATGCAGGGCAGGCTGGCGCGGTCCTTGTCTGCAAGGGCCGAATGGCCGATGCCCAGCAACGCGCAGTCCATCCAATGGCTCAGATACCGCGTGGCGATCGCGGCAAGCAGATCTGGCCAGGCGAGGGCGTTGCTGGCCGCCTGATCGGCCACGATGGCGGAAATCCGCGCGGGCAGGGGCCGGTGCAGCACCTCGAACCGCCCGATGCCCGAGACAGGACGGGCGGGCGCGCCCGTCCCGGATCGCTGATCGCCATGCTCTGCCGGGATCGCCGGCGATCCGGTCAGACGCTGCAGCCAGAAGGCGCGCTCGACCTGGCGTCGGGGTGAGTGGCGCCAGAAGCGGTCCTGGTCGATGGCATGGGCCCAGGCGCGAAACGGGCGCGGTGCCCGCCCAAGGCCCAGCATGGCCAGGTAATGTCCGGCCATCTGATGCAGGATGGCCATGATGCCGGCGTCGTCGCAGGCCAACTGATGCAGACGCAGATACATCAGGTGATGATCGGGGCCCAGGACGAACAGCGTCACCGCCCCGGCCGGATCCTGCGCCAGATCCAGCGGCCGGTTCAGATCGGCCTGCATTTGCGCATGAGCCTGCTGAAGCGGCTGCGACCGCGCCGAGACATCGACATATCCCAGCATCGGCGGCCGGCCGGGCCATTGCCGTGGCCCCGCCGCGCAGCTGCGAAAGCGCAACGCCAAGGCCGGGGTTTCGGCAATGGTGCGGGCGACAGCCTGGGCCCAGACATCTCGGTTCAGCGGCCCGCGCAGATCCAGAACATGCGCCCTGTTCATGGCCGGATTCGCCGGCTCCAGCGCCTGCGCATACCACAGCCCCTCTTGCGCTTCGGTAAGCGCCAGCCCCCATGCAGGGCCGTCCTGTGCTGCGTCCGCCGCGAACATGGCGGGCCGCCTGCGCGAATCCGGCTGTGTCAACGGTCCTCTACCCTTGTGCCGCCGCAATGCGGCAGGTCTGACAACACAAACCCTGGCGCGCCGATTGGCGACGAGCCCGGATGTCCCCCTCTGTCTGTCGCAGACATTCTGCCACAGAGGCCGGGCGGATGCCAGCAGCAGCCGTCGCGGCAATCCGGTGCCTGGCGTGTTTTCCATTGATCGCCTGTGCCGGCGGTGTCACCATCGGCTCATGATGAACGCGCCGACCGGGTTTTCTGCCGACCATGACCGCGTGGCCTTTGACCGGGCCGAGCTGGGGGCGATCCTGTCGGTCTATGGCCGCATGGTGGCGGCCGGGGAATGGCGCGATTATGGCATGTCGTTCCTGCGCGACATGGCAGTGTTTTCGATCTTTCGCCGCGCGGCCGAGCACCCGCTGTATCGGATCGAAAAGCGCCCGCGGCTGCGCCATGCCCAGGGCCAGTATGCGGTGATTGCCATGGACGGTCGCATCCTGAAACGCGGCCACGACCTGCCCACCGTGCTGCGGGTTCTGGAAAAAAAGCTGATCCGCCCGGTCGATTAATCCGCCGCGCTGCCCGCCAGCCGCGCCAGAACGGCGGCGGCGGCGGTGGTGCCGCCGGGCTGGTGCGGGATGTCCAGCGCCAGCATCGCGGCTTCGATCCCGGCCAGTGCGCCCAGGATCTGCTGCCCGCTGGCATGGCCCATATGGGCGATGCGCAGCGCATGCTCGGGCTGGGCCGCGCCCAGGCCCACCCCCAGCGTCAGACCCAGGTGATTTTCGGTGAACTGGCGCAGGGCGCTGGCCTGCGGCAAGGTCACCGCCGTCACCGACCGCGCGCGCGCCGCCGGATCGGCGACCACCGCGGCAATGCCGTGACGTCCTTCCGCGTCCTAGGTCGCCAGTGCGGCCCAGACCGCCTGTGCCAGCCCGTGGTGGCGGGCCCAGGCCGCGGGCAGGGTTTCTTCCTCCAGCAGCATGGTCAGCGCCTCGTTCATGCCGAATATGTGCTGCACCGGCGGCGTGCCGCCCCAGAACTGCCACAGTTCGACCGCGTCCGCCCGCGGCGCCCAGTCCCAATAGGGCGTGGCCAGCCCCGCCCGCCCGCGCGCCCGCGCCCGGTCGGAAAACCACACCAGCCCCAGCCCCGGCGGCACCATCAACCCCTTCTGGCTGGCCGAGATCAGCACATCGATGCCCCAATCGTCCATCAGCAGCGGCTCGCAACCCAGCGAGGCGATGGCATCCACCGCCAGCAGGGCCGGATGGCCCGCCATGGCCGCCCGCAGCGCCGGCAGGTCGGCGCGCACCGAACTGGCGGTATCGACATGGCAGACCATGACGGCGCGGATGCGTTGCTGCCGGTCCCGGGCCAGGTGCTGGGCGAGCCGGTCGGGTTCGGGGGCCGCGGGCCCGAAATCGATTTCCTCGACCTCGACCCCCAGCCGGCGCGCGTGGGCGGCCCAGCTGCGGCCGAAATGCCCCGATACCAGCGCCAGGGCGCGATCGCCCGGGTCGAAGATATTGGTGATCGCCGCCTCCCATCCGGCGTGGCCGTTGCCGATATAGGGGGCCAGATGCGCCCGCGTTCCCGCAAGCTGCTTCAGACGGGCGATCATGCGCCGGTTTTCCTGCGCCAGGGCGGCGCCATAGATGTCGGGCGCGGCGCGGTGCATGGCGCGCAACACCCGGTCGGGAACCGCGGACGGACCTGGTATGGCAAGGACGGGATGGCCCTGGGCAAAGTTCATGCGCTTGTCTTTCCGTTTGCGCCCATCGGTATGCCGGCGTCAAGGCGCGGTCAACGGCCTCGATCTGCGGCCGCTTGCCCTGACCTTGCGGGCACCGTATCCCTTGGCCAACGCGACACCCGGAGTCCCGATGGCGGAAAACCTGCAACGCACGGCCAACCTGTTTGCGCGGATGTGGCGCGACTATCTGCATCCCTACTGGGGCCGCATCCTGCTGGCGATGCTGTTCCTGATTGTCGAGGGCTCGACGCTGGGCCTGCTCAGCTGGATGCTGAAGCCCCTGTTCGACCGCGTCTTTGTCGGCGGCGACACCGGCGCCATGTGGTGGGTGGGCGGCATCATCTTTGGTCTGTTCCTGCTGCGCGCGACCACATTCGTGATAAACCGCAGCCTGATGACCTCGGTCTCGCTGGCGGTGTCGACGACGATGCAGACCGACCTGTTGCGCCACATCATGCGGCTGGACAACGACTTCTTCCAGAAGAACCCGCCCGGCGCGCTGATCGAGCGGGTGCAGGGCGATTCCATCGCCGTGCAGGGGGTCTGGTCCACCTTCATTTCCGGCATGGGGCGCGACATCGTTTCGCTGGTGTCGCTGTTTGCGGTGGCGATTGCCGTCGATCCGGAATGGACGCTGGCGGCGCTGATCGGTGCGCCCATCCTGATCCTGCCAACCTTGATGGTGCAGCGCTACATGCGCCGCAAGATGCGCCAGAACCGGGTGAACGCCAGCGACCGCGCCACACGCCTCGACGAGGTTCTGCACGGCATCAACGCCGTCAAGCTGAACCGGATGGAGAACTATCAGGCGCATCGCTTTGCCGAGATCGTCGATCGCATCCGGCTTGCCGAAATCAAGATGTCGGGCATCGGCGCCACGGTGCCTGCCTTGATCGACGTGGTCACGGGGCTTGGCTTTGTCGGGGTGCTGTGGCTGGGCGGGGCCGAGGTTACCGCCGGCCAGCGCACCGTGGGCGATTTCATGTCGTTCTTTTCGGCCATGGCGCTGGCCTTTCAGCCGCTGCGGCGGCTGGGGGGGGTGGTCGGCACCTGGCAGACCGCCGCCGCCAGCCTCGAGCGCATCTATGCGGTTCTGGACCAGCGCCCCAGCATCATTTCGGGCCCGCGCGAGCAGCCGCCGCCCGACACCACCATCACCTTTCAGGACGTGTATCTGGACTATGACGGCCATCCGGTGCTGAACGGGCTCAGCTTTACCGCCGAGGCCGGACAGACCACCGCGCTGGTCGGGCCTTCGGGCGCGGGCAAGTCCACGGTGTTCAACGTGCTGACCCGGCTTGTCGATCCGCGCGCCGGGCAGGTCACGCTGGGGGGCGTGCCGCTGGCAGAATTCGACCTGGCGGTGCTGCGCGACCAGTTTTCGGTCGTCAGCCAGGACGCGGCGCTGTTCGACGAGACGCTGCGCGAGAACATCCTGCTGGGCCGCCCCGAGGACGACCAGGCCCTGCGCCGCGCCATCGTCGCCGCCCATGTCGCCGATTTCACCGATGCCCTGCCTGCGGGGCTTGATACGGCGGCGGGGCCGCGCGGCTCGGCCCTGTCGGGGGGGCAACGTCAGCGGGTGGCGATCGCGCGCGCGGTGCTGCGCGATGCGCCGGTGCTGCTGCTGGACGAGGCAACCAGCGCGCTGGACGCGCAAAGCGAACGGCTGGTCCAGCAGGCGCTGGACGATCTGTCGGCCGGGCGCACGACCCTGGTCATCGCCCATCGCCTGGCCACCGTGCGCCAGGCCGACAAGATCGTGGTGATCGAGGCGGGCCGGGTTGTCGAACAGGGCAGCCATGACCAGTTGATTGCCCGGGACGGTGCCTATGCCGCCCTGGTCAAACTGCAATTCGGAGACAGGTGATGCGGCGTATTCTGGCGGTCGGCGGCGAGGATAGGGTTGCCTTCCTGCAAGGTCTGGTGACGAACGACCTGCGGCGCCTGCCCTGTTGGGCGGCGCTGTTGACGCCGCAGGGCAAGTATCTGGCCGATTTCCTGATCGTTGCCGATGGCGAGCGGTTGCTGATCGATGTCGATGCGCGACTGGCCGAGGATCTGTTGCGCCGTCTGAGCATGTATCGGCTGCGCTCGCGCGTAGATCTGGCGGCGCTGGACATGACGGTGGCGCGCGGCACAGGGCCCATGCCCGCCGGCGCCATCGCCGATCCGCGCCACCCGGCGCTGGGCTGGCGGCTTTATGGCGGCCAGGGCGACGACGGCAGCGACTGGGACGCGATCCGCGTCGCCCATTGCATCCCCGAAACCCTGGTGGAACTGATCCCAAACGAAACCTATATCCTCGAAGCCGGGTTCGAGCGGCTGAATGGGGTCGATTTCCGCAAGGGCTGCTATGTCGGCCAGGAGGTAACTGCCCGCATGAAGCACAAGACCGAGCTGAAAAAGGGGCTGATGACGGTCGGCATCGACGGCGCGGCCCCGGTCGGCACCCCGATCCTGATGCCCGACGGGCGCGAGGCCGGGGTGCTTTACACGCAATCGGGCGGCCGGGCGATTGCGTATCTGCGGTTTGACCGGCTGGGGCCCTTTGCCGATGGCGGCGCGCTGACGGCGGCGGACGCGCGCATCCTGCCATGACCGCGCCGCCGGGGCCGGCCGGCATCCGCCGCATCGTGCATGTGGACATGGATGCCTTTTTCGCCTCGGTCGAACAGCGCGACGACCCGCGCCTGCGCGGGCTGCCGGTGGCGGTCGGGGGGATCGAACGCGGCGTGGTCGCGGCCGCCAGCTATGAGGCGCGGCGCTTTGGCGTGCGCTCGGCCATGCCGTCGCGCCAGGCGCTGCGGCTGTGCCCCGACCTGGTGTTCGTCAAGCCGCGCTTCGATGTCTATCGCGCCGTCAGCCGGCAGATCCGCGAGATCTTCGCCGAATATACCCCGCTGATCGAGCCGCTGTCCCTTGACGAGGCCTATCTGGACCTGACCGATCATCTGCACGGCCGCACCGCCACCCGCATCGCCCAGGAAATCCGCGCCCGCATCCGCGCGGCGACGGGGCTGACGGCCTCGGCCGGGGTCAGTTACAACAAGTTCCTGGCCAAGCTGGCCTCGGACCAGCGCAAGCCCGACGGGCTGTTCGTGATCCCGCCCGAGGCGGGCCCGGATTTCATCCACGGCCTGCCGATCGGCCGCTTTCACGGCATCGGCCCGGCCACGGCCGCACGGATGCAGGCGCATGGCATCCATACCGGCGCCGATCTGGCCCGACAGAGCCTGGAGTTCCTGACCGCCCGTTTCGGCAAGTCCGGGAATTATTACTGGAATATTGCCCGCGGCATCGACAACCGCGAGGTGCGCCCCGACCGTATCCGCAAAAGCATCGGTGCCGAAAATACCTATTTTCAGGATCTGCGCGACCTGGCCGCGGCCGAAACGGCCCTGGCCGAACTGGCCGAAAAGGTCTGGCGCCATGCCAGCAATGCCGGCCGCAGCGGGCGCACCGTGACGCTGAAGGTGAAATACGGCAATTTCCGTCAGATCACCCGCGCCCGCACCTTGCCCGTCCCCGCTGCCGGGCCCGGCGATCTGCTTGCGGTGGCGTGCGAACTTTTGGGACCGGTGTTTCACGACCCGCATGGCGTAAGGCTCTTGGGCATCACGCTTTCGGGGCTGCAAACGGCGGGGGCGGTGGACGCCCCACGCCAATTGGGTCTGTTCGATCAGGCGTAAAGGTTGACCACGCCGACCTGCTGGTGGATGCCGTTCACGGTGTCGCGGTCAAGCCCGAGACCCTCGGCCAGCTGATGCAGATATTCGGCTTCCTTGCGGTTGTCGAAATCGATCGCCATCAGCGACATCAGATAGACCTGCGGGCCCAGTCCCTGGGGCACCTCGCGCACCAGGCCGGCGACATCGACGGGCGCGGCCATCTGTTCGCGGATGAATGCACGTTCATCCTCGTCCAGATCTCCGAACTGATCCATAAGCCGGGCCTTTTCCTGTTCGTCGATCTCGCCATCGGCCTTGGCGGCCTGGATCATCGCCTTCAGCATCAGCCCGGCGACGGCATTCTGTTCGGCCGTGGGCGGGGTCGAGGGCTCGTTGCCCGTGGCCAGCGCCTCGTTCAGCAACTCGCCAAAGCTGGAATCGTTCTGCGCCTGGGCACCTTTCTGCGCAAGCCCACCGGTCTGGGCACCTCCGGCCTGGGCGCTGCCGCGCCCGCCCAGCAGGTCGCCCAGGATACCGCCCAGGCTGCCTGCGGCCGCACCACCCAGGATGCTGCCCAGTCCGCCGGCGGATCCCGCCTGACTGCTGCCCTGACCCGCGCGGGTCAGCTGATCCAGGATGCCGCCCAGCCCGCCCGAGGCCCCGGCCTGGCGCGGCGAATGGCTGCCGCCATAGCTGCTGCCGCTGCCGGCGCCGGGGCTGCGGCCGCCCAGCACCTGACCCAGCAGATCCCCAAGCCCGCCCGAACCTGCGCTGCGGCTGCCTGCCTGGCCGGTATTGTTGCCAAGAAGCTCGTCCAGCAGCCCACCCGAGCCTTGCCGGCCGGCGGTTTGTCCTGAACCATGCGGACGGTTCTGGGCATTCTTCATCATCGTGCCGATCCCCTTGGCCAGCATCACGCCGGCAGCGACACGGGCAAGGGATTTCATCAGGCTCATCTTGGCTTCTCCGAACTGTTGCGGGGCGGCGGACTTGACGCCTTGGTGACGACAGGGGCAACGCGGGCGCAGCGGCATGGTTCCGCCGCGATTCCTGCCCGACCAGCCTACACCCGAACGGGCCGGGCGCACTTGATTTTTCTGCGGCAGGATTATAAGTCGCGGCGGATGTTTCACGACGGGGCTGTCGCGCGGGTGGCCCCCCGATAGGAGGCCATGATGGCAAAGGCAAAGTTTGAGCGTACGAAACCGCACGTCAACATCGGGACGATTGGTCACGTTGACCACGGCAAGACGACGCTGACGGCTGCGATCACCAAGTATTTTGGCGAATTCAAGGCCTATGACCAGATCGACGGCGCGCCGGAAGAGCGTGCGCGCGGGATCACGATCTCGACCGCGCATGTGGAATACGAATCGGATTCGCGCCACTATGCGCATGTGGACTGCCCCGGCCACGCGGACTATGTGAAGAACATGATCACCGGCGCGGCGCAGATGGACGGCGCGATCCTGGTGGTGAACGCGGCCGACGGCCCGATGCCGCAGACGCGCGAGCACATCCTGCTGGGCCGTCAGGTGGGCATTCCCTACATGGTCGTCTACCTGAACAAGGTCGACCAGGTTGACGATCCCGAGCTGCTGGAACTGGTCGAGATGGAAGTGCGCGAGCTGCTGTCGTCCTACGACTATCCCGGCGACGACATTCCGATCGTGAAGGGTTCGGCGCTGGCGGCGCTGGAAGGCCGCGACCCCGAGATCGGCGAGAATTCGATCCGCGAACTGATCAAGGCGGTTGACGAATACATCCCGACGCCGGAGCGTGCGGTGGACCAGCCGTTCCTGATGCCGATCGAGGACGTGTTCTCGATCTCGGGCCGTGGCACGGTTGTGACCGGCCGGGTCGAGCGTGGCGCGGTGAACGTGGGCGACGAACTGGAAATCGTCGGCATCCGCCCGACGAAGAAGACGACCTGCACGGGCGTCGAGATGTTCCGCAAGCTGCTGGATCGCGGGGAAGCCGGCGACAACATCGGCGCGCTGCTGCGCGGGATCGAGCGTGACGGCGTCGAGCGCGGTCAGGTGCTGTGCAAGCCGGGTTCGGTGAAGCCGCACACCGAGTTCGAGGCCGAGGCCTATATCCTGACCAAGGAAGAGGGCGGCCGCCACACGCCGTTCTTTGCGAACTATCGCCCGCAGTTCTACTTCCGCACGACGGACGTGACCGGGACGGTGAAACTGCCCGAGGGCACCGAGATGGTGATGCCGGGCGACAACCTGAAGTTCACGGTCGAGCTGATCGCGCCGATCGCGATGGAAGAGAAGCTGCGCTTCGCCATCCGCGAAGGCGGCCGCACCGTCGGCGCCGGCGTGGTGTCGAAGATCCTGAAGTAAGGGCTGCCGGGCGCAGCTGCTGCGCCCGCACCCCCCTTCGCAGGCGCGCGCAACCCCTGCGCCCGCCCCCATCACCGCCGGATGATCCCCCGGGATATCACGGCAAGACCAGGGCCGCCCCAAAAGGGCGGCCTTCGGTATGTCGACGCGCAGCATTTCGTGCTAGGCTGGTCCGATCCAGCAGGGGTACGGGCATGGCTGACCGCAAGAAGGCATCCGATTTTCATCCGCGCATCCTGGAAATCTATGACGGCTATGTGCATGGCCGGATCAGCAAGCGCGATTTCATGGTGCAGGCGGCGCAGTTCGCCACCGCCGGCGTGACAGGCGCAGCCCTGCTTGAGGCGCTGCGCCCCGATTATGCGCTGGCCCAGCAGGTGGCGCCGGACGATCCCGAAATCCGCACCGAGACGGTCGCTTATGACAGCCCCCGTGGCCATGGCCGCATCAGCGGCCTGATGGCCCGACCCAGCGCCGCCGCGGGCAAGCTGCCCACCGTGCTGGTGGTGCATGAGAACCGCGGTCTCAATCCCTATATTGCCGATGTCGTCCGTCGTCTGGGCAAGGCCGGTTATCTGGCCCTGGGACCGGACGGGCTGAGCCCGCTGGGCGGTTATCCCGGCGATGACGACAAGGGCCGCGAGATGCAGGCCAGCATGGATCCGGCCCGATTGATGGAGGATTTCTTCGCAGCGCATGAGTTCCTGCGCGACCACCCCGACGGCACGGGCCGCAGCGGCGCTGTGGGGTTTTGCTATGGGGGCGGCGTCTGCAATGCGCTGGCGGTGGCCTATGCGGATCTGGCGGCCTCGGTGCCGTTCTACGGCCGCCAGCCCCGCGACGAGGAGGTGGCGCGGATCCGCGCGCCCTTGCTGTTGCATTACGCCGAACATGACGAACGCGTGAATGCCGGCTGGCCCGCCTATGAGGCGGCGCTGAAGGCTCATGGCAAGGACTATCAGGTGCATTTCTATCCCGGCACCCAGCACGGGTTTCATAACGACAGCACGCCGCGCTACGATCCGGATGCCGCCGAACTGGCCTGGCGCAGGACGCTGGAGTTTCTGAGCCGACATTTGTCCTGAGCAGCTGCCCGCAGGCAGATCGGATCAGGCGCCCCGCTACCCTTTCCCATGCGCGGCGGGAAAGCACTGGGCAGGCATATTGTTTCAACAGCTTGCGGGCGACGTTTTCATATCGTCCGCCCCCGGTGTCGGGGGCGGGCTTGTGGCATCGTTCAATCGCGAAAAGTTCGGGCGGTCAGCGGCGGTAGGATAATCCGCCCCAGATGCGTCCTTCGTCACGATCGCGCCCGCCGCGAACGGCGCCGATATATGCCGCAGCGGCGGCGACAAGCGCCGAAGCCGCCAGCAGGAAGGCCGTCAGAATTCCGGTTATCCGGGCCTTTTCGGCAGCATCGGCAGCCTGCTGCTTGGCCTCCTCGATACGGCGATCGGCCTCGGCCTTCAGCTGCTCTGCCTGTGCCTTGGCTTCCTCGAGCTTCTTTTCGGCCTCGTCCCGGATCGCCTGGGCGCGCGTCACCGCCTCTTCGACACGGGCATCGACCTGCTGTTCGTCAAGACCGGTGCGCAAGGCAACCTGCTGACGCAGATAATTGCGGTCGGATTCCGGAATTTCACCGGTGCGGATCAGATTGGCGAAAATACCGACGATCTGGCGCTGGGTTTCCGTTCCATTGGCCTGCACATCCTGTTGCAGGTTGGTCAGGGGGCCTTGTCCATCCGGCCGCAGCAAGGTGTCGGTGACATATTCCAGCGGATTGGCCTGCATTCCGGCCGGCATGGCGTCCTCCAGCGCTGGTGCCGCAGCCTGGCTGACACCTTGCGCCATACCGCCAAGCACCTGCCCGGCCCCCGAAACGGCGCCTCCGGCCAGTTGACCGGCGCCCTGGGCAATACCGCCTACCGCGGAACCTGTCGCCTGGACGACACTGTCAACGGCAGTGCCGGCTGCACGCAAGCCGCCCGTGACCGCCGAGGCGGTCATGACTGCGGTCACGATGATGCCGATGCCCCAGACCGTCAGCCCGTTCATGCCATCCCGAACACTGACTTCCTCGCTGGAGGCTGCACCGACAGGACGGCGCATCCGACCGGCAATATAACCGCCCAGCCAATTGGCCGCGACCAGGGATGCAATCATGAAAATGGCGGTGATAATCAACCAGATGATGCTGATTCCGCCATCCTCTCCGATCGAAACCGATCCAAGACCCAATGCGGCGGAAAATGTCGTGAAAACCACGGCAATGGCCGTGGCGACAACCGCACCGGCCAGAACTGCAGCCCAATCCACGTAGCTGCCACTGGTTTTCGTGGTGTTTTCGGGCATCGACATCAGCGCAATCCCAGCAATGACAGGACGAAAAGGACAACGACGACAAGGCCGACCAGATAGATTATCGAGTTCATGGGTTCATATCCTCGGAATGGATGCAATTCCGGGTTTGAACGTATCGGCGGGATATCCGGTTTCCCGTTTTCGCGGCATTTTCTGAAACAGGGCAGGCGAAATAGAAAACGTGCAAGTGGCACATGATTATTGCATATATATCAATGGCGACAAGAAAGTCGCAAATAATGGCGGGCGCGATCGGCATGTGTTGACATGATTGTGGTTGCCACTGACAGACTGTAGCTTCCGGGCAGACCGCGTGCGGGCGCATTGCGCCCCGATGCCATGATCGGGCGCGGTCAATCGACGATCTGCAAAAGAGGCCAGCCGATGTTCACCTGGTTCGAGCGGCGGCTCGATCCCTATCCCGTCGAGGCGCCGCGGATGCCCCCGCAGGGGCTGTGGCGCTTCATCCTGCATTTCTCGGCCGGGGCCAAGGGCTACATGCTGGCCATGGCGGCCTGTTCGGCGCTGATCGCAGTGGCCGAGGTGGTGCTGTTCGGTTATCTGGGCACGCTGGTCGATCGGCTGGCCGCCAGCGACCGCGCGGGGTTCTGGGCCAGTGAAGGGCCGCGGCTTTTGTGGATGGCGGCGATCCTGGTCATCGGCCTGCCGCTGTTGCAGGTGCTGTTTTCGCTGCTGATGCATCAGACGCTGATGGGCAATTTTCCCCAGCGCATCCGCTGGCAGGCGCATCGCTATCTGCTGCGCCAGTCGATGAGCTATTTCCAGGACGAGTTCGCCGGGCGCATCGCCACCAAACTGATGCAGACCGCGCTGGCCGTGCGCGAAGTGGCGATGAAGTTCATGGATGTGCTGGTCTATGTCGGGGTCTATTTCATCGGCGCGCTGGTGCTGGCGGCCTCGACCGACGGCTGGCTGGCGCTGCCGTTTCTGGGCTGGGGACTGCTTTACGGCCTGCTGCTGTGGTGGCTGGTGCCACGCATCGGCCGCATCAGCCAGGCCCAGGCCGATGCGCGGGCGGTGATGACCGGGCGGGTGGTGGACAGCTATACCAATATCTCGACGGTGAAGCTGTTTTCCCATTCCTCGCGCGAGGAGGCCTATGTGAGGGCCAGCATGGACGGGTTCCTGGCCACGGTGCATGGGCAGATGCGGCTGGCGTCCCTGCAGAACATCCTGCTGGCCTCGTTGAACTCGGGGCTGATCTTCGCGGTGACGGGGCTGGGTCTGTGGTTGTGGCTGCGCGAGCAGGTCGAGGTCGGGGCGCTGGCGGTGGCAATTCCGCTGGCACTGCGGCTGGGCAACATGTCGCACTGGATCATGTGGGAATTTGCGGGGCTGTTCGAGAACATCGGCACGGTGCGCGACGGCATCGGGTCGCTGTCCTTGCCGCGCATGGTCACGGATGCGCCCGACGCGCGGCCGCTTGCGGTGGTCGCGGGCGAGGTGCGGTTCGAACGGGTGACCTTCCGCTATCCGCAGGCCGGCCGCGCCGGGGCCGAGGCGGTTCTGGACGATCTTGACCTGACCATCGCGCCGGGCGAGCGCATCGGCCTGGTCGGTCGTTCCGGGGCGGGCAAATCGACGCTGGTGAACCTGCTGCTGCGTTTTCACGATCTGCAAGGCGGGCGCATCCTGATCGACGGCCAGGACATCGCGCGGGTGACGCAGGAATCGCTGCGCGCGGCCATCGGCGTGGTGACGCAGGATACCTCTTTGCTGCACCGCTCGATCCGCGACAACGTGGCCTATGGCCGGCCCGATGCCAGCGAGGCCGACATCCGCCGCGCGCTGGATCTGGCCAGGGCGGGGTTCATCGACGGGCTGACCGATTCGCATGGCCGCCGCGGCCTGGACGCGCATGTGGGCGAACGCGGCGTCAAGCTGTCGGGCGGGCAGCGTCAGCGCATCGCCATCGCCCGGGTGCTGTTGAAGGATGCGCCGATCCTGGTCCTGGACGAGGCGACCAGCGCGCTGGACAGCGAGGTCGAGGCGGCGATTCAGGATCAGCTGGAACTGCTGATGCAGGGCAAGACCGTGATTGCCATTGCGCATCGGCTGTCCACCATCGCCCGCATGGACCGGCTGGTGGTGATGGAACGCGGCCGCATCGTCGAACAGGGCACGCATGATGACCTGCTGGCGCGCGGGGGGATTTACGCCGGCCTCTGGGCGCGGCAATCGGGCGGCTTCATCGAGGCGGGATGATTTCCTCTTGAACCGGGCGCGCGGCTGCCTTAATCAGATGCGCGGCTTAGGGGTTTAGCTCAGTTGGTAGAGCATCGGTCTCCAAAACCGAGGGTCGTGGGTTCGAGTCCCCCAACCCCTGCCAGCCGCCTTTCCGGCATTCCTTGGATCTAAAGCCACCACCGCGCCAATCCGCCCGGTGGCAGGGGTTGAAACGCGGCCCGGCTCCGGCTATCTGAGGCGCTGCAAGACCGAAGGGAAACCCATGGCCAACCCCGCCCAGTTCATCAGTCAGGTGCGCGCCGAAGTCGGCAAGATCACCTGGCCCACCCGTCGCGAAGTCATCACGACCACCATCATGGTGTTCATCATGGCGACCTTGGCGTCGATCTTCTTCTTCCTGGTCGATCTGGCCATCAAGACCGGGATTTCGGCGATCATCCAGTCGGTGGGCAGCTAGGGCTTGCATTGTCTTGCGGGTGGCGGTATGTCCGCCCGACTTGCCCGAACTGCGGCGTGCAACGATTCGCTCGTGCGCGCCGATTTCAATTTGGCCCGGCGGCGTCAGTCGCTTGTGGCGGGCATAACAGGAATTCAATGGGGCGGTGCAGCCGTTCCGGATGGAAGCAGGGGTCGATCGAGACATGGCAAAGCGTTGGTATTCGGTCAGCGTCCTGTCGAACTTTGAAAAGAAGGTTGCCGAAGCCATTCGTCAGGCTGCTGTCGAAAAGGGGCTCGAGGCCGAGATCGACGAGGTGCTGGTTCCGACCGAGGAGGTCATCGAGATCCGGCGCGGCAAGAAGGTGACCTCCGAGCGTCGCTTCATGCCGGGCTATGTGCTGGTGCATATGGATCTGACCGATCGCACCTATCACCTGGTCAACTCGATCAATCGCGTGACCGGCTTTCTGGGCGCCCATGGCAAGCCGATGCCGATGCGCGATGACGAGGTTAATGCGATCAAGCATCGGTCGGGTGTTGGCGGCGCCGAGGTGGCCCCGCGCAACCTGATCCGCTTTGATGTGGGTGAAAAGGTCAACGTGACCGATGGCCCCTTCGAGGGCTTCTCGGGCATGGTCGAGGAGGTGGACGAGGCGGCGAACCGGATCAAGGTCACGGTTTCGATCTTTGGTCGTCCCACCCCCGTCGAACTGGAATTCACGCAGGTGTCCAAGACCGCGTGATCGTTGCGGGAGGCCTAGCGCCGCACCGCTAAGTCGGCCCCCAGCGGGCGTGATGATAAGGAGAGGGCCAGATGGCCAAGAAAGTTGTCGGCAGCCTCAAGCTGCAAATCAAGGCGGGTCAGGCGAACCCGTCCCCGCCCGTCGGCCCGGCCCTGGGTCAGCGCGGCATCAACATCATGGAATTCTGCAAGGCGTTCAACGCCAAGACGCAGGAGATGGAGCCGGGCTCGCCGGTTCCGGTGGTGATTACCTATTACGCCGACAAGTCGTTCACCTTCGTGACCAAGACGCCGCCGGCCTCGTTCCTGCTGAAGAAGGCCGCCGGGCTGAAGCCGGTGGGCAAGCGCAACCGTGCCAAGGGTTCGGAAAAGCCCGGGCGCGTGGTTGCGGGCACCGTCACCGCCAAGCAGGTGCGCGAAATCGCCGAAGCCAAGATGAAGGATCTGTCGGCCAACGACATCGACGCGGCCATGCAGATCATCCTGGGGTCGGCCCGGTCGATCGGCATCGAGGTGAAAGGCTAAGCCATGGCAAAACTGTCCAAGAAACAAGCCGCCGCCCGCGCCGCCTTTGCCGGCAAATCGAACCTGTCGGTCGAGGAAGCTGTCAAGCTGGTCAAGGAACACGCCACCGCGAAATTCGACGAGACCGTCGAGATCGCGATGAATCTGGGTGTCGATCCGCGTCATGCCGACCAGATGGTGCGCGGCGTCGTGACCCTGCCGAACGGCACCGGCAAGGACGTGCGCGTCGCCGTCTTTGCGCGCGGTCCCAAGGCTGACGAGGCGAAAGCCGCCGGTGCCGAGATCGTCGGCGCCGAGGATCTGATGGAGACCATCCAGTCGGGCAAGATCGAATTCGATCGCTGCATCGCCACCCCGGACATGATGCCGCTGGTCGGCCGCCTGGGCAAGATTCTGGGCCCGCGCAACCTGATGCCGAACCCCAAGGTCGGCACCGTCACCATGGACGTCAAGGCTGCGGTCGAGGCTGCCAAGGGCGGCGAGGTCCAGTTCAAGGCGGAAAAGGCCGGCGTGGTCCATGCGAGCGTTGGCAAGGCTTCGTTCGATGCCGAAAAGCTTGCCCAGAACATCCGTGCCTTCGTGGATGCGGTGAACCGGGCCAAGCCTTCGGGTGCCAAGGGCACCTATGTCAAGAAGGTCTCGATCAGCTCGACCATGGGGCCGGGCGTGTCGCTGGACCTGGCTTCGACCGCCGCGCAGTAAGCGGCAAGAATTTCGCCAGAGCAATCTGGCGGATGGCGGGGCAGCGATGCCCCGTCCTGTCCGAGACGGAGGGTGCGGGGAAACCCGCTTAATTTCCTTCCTGAGATGGGATCAAGACCATTTTCCGAAGGTTTCTTCGGGGGATCTTGGACCGTCACGGACCCGTTCCTGCCGCTGTTCTGGCGACAGGAAAGTGAGAGCCGGGGGGAAACCCCCATACTTGGAGTGAAACCGTGGATAGAGCGCAGAAAGAGCAATTGGTCGAGGAACTCGGCCAGATCTTCGAAGCCTCTGGCGTCGTGGTGGTTGCCCGCTACGAGGGGATGACGGTTGCCGAAATGCAGGACCTGCGCGCGCAGATGCGCGAAGCTGGCGGGTCCGTGCGCGTTGCCAAGAACAGGCTCGCCAAGATCGCCCTGGATGGAAAGCCTTGCGCCAGCATCGCCGACTATCTGACGGGCATGACCGTGCTCGCCTTTTCCGAGGACCCGGTGGCTGCTGCCAAGGTCGCGGACAAATACGCCAAGGGCAACGACAAGTTCGTGATCCTGGGCGGTGCCATGGGCGACTCGGCACTTGACCCTGCCGGTGTGAAAGCCGTGGCCCAGATGCCGTCGCGCGAAGAGCTGATCGCTCAGATCGTGTCCTGCATCGGCGCCCCTGCCTCGAACATCGCGGGCGCGATTGGCGCACCTGCTTCCAACATCGCGGGCATTCTCAAGACTCTGGAAGAGCGCGAGGCTGCCTGAGGCAATCCCGTCCCGTCTCGGGGTTGAAACCCCGACGTTGGAACACTTAATCGAAAGAACGGAAAAATGGCTGATCTGAAAAAACTCGCCGAAGAAATCGTGGGCCTGACCCTGCTGGAAGCCCAGGAACTGAAGAACATCCTGAAAGACGAATACGGCATCGAGCCGGCCGCCGGTGGCGCCGTCATGGTTGCCGGCCCGGCCGCTGGCCCGGCTGAAGCCGCCGAGGAAAAGACCGAATTCGACGTCGTCCTGGTCGACGCCGGCGCCAACAAGATCAACGTGATCAAGGAAGTGCGCGGCATCACCGGTCTGGGCCTGAAAGAAGCCAAGGACCTGGTCGAAGCCGGCGGCAAGGTGAAGGAAGGTGCTTCCAAAGCCGACGCCGAAGAAATGAAGAAGAAGCTCGAAGCGGCTGGCGCCAAGGTCGAGCTGAAATAATCGGTCCGGCACCTGATGGTGCGCATCGACTGATGTCGTGACACAGGCAGGGTCCGGGGTTTCCCCGGTCCCTGCCGAGCCTGTCTTGAAGGGCGGTCTGGCTGTCAGACTTTCCTTCAGGGCATGTTCGGGGTTCGGGAGCAGCGCGGTGGGACGCGCGGCACGAATTGAACCCCGCCCCTCATTCGCCGCCTTGCGCCGGTCGGGCCCCGACGGTCGTCGCAAGCGAAAGACGAAAGGTAAGACCCTCTATGGCGCAAGCATTTGTCGGCCAGAAACGCATCCGGCGTTACTATGGCAATATCCGCGAAGTTCTGGAGATGCCGAACCTGATCGAGGTTCAGAAATCCTCCTACGACCTGTTCCTGCGGTCGGGCGAGGGCGAGGGGCATCAGGATGGCGAAGGCATCCAGGGCGTGTTCCAGTCGGTGTTTCCGATCAAGGACTTCAACGAGACCGCGACGCTGGAATTCGTCAAATACGAGCTGGAAAAGCCGAAATACGACGTCGATGAATGCCAGAGCCGCGACATGACCTATGCCGCGCCGCTGAAGGTGACGCTGCGTCTGATCGTGTTCGATGTCGACGAGGCTACCGGCGCCAAATCGGTCAAGGACATCAAGGAACAGGATGTCTACATGGGCGACATGCCCCTGATGACCCAGAACGGCACCTTCATCGTCAACGGCACCGAACGTGTCGTGGTGTCGCAGATGCATCGCTCGCCGGGCGTGTTCTTCGATCACGACCGCGGCAAGACCCATTCCTCGGGCAAGCTGCTGTTCGCCTGCCGCATCATTCCCTATCGCGGTTCGTGGCTGGATTTCGAATTCGATGCCAAGGATCTGGTGTTCGCGCGCATCGACCGGCGGCGGAAACTGCCGGTGACCACGCTGCTCTATGCCCTGGGCATGGATCAGGAAGGCATCATGGATGCGTTCTATGACACCGTCGATTACAAGCTTCAGCGCGCCGGCAAGGGGCAGGGCGCCGGCTGGGTCACGCGGTTCTTCCCCGAGCGCGTGCGCGGCACCCGTCCGACCTTCGACCTGGTCAATGCCGATACCGGCGAGATCATCACCAAGGCAGGTGACAAGGTAACGCCGCGTCTGGTCAAGCAGCTGGCCGAGAAGGGCGAGATCAACCTGCTGCTGCCGTTCGAGCGCATCGTCGGCCGCTTTGTCGCCAAGGACATCATCAACGAGCAGACCGGTCTGATCTATGCCGAGGCCGGCGACGAAATCACCGCCGAATACGACCGCGACGGCGAACTGTCCGGGGGGCTGCTGAAGGTTCTGCTGGACAACGGCATCGAGGACATCCCGGTGCTGGACATCGACCATGTGAATGTCGGCCCCTATATCCGCAACACCATGGCCGCGGACAAGAACATGAACCGCGACGGCGCGCTCATGGACATCTATCGCGTCATGCGTCCGGGCGAGCCTCCGACGATCGAGGCGGCCTCGGCGCTGTTCGACAGCCTGTTCTTTGACAGCGAGCGTTACGATCTGTCGGCCGTGGGCCGGGTCAAGATGAACATGCGTCTTGATCTTGACGCGCCCGACACCCAGCGCACCCTGCGCAAGGATGACATCATCGCCTGTATCCGCGGGCTGGTCGAACTGCGCGACGGCAAGGGCGAGATCGACGACATCGACCACCTCGGCAACCGCCGCGTGCGTTCGGTGGGCGAGCTGATGGAAAACCAGTATCGCATCGGTTTGCTGCGCATGGAGCGGGCCATCCGCGAACGCATGTCGGGGGTCGAGATCGACACCGTGATGCCGCAGGATCTGATCAACGCCAAACCGGCGGCTGCGGCGGTGCGCGAATTCTTCGGCAGCTCACAGCTGTCGCAGTTCATGGACCAGACCAACCCGCTGTCCGAGGTGACGCACAAGCGCCGGCTGTCGGCGCTCGGGCCGGGCGGTCTGACGCGCGAGCGTGCGGGCTTCGAGGTGCGCGACGTGCACCCGACCCATTATGGCCGGATGTGTCCGATCGAAACGCCGGAAGGTCAGAACATCGGTCTGATCAACAGTCTGGCGACCTTTGCCCGGGTGAACAAATACGGCTTCATCGAAACCCCCTACCGCAAGGTGGTGGACGGCAAGGTGACCGACGAGGTCGTCTACATGTCCGCGACCGAGGAAATGCGCCACACCATCGCCCAGGCGAACGCCACCCTGGACGAAAACGGCCGTTTCGTGGACGAGCTTATCTCGACCCGTCAGGCGGGCGATTTCATGCTGAACCCGGTCGAGGCGGTGGATCTGATCGACGTGTCGCCCAAGCAGCTGGTCTCGGTCGCTGCGGCGCTGATTCCCTTTTTGGAAAATGACGACGCCAACCGCGCGCTGATGGGCTCGAACATGCAGCGTCAGGCGGTTCCGCTGCTGCGCGCCGAGGCCCCCTTTGTCGGCACCGGCATGGAGGCGACCGTGGCCCGCGATTCCGGGGCCGCGATCATGGCGCGCCGTGGCGGCATCATCGACCAGGTCGATGCCCAGCGGATCGTTATCCGCGCCACCGAGGATCTGGGCGCGGGCGATGCCGGCGTCGATATCTATCGTCTGCGCAAGTTCAAGCGCTCGAACCAGTCCTCGACCATCAACCAGCGCCCGCTGGTCAAGGTGGGCGAAAAGGTGGTCAAGGGCCAGGTCATCGCCGACGGTCCCTCGACCGATCAGGGCGAACTGGCGATCGGCCGCAACGTGGTCGTGGCCTTCATGCCCTGGAACGGCTACAACTACGAGGACTCGATCCTGATTTCCGAGCGGATCCACCGCGACGACGTGTTCACCTCGATCCATATCGACGAATACGAGGTGGCGGCCCGCGATACCAAGCTGGGCCCCGAGGAGATCACCCGCGACATCCCGAACGTCGGCGAGGAAGCGCTGCGCAATCTGGATGAAGCCGGCATCGTCTATATCGGCGCCGAAGTGGGGCCGGGCGACATCCTGGTGGGCAAGATCACCCCCAAGGGCGAAAGCCCGATGACGCCCGAGGAAAAGCTGCTGCGCGCCATCTTCGGCGAAAAGGCCAGCGACGTGCGCGACACCTCGCTGCGTCTGCCGCCGGGTGCCTATGGCACCGTGGTCGAGGTGCGTGTGTTCAACCGCCACGGCGTGGACAAGGATGAACGCGCGCTGCAGATCGAGCGCGAGGAGGTCGAGCGTCTGGCCCGCGACCGGGACGACGAGCTGGCGATTCTGGAACGCAACATCTATGCGCGCCTGAAGTCGCTGATCCTGGGCAAATCCGTGGTCAAGGGCCCCAAGGGCATCAAGGCCGGCGTCACCATCGACGAGGATCTGCTGGGCCAGTTGAGTCGCGGCCAGTGGTGGCAGCTCGCCGTCGCCGACGAGGATACCGCCAAGGAAGTCGAGGCGCTGAACCAGCAGTTCGATGCGCAGAAACGTGCGCTGGACAACCGTTTCGACGACAAGGTCGAAAAGGTCCGTCAGGGCGACGACCTGCCGCCGGGCGTGATGAAGATGGTCAAGGTGTTCGTCGCGGTGAAGCGCAAGCTTCAGGCCGGCGACAAGATGGCCGGTCGCCACGGCAACAAGGGCGTGGTGTCCAAGGTCGTTCCGATCGAGGACATGCCCTTCCTGGCCGATGGCACCCCCGTCGACCTGGTGCTGAACCCGCTGGGCGTGCCCAGCCGGATGAACGTGGGTCAGATCCTTGAAACCCACATGGGCTGGGCCTCGCGCGGGCTGGGCATCAAGATCGACGAAGCGCTCGAGGAATATCGCCGCAACGGCGACATGACCCCGGTGCGCGAGGCGATGAAAAACGGCTATGGCGACGATTTCTATGCCGAGACCTTCTCGGGCATGGATGACGACACGCTGCTGGAACACGCGCAGGCGGTCCGCGGTGGCGTGCCGATTGCCACGCCGGTCTTCGACGGCGCCAAGGAGGCCGATGTCAACGATGCGCTGAAACGCGCCGGGTTCGACACCTCGGGCCAGTCGGTGGTCTTTGACGGCCGCACCGGCGAGCAGTTCGCCCGCAAGGTCACCGTGGGGATGAAATATGTCCTGAAGCTGCATCACCTGGTCGATGACAAGATGCACGCGCGCTCGACCGGTCCCTACAGCCTGGTGACCCAGCAGCCGCTGGGCGGCAAGGCGCAGTTCGGTGGTCAGCGTCTGGGCGAGATGGAGGTCTGGGCGCTGGAAGCCTATGGCGCCGCCTATACCCTGCAAGAGATGCTGACGGTGAAGTCCGACGACGTGGCCGGCCGCACCAAGGTCTATGAGAGCATCGTGAAAGGCGAGGACAACTTCGAGGCCGGCGTGCCGGAATCGTTCAATGTTCTGGTCAAGGAGGTCCGGGGTCTGGGCCTCAACATGGAACTCCTGGATGCGGAGAACGACGATTGAGGCGCAACAGCGCCTCGATCCGCCCTGCCGCGCCCCTCATTAGGATTTGGAAATGAACCAGGAACTCGCTCATAACCCGCTGAACCCGCTGGCCTCGCCGCGGCAGTTCGACGAAATCAAGATCTCGCTGGCCTCGCCCGAGGAAATCCTCGCCTGGTCCTATGGCGAGGTGAAGAAGCCCGAGACCATCAACTATCGCACCTTCAAGCCCGAGCGCGACGGTCTGTTCTGCGCCCGCATCTTCGGGCCGATCAAGGATTACGAATGCCTTTGCGGCAAATACAAGCGGATGAAGTATCGCGGCCTGGTCTGCGAGAAATGCGGCGTCGAGGTGACGCTGCAGAAGGTCCGCCGCGAACGCATGGGCCATATCGAACTGGCCGCGCCGGTCGCGCATATCTGGTTCCTGAAGTCGCTGCCCTCGCGCATCGGCCTGATGCTGGACATGACGCTGCGCGATCTCGAGCGGATCCTGTATTTTGAAAACTATGTGGTGATCGAGCCGGGTCTGACCGACCTGAGCTATGGCCAGCTGCTGACCGAGGAAGAATTCCTCGACGCCCAGGATCAGTATGGCGCCGACGCCTTCACCGCCAATATCGGCGCCGAGGCGATCCGCGAGATGCTCGCGAACATCGACCTGGCCGCCACCGCCGAACAGCTGCGCGAAGAGCTGAAGGAAGCCACCGGCGAGCTGAAGCCGAAAAAGATCATCAAGCGGCTGAAGATCGTCGAGAACTTCCTGGAATCGGGCAACCGTCCCGAATGGATGGTGCTGACCGTGATTCCGGTCATTCCGCCGGAACTGCGGCCGCTGGTGCCGCTGGACGGCGGGCGCTTTGCCACCTCGGACCTGAACGACCTGTATCGCCGGGTCATCAACCGCAACAACCGCCTCAAGCGGCTGATCGAACTGCGCGCGCCCGACATCATCGTGCGCAACGAAAAGCGCATGCTGCAGGAATCGGTGGATGCGCTGTTCGACAACGGCCGTCGCGGCCGGGTCATCACCGGCAACAACAAGCGGCCGCTGAAATCGCTGTCGGACATGCTGAAAGGCAAGCAGGGCCGGTTCCGCCAGAACCTGCTGGGCAAGCGCGTCGACTTCTCGGGTCGTTCGGTCATCGTGACCGGCCCCGAACTGAAGCTGCACCAGTGCGGCCTGCCCAAGAAGATGGCGCTCGAGCTCTTCAAGCCGTTCATCTACTCGCGGCTCGAGGCCAAGGGGCTGTCCTCTACCGTCAAGCAGGCCAAGAAGCTGGTCGAAAAGGAACGCCCCGAGGTCTGGGACATCCTGGACGAGGTGATCCGCGAACACCCGGTCCTGCTGAACCGGGCGCCGACGCTGCACCGTCTGGGCATCCAGGCGTTCGAGCCGATCCTGATCGAGGGCAAGGCCATCCAGCTGCACCCGCTGGTCTGTTCGGCCTTCAACGCCGACTTCGACGGCGACCAGATGGCCGTGCACGTTCCGCTGAGCCTTGAGGCCCAGCTGGAAGCGCGCGTCCTGATGATGTCCACGAACAACGTGCTGTCGCCCGCCAACGGCGCGCCGATCATCGTGCCGTCGCAGGACATGGTGCTGGGGCTTTACTACACCACCATGGAACGCGAAGGCATGCCGGGCGAAGGCATGGCATTTGCCAACCTTGAAGAGGTGGAACACGCCCTTGCCTCGGGCGCGGTGCATCTGCATGCCCGCATCACGGCGCGTCTGCCCCAGATCGACGAAAACGGCAATGAGGTGGTGAAGCGTTTCCAGACCACCCCCGGCCGGATCCGCCTGGGGGCGCTGCTGCCCAAGAACGCCAAGGCACCGTTCGATCTGGTGAACCGCCTGCTGCGCAAGAAGGACATCCAGAACGTCATCGACACCGTCTACCGCTACTGCGGTCAGAAGGAATCGGTGATCTTCTGCGACCAGATCATGGCACTGGGCTTCCGCGAGGCGTTCCGGGCCGGGATTTCCTTCGGCAAGGACGACATGGTTGTTCCGCCCACCAAATGGGAACTGGTCGAGGAAACCCAGGAGCAGGTCAAGTCCTTCGAGCAGCAGTATCTGGACGGCCTGATCACCCAGGGCGAAAAATACAACAAGGTCGTCGATGCCTGGTCGAAGTGCAACGACCGCGTGACCGAAGCGATGATGAAGACCATCTCGGCCACCAAGAAGGACGAGAACGGGGCCGAACTGGAGCCGAACTCGGTCTACATGATGGCCCATTCAGGCGCCCGGGGTTCGGTCAGCCAGATGAAGCAGCTGGGCGGGATGCGCGGCCTGATGGCCAAGCCGAACGGCGAGATCATCGAAACGCCGATCATCTCGAACTTCAAGGAAGGTCTGACCGTTCTTGAATACTTCAACTCGACCCACGGTGCCCGCAAGGGTCTGTCCGACACCGCGCTCAAGACCGCAAACTCGGGCTACCTGACCCGGCGTCTGGTGGACGTGGCGCAGGATTGTATCATCCGCGAGCATGACTGCGGAACCGACCGGGCGATCACCGCCTCGGCCGCGGTCAATGATGGCGAGGTGGTCAGCCCGCTGGCCGAACGCATCCTGGGCCGTGTCGCGGCCGAGGACGTGCTGGTTCCGGGTGAAGACACGATCATCGTGCGCAAGAACGAACTGATCGACGAGCGCAAGTCTGACGAGATCGAGGCTGCCGGCATCCAGTCGGTGCGCATCCGTTCGGCGCTGACCTGTGAATCCGACGATGGCGTCTGCGCGCTGTGCTATGGTCGCGACCTGGCGCGGGGCACGCTGGTCAATATCGGCGAGGCTGTCGGCATCATCGCCGCCCAGTCGATCGGCGAGCCCGGCACCCAGCTGACGATGCGGACCTTCCACATCGGCGGTATCGCGCAGGGTGGCCAGCAATCCTTCATCGCCGCCTCGCAAGAGGGCACGGTTGCCTTCGAGAACGAAAGCACGCTGGAAAACGCTTCGGGCGAGCTGATCGTGATGAGCCGCAACATGCAGCTGCACGTCAAGGGTGCCACCGGCGATACCCTGGCCAGCCACAAGCTGTTCTACGGCTCGAAGCTGTTCGTGCGCGAAGGCGATGCGGTGACGCGCGGTCAGAAGATGTTCGAATGGGATCCCTATACCCTGCCGATCATCGCCGAAAAGGGCGGCGTCGCCAAATATGTCGATCTGATCACCGGTCTTTCGGTCCGCGACGAGACCGACGATGCCACCGGCATGACCCAGAAGATCGTGACCGATTGGCGCTCGGCCCCCAAGGGCAACGAGCTGAAGCCCGAGATCATCATCGTCGACAGCGACGGCGAGCCGGTGCGCAACGAACAGGGCAACCCGGTCACCTATCCGATGTCGGTCGATGCGGTCCTGTCCGTCGAGGACGGGCAGGAGATCAAGGCAGGCGACGTGGTGGCGCGTATCCCGCGCGAAGGCGCCAAGACCAAGGACATCACCGGGGGTCTGCCCCGCGTGGCGGAACTGTTCGAGGCGCGTCGACCCAAGGATCACGCCATTATCGCCGAGATCGACGGCTATGTGCGCTTTGGCAAGGATTACAAGAACAAGCGTCGCATCACCATCGAGCCTGCGGACGACACGCTGGAGCCGGTCGAATACATGGTGCCTAAGGGCAAGCATATCCCGGTGCAGGAAGGCGACTTCGTGCAGAAGGGCGACTATATCATGGACGGCAACCCGGCGCCGCATGACATCCTGCGGATCATGGGGATCGAGGCCCTGGCCGACTATCTCATCGACGAGGTGCAGGACGTCTATCGACTGCAGGGCGTGAAGATCAACGACAAGCATATCGAAGTGATCGTCCGCCAGATGCTGCAGAAGATCGAGATCCTCGACAGCGGCGACACCACCCTGCTGAAGGGCGAGCATGTCGAGCGCGACGAGTTCGAGGAAGAAAACGCCAAGGTCGTTGCCAAAGGCGGTCGTCCGGCCGTGGGCGAGCCGGTGCTTCTGGGCATCACCAAGGCCAGCCTGCAGACCCGCAGCTTCATCTCGGCCGCATCCTTCCAGGAGACGACGCGGGTGCTGACCGAGGCTGCGGTCCAGGGCAAGCGCGACAAGCTGGTCGGGCTGAAGGAAAACGTCATCGTCGGCCGGCTGATCCCTGCCGGCACCGGTGGCGCCACGGCCCGCGTGCGCCGCATCGCCGGCGAGCGTGACCATCAGGTGATCGAGGCCCGCCGCGCCGAGGCCGAGGCCGCCGCGGCGCTGATCGCGCCGCAGGACAGCCCGGCCGACACCGCCGGCGAGTGATCCTGTCCCGATGAAGCAGAGGCCCGGCCATGTGCCGGGCCTTTTGCGTTGCGCCATTTGCCAGCCCCGGCTTTCCTGCGGGCAATGGTTGCCGTGGTGCGTGGCCGAAAGGCTGCGCCTGCGGCTGCGGCGACGCTGGCGCGGACGTGACCTCTGGCGTTTTGCGCTGCGCCTCAATACCCATGAGCAGAGGCTTCGGGGATCGTCCATGCGCATGTCGTCGCTTTCGTCCGCTCGCAATCGGCAGTCAGGGCAGTCAGGATCGGCGATGCCCACGTCCGGCACCGAAAACATGCAGGGCACACTGCTGATGATGCTCAGCATGGCGGCATTTACCTGCAACGACGCGGTGATGAAGGCGGTGACGCGGGAACTGCCGCTGTATCAGTCGATCGCCGTGCGCGGCGCGATGGTGGTGGTGCTGATGCTGGTGCTGTTCGGGGCCCAGGGCCGGCTTCGGTTTCGGGTGCCGCAGCGCGACAGCGGACCCTTGTGGGGCAGGACGCTGACCGATGTGGCCTCGACGGTGCTTTATCTGCTGGCCTTGCAGAAGATGGCCCTGGCGGATCTGCTGGCGATCATGCAGGCCCTGCCCCTGGCGGTGACGCTGGGGGCGGCGCTGTTCTTTGCAGAGCCATTGGGATGGCGTCGTCTGGCGGCAATCGGCGTCGGTTTCCTGGGTGTGCTGCTGATCTTGCGGCCCGGCACCGGCGCATTCGACCTGTGGTCGGTGGCCGCATTGGCAGCCATGCTGCTGATCACGGCGCGCGATCTGTTCACCCGGCTGTTTTCTCCGGCGCTGTCCTCGGCCACGGTGGCGCTTTATGCGGCGGTTGCGGTGGCTTTGACGGGGGCGGTGCTGGGCATGAACGAGGACTGGCGCTGGCCCCGCCCGGGCGAATGGCTGCTGCTGCTGATGGCAGCGGTGTTCCTGACGGTCGGTTACGTCACGGCCGTTGCCGCCATGCGGGTGGGAGACATCGGGGTGGTGGCGCCGTTCCGCTACAGTTCGCTGATTTGGGCCATCGTGCTGGGCCTGCTGGTATTCGGCGAATGGCCCGACCTCTGGACATGGGCCGGCTCGACACTGGTGGTGGGCGCGGGGATCTACACCATCCTGCGCGAACGACAGCTGGCAAGGCGCGGCTGATGCGGGTCCAGATGCTGGGCCTGTGCCGGTTTTCCTACCTGGGCGAGCGCGGCTTTCAGACGCGTCATCGCAGCCTGCAGGATCGACGTGCATTCCTGTATGATCCGCAGCGGCTTGCCCGCCGCTGGCATTGGTTCGAGCGTGTGACCCTGCCGGCCCTGCTGGCCCAGACCGAACCTGATTTCACGCTGGTGCTGATGACCGGCCCCGACCTGCCCGAACCCTATCTGTCGCGCCTGCGCGAGCTCGAGTCTCTGGCGCCGCAGTTCCGGCTGGCGCTGGTTCCGCCGATGCCGTTCCATCTGCGTGCCTGCCTGCGCGCAATCGCGCCCCATATCGATGCCCGCGCCGATGTGGTCGGCCATTTCCGCCAGGACGACGATGACGCGGTCGCCGTCGATTATATCCAGCGTTCGCGCGCCGATTTTGCCGATCTGCAAGGGCTGTGGAAGCGGGAAGGACGCCTGTTCTGCGATCACGCCCGCGGCCTTGTCCTGCACGCCAAGGCGCGCCCCGTCACGCTCGAGCAGCGGGTGATCCATGCCGCCAGTGCCGCCTTGACCGTTTTTCTGCCCCCCGATGCCGGACAAAGCGTCCTGCACTTTCCGCATTGGCAGATCGCCTGCCACATGCCGGGGGTGACATTTGCGGATCGGCTGATGTTCCTGCGCGTGCTGAATCAGGATAACGATTCGGGCGCAGTCGGCGCAGGCTATGGGCTGGCCATGCCCGATGTCGACTGGCGCGCCATTCTGGCCCGGCGCTTTCGCATCGATCTGTCCGGCCTTTCCGACCCCGTAGCCCATTGATCGCGGGTAATTGACCGGACCGGCGCGTGACGGATGGATTGCCAGACCATCCGGGTGACGCTAGCACTGAACCGGGCAAGACCTGCCAAGGAAAAGGGGATCGCATGCGCGCCGCCGTCAATCAGAAGGTCCGCATCAACATTCTGCGGCTGTCGGCGCTGGCTCTTGTGCCGGCGGTGCTGGTCATCCAGCCGATGCTGGGCCTGGAGGGTTTTGGTCACGAGACCATCGAATCGCTGGGAATCCTGCTGCTTCTGGCGGGCGTGCTGGGCCGGTTCTGGTCCATCCTTTATGTTGGCGGGCTGAAAAACCGCGTGGTGATGCAGGACGGGCCGTATTCGATGACGCGAAACCCGTTGTATTTCTTTTCGACGGTGGCGGCGACCGGCATCGGGCTGATGTTCGGGGCGGTGGGTTTTGCGCTGATGATCGGCGGCACCGTGGGCGTGATCCTGTGGCTGACGGCCCGACGCGAGGCTGCGTTCCTGTCGCAGGAATTCGGCCCCGAATACGACGCCTATGCCGCGCGCACGCCTTTCTTCCTGCCCGATCCCCGGCTGTTCCGCACCGGCCGCGTGAACAGCTTTGATGCTTCGACCCTGCGTCGCAACCTGTTCGACGCCTTCGTGTTCCTGAGCTTCATCCCTCTGGTCGAGATGGTCGATCAACTGAAGCTGTATCTGCACTGGTCGCTGATCAGCCTGTGGTAAGTGGCCGCGCCCGTCCGGGCGATGTTGACTTGGCGGGCGATTGCTCATATACGCCGCACACCCGTCGGGAAACCGCCGGGAAGGCCAGAACCTTCATCGGTCACGATCCGGGCCGGAAATGCCCCGATCCTCTGGAAAAATGCCCATCCTCCCCGCTGGGGCCGGATGGGTCGTGGCGTTTCACGATACGCGTGATTCGCTGTCGAGAAGTGGCGCAGCCCGGTGGCTGCGAGTATTGACGAAAGCAAGACGGGGAACCGAATGCCGACGATCCAACAGCTGATCCGCAAACCGCGGCAGCCCAAGGTGCAGCGCTCGAAGTCGCAGCACCTGCAATCCTGCCCGCAGAAGCGGGGCGTTTGCACGCGCGTCTACACCACGACGCCGAAAAAGCCGAACTCGGCCATGCGGAAGGTTGCCAAGGTGCGCCTGACCAATGGTTTCGAGGTCATCTCCTATATTCCGGGCGAAAAGCACAACCTGCAGGAACACAGCGTCGTGCTGATCCGCGGCGGCCGGGTGAAAGACCTTCCCGGTGTGCGCTACCACATCCTGCGCGGTGTTCTGGATACCCAGGGCGTCAAAGACCGTCGTCAACGCCGTTCGAAATACGGCGCGAAACGTCCGAAGTAAGGAGATCACGCAATGTCTCGTCGTCACGCCGCTGAGAAGCGCGAAGTGCTGCCCGACGCCAAATATGGCGATCGCGTGCTGACCAAATTCATGAACAACCTGATGATCGACGGCAAGAAATCGGTTGCCGAGCGCATCGTCTACAATGCGCTGGACCGGGTTCAGGCCAAGCTGAAGCGCGAGCCCGTCGAAGTGTTCCACGAAGCGCTGGACAACGTGAAACCCTCGGTCGAGGTGCGCTCGCGCCGGGTCGGCGGTGCCACCTACCAGGTGCCTGTCGAGGTGCGCCCCACCCGTCGCGAGGCTCTGGCGATCCGCTGGCTGATCACCGCTGCCAAGAATCGCAACGAACACACCATGGAAGAACGCCTTGCCGGCGAGCTGGCCGATGCGGTCAACGGCCGCGGCACGGCCGTGAAGAAGCGTGAGGACACGCACAAGATGGCCGACGCCAACAAGGCGTTCAGCCACTACCGCTGGTAAAGGAAGGAAGGCCCTTCATGGCACGCGAATATCCGCTGGAGCGCTATCGGAACTTCGGGATCATGGCCCACATCGATGCGGGCAAGACCACGATGACCGAGCGCATCCTGTTCTATACCGGCAAGAACCACAAGATCGGCGAGACCCACGACGGCGCCTCGACGATGGACTGGATGGAGCAAGAGGCCGAGCGCGGCATCACCATCACCTCGGCGGCGACCACCACCTTCTGGCAGCGCCACGAAGATCCGGTGTTCACCGAGGACCAGTCGCAGCGCAACCGTTTCAACATCATCGACACCCCCGGCCACGTGGACTTCACCATCGAGGTCGAGCGTTCGCTGGCGGTTCTGGACGGTGCCATCTGCCTGCTGGACGGCAACGCCGGCGTCGAGCCGCAGACCGAAACCGTGTGGCGTCAGGCTGACCGCTACAAGGTTCCGCGGATCGTCTTTGTCAACAAGATGGACAAGATCGGCGCCGACTATTTCAACTGCGTGCGCATGATCAAGGACCGCACCGGCGGCACCCCGTGCCCGATCGCCTTGCCGATCGGTGCCGAGGACAAGCTGGAAGGCATCATCGACCTGATCAAGATGGAAGAATGGATCTGGAAGGGCGACGATCTCGGCGCTTCGTGGACCCGTCAGCCCATTCGCGAGGATCTGCAGGATCTGGCCGAGGAATGGCGCGGCAAGATGATCGAACTGGCCGTCGAACAGGATGACGCGGCCATGGAAGCCTATCTCGAGGGCAACGAGCCCGACGAGGCCACGCTGCGCGCGCTGATCCGCAAGGGGACGCTGTCGCTGTCGTTCTTCCCGGTGATGGCGGGTTCGGCCTTCAAGAACAAGGGCGTGCAGCCGCTGCTGAACGCGGTGGTCGATTTCCTGCCGGCCCCGACCGACGTTCCGGCCTATGTCGGCTTTGCTCCGGGCGACGAGACCGAGACCCGCAACATCGAACGCACGGCCTCGGACGAGCAGCCCTTCTCGGCGCTGGCGTTCAAGATCATGAACGACCCCTTCGTCGGTTCGCTGACCTTCACCCGCATCTATTCGGGTCAGCTCAAGAAGGGCGACCAGATGCTGAACTCGACCAAGGGCAAGCGCGAGCGTGTCGGCCGCATGATGATCATGCACGCCATCAACCGCGAGGAAATCGAGGAAGCATTCGCTGGCGACATCATCGCGCTGGCCGGTCTGAAGGAAACCACCACGGGCGACACCCTGTGCGACCCGGCCAAGCCGGTGGTTCTGGAAACCATGACCTTCCCCGAGCCGGTGATCGAGATCGCCGTTGAGCCCAAGTCCAAGGCTGACCAGGAGAAGATGGGCCTTGCCCTGCAGCGCCTGGCCGCCGAAGACCCGTCCTTCCGCGTCGAAACCGATCTGGAATCGGGTCAGACCATCATGAAGGGCATGGGCGAACTGCATCTCGACATTCTGGTCGACCGCATGAAGCGCGAGTTCAAGGTCGAGGCGAATGTCGGTGCGCCGCAGGTGGCCTACCGCGAGACGATCAGCCGTCCTGCGGAAATCGACTATACCCACAAGAAGCAGACCGGTGGCACCGGGCAGTTCGCTCGCGTCAAGCTGGAAATCACCCCGACCGAGCCGGGCGAAGGCTATTCCTTCGAATCGCGCATCGTCGGCGGTGCGGTGCCCAAGGAATACATCCCGGGCGTCGAAAAGGGTATCAAGTCGGTGATGGACTCGGGTCCGCTGGCGGGCTTCCCGGTGATCGACTTCAAGGTGGCGCTTGTGGACGGTGCCTTCCACGACGTCGACTCGTCGGTTCTGGCGTTCGAGATCGCGGCGCGTGCCGCGATGCGCGAAGGTCTGAAGAAGGCCGGCGCCAAGCTGCTCGAGCCGATCATGAAGGTCGAGGTGGTCACTCCCGAGGAATATACCGGGTCGATCATCGGTGACCTGACCAGCCGTCGCGGCATGGTGCGCGGCCAGGATACCCGCGGCAATGCCAACGTCATCGACGCGATGGTGCCGCTGGCCAACATGTTCGGCTACATCAACAACCTGCGCTCGATGTCCTCGGGCCGGGCGGTGTTCACGATGCAGTTCGATCATTACGATGCCGTGCCGCAGAACATCTCGGACGAGATCCAGAAGAAATACGCCTGATCGGGCAGGCGGGGCATCGCCCCGCCACCCTGACCCCAGACATTCAGAATTCAAGGAGCCCTGCTGATGGCAAAGGCAAAGTTTGAGCGTACGAAACCGCACGTCAACATTGGGACGATTGGTCACGTTGACCACGGCAAGACGACGCTGACGGCTGCGATCACCAAGTATTTTGGCGAATTCAAGGCCTATGACCAGATCGACGGCGCGCCGGAAGAGCGTGCGCGCGGGATCACGATCTCGACCGCGCATGTGGAATACGAATCGGATTCGCGCCACTATGCGCATGTGGACTGCCCCGGCCACGCGGACTATGTGAAGAACATGATCACCGGCGCGGCGCAGATGGACGGCGCGATCCTGGTGGTGAACGCGGCCGACGGCCCGATGCCGCAGACGCGCGAGCACATCCTGCTGGGCCGTCAGGTGGGCATTCCCTACATGGTCGTCTACCTGAACAAGGTCGACCAGGTTGACGATCCCGAGCTGCTGGAACTGGTCGAGATGGAAGTGCGCGAGCTGCTGTCGTCCTACGACTATCCCGGCGACGACATTCCGATCGTGAAGGGTTCGGCGCTGGCGGCGCTGGAAGGCCGCGACCCCGAGATCGGCGAGAATTCGATCCGCGAACTGATCAAGGCGGTTGACGAATACATCCCGACGCCGGAGCGTGCGGTGGACCAGCCGTTCCTGATGCCGATCGAGGACGTGTTCTCGATCTCGGGCCGTGGCACGGTTGTGACCGGCCGGGTCGAGCGTGGCGCGGTGAACGTGGGCGACGAACTGGAAATCGTCGGCATCCGCCCGACGAAGAAGACGACCTGCACGGGCGTCGAGATGTTCCGCAAGCTGCTGGATCGCGGGGAAGCCGGCGACAACATCGGCGCGCTGCTGCGCGGGATCGAGCGTGACGGCGTCGAGCGCGGTCAGGTGCTGTGCAAGCCGGGTTCGGTGAAGCCGCACACCGAGTTCGAGGCCGAGGCCTATATCCTGACCAAGGAAGAGGGCGGCCGCCACACGCCGTTCTTTGCGAACTATCGCCCGCAGTTCTACTTCCGCACGACGGACGTGACCGGGACGGTGAAACTGCCCGAGGGCACCGAGATGGTGATGCCGGGCGACAACCTGAAGTTCACGGTCGAGCTGATCGCGCCGATCGCGATGGAAGAGAAGCTGCGCTTCGCCATCCGCGAAGGCGGCCGCACCGTCGGCGCCGGCGTGGTGTCGAAGATCCTGAAGTAAGGGCTGCCGGGCGCAGCTGCTGCGCCCGCACCCCCCTTCGCAGGTGCGCGCAACCCCTGCGCCGCCCCCATCACCGCCGGATAATCCCCCGGGATATCACGGCAAGACCAGGGCCGCCCCAAAAGGGCGGCCTTCGGTTTCGGGGCAAATCACCGGAACTGGTCATCTTGGGCTTGACCTTGGCCGGAAATTCGGGCAGATGCCCTGCGATCGCTGTCGATACCTTTGCTTTTTGCAAGAATCGGTTGCTTCGGGCCGGGCCGCCACGAATCGGGCGGCCTGCTCTTATTTTACGGTTCGACGCTGCCGGGGCATGGGGCCCTGTCAGCCTCTCAACTGGAACTCCCCGCAAGAGGGATGACAATGCAAAGCCAGAATATCCGCATCCGGCTGAAGGCGTTTGACTATCGCGTCCTGGATGCCAGCACGCAGGAAATCGTGAACACCGCCAAGCGCACCGGCGCCCAGGTGCGTGGACCGATCCCGCTGCCGAACAAGATCGAGAAATTCACTGTTCTGCGCGGTCCGCACATCGACAAGAAATCGCGCGACCAGTGGGAAATCCGCACGCACAAGCGTCTGCTGGATATCGTCGATCCGACCCCGCAGACCGTTGACGCGCTGATGAAGCTCGACCTCGCCGCCGGCGTGGATGTCGAGATCAAGGTTTAAGGGGGGGCATCATGCTGCGGACTGGTGTTATCGCCAAGAAGCTGGGCATGACCCGGCTGTTCCTGGAAGACGGGCGTCAGGTGCCCGTGACTGTCCTGCATGTGGACAATGTGCAGGTGATCGCGCAACGCACTGCCGAAAAGGATGGCTATGTGGCGCTGCAGCTGGGCGCTGGCGAAGCCAAGGCCAAGCGCACGACCGCTGCCATGCGCGGCCACTTTGCCAAGGCAAATGTTGCCCCCAAGCGCAAGATTGCCGAATTCCGCGTGGCGCCCGAGAACCTGGTGGACGTGGGCGAGGAAATCATCGCCGACCACTATTTCGAGGGGCAGTATGTCGACATCGCCGGCACCTCGATCGGTAAGGGCTTTGCCGGTGCGATGAAGCGTCACAACTTCGGCGGTCTGCGGGCCTCGCACGGTGTGTCGATCAGCCACCGTTCGCATGGTTCGACCGGCCAGTGCCAGGACCCGGGCAAGGTGTTCAAGGGCAAGAAGATGGCCGGGCATCTGGGTGCGGTTCGTGTGACCACCCAGAACCTTCAGGTCGTGAAGACCGATGCCGAGCGTGGCCTGATCATGGTCAAGGGCTCGGTGCCGGGCTCGAAGGGTGGCTGGGTCACCATCAAGGATGCCGTGAAGAAGCCTCTGGCCGAAACCACGATCTTCCCCGCCGCGACGCGCTCCAAGGCCAAGGAAGCCGCACGTCTTGCTGCCGAAGCCGCTGCCGCTGCCGCCGCCGAAGAGGAAGCTGCCCGCAAGGCCCAGCTGGAAGCTGAAGCTGCTGCGCAAGCCGCTGCCGAGGCCGAAGCCCAGGCATCGATCGCCGCCGACAAGGCTGCTGCCGATCCCAACGCCGCGCCCGAAGGAGAAGATAAATGAAACTCGATGTGATCACGCTCGAAGCCGGCAAGGCCGGTGACATCGAACTGAGCGATGACATCTTCGGGCTCGAGCCGCGTGCGGATCTGCTGCACCGCGTCGTGCGCTGGCAGCGTGCGAAGGCGCAGCAGGGCACCCACTCGGTGCTGGGCAAGTCGGATGTCAGCTATTCGACCAAGAAGATCTACCGCCAGAAAGGCACCGGCGGCGCCCGTCACGGCAGCCGCAAGGCGCCGATCTTCCGCCACGGTGGTGTCTACAAGGGCCCGACCCCGCGGTCGCACGCCTTTGATCTGCCCAAGAAGGTTCGCGCCCTTGGCCTGAAGCATGCTCTGTCGGCGAAAGCCTCGGCCGGTGAACTTGTGATCGTGGAGAACCTCGATCTCGCCGAAGCCAAGACCTCGGTCGTGGCCAAGGCGGTCAAGGAAAACGGCTGGAAGCGCGTTCTGGTCATCGATGGGGCCGAGGTGAACGAGAACTTCGCCCGCGCCGCACGCAACCTGGAAGGTGTCGATGTGCTGCCCTCGATCGGCGCCAACGTCTATGACATCCTGCGTCGTGACACGCTCGTGCTCACCCGCGCCGGTGTCGAAGCACTGGAGGCTCGCCTGAAATGAGCGTTAAACCCGAACATTACGATGTGATCGTCAAGCCGCTGATCACCGAAAAGGCGACGCTGGTGGCGGATGCCAACGCCTATGTCTTTCAGGTGGCCAAGGATTCGTCCAAGCCGGCGATCAAGGATGCGGTCGAGGCGCTGTTCAATGTCAAGGTGAAGGCGGTGAACACGACCATCACCAAGGGCAAGACCAAGCGTTTCCGGGGCCGCCCCGGCGTGCGCTCGGACGTGAAGAAGGCCTATGTGACGCTGGAAGCTGGCAACAGCATCGACGTGTCGACCGGTCTCTGATAAGAAGCCGCGAATCGACGGCCCCGCAAGCGGGGCCGTCCGTATTTGACTGAAACGGACCAGTAACGGTCCAAAGCAACGGAAGACAGAAAGCATGGCACTCAAGTCGTATAAACCGACGACGCCTGGCCAGCGTGGGCTGGTGCTGATCGACCGTTCGGAGCTTTGGAAAGGGCGCCCGGTCAAATCCCTCACCGAGGGGCTGACCAAGAACGGCGGCCGGAACAACACCGGACGGATCACGATGCGCCGCAAGGGCGGCGGGGCGAAGCGTCTCTATCGCATAGTCGATTTCAAGCGCACGAAGTTCGATGTTTCGGCCACGGTCGAGCGGATCGAATACGATCCCAACCGCACCGCCTTCATCGCGCTGATCAAATATGAAGATGGCGAGCAGGCCTATATCATCGCGCCGCAGCGTCTGGCTGTCGGCGACAAGGTGGTGGCCGGCGCCAAGGTCGATGTGAAGCCCGGCAATGCCATGCCCTTCAGCGGCATGCCCATCGGGACCATTGTCCACAACGTCGAGCTGAAGCCGGGCAAGGGTGGCCAGCTGGCCCGCTCGGCGGGCACCTATGCCCAGTTCGTCGGCCGCGATGGCGGCTATGCCCAGATTCGCCTGTCCTCGGGCGAATTGCGCATGGTGCGTCAGGAATGCATGGCGACCATCGGCGCCGTGTCGAACGCCGATCACTCGAACCAGAACCTGGGCAAGGCCGGTCGCAACCGCCACAAGGGCATCCGCCCGAGCGTGCGCGGTGTGGCCATGAACCCGATCGACCACCCGCATGGCGGTGGTGAAGGCCGCACCTCGGGCGGTCGTCACCCGGTGACCCCTTGGGGCAAAGGCACCAAGGGCACCAAGACCCGCTCGAACAAATCGACCGACAAGTATATCCTGCGGTCGCGTCACGCGAAGAAGGGGCGTTAATCCATGGCACGTTCTGTTTGGAAGGGCCCCTTTGTCGATGCCTATGTGCTTCGCAAGGCCGAAAAAGCCCGCGAATCCGGCAAGTCGGATGTCATCAAGATCTGGTCGCGCCGTTCGACCATCCTGCCGCAGTTCGTCGGCCTGACCTTCGGCGTCTACAATGGCCAGAAGCATATCCCGGTGTCGGTGACCGAAGAGATGATCGGTCAGAAGTTCGGTGAATATTCGCCGACCCGGACCTATTACGGTCACGCCGCCGACAAGAAAGCGAAAAGGAAGTAATCGTCATGGGTAAGGAAAAGAATCCGCGCCGCGTGGCGGAGAACGAAGCTTTCGCGAAAGCGAAGATGCTGCGCACCTCGCCGCAGAAGCTGAACCTGGTTGCGGCACTGATCCGCGGCAAGAAGGTCGACAAGGCCCTGGCCGATCTGACCTTCTCGCACAAGCGCATTGCGGGCGATGTCAAGAAATGCCTGCAGTCGGCGATCGCCAATGCCGAGAACAATCACAACCTTGACGTCGACAATCTGATCGTCGCCGAGGCCTGGGTTGGGAAGAACCTGGTGATGAAACGCGGCCGTCCGCGCGCCCGTGGTCGCTACGGCCGCATCATGAAGCCGTTTTCGGAAATCACCATCAAGGTGCGTCAGGTCGAGGAGCGCGCGTAATGGGTCAGAAGGTAAACCCCATCGGGATGCGTCTCCAGGTCAACCGCACCTGGGACAGCCGCTGGTATGCGGATGACAAGGACTATGGCAATCTGTTGCTCGAGGACTTGAAGATCCGCGATTTCATCCGCAGCGAAGCGAAACAGGCCGGTGTCAGCCGCGTCATCATCGAGCGCCCGCACAAGAAATGCCGGGTGACGATCTATGCCGCGCGTCCGGGCGTGATCATCGGCAAGAAAGGCGCCGATATCGAAACGCTGCGCAAGAAGCTGGCGAATTTCACCGCTTCGGAACTGCACCTCAACATCGTCGAGGTCCGCAAGCCCGAACTGGACGCGCAGCTGGTCGCGGAATCGATTGCCCAGCAGCTCGAGCGGCGGGTCTCGTTCCGCCGCGCGATGAAGCGTGCGGTGCAGAATGCCATGCGCATGGGTGCGCTGGGTATTCGGGTGAACGTGTCGGGCCGTCTCGGCGGTGCCGAGATTGCCCGCACCGAATGGTATCGCGAAGGTCGCGTGCCGCTGCACACGCTGCGTGCCGACATCGACTATGCCCTGGCCGAAGCCTCGACCCCCTACGGGATCATCGGTGTCAAGGTCTGGATCTTCAAGGGCGAGATCATGGAGCACGATCCGCAGGCCCGCGACCGCCGCGTCAACGAGGCGCAGGAAGGTCCGGCACCGCGTGGTCCGCGCCGTGATCGCGACCGCGACGCGCGCTAAGGAGTAGAAAGATGCTGCAACCGAAACGGACCAAGTTCCGCAAACAGCACAAGGGCCGCATTCACGGCGAGGCCAAGGGCGGCTTCAACCTGAACTTCGGCTCCTACGCGCTGAAGGCGATCGAGCCCGAGCGTGTCACCGCCCGTCAGATCGAGGCGGCCCGCCGCGCGATCACCCGCCACATGAAGCGTCAGGGCCGGGTCTGGATCCGGATTTTCCCGGATGTGCCGGTTTCGTCGAAGCCGACCGAGGTGCGGATGGGTAAGGGCAAGGGGTCGGTCGATTACTGGGCCGCCCGCGTCCACCCCGGCCGGATCATGTTCGAGATCGACGGCGTGAACGATGCCATCGCCCGCGAAGCACTGCGCCTGGGCGCGCAGAAGCTGCCGGTGCTGACCCGCATCGTCGCCCGCGAGGACTGGTAATCCAGCCCGGCGCATGATCGGAACGCCCCGCCGCAAGCCGGCGGGGCGTTTTCCTTGCAAATCTCTGGAATAATGCTTGCCAAGGGCCGGTTCAGCCTGTATGGGCAAGCCTTCATCATGAAACTCCACCGGAATCAGGGTGGCCCTGCACGGCAGGGGCTCTCCGGTGATGTTGAAAGGAAGAAGCGCATGAAAGCGCAAGAACTGAAAGACAAGACGCCGGATCAGCTGAAGGAACAGCTGCTGTCGCTGAAGAAAGAGGCCTTCAACCTGCGCTTCCAGCAGGCGACCGGCCAGCTCGAATCGACCGCCCGCATGCGCGCCGTCCGCCGCGATGTCGCCCGTGTGAAAACCATTCTGAACCAGAAAGCGGCAGAAGCCGCGGCGTCGAAGTAAGGAGCCCGGTCATGCCCAAACGCATCCTGCAAGGCAAGGTCGTCAGCGACAAGAACGAACAGACCGTCACCGTCCTGGTCGAGCGTCGTTTCAAGCATCCGCTGCTGCACAAGACCGTGCGCTCGTCCAAGAAGTATCGCGCCCATGACGCGAACAACCAGTTCAAGGTCGGCGACACCGTTCGCATCGTCGAATGCGCGCCGATCTCGAAAACCAAGCGCTGGACCGTTCTGCTTGACGCTGTCGAAGCTCAGGCTTGATCACCAGATTAATCGAAACCCTGGGGCCGGCGCCGTCGGTCCCCAAAGGTCGGGAGTAACCCAATGATCCAGATGCAGACCAATCTGGATGTCGCTGACAACTCCGGCGCACGCCGGGTGCAGTGCATCAAGGTCCTGGGTGGTTCGCACCGTCGCTATGCGTCGGTGGGCGACATCATTGTCGTTTCCGTCAAGGAGGCCATTCCGCGCGGTCGCGTTAAGAAAGGTGATGTCCGCAAGGCCGTCGTCGTGCGCACCGCAAAAGAAGTGAAGCGCGAGGATGGCACCTCGATACGCTTCGACCGCAACGCCGCCGTCATCCTGAACAACCAGGGCGAACCCGTCGGCACCCGGATTTTCGGGCCGGTCGTGCGTGAGCTGCGCGCCAAGAACTTCATGAAGATCATCTCGCTTGCACCGGAGGTGCTGTGATGGCTGCCAAGCTGAAGAAGGGCGACAAGGTCGTCGTGCTGACCGGCAAGGACAAGGGCAAGCAGGGCGAGATCACTGCGGTGTTCCCGAAAGAGAACAAGGCCGTGGTCGATGGCGTGAATATCGCCATCCGTCACCAGCGCCAGACCCAGGCGACCCAGGGCGGCCGCGTGGCCAAGGCCATGCCGATCGACCTGTCGAACCTCGCGCTGCTGGACAAGAACGGCAAAGCGACCCGCGTTGGCTTCCGTATGGAAGGCGACAAGAAGGTCCGTTTCGCCAAGACCACCGGAGACGTGATCTGATGCTGGACCAAACCACCTACACCCCGCGCCTCAAGTCGCTCTACAAGGACAAGGTCCGCGCCGCGCTGAAGGAAGAGTTCGGCTACAAGAACGACATGCAGATCCCGCGTCTGGACAAGATCGTTCTGAACATGGGCATCGGCGAGGCCGTCAAGGACACCAAGAAGGTCAAGCAGGGCGCTGAAGACCTGTCGCTGATCGCCGGTCAGAAGGCCGTCATCACCAAGGCCAAGAAGTCGATCGCCGGCTTCCGCGTCCGCGAGGAAATGCCTCTGGGCGCCAAGGTCACCCTGCGCGGCGACCGGATGTATGAATTCCTGGACCGGCTCATCAACATCGCGCTGCCCCGCGTCCGCGACTTCCGCGGCGTCAAGGGCACGGCCTTCGACGGTCGCGGCAACTATGCCATGGGCCTGAAGGAACACATCGTTTTCCCGGAAATCAACTTCGACAAGGTCGACGAAGTTCTGGGGATGGACATCATCATCTGCACCACCGCGAAGACCGACGCGGAAGCGAAATCGCTGCTGAAGCATTTCAACATGCCGTTCAACAGCTGATCGCGGAGGGAAGAAGATATGGCTAAGAAATCCATGATCGAGCGCGAGAAGAAGCGCGAGAAACTGGTCCGCAAGTATGCCGCCAAGCGCGCGGCGCTGAACGAGATCATCCACGATCAATCCCGCCCGATGGAAGAGCGCTTCAAGGCCAGCCTGAAGCTGGCCGAACTGCCGCGCAATTCCTCGGCCACGCGCCTGCACAACCGTTGCCAACTGACCGGCCGTCCGCATGCGTATTACCGTAAACTGAAACTGTCGCGGATCATGCTGCGCGAGCTGGGCTCGTTCGGTCAGATCCCCGGCATGGTGAAATCGAGCTGGTAAGGGGGCAATATGTCGATGAACGATCCGCTCGGCGATATGCTGACCCGCATCCGCAACGCTCAGATGCGCGGCAAATCCACGGTCCGCACGCCGGCGTCGAAACTGCGCGCCTGGGTTCTGGACGTGCTGAAGGCCGAAGGCTACATCCGCGGCTATGAAACCGTGACCACCGAGTCCGGCCATACCGAACTGGAAATCAGCCTGAAATACTATGAGGGCGCTCCGGTCATCCGCGAGCTGGCCCGCGTGTCCAAGCCCGGCCGTCGCGTCTATGCCTCGGTCAAGGACATCCCGCTGGTCCGTAACGGTCTGGGGGTTTCCATCGTGTCGACTCCGAAAGGGGTCATGTCTGATGCAGCGGCTCGCAGCGCCAATGTCGGCGGCGAAGTGCTCTGCACCGTGTTCTAAGGAGGGCAGAGATGTCTCGGATTGGTAAGAAGCCGGTCGCCCTCCCCAAGGGCGTGACCGCAGAGATCAACGGTCAGACGATCGAGGTAAAGGGGCCCAAGGGCACCCGCAGCTTCACCGCAACGGATGACGTGACGCTGAGCATCGAGGACGGGGCCGTCAAGGTCACGCCGCGCGGCCTGTCGAAGCGCGCCCGTCAGCAGTGGGGCATGACCCGCTCGATGGTCGAGAACCTGACCATCGGGGTCAGCGAAGGCTTCAAGAAAGAGCTCGAAATCCAGGGCGTGGGTTACCGCGCCGCGATGCAGGGCAAGACGCTGAAGCTGTCGCTGGGTTATTCGCACGAAGTCAACTTCGAAACGCCGGATGGGGTGACGATCACCGCGCCCAAGCAGACCGAAATCGTGGTCGAGGGCATCGATCAGCAGCTGGTCGGCCAGGTCGCGGCCAATATCCGCGAGTGGCGCCAGCCCGAGCCCTACAAGGGCAAGGGTATCCGCTACAAGGGCGAAGTCGTCTTCCGCAAGGAAGGCAAGAAGAAGTAAGGGGCGCAACAATGGCACTGAACAAGAAAGAGCTGTTCCAGAAGCGCCGCCTGCGCGTGCGCAACAAACTGCGGGCCATCGCCAACGGTCGTCCGCGGTTGTCCGTCCACCGTTCGTCCAAGAACATCAGCGTGCAGCTGATCGACGACGCGAAAGGGGTCACTCTGGCCTCGGCCTCGTCGCTGGAAAAGGATCTGGGCGTGGTTGGCAAGAACAACGTCGAGGCCGCGGCCAAGATCGGCGCCGCGATTGCCGAACGGGCCCGCAAGGCCGGGGTCGAGGAAGTGATCTTCGACCGTGGCGGCTTCCTGTTCCACGGCAAGATCAAGGCCCTGGCCGACGCAGCCCGCGAAGGCGGTCTGAAGTTCTGATCCTGCGGGCGGCGTCAGCGCCGCCCCGATGATCCGGGGGTTGCCGGGCGACCGGCGCCCACCTGGATTGGAAACAACGGCGCAGATCGCGCCAGCTAGAAAGGAATGCCTGATGGCAGAACGTGAAAATCGCCGGGGCCGCCGCGAAGAGCGCGAGGAAACCCCGGAATTCGCCGATCGTCTGGTTGCGATCAACCGTGTGTCGAAAACCGTCAAGGGCGGCAAGCGCTTCGGCTTTGCGGCTCTGGTGGTCGTCGGCGATCAGCGCGGTCGCGTCGGTTTCGGCAAGGGCAAGGCCAAGGAAGTGCCCGAGGCCATTCGCAAGGCAACCGAACAGGCCAAGCGCAGCCTGATCCGCGTGCCGCTGCGCGATGGCCGCACCTTGCACCATGACATCGAGGGACGTCACGGCGCCGGCAAGGTCATCATGCGCACTGCGGTCCCGGGGACCGGTATCATCGCCGGCGGCCCGATGCGCGCCGTGTTCGAGATGCTGGGTGTCCAGGACGTCGTGGCCAAATCGCAAGGTTCGCAGAACCCCTACAACATGATCCGCGCCACCATCGACGGCCTCAAGAAGGAAGCTTCGCCGCGCAGTGTCGCCCAGCGTCGCGGCAAGAAGGTGGCCGACATCCTGGCGCAGGACACCAAGCCGGCGGAAGCCGCTGTCGAAGCGTAAGGAGAGGACACCATGGCCAAGACCATCGTCGTCAAGCAGATCGGTTCGCCGATTCGTCGCCCCGCCATCCAGCGCGAAACGCTGAAGGGCCTGGGCCTCAACAAGATGCACCGCACCCGCGAGCTGGAGGATACCCCGGCCATCCGCGGCATGGTTGCCAAGATCCCGCATCTGGCGGTCATCATCGAAGAGCGCGGCTGAGATCGCCCGCCCTCGGCTGGAATACGCGCCCCGAAGCCTGGCTTCGGGGCGTTTTCCGTTCGTCTTAACCTTTCGTCAACCTTTGGTGCCTACCCTGGTCGGGTGACGTAACTGCCGGTTGGGAAGGGGGGCGGATGGGTCTGCGCCTGTGGATGCTGGTGCTGGCGTTGATGCTCGCCAGCGCGGCCACGGCCGGGCCTTGGGGCCGTGATCCAGGCAGCGGTTTTCTGTCGGCAACGGTCGAAGGCGATCGCGCCGGCTACGGCTCCAAAAGCCTTTACGCGGAATATGGTGTTTCACCGCGCCGCCTGCTGGGGCTGGAACTGGGTCATTCCCGGACGGGTGAAAGCAACCTGCTGCTGTGGTGGCAGCAGCAACTCGATGCAGGAGATGGCCCCGATCGTTGGACGGTATCGCTGGGCGGCGGCTTGCTGCGGCGCGACGGTGCTCTGATGCCGCTGGTGCAGATCGGCACCGCCTGGGGGCGCGGGCTGGATGCCGTGCCGGGGTTGCGGCACCTGCCGGGTGGGGGCTGGGTGGCAATAGAGACGCGCCTGAAACTGGCCGGCAAGTTCCGAGAAGTCGATGCCCTCTCGCTGCATGCGGGCGAAACCTCGGGTTTCCTCGACCATGTCACGGCCGAAACCAGTGCCAAGGCGCAGGCGACGCTGGGATGGAATGCCCGGGACGGGCTGTCGCTCATCCAGCAGCTGCGGCTGGAAAAGCGCGACGATGCCGATTTTTCGAGCAAGCTGGCGGCGTCGGTGGTGCAGGAACTGGGCATGAACACGCGCCTTGAGGTGGGGATGGTTCAACCGTTGAACCGGCCGGAAGGGCGGTCACTGTTTCTGGGCACCTGGTTCGATTTCTGAACAGCTGGTCGCCACGGGGCAAGGCGCTTGAACTTGTCCGGCAAAAGGCATAAGCAGCCGCGGTGCCGCCTGGCACGACTCAACCAATCAAGAAATGCCGTGTCCGTCCCCTTTCGCTTCGCGGGACGCTTCCGGCAAGGAGAAGCGACATGAAACTGCATGAATTGCGCGACAACGAAGGCGCCAACCGCAAGAAAAAGCGCGTGGCCCGCGGCCCCGGTTCGGGCAAGGGCAAGACCGCGGGCCGCGGTATCAAGGGTCAGACCTCGCGTTCGGGCGTTGCGCTGAACGGTTACGAAGGCGGCCAGATGCCGCTCTACCGCCGCCTGCCCAAGCGCGGGTTCAACAAACCCAATCGGCTTGAATTCGCGGTGGTGAACCTGGGTCAACTGCAGGCATTCGTCGATGCCGGCAAGCTGGATGCCAAGGCCGATGTCACCGAGGACGCGCTGATCGCCGCAGGCGTGATCCGCCGCAAGCTGGACGGTGTGCGCGTGCTGGCCAAGGGGGCGTTGAATGTGGCGCTGAACCTGACGGTTGCCGGTGCGTCGAAAGCCGCGATCGAGGCGGTCGAGAAAGCCGGCGGCAAGCTGACCGTGACCCGCGCGGCGAAAGAAGAAGCCGCGGCCGAATAAGCTGTTGAAGGGGGCGTCTGCGCCCAATAGATAGCTTGCAAGGTTTTCCATGCGCCGCGGGATCGGAAAACGATCCGGCGGCGCTGCCACGAAAGGGGCATGAAGCATGGCGTCAGCCGCAGAACAGATGGCCGCGAACCTTTCCTGGGGCGCGCTTGGCAAGGCGACCGAGCTGCGCCAAAGGATCTGGTTCACGCTCGGTCTTCTCATCATCTATCGCCTGGGCACATATATTCCCGTGCCCGGCATCGACGGCGCCGCGCTGCGCAATTTCATGGATCAGGCGCAATCGGGTATCGGTGGCATCCTGTCGATGTTCACCGGTGGCGCGCTGGGGCGGATGGGCATTTTTGCCCTGGGAATCATGCCCTATATCTCTGCCTCGATCATCGTGCAGCTGCTGGCCTCGATGGTGCCGTCGCTGGAGCAGCTGAAGAAAGAGGGCGAACAGGGCCGCAAGAAGATCAACCAGTATACCCGCTATGGCACCGTGGCACTGGCGCTGTTCCAGGCCTGGGGTCTGGCGGTCAGCCTGGAACATGGCGGACTGGCGCATGATCCGGGCCTGTTCTTCCGCGCCTCGGTCGTGATTACCCTGGTTGGCGGGACCATGTTCCTGATGTGGCTGGGCGAACAGATCACTGCCCGCGGCATCGGCAACGGCATTTCGCTGATCATCTTTGTCGGCATCGTCGCCGAAATTCCCGGCCATCTGGCGCAGTTCCTGGCGCAGGGGCGCACCGGGGCCGTCTCGACGCCGGTCATCCTGGGCGTGCTGGCGATGGTGGTGGCGGTCATTGCCTTTGTGGTGTTCATGGAACGGGCGCTGCGCAAGATCCACATCCAGTATCCGCGCCGCCAGGTCGGCATGAAGATCTATGACGGCCAGTCCAGCCATCTGCCGATCAAGGTGAACCCGGCAGGCGTCATCCCGGCGATCTTTGCCAGCTCGCTGTTGCTGCTGCCGATCACAATCTCGACCTTTTCGGGGAACCAGACCGGGCCGGTGATGTCCACCATCCTGGCCTATTTCGGGCCGGGGCAGCCGTTGTATCTGGTGTTCTTCGCGCTGATGATCGTGTTCTTTGCGTATTTCTACACCTTCAACGTCAGCTTCAAGACCGATGACGTAGCCGAGAACCTGAAGAATCAGGGTGGCTTCATCCCCGGCATTCGGCCGGGAAAACGGACCGAGGATTATCTGACCTATGTGGTGACGCGCGTGCTGGTGATCGGCTCGGCCTATCTGGCCGCCGTCTGCCTGCTGCCCGAGATCATCCGCCACCAGCTGTCGATTCCGTTCTATTTCGGCGGCACTTCGGTGCTGATCGTGGTGAGCGTCGTCATGGACACGATCAACCAGGTGCAAAGCCACTTGCTTGCGCATCAATACGAAGGTTTGATCGAGAAATCACAATTGCGTGGCAGGCGCGGGAAACCAGGCGCGGTCAAGCCCCGGAAACCGCCGGCGCGCCGCTGAGCCGCCACCGCGCCAGAGGAGAGGGACAAGATGGCGATCAACATCATTCTGCTGGGGCCGCCCGGCGCAGGAAAAGGCACCCAGGCCCGGCGCATGATCGATGAACGCGGTCTGGTCCAGCTGTCGACCGGTGACATGCTGCGCGAGGCGCGCAACTCGGGCACCGAAATGGGCAAGCGTGTCGCCGAGGTGATGGACCGCGGCGAGCTTGTCACCGACGAGATCGTCATCGGCCTGATCCGCGAACAGCTCGGGCGCGGCGGCAAGGGCTTCATCTTTGACGGCTTCCCGCGCACCCTGGCCCAGGCTGATGCCTTGCAGGCGCTGATGGCCGAAACCGATCAGCGCATCGATGCGGTGATCGAGATGCGGGTGGACGATGCGGCGCTGGTCAGCCGGATCTCGGGCCGTTTCACCTGCGGCAATTGCGGCGAGGTCTATCACGACAGCACCAAGCCTACCAAGACCGCAGGCGTTTGCGATGTCTGTGGATCCACCGACCTGCGGCGCCGGGCGGATGACAACGAGGAAAGCCTGCGCACCCGGCTGATCGAATATTACAAGAAAACCTCGCCGCTGATCGGCTATTATTACTGCAAGGGCAATCTGCACGCGGTCGACGGGCTTGCCGATATCGACGATGTCGCGGCCGCCATCGGCAAGGTTCTGGACCGCATTCCCGGTCAGGCTTGACCTTGGCCGGGTAATGCCGTAACTCGCAGCATCTCGCATGAGAATCACCTGGTTCCCAGGTGGCCGTTGAAGGCCCGAAGGCGATGCTTTCGGGTCTTTGGTTGTGAAAAAAGGTTCCGGCGCTACGGAACCGCAACGCAGAAAAGGAAGCACGCGTGGCTCGTATTGCTGGCGTCAACATTCCGACCGGGAAACGTGTCCCGATCGCACTGACCTACATCCACGGGATCGGCCCGAAATTCGCCGAAGAGATCGTGACCGCCGTCGGTATCGAGCCGACGCGCCGCGTGAACGAACTGTCGGACGCCGAAGTTCTGAAGATCCGCGAATACATCGACGCCAATTACACCGTCGAAGGCGACCTGCGCCGCGAGACGCAGATGAACATCAAGCGCATGATGGACCTGGGGTCGTATCGTGGTCTGCGCCACCGTCGCGGCCTGCCGGTCCGCGGTCAGCGCACCCACACCAATGCCCGCACCCGCAAGGGCCCGGCGAAACCCATCGCCGGCAAGAAGAAGTAAGGGGGAACGGACATGGCACGCGACAAGACCCGCATCAAGCGCAAGGAGCGCAAGAACATCGCCACCGGCGTGGCGCATGTGAACAGCTCGTTCAACAACACCAAGATCCTGATTTCGGACGTGCAGGGCAACGCCATTTCCTGGTCGTCGGCTGGCACCATGGGCTTCAAGGGATCGCGGAAATCGACCCCCTATGCCGCACAGATGGCCGCCGAGGATGCCGGCCGCAAGGCGCAGGAACACGGCGTCCGCACGCTCGAGGTCGAGGTGCAGGGCCCCGGTTCGGGCCGCGAATCGGCGCTGCGCGCGCTGGCCGCGGTCGGGTTCAACATCACGGCGATCCGTGATGTGACGCCGATCGCCCACAACGGTTGCCGCCCGCCGAAGCGCCGTCGGGTCTGATTCCCGTTAATCACGACGCGTTCCGCGCGGGGTTTCCGCGCGGGGCGCTTTACGCTTTTTCACCTCGGGCGTTTCCGGCCACCGATCATGGGTCGGGAACAGGTATGGAGGCAACGCATGATCCACAAGAATTGGGCCGAACTCATCAAGCCCACTCAGCTTGAAATCAAGCCTGGGGCCGATTCGTCCCGCGTCGCCACCGTCGTGGCGGAACCGCTCGAGCGCGGCTTCGGCCTGACGCTGGGCAACGCGCTGCGTCGGGTGCTGCTGTCGTCGCTGCAAGGCGCGGCCATCACTTCGGTTCAGATCGACAATGTTCTGCACGAGTTTTCCTCGGTTCCCGGCGTCCGCGAGGACGTGACCGACATCGTCCTGAACCTCAAGGGCGTGACGCTGAAGATGGAAGTCGATGCGCCCAAGCGGCTGACGCTGTCGGCCAAGGGCCCGGGCGAGGTCAAGGCCGGCGACATCCAGGAAACCGCAGGCATCACCATCCTGAACCGCGACCATGTCATCTGCCACCTCGACGAGGGCGCCGAACTGCACATGGAGCTGACCGTTGCCAATGGCAAGGGTTACGTCGCCGCCGACAAGAATCGCCCCGAGGATGCGCCCATCGGCCTGATCCCGATCGACGCCATCTTCTCGCCGGTCAAGCGCGTCAGCTACGAAGTCACGCCCACCCGCGAGGGCCAGGTGCTGGACTATGACAAGCTGACCATGAAGGTCGAAACCGACGGTTCGCTGACCCCCGAGGATGCGGTGGCCTATGCTGCGCGCATCATCCAGGACCAGCTGTCGGTGTTCGTGAACTTCGAGGAGCCGGAAACCGCCAGCCGCTCGGACGCCGAGGATGGGCTGGAGTTCGATCCGCGCCTGTTGAAGAAGGTGGACGAGCTGGAACTGTCGGTGCGTTCGGCCAACTGCCTCAAGAACGACAACATCGTCTATATCGGCGACCTGATCCAGAAGACCGAGGCCGAGATGCTGCGCACCCCGAACTTTGGTCGCAAATCCTTGAACGAGATCAAGGAAGTGCTGTCCAGCATGGGGCTGCATCTGGGCATGGATGTCGTGGACTGGCCGCCAGAAAACATCGAGGATCTGGCCAAGCGCTTCGACGACCAGTTCTGAAGTTTCGGCGGGGGGCAACCCCCGCCGCACCGGGCATCCCGCCCCAAGGAGAGCGGCCCGCCACGCATGGGTCGCCGGACAAAGCAAAAAGACGTCATAGGAGAACATCATGCGTCACGCCCGCGGCTATCGCCGCCTCAACCGCACCCACGAGCACCGCAAGGCGCTGTTTGCCAACCTGGCCGGTTCGCTGATCGAGCATGAGCAGATCAAGACGACCCTGCCCAAGGCCAAGGAATTGCGCCCGGTGGTCGAAAAGCTGATCACACTGGCCAAACGCGGCGATCTGCACGCGCGCCGTCAGGCGGCCGCCGTGCTGAAGCAGGACAAGGATGTCGCCAAGCTGTTCGAAGTTCTGGGCCCGCGCTACAAGGAACGCAACGGCGGCTACACCCGCGTGCTGAAGGCCGGTTTCCGCTATGGTGACATGGCCCCGATGGCGATCATCGAATTCGTCGATCGCGACACCAGCGCCAAGGGTGCAGCCGATCGCGCCCGCCTCGAGGCCGAATCGGCAGCCGACGAATCGTAAGAAAATTAAATCTTTCTTACGGTTAACGAATCGTTATGCCCGCAGCGGATTATTTCGCTGCGGGATTTTTGTCACAGTGGAAGAAAAAGCGTGACGGTGTCGGCCACGATTCCGTGAATCGCATTCTGGGCAAGCGTCAGGAAGAAAAGGGATTTTGACGGATACACGTATCCGTATCGTCAAAATGCGACGGTTCACGCAAAGATTGCCGTCAAGTTGACCTTGCGGCATGCCGACAAACTCGGACTCGCCAGCGCGGATTTGCTTGAATACGCTGGGAACCATGCCATTTCTTGTGCTAACCGGTAATAAACACAATCTGTACAAATCGACATGTCGTCTCGCGCGGAAATCAATGCGGCACTTGCCAAGCTGAAGAAGCTAGCCCCGGCGGGCTATTTCATTGGGCTGCACATTCGCTTTGCTGCACCGCTGATGCAGTTCCAGACCTATAACAAGGAATGGGCGCAGCGCTATTCCGAGCGGGCCTATGCCCTGCGCGATCCCACCATCGCCTGGGGTTTCTCGACGACAGGCGCCTGCCGCTGGAGTGTATTGCCGATCCCCGATCCGTTCTCGATCCTGCAGGACGCGGCGGATCATGGTCTGCATTACGGTCTGGTGGTGGCGCACGGGCCGATCAAGTCGCGCACCATCGCGGCTTTCGCACATGACAAGCGCGAGTTCACGGATGAGGAAATCGATGTGATCTCGACCACGATTCGGCGGCTTCATGACATCACCGAGCCGCCGGAAAGCCTGACAAAGGCGCAACAGGAAGCCCTGAGGTGCATCGCAGAAGGGGACCGACATGCAGCAGCGGCTGCCAAACTTGGTATCACGGAAAGCGCATTCAAGGCTCGTCTCATATCGGCGCGTGAACGACTGATGGCGCGTACGACAGCCGAGGCGCTGCAACGGGCCAAGGATTACCGCTTGCTGTAGTCAGTTCCGCCCGCTGCTGCGGTGCACCCTGGGGACCACCACCACACCACCACCCCAGGAGACCACCATGCAAACCACCACTCTGTCTTTCGCCAACATCCACAACCACGGCGAGCTGTTCGCAAACATTTTCCGTGCGCGCAAACAAAGCTTCATCGTCCAGAAACGCTGGGATCTGCCCCAGACCGACGACATGGAGTTCGACCAATACGACACCCCGATGAGCCGCTGGGTCGCGATTCACCAGAACGACCGTGTGCTTGCCGGTGTGCGGCTGACGCCCACGACGGCCAAATGCGGGATGTATTCCTACATGATTCGCGATGCGCAACTGGACCTGCTGGGCGGGTCGATCCCCAAGAATCTGCTGGACGCTCCGGCCCCGGTCGAAGCCAGCACCTGGGAAGCCAGCCGGCTGTTTGTCGATCACAGCATTCCGCAGCGCGAGCGCCGCCGCGTGCATCTGAATCTGGTTGCTGAAATGACCAATTCGGCGCGCGAGCTGGGCGCGGCGCGGCTGGTTTGTCTTGTGGCGGCGACATGGCCACGGTGGCTGCTGCCCTGCGGGCTGGATGCGCAAGCCATGGGTCCGGTGGTCTGGATCGACGATGGCTATTTCCAGTGCGTTTCGATCAACCTTGCGACCAAGATGCACTGAGCCGGCCGGTGCAGGTTCGTCTTTCGTCCGCCATGGGACCGGCGTAACATGCCGCTTCCATGGCTGATCTGTTCGACACACCATCCAGCGCGGATGATGATTCCGCCCTTACGGCAAGGCCGCTGGCCGATCGCCTGCGTCCCGCGCGTCTGGCGGATGTGGTCGGCCAGCACAAGCTGCTGGATCCCGAGGCTCCGCTGGGCGCGATGCTGGCGTCAGGGCGGCTGTCCTCGCTGATCCTGTGGGGGCCGCCCGGGGTCGGCAAGACCACCATCGCGCGGCTGCTTGCCCGCGAAACCGATCTGACCTTCGTGCAGATCTCGGCGATCTTTTCAGGGGTGCCGGAACTGCGCAAGGTTTTCGATGCGGCGCGGCTGCGCCGTCAGCAGGGCCGCGGAACCTTGCTGTTCGTCGACGAAATCCATCGCTTCAACAAGGCGCAGCAGGACAGTTTCCTGCCGTTGATGGAGGATGGAACCATCATCCTGGTGGGCGCAACCACGGAAAACCCCAGCTTTGAACTGAACGCAGCCTTGTTGTCGCGCGCCCAGGTCATGGTGCTGGAACGGCTGAGCCTGGCCGATCTGGAACATCTGGCCCAACGTGCCGAGCGCAGCCTGAACCGGCCGCTGCCGCTGACCGCCCCCGCGCGCGAGCGGCTGCTCGAGATGGCCGATGGCGACGGGCGCGCGGCGCTGAACCTGATCGAGCAAGTGATGTCCTGGAAGCTGCCGGGCAAGCTTGATCCCGAACAACTGGCACAGCGGTTGATGCGGCGGGCGCCGAAATATGACAAGTCCGGCGACGAACACTACAACCTGATTTCGGCGCTGCACAAATCGGTGCGCGGCAGTGACCCCGATGCGGCGCTTTACTGGCTGGCGCGGATGCTCGAGGGGGGCGAGGATCCGCGCTATATTGCCCGGCGGCTGACGCGCATGGCGGTCGAGGACATCGGCCTGGCCGATCCGGCGGCGCAGCGCCATTGCCTGGATGCCTGGGCGCTTTACGAACGGTTGGGCTCGCCCGAGGGTGAACTGGCACTGGCGCAGGCGGTGCTGTATCTGGCGCTGGCGCCGAAATCGAACGCCGGCTATGTGGCCTACAAGGCGGCGCGCGACCTGGCGCGGCGTTCAGGCAGCCAGATGCCGCCCCGGCATATCCTGAATGCGCCCACCGCGCTGATGGCCGATCAGGGTTATGGCGCCGGCTATGCCTATGACCACGATGCCGAGGACGGGTTTTCCGGGCAGAACTATTTTCCCGATGGCATGAAGCGACCTGTTCTGTATCTGCCGGTCGAGCGCGGATTCGAGCGCGAGTTGAAAAAGCGCGTTGAATGGTTCGCCAGCCTGCGCCACAAGCGCCGGACAGAGGGCAAGGCATGATCGGTTTGCCTGCGCGTTCCGGCGACCGCCACGGTTTGGGCCAGGGGCGCGTGTCGGACCTGACGGCCCATGAAACAAGGAGCAGGCGATGAGCGCCGTTCAAACCATCTATGTCGGCGCAGACGAGGGCGATCAGCGTCTGGACCGCTGGCTGAAGAAGCGGTTTCCGCAGCTGAGCCAAGGTGCGGTGGAAAAGTGGTGCCGCACCGGGCAATTGCGGGTCGATGGTGGCCGGGTCAAGGCCAGCACCCGCATCGTCCCCGGTCAGGAGGTGCGTGTGCCGCCGCTGCCCGCGCCCTCGGCACCGGTCGCGGCGCCGGTCAGGGCGCGCGTCAAAGCTTCGGATGCCGAGATGATCCAGGGCTGCGTCCTGTGGCGCGACGAACATGTGATTGCGCTGAACAAACCGCCCGGTCTGCCGTCTCAAGGCGGCTCGGGGCAGGGCGATCGGCATGTGGACGGCCTGACCGAGGCGTTGATGTTCGGCTACAAGGATCGGCCGAAACTGGTGCATCGCCTGGACAAGGATACTTCGGGCGTGCTGTTGCTGGCGCGCACCGACCGCATTGCCCGCGCCCTGTCCGAGGCATTCCGCCATCGGCTGACGCGCAAGATCTATTGGGCGGCGGTGGCGGGCGTGCCGCATCCCCGCATGGGTTCGATCAGATACGGTCTGGTCAAGGCGCCCGGCCGCGGCCGCGGTGGCGAAGGCGAAAGGATGCTGGCCATCCACCCTTCGGCCGTGGCCACGACCGAGGGCGCCAAGCGCGCCCATACCGATTACGCCGTGTTGTCGGGCCTGGGCGGGCGGGTGGCCTGGGTGGCGATGGTGCCGGTGACCGGTCGCACCCACCAGTTGCGCGCGCATATGGCCGAAATGGGCCATCCCATCGTCGGCGACGGCAAATACGGCGGCTCGGGTCAGGAAAACCTGGGTGACGGCTGGGGTGCGCAGCTGGGCGGCGAGATCAGCCGCAAGCTGCATCTGCACGCCCGGATGATCCGGTTCGAGCATCCGATCACCAAGAAGCTGGTGACCGTGACCGCACCCTTGCCGGAACACATGCAGCGCACCTGGGCCACGCTGGGCTGGTCGGAACAGGACGTGCCCGAAGACCCGTTCGCCGATCCGACATGAAGCTGGTGGTTTTCGATGTCGATGGCACGCTGATCGACAGTCAGGACATGATCGTATCGGCGATGAATGCGGGGCTTGCCGATGCCGGTCTGCCGGCGCTGCCGCGTGCGGCCATCCTGGCCATCGTCGGGCTGTCGCTGCCGGTGGCCGTGGCGCAGCTGGTGCCCGAGGCCTCGGCGCGCCAGCAGCAGCAGGTGGTCGCCGGTTATCGCAACGCCTATCTGCGCGGCCGCGCCCAGGGCGATGCGCCGCTGTATCCGGGGGCGCAGGACTGTCTGGCAAGGCTGGCCGCGCGCGACGATCTGTTGCTGGCCGTGGCCACCGGCAAGGCGCGGCGCGGGCTTGATGCGCTGATCGCGTCCCATGGCTGGGGGCGGCTGTTCGTCAGCCTGCAAACGGCCGATCTGCACCCCTCGAAACCGCATCCGGCGATGTTGCAGGCAGCTCTGGACGAAGCCGGAGTGCGGGCCGATGCCGCGGTGATGGTGGGCGACAGCGAATTCGACATCGCCATGGCGGTGGCTGCGGGCACGCGCGCCTATGGTGTTTCCTGGGGCTATCACCCGCCGGCACGCCTGCTGGCCGCCGGGGCGGATCTGGTCGCCCCCGACTATCCGGCGCTGACACGCGCCCTGATGGAGTGGGCCGATGGCTGAATGGCAGGCACGACGTTTCTGGAGCCGAGTTTCGGTCGAACAGGATGCTGCGGGCTGGACCGTGCTTCTGGACGACCGCAGATTGCGCACGCCGGGCAAGCAACCGCTGGCGCTGCCGACGCAAGCCCTGGCCCTGGCCATTGCCGAGGAATGGCAGGCACAGCCCGAGGTGATCTCGCCACAGCTGATGCCGCTGACGCGCGCCGCCAATTCCGCCATCGAAAAGGTGACACCGCAGTTTGACGAGGTGGCGGCGATGCTGGCGGCCTATGGCGGGACAGATCTGCTGTGCTATCGGGCCGAAACGCCCGAATCGTTGGTGGCCGCCCAGGCTGCGGGCTGGGATCCGTTGATCGACTGGGCAGCAACGGAATTGCGCGCGCCTTTGCGCATCACCCACGGCGTGATCCCGGTTGATCAACAGGCCGAAACGTTACGTCAATTGCATCAGCATGTCGCGGGGCTGGACATATTCGGGCTGACCGCGCTGCACGATCTGGTCACGCTGCCCGGATCCCTGGTGCTGGGTCTGGCCGTGATCCGGGGACGGATTGACGCGGGCGAGGCCCATAGACTTTCGCGAATAGACGAGGATTTTCAGGCGGAACGCTGGGGCCGCGATGATGAGGCCGAGGAGGCGGCGGCCGACCGACGGGTGGCCATGCAGACCGCCGAACGGCTCTGGCGGCTCAGCCGGATCTGAGGCGCGCAGATCGGCTTCTTCTTGACGCATTCCTCTGCATCGGCACAATGCCGCTTATGGGGGTATTAACGCTCCTTGTGAAAACGGGGCCGTTGGCGGCGAGCGATGCGCGGCTGTCACAGGGGAACCCGGGAAACAACAGTGAGGAAATCCATGAAGAAATCGGTATTGTTCGGTTCGGTCACGGCAATGGCGCTGGCAGCGTCGGGGGCCATGGCCGCCGAAGGCGACACGCTGAAAGAGGTCAAGGCCCGTGGCGTGCTGAACTGCGGCGTGAACACCGGTCTGGTGGGGTTTGCCGCGCCCGATGCGAACGGCAACTGGTCCGGCTTTGACGTGGCCTTCTGCAAGGCAATGGCCGCGGCAGTCCTGGGCGATGCCTCGAAGGTCAAGTATGTCCCGACGACCGGGCAGACACGCTTCACCGCGCTGAGCTCCGGCGAGGTGGATATCCTGGCCCGCAACTCGACCTGGACGTTCCAGCGCGATACCGATCTGAAACTGGACTTCGTGGGGGTCAACTACTACGACGGCCAGGGCTTCATGGTGCGCAAAGATCTGGGGGTCAGCTCGGCCAAGGAACTGAACGACGCAACCATCTGCATCCAGACCGGAACCACGACCGAACTGAACCTTGCCGATTACTTCAAGTCGAATGGCATGACCTACAAGCCGGTCAACATCGACAGCAACGCCGAGGGCGAACAGCAGTATCTGGCCAATGCCTGCGACGCCTACACCACCGATGCCTCGGGTCTGGCGGCGACGCGCGCGGCTTTTGCCGATCCGGAAAACCACATCATCCTGCCCGAGATCATCTCGAAAGAGCCCTTGGGGCCGGCGGTGCGCCATGGCGACAACAACTGGGGCGACATTGCCCGCTGGACGCTTTACGCGCTGATCGCGGCCGAGGAATATGGCGTCACCTCGGCCAATATCGATGAGCTGGCGAAATCCTCGCAGAATCCCGAGGTGCAGCGTCTGCTGGGCACCACCGACGATCTTGGCAAGATGCTGGGTCTGGATGCCGAATGGGCCAAGCGCGCGATCAAGGCCAGCGGGAACTATGGTGAAATCTTTGCCGCCACCATCGGCGAGCAGACCCCCATCGGTCTGGCGCGCGGCCTGAACGCGCAGTGGACCCAGGGTGGCCTGATGTATGCCATGCCGTTCCGCTGATCGCGGCTGAACAGAGGGCGCGGGGACAGCTTCCCCGTGCCCACACAAAATAAGGCCGGCGGCCAGCAAGAGGTCAAAGACCCGGATGCCAGCCGGCACAGGGGGTTCTGGATCATGGTTACCTATCCGGGGGCGGAGAAGCCGCCATTCCGATTGTCCATGCTGGTCTATGACCAGCGCTACCGCTCGCTGACCTTGCAGGCGATCGTCTTTATCCTGGTGATGCTGTTTGCCAGCTGGCTGATCGACAACACGGTGCGCAACCTTGCCGTGATGGGCAAGACCTTCAGCTTCGACTTTCTGTTCCGTCGCGCAGGTTACGACATACCGCAGCAGCTGATCCCCTATACCTCGGACGACACGCATCTGCGGGCGACCGTGGTGGGGCTGCTGAACACCTTGCTGGTGTCGGTGCTGGGCTGCATCGCGGCCACCATCGTGGGCGTGATCGCGGGGGTGCTGCGGCTGTCGTCGAACTGGCTCATCGCGCGGCTGATGACGATCTATGTGGAAATATTCCGCAACGTGCCGCTGCTGCTGTGGATTCTGGTGATCCTGGCCATCTTTACCGAGGTGATCCCGGCGCCCAATGCCTATCGCGGAGAGAATCCGCAGGCCAGCATGATCCTGTTCGACACCATTGCCCCCACCAATCGCTATACGGCCATCCCGTCCCTGGCCATGACCAATCCGCCCGGCACGATTGCACTGGGGCGCGAGGGCATCAGCTGGGCGGTCATCGTCTTTGCAGCCGTGCTGACTGCGGCCTGGATCGCGCATCGCCGCCTCAAGGCCTGGGCGCAGCGCATTCAGGATGCCACCGGGCGTCGTCCCTCGACCTGGTGGATCAGCCTGGCGCTGTTCGTGCTGCCGGTGCTGCTGCTCAGCTGGTATTACGGTCTGCATCTGGTGCCGCCAGAGCTGCGCGGCTTCAACTTTGCCGGCGGGATCAATGTGGACAACTCGCTGGTGGTGCTGTGGCTGGCGCTGACCCTTTATACCGGCGCCTTCATCGCCGAAATCGTGCGCGCCGGCATTCTGGCCGTCAGCAAGGGTCAGACCGAGGCCGCCTATGCCCTGGGGCTGCGTCCGCGCCGCACCATGTCGCTGGTGATCCTGCCGCAGGCGCTGCGGGTGATCGTGCCGCCGCTGATCTCGCAATATCTGAACCTGACCAAGAACAGTTCTCTGGCCATTGCCGTCGGCTACATGGATCTGCGCGGCACGCTGGGGGGCACGACCCTGAACCAGACCGGGCGCGAGATGGAATGCATGATCCTGATGATGGGCATCTATCTGGCGCTGAGCCTGATCATCTCGGGCGCGATGAACGTGTTCAACAGTCGCGTCAAGCTGAAGGAGCGGTGAGATGAGTGAGACCCACGCCCAAACCACCGCCTATGTCCGCGACACCATGCTGCCGCCGCAGCCACCGCCGGTGTCGGAACGCGGCGCGGTCAAATGGCTGCGCGAGAACCTGTTCTCGGGGCCGCTCAACATCGGGCTGACCATCCTTGGCCTGGCCATCGTCTGGCTGGTGGTCGGCACGATCTGGCCCTGGCTGTCGCATTCTGTCTGGAACGCCGACAGCATGGCCGATTGTCGCCGCATCATCGCCGAGACCTGGGGCGAGGGCGCCCATGGCGCCTGTTTTGCCATCATCAAGCACCGCTGGAACCAGTTCGTCTTCGGCTTCTACCCGCAGGCGCTGTATTGGCGCCCGGTGCTGGCCTTTGGCCTGCTGTTCCTGGCGCTGGCGCCGGTGCTGTTTTCCGAAAGCCCGCGCGCGCGCCATATCGTGCTGGGGCTGGCGGTGGTGCTGACGGTGCTGTTCTGCGCGCTGCTGGGCGCAGGCGGCACGGCGCTGCTGCTGATCGCGGGGGTGATGATCGCCTGGGCGCTGATGGTCGAGATGCGGCCGGGATGGGCATTGCTGGCAACCCTGGTCTATCCCTTCGTGGCGGTCTGGCTGCTGTGGGGGGGATCGCTGTGGCAGGAAATCGCGGCCCTTGCCGGCTTTGCCATCGGCTTCGGCATCTGGCGACTGCTTGCGGCACGGCTGGGCATGGCGGCATTCGCCGCCGCAGTGGTGGGCGCGGCAATCTGGTGGCTGCTGCTTTCCGCACCGGTTGCCAATATGCTCTCTGCGGTGCTGCCCTTGCGGCTGCAGCCGGTATCCTCGGATCAGTTCGGGGGATTCGTGCTGTCCATCACCATCGGCGTGGCCGGCATCGCGCTGTCGCTGCCGCTGGGTGTGGTGCTTGCCCTGGCGCGGCGATCCGACCTGCCCATCATCAAGATGATGGCGGTGATGTTCATCGAGTTCATCCGCGGGGTGCCGCTGATCACGCTGCTGTTCGTGGCATCGCTGCTGCTGAACTATTTCCTGCCGCCCGGCACGAATTTCGACATCATCCTGCGGGTCATCATCATGGTCACGATCTTTTCGGCCGCCTATATGGCCGAGGTGATCCGCGGCGGTCTGGCCGCCCTGCCCAGGGGGCAATACGAGGCCGCCGATGCGCTGGGACTGGATTACTGGAAGGCGCAGCGGCTGATCATCCTGCCGCAGGCGCTGAAAATCTCGATCCCCGGCATCGTCTCGACCTTCATCGGCATGTTCAAGGACACCACGCTGGTGGTCTTTGTCGGCCTGTTCGACCCGCTGAAGGCCATGGCCGACACCATCCGCGCCAGCTTCGAATGGAAAGGCGCCTATTGGGAGCCCTATATCTTCGTCGGGGCGATCTTCTTCATCATCTGTTTCGGCATGTCGCGCTATTCGATGTATCTCGAACGCCGGCTGAAGCGCGACCACCGCTGAGGAGCATTCCATGGCCCAGAACCAACCTATCCAGGCCCCGATGGCCGAAGCCGCGATCGAGATTTCGCGCCTGAACAAATGGTATGGCACCTTTCACGTCCTGCGCGACATCGATCTGAGCGTTGGCCGCGGCGAGCGCATCGTCATCGCCGGCCCCTCGGGGTCGGGGAAATCGACGCTGATCCGCTGCATCAACCGGCTCGAGGAACACCAGTCCGGCAAGATAGTCGTCGATGGCACCGAACTGACCCATGATCTGAAGAACATCGACAAGGTCCGGTCCGAGGTCGGGATGGTGTTCCAGCACTTCAACCTGTTCCCGCATCTGACCATCCTGGAAAACTGCACCCTGGCGCCGATCTGGGTGCGCAAGATCCCGCGCCAGCAGGCCGAAGAAACGGCGATGCATTTCCTGACCAAGGTCAAGATCCCCGATCAGGCGCATAAATACCCCGGCCAGCTGTCCGGCGGCCAGCAGCAGCGCGTGGCGATCGCGCGCGCGCTGTGCATGCGCCCGCGCATCATGCTGTTCGACGAGCCGACATCGGCCCTGGACCCCGAGATGATCAAGGAGGTCCTGGACACCATGATCGAATTGGCCGAGGACGGCATGACCATGCTGTGCGTCACCCATGAGATGGGCTTTGCCCAGGCGGTGGCGCATCGGGTCATCTTCATGGACCAGGGCCAGATCGTCGAACAGAACACGCCCAAGGAGTTCTTCAACAACCCCAAATCCGAACGCACCAAGCTGTTTCTCAGCCAGATCCTGGGGCATTGAACAGGGCGCGGAGGAGCGGCTTTCGCCGGTTGCCGCGGCGGCCGGCGTCGGTCTATCCTGCGGCCAACAGCGGACGAGGGTGCGATGAACGAAATGCTTTTCCTGGTGGTCGGGCTGCTGGGTCTGGCCGGAATCGGGGCGCTGGTCGCCAATAACGACGACGATGTTCCGCCCGAGGAGCCGGGCGATCCCACCGGTGGCCGCGAGGTGATCGAAGGCACGGCCGAGGACGACATCCTGACCGGCACCGATGCCGGCGATGCCATCCTGGGGATGGGGGGCAACGATTCCATCGCCGCAGGGGCGGGCGACGACCTGGTCTATGGCGGGCTTGGCCGTGATACCGTCGACGCCGATGCCGGCGATGACGAAATCTATCTGGGCGCGGATGACGATGTCTATGGCGCGGCGAACCCCGGCGCCGACGAGGGCGCCGATTCCATCCACGGCGGCAGCGGCAACGATACCATCATCGTCAACGGCGGCGATCACGCGCTGTGGGGCGATGACGGCGACGACCGGCTCGAGGATCTGGGCGGCCGGGTGCAGATCGACGGCGGCGACGGCGACGACCTGATCCTGTCGCCAGATGCCTCGGATGCCGATGCGCGCGACAGCCTGCTGGGCGGCGCGGGCGATGACACCATTCATGCCGGCGCCGGCGATTTCGTCGATCCGGGCACCGGCAGCGACCAGATCATGCTGCGCGGCGATGCCGGCGGCGCGGCGGAAATCCTTTACGGCAGCGCCGACCGGCTGAACATCGGCCTGCCTGCCGATTACGCCGGCGCGGGCGAATATCAGCTGGTCCAGGACGGCGAGGACGTGCGCCTGCTGCTGGACGGGCAAGAGGTGGCCTTGCTGCGCGGGGTGCAGGCGGCCAATGTGCGCAATATCGCGGTTACCCGCGACCTCGCGTGATTGCAGCGGGCGGCGGGCGCGGGACCAAGCCGCGCCCCCTGTCCGGTCAGATCGCGGTTTTGCGCGATTCTTCCAGGTAGATCTCGCGCAGGCGAGTGGTGATCGGCCCGGGCTTGCCATCGCCCAGCACCGCGCCGTCGATTTCCACCACCGGCATCACGAAGGCCGAGGCCGAGGTAAAGAACGCCTCGTCCGCGGCCTGCGCCTCGGCGATGGTGAAGGGGCGTTCCTCGATCTGCATCTGCGCCTCGCGGGCAAAGCGCAGCAGGGCGGCGCGGGTGATGCCGTGCAGGATGTCGTTGGACAGCTGCCGGGTGATGATGCGGCCGTCCTTGACGATATAGGTATTGTTCGACGTTCCTTCGGTCACGAACCCGTCCTCGACCAGCCAGGCGTCGTCGGCGCCCTGGGCCTTGGCCTGCATCTTGGCCAGCGAGGGATACAGTAGCTGCACGGTCTTGATGTCACGCCGGGCCCAGCGCAAATCCTCGACCGAGATCACCCGGATGCCGGTGCGCGCTTGCGGATTGGCCGCCAGCCCCGGCTTGGCCTGGGTGAAAAGCACCACCGTCGGCGGCGTGTCGGCGGGCGGAAAGGCAAAGTCGCGGTCGCCGGGGTTGCCGCGCGTCACCTGCAGATAGACCATGCCTTCCTCGATGCCGTTCAGCTCGACCAGTTTCCGGTGGATGGCCAGCCATTCGTCATCCGTCAGCGGGTTGCGGATCTGCAGCGCCTCGAGCGAGCGGCCAAGCCGCGCCAGATGGCCCGGGAAATCCAGCAGCTTGCCGTCCAGCACGCTGGTCACCTCATAGACGCCATCGGCCATGACAAAGCCGCGATCAAAGATCGACACCCGGGCCTCGGCCTCGGGCAGGTATTCGCCGTTGAGATAGACGGTGCGGGTCATCGGGGTCTCCGTAAGCTGGGATGGGCTGGTCCTGCGCCGAAAGCGGGCAGCCGTCAAGTCCGGGCCGGCAGCCTGTTTCGCAATTGCAAAACACGCTTGATGCAGATGCAGCAATTATCTAACAACATACCTGCCACAATTGTAACTTCATTGCCAAGACGAGGCGCCCATGTCCTTTCGCATCCAACCGCCCGCCCCGGCGCGTCTGAACCGCTGCCAGCTTTTCGGCCCTGGCTCGCGCGAAGCGCTTTTTGAAAAGATGGCCCGGTCCGAGGCGGATGTGATCAACCTGGATCTGGAGGATTCGGTTGCGCCCGACGACAAGCCGCAGGCGCGGCGCAATATCATCCAGGCGATCGGCGACATCGACTGGGGCAACAAGACGCTTTCGGTGCGCATCAACGGGCTGGACACGCCGTTCTGGTATCGCGATGTGGTCGATCTGCTGGAACAGGCGGGCGAGCGGCTGGACCAGATCATGATCCCCAAGGTCGGCAATGCTGCCGACGTCTATGCCGTCGATGCGCTGGTCACCGCCATCGAGGCCGCCAAGGGTCGGCAAAAGCGCATCAGCCTTGAGGTCATCATCGAATCCGCCGCCGGCATCTCGCATGTCGAGGAAATCGCCGCCGCCTCGCCCCGGTTGCAGGCGATGAGCCTGGGCGCGGCCGATTTCGCCGCCAGCATGGGCATGGCGACCACCGGCATCGGCGGGACGCAGGAAAACTATTACATGACCCATGGCGGCGCTCGTTACTGGGCCGATCCCTGGCACTGGGCGCAGGCGGCAATCGTCGCGGCCTGCCGCACCCATGGCGTGCTGCCGGTCGATGGTCCCTTCGGCGATTTCAGCGATGACGAAGGCTTTCGCGCCCAGGCCCGGCGCTCGGCCACGCTGGGCATGGTGGGAAAATGGGCCATCCATCCCAAGCAGGTCGCCTTGGCCAATGAGGTGTTTTCCCCCAGTGCCGAGGCGGTCGGCGAAGCGCGCGAGATCCTTGCCGCGATGGAGGAAGCCAAGCGCAGCGGCGCCGGTGCGACGGTATACAAAGGTCGACTGGTTGACATCGCCTCTATCCGTCAGGCAGAAGTGATCGTGCGCCAGGCAGAGTTGATCAACGCCTGAGCAACGGAACACCTGGGCGGCCGTGCGGGGAGGCCGGTCGCCATTTCAGGGGGGGAGCAGCAGGCCCTGCGCATGCGGGGCCTGTTGTCGTCTGTAACCCAGACATGGCCGGGAAACCCATGGCTGCAAGGTTCCGGGTGGAGGTCGCAGTTGGTTGAAATGCGATGACTTTCAGGTCCCTGGATGCTGGTCCGGGACTGGGCTCATGCAGCCCGCCCCCAGCGTGTCCGAATAATCCGGGCGTCATCGCCGGCCCGCTCCGGCGCGCCCTCGCGCCAGGGCCAGGGCAGCGGGCCTTCGGGCATCGCGGGATAGCAGCCGAACAGCAAGGGGCGAATCAGCGCGTCCTGTGCTGCCCGCGCAGGGCGAATCGCCCGGACGGTTGTGGCTGGTCTGGTCATGATACGGTTCATCGGGTCGCCGTGGCAGTTGTCGCTCAGGGGGCGTCCGTGTGCACGGACTCGGCATCCAAGGCAAGGGACTGCACCGAATCGTGAAAGGCCAGTTCGGGGGGGATCTGCGGGGTCGCTGCCATCAGGCCGCGGGTATAGGGATGTTGCGGGTTTTCCATGACCGCGATGGTCGGTCCCTGTTCCACGATCCGGCCCTGCTGCATGATCAGAACCCTGTCGGTGATCTGGCGGACCACCGACAGATCATGGCTGATGAACAGATAGCTCAGACCATGGCTGACGCGCAGCCGCGCCAGCAGATCCAGAACCTGTGCGCGCACCCGCACGTCCAGCGCGCTGACCGCCTCGTCCAGCACGATCAGCCGTGGCTTGATGATCAGGGCGCGGGCAATGGCGATGCGTTGGCGCTGACCGCCGCTGAATTCATGGATGTGGCGGCGCAGGGCATCCCCGGTGATGCCTACCTCGAACAGGGCTTCGGCGACCTGTTCGCGCCAGTCCCGCGGACGCCCGATCAGATGGAAGGGTTCGGCCACCAGCCGCTCGACCCGCCAGCGCGGATCGAAACTGGCGAATGGGTCCTGGAACACGACCTGCATGCGTGCGCGCAGCTCTGCCGGCATCTGGCGGCCGGCGCGGACAGGGTGCCCGTCCAGCGTGATCTGGCCGCCCTGCAACGGATCAAGTCCCAGGATGGCGCGTGTCAGCGTGGATTTGCCGCAGCCCGATTCCCCGATCAGTCCAAGGGATTCGCCGGCATCCAGCCGCAGACTGACACCATCGACCGCGCGCAGCATCCCCCGCGGCTGGCCGCGCGCCGGCCAGGGCAAGGGATATTCGCGCACCGCATCCGTCACCTGAAGTAACGGTTTCGGCTGGGGAGGGGGCAACACAAGGCGCGGCTGATGGGTCGATGCTGCAAACAGCGCCCGGGTATATTCGTGCCGGCGCTGGCGAAACACCTGCGCGACGCTGCCCTGTTCGACGATCTGGCCCCGGTTCATCACCGCCACCCGATCGGCGATGCCCGCCACCACGGCAAGGTCATGGGTGATCAACAGAAGCGACATCCGCTCTTCGCGGACCAGCTGGCGCAGCAGGGACAGGATCTGCGCCTGCGTGGTCACATCCAGCGCGGTGGTCGGTTCGTCTGCGATCAGCAGATCCGGCCTTTCGGCGATGGCCATGGCGATGGCGACGCGCTGGCGCTGGCCGCCGGACAGTTCATGCGGATAGAGCGTCAGCGGAAAGCGTGGCGAGCCCAGCCCCACGCGGTCCAGCCGTTCGCGCGCGCGCAGCAGCGCCCTGTCGCAGGGCAGGCCCTGGTGGATGCGCAGAACCTCGGCCACCTGATCGCCAATGGTCATCAGCGGATTCAGCGCCGTCATCGGCTCCTGGAAGATCATGCCGATGCGCTTGCCCCGGATGCGGCACAGCGCCGGATCGGGCAGTTCCAGCAGGTTGCGGCCATCCAGCTCGACCCGGCCATCGGTCCGGGCGCCGGGGGGCAGCAGGCCGATGATTGCAAGTGCCGCCATCGACTTGCCCGAGCCGCTTTCCCCCACCAACCCGGTGATTTCGCCCGGCATCAGCCGCAGGTTGATGCCGCGCAGGATCGGGTGGTGGCCGATGCTCAGCTGCAGGCCCTTGACCTCGATCATGGCGACCTGCGCAACCTGGGGTCCAGCGCATCGCGCAGCCCGTCGCCGAGCAGGTTCAGCCCCAGCACGGTGATGACGATGGCCAGGCCGGGGATGATCGCGACATGCGGTGCCAGCGAGACCATGGTCTGCGCCTCGGCCAGCATCCGCCCCCAGCTGGGCGTGGGCGGCTGCGCGCCCAGTCCGACATAGGACAGGCCGGCCTCGGCCAGGATGCCCAGGCTGAACTGGATGGTGCCCTGCACGATCAGCACATTGGCGATGTTGGGCAACACATGCTGCCAGCTGATGCGCGCCGGCCCCTTGCCGGCGACCTGGGCGGCGCGGATGAAATCCAGCGTCCAGATCGGCAGGGCCGAGGCGCGGGTGACGCGGGCAAAGACCGGGATGTTGAAGATGCCGATGGCGATGATGGCATTGACCGCCGATGGCCCCAGCGCGGCCGTGATCAGGATGGCGATAACCAGGCTGGGAAAGGCAAAGACCAGGTCGTTGCCGCGCATCACCAGCTCGTCCAGCCAGCCGCCGCTGCGGGCTGCCGCCGCCAGACCCAGCGGCACCCCCAGCCCCAGGCCGATGCCCACCGCGACCAGCGCCACAGCGATCGAGGTGCGCGCCCCTACCATGATCATCGCCAGCATGTCGCGGCCCAGATGGTCGGTGCCCAGCCAGTGCTGGGCCGAAGGCAGCCGCAGCTTCTCGCCGATGGCCAGTTCGGTGACATCGGCGGGCGTCCAGACAAAGGATAGCGCCGCCGCCAGCAGCGCCAGCCCCGACAGGACCGCCCCCAGGATCAGCGCCGCCTTCATCGCCGCAGCCTCGGATCGACCAGCGCATAGGACAGGTCGACCAGAAATGTGACCAGGATCACCGCCGCCACCAGCACCAGCACCGCGCTTTGCACCACGATCAGGTCGCGCTGGGTGATGGCCTGAAAGATCAGCCGACCCAATCCCGGCAGGTAGAACACGTTTTCAATGATGATGGCGCCGGCCAGCAGAAAGGAAAACTGCATGCCCAGGATGGTCAGCACCGGGATCAGCGCGTTGCGCAGCGCATGGCCGGTCAGCACTTGCGCCGGGCTCAGCCCCTTGGCGCGGGCGCTGCGGATGTAATCCTGGCCCAGCGTCTCGACCAGAGCCGAACGCAGTACCCGCGCCAGGATCGCCGCCTGCGGCAGCGCCAGCGCGACCGCCGGCAGGATCAGCGCCCGCAGCGCCATGCCGGGCCGGTCCCAGCCCGGAAAGCCGCCCGCGGGCAGCCAGCGCAGCTTGACCGCGAACAGCAGCACCAGCAGCATCGCGAACCAGAAATTCGGCAGCGCGATCCCGATCTGCGTCACGCCCATCACCACCGCATCGCCCGGCCGGCCGTGACGCGCGGCGGCGTAAAGCCCGATCGGCAGGGCAATGGCTGCCGCCAGCGCCAGCGCCAGCAGCGCCAGCGGCAGCGAAACCTGCATCCGGTCCAGGATCATGCCCGCGACCGGTGTCTTGTAGGTGAAGCTGTGGCCAAGATCGCCCGTCAGCACCCCGCCCAGCCAGTGCAGGTAGCGCAGGGGCAGCGGCAGATCCAGGCCCATCTGTTCGCGCAGCGCCTGCACGGTTTCGGGTTGGGCGCCGGTGCCCAGCATGAAGCTGGCCGGATCGCCCGGCACCAGCTCGACCACGGCAAAGATTACCGCCGAGGCCACCAGCAGGCTCAGCCCCAGCGAAATCAGCCGTCTGGTCAGATAGCGCATCATGATGCGAAGGCTAGTGCGGGCGCGGGAATCGGTAAAGCGGTCATGGCACCTCGAGCTTGCCCAGCAGCGGCACGTCGTCGTCCAGGCTGACGGTGTGGCGTTCGATCATGCGATGCACCTGCGGCGGGCTGTCGCCGCGATGCAGGCGGTGCAGGTCCTGATAATTCTGGAAATCCGCCTTGGTGCGGCGCAGGTTGTGGCGCACATATTCGTCCCAGGTGGCGATGTGATAGCTTTCGGTCCAGCGCTCGGGCGCCTCCAGATCGCGCAGCAGGGCCCAGTTGCGGGCCCCGTCGCGGCGGCGGATGTTGCGGCGCATCGCCATCAGCCGCAGGAATTCCGGCACGTCCTTCTGGTCGATCACATAGTCGATCATCACCATGATCGGCCCCGACCGACCGCGCAGGTCCAGCGCCAGGGGCGGTTCGCGAAAGCGGTTCGCCGGGTCGAGGTCGAGGGTGCCGAATTCGGGGATGCGCAACCAGTGTCCCAGAACCGCCCCCAGCGCCAGCGGCAGCGCGGCGGCGGTGATGGCGGCGCTGACCCCATGCGCGCTGGCGATCGCCCCCCATGTCCAGCTGCCAAGCGCCATGCCGCCGAAGGTGGCGGTCTGATACAGCGCCAGCGCGCGCGCCACCACCCAGCGCGGGGTCGAAAGCTGCACGGTCACGTTGAACAGCGACAGCGCCAGCACCCAGCTTGCCCCCGCAGGCAGCATGGCCAAGGCATGCAGCCAGGTGCTGTCGGTCAACCCTAGCAGCAGCGCCGAACCCGCAAAGGCGGCAAAGGCGATGCGGACCACGTTTTCGTTGTCGAAGCGCTCGCGCACGCGCGGATTGATCATCGCGCCGCCGATCGCGCCCAACCCGAAACAACCGAGAAGCAGGCCGAACAGCAGCGACCCGCCTTGCGGGTTTTCCTTGGCCACCAGTGGCAGCAGCGCCAGCACCACCACCGCCGAAAAGCCGAACAGCGCCCCCCGTGTCAGCACCCGCACCAGGTTGGGCGACAGCGCCACATAGCGCAGCCCGGCGCCCACGGCGGCGACAAAGGGCTCGGGCGTGGTCAGGCGCGCCGGCGTGACCGGGTGCCAGCGCAGCAGCGCCCCCAGCAGCGGCAGATAGCTGACCGCATTGACGGCAAAGGCCGCAGCCGCGCCAAAGATCGCGGTGATGATCCCGCCGGCGGCCGGGCCGACGCTGCGCATCAGGTTGAATCCGACCGAATTCAGCGTGACCGCCGCCGGCAATTCCTCGCGGGGGACCAGATCCTGCATGCTGGCCTGCCACGGCGGGTTGTAGATCGCCTGCCCGACCCCGATCAGAAAGGTCAGCGTCAGCAGCAGCACCGGCGTCATCCAGCCCTGCCAGGTCAGCACCGCCAGCAAAAGCGACACCACCGCCATGAAGGTCTGCGCCCCCAGCAACAGCGTCCGCCGGTCGAGATTGTCCGCCAGCGCCCCCGAGATCAGGGCAAAGATCATGATCGGCAGCGCGTTTGATGCCTGCACCAGCGCGATCAGCGTTGCGGAATCGGTCAGCTGCGTCATCATCCAGGCCGCGCCGACCGATTGCACCAGCCCGCCGAAATTTGAAATCAGCGTCGCCGACCACAGCAGGCGGAAATCGGCATGGCGAAACGGGGCAAACGGGCTTTTGCGCGGCGGGGGGCTCATCACTTCCGGTCCGGGTTCCTGATCCCGACATTATCAGGCCGGTGCAAGGCTGCAATCGCCCGGATGATTCGAGGCAGAGCAGGCATAAATCCTGTGATCTGCAATATGTTGCGAAGATTGTTCTGTATTATGGGCGTATCGTGCTATAATCGTGCTGATCGAGGCCTTATTCGTCCAGACTTTCGGATTTCATTTCTGCGGTTGGCGCTATTCTTGGTCAACCTGTGATGAAAGGGTGCGCGAACATGAAAGTCATCGTTCTTGGGGCCGGCGTTCTGGGTGTGACCTCTGCCTGGTATCTGGCGCAGGCGGGGCATGAGGTGACCGTGATCGACCGTCAACCCGGTCCGGCCCTGGAAACCAGCTTTGCCAATGCCGGCGAAATCTCGCCCGGCTATTCCTCGCCCTGGGCGGCGCCGGGGATCCCGCTGAAGGCGATGAAATGGCTGTTCCAGCGCCATGCGCCCCTGGTCATCCAGCCGCGGCTGGACTGGCAGCGGCTGTCCTGGATGGCGCAGATGCTGTCGAACTGCACCTCGGCCGCCTATGCCGTGAACAAGAGCCGCATGGTGCGGCTGGCAGAATACAGCCGCGACTGCCTGGCAGAGCTGCGCGCCGATACCGGCATCCGCTATGACGAACGCACCCAGGGCACGCTGCAGGTGTTCCGCAAGCAGCAGCAGATGGATGCGGCCGGCAAGGATATCGAGGTGCTGCGCGCCGATGGCGTGCCTTTCGAGGTGCTGGACACCGACGGCTGCATCGCGGCCGAACCGGGTCTGGCCGGCGCCCGCGACCGCATCGTCGGCGGCCTGCGTCTGCCCGGCGATGAAACCGGCGACTGTTTCATTTTTACCAACCGGCTTGCAGAGATGGCCGCGGCGGCCGGCGTCACCTTCAAATGGGGCGTCGATATCCAGGCGCTCGAGGCCGAGGGCGGCCGCATCACGGCGGTGCGCACCGATCAGGGCCGCTTGATCGCGGATCGCTATGTCCTGGCGCTGGGCCCGCATTCGCCGAAACTGGCCCGGCCGCTGGGGCTGAAGCTGCCGATCTATCCGCTCAAGGGGTATTCGCTGACCATCCCGATCGAGAATGCCGAGCGCGCGCCGGTGTCGACGGTGATGGATGAAACCTACAAGGTGGCGATCACCCGCCTGGGCGACCGCATCCGGGTGGGCGGCCTGGCCGAGATTGCCGGCTATGACCTGACGCTGAACCCGCGCCGCCGTGAAACGCTGGCCAAATCGGTGTCCGAGATGTTCGTGGGCGCCGGCGATCCGGCCAAGGCCCAGTTCTGGACCGGTCTGCGGCCGATGACCCCGGATGGCACCCCGATCGTCGGCGCCACGCCCATCGCCAACCTGTTCCTGAACACCGGGCATGGCACGCTGGGCTGGACCATGTCGGCCGGCTCGGGCCGTCTGATCGCCGATCTGATTTCCGGTCGCCGCCCCGAGATCGAGGCCGAAGATCTGGGCTATGCCCGGTATATGCGCGGCCACAAGGACCAGGCTGCACGCGGTCTGCGCCCGGCGACCGCCTGACGCGACAGCCTTCGCCCATATGCGACTGCCCCCGGACCGCAAGGACCGGGGGCTTTTGCGTTTTCGCGTCGTCGAGTGACGGTCAGGCGCGCTGAACCAGGCGCACCACCAGCAGCAGGATCACCGCGCCGATGGTGGCAAAGATGATCGTGCCGACGATCGGGGCCGAGGCGGCAAGTCCGAGACCCATCATCGGGAACAGCCAACCAGCGATCACGGCGCCGATGATGCCGACGACGATGTTCATCAGCAGTCCCTGGCCATGGCCCTTGACGATCAGGCCGGCGAGCCAGCCGGCAATCGCGCCGATGATCAGGGTGACAAGCAAGGCGGTAAGAGTCATCTCAGATGTTCCTTGTGCTGCAATGTATGGCAGTTTTTTCTTCTGCACAGGCAACAACCTGGGGCCGTTCCGGGTTCCCTCATCAACCGTTTCGCCACAGTGTGCCGCGGAATCGGCCGCTCACCAAGGCTTGCCCTTGACGTGATCGGGGCGGGACGGGCTGATACGAGAACACGAATCGCAACCGCCCTCTGCTCGGGCCCGGCTGCGGTCTTACCGTGAATGCTGCTGCCACGGCCGCGCCAGCGCGCGCCGCGATACAAAGGAAAGACATCATGCGCCTTGCACCGCTCATGCTGGCGATGGGATTGGGCCTTGCCGCCTGCGCTCCCGCGCCTGCCCCCACCGCCCCCAGCACGCCCTCGGTCGATCAGGGCATCTATGGCGCCCGCACCGATACCGGTCCGCGCGGCGAACCGATCGAGATTCATGCCGTTCGCAAAGCCTATCTGACCGAGCGCAACCGCCGCCAGCAGGTCGCCTATAACGGCCCCGAGGCGCCGGGCACCATCGTGGTCGACCCCTATGCGCGGTTTCTGTATTACGTGATGGAGGGTGGCCAGGCCATGCGCTATGGCGTCGCCGTGGGTCAGGCCGGCAAGAACTTTCAGGGCACCGCCACCATCAATCGCAAGGCCGCATGGCCCAGCTGGACCCCCACCGCCAACATGGTGCGCACCATGCCCGAACTTTACGGACCGCTGAAGGGCGGCCTGGCCGGGGGTGTGGACAACCCGCTGGGATCGCGGGCGCTGTATCTTTACCAGAACGGCCGCGACACGATGTATCGCATCCACGGCACCATGGACCCGTCATCGATCGGCAAGGCGACCTCGGCCGGCTGCATCCGCATGTTCAACCAGGACATCATGGACCTGTTCGATCAGGTGCCGAACGGGACGCGCGTCAAGGTGCGCAGTCAGGCCGAAAGCCTCGCGCTGGAAGGGCCGCTGGTGCAGCAACCGAACGGCTATCTGGTGCCTGCCGCCAGCGTGACCACCGCCCAGGCCACCACGCCCTGACCCTGGAGGCGTATGTCAGCCATGATGCGCCCCGGCCTGGACGCCGGGGCCTTCGATCTGGCGCAGAACCCGCTGCCGTGGCAGATTGCCGATCAGCAACCGCGTCTTGAAGGATCGCCATGGCCGCTGACCCCGATTTGCCCCAATCCCCTGCCGAGCATCTGCAAGAGCCGCAGTTTGCGCCCGCCGATCCGGGAAGCGGCGCAGAGGACGCCCAGGCGCTGATTGCCCGCAGCCGCGCGGCAGGTCTGGCGGCGCTGGACCGCGCGGGGCTGAAGGCGTTGCACCAGCAGTTGCGCCATCTGAAAAAGACCACGCAAGACAAGCCTTTGGCCCAGGCCTTGGGTCTGGCCATCCGCCGGGTCCAGGCCGAGAAGGACCGCCGCAAGGAGGAGGGCGGTGCCGAACTGCGGGCACAGCGCAAGGCCGCCCGACAGGCCGAAAAGGCCGAGCGCAAGCGCCAGAAGGACGCCGAAAAGGCCGCGCGTCAGGCGGCACGCAAGGCGGCCCGGCCCGGCGCGGCCAAGGCCGAAGCCGCTGCGAAGCCGGGGGCAAGGCCGCGCCGCAAGCCGGCAGCGGGCAAGTCCTGAGCGTCTGAACTGTTTGCAACTGCCGGCGACGCTGCTATCTGGACATCATCCCGTTTCCGAGTATGCGATGTTCAGACTGCTGCTTGCCCTTGTCCTGGCGATCATGGCCACGCCGCTTGTGGCTTACGAGGCTTTGGATGCAGTGGCGGGGCGTGCCGCGCCGCGCCATCACGATCAGCTGCGCTGCACTGCCGACGGCGCCAGCTGCATCTCGCTGCGCAGCTATGTGCCGGACGTGTGCTTCGCCATCGAGCGTTCGGCCGGGCGGCACAATCTGGATCCGCATTTCCTTGCCCGCCTGTTGTGGAAGGAAAGCCTGTTCGAGCCGGGCGCCGTCAGCCCTGTCGGGGCCATGGGCATTGCCCAGTTCATGCCCAGCACGGCCGCCATGGTCGGGCTGGACGATCCTTTCAACCCCGCCAAGGCGATCGAGGCCAGCGCCGCCTATCTGCGGCGGCTGATCGACGGTTTCGGAAACGCCGGATTGGCGGCCGTGGCCTATAACGGCGGTGAAAACCGTGCAGCGCGCTTCATCGCGCAGGGCGGCAGCCTGCCCTGGGAAACCCAGGATTACGTGCAGGCGATCACCGGGCTGACGGCCTGGAACTGGCGCGACAACCCGCCGCAGCAGCTGGACATCCGCCTGGACAAGCAACGCCCGTTCCGCGATGCCTGTGTGCAGCTGGCCGGTTCGCGCAAGCTGCGCGAGTTCAAGACCCCCGATCACCCCTGGCCCTGGGGCGTGATCGTGGCCACCCATCCCAGCCAGTCGGGCGTCACCGAGCAGGTGTCGCGGCTGAACCGGCAACTGCGTCCCATCCTGGGCGGCAAGCGCGTCAGCTATGTGCGGCGCAAGGTCTCGGGCGGGCCGCGCACGCTTTATACCGCGCAGATCGGCTATTCCAACAAGACCGAGGCCTATGCCTTTTGCAACCGGCTGCGCAGCCTGGGCGGGCGTTGCCTGGTGCTGAAGAACTGATCGCCGCGACCAGACGGATCAATCCTTCCAGCGCACGGCAGTCAGATCATTGGCCGGCATCGGTGCGTTTTCCCACAACCCTTCCAGTTCGGCCTTGGCGACGCCGGTCTTGGCCAGCTGGAACAGGAATGCGTTGGCAGCATCGTCGGCAAGGATTTCTTGCGCCTGTTTCAGCAGTGCCGAACGCTCGCCCGCATCGGTGGCGGCCTCCAGCTGTGCCATCACCTCGGCAAAGGCGGGGTTGCTGTAGTTGAAGTAATATTTGTCGCGCCCATAGATGCCGATGTCCATGGGCTCGACATGGCTGATGACGGTCAGGTCGTAATCGGCCGTCTTGAACACCTGTTCCAGCCATTGCGCCCATTCCATGTTCGTCACCTGGGTCTGGATGCCGACCGCGCGCAACTGCGCCGCCAGGATCTCGCCGCCGCGACGCGCATAGGGGGTGGGCGGCAGGGCCAGGCGCAGGGTCAGATCCTGCACGCCGGCCTCGGCCAGCAGCTTGCGCGCCAGTTCGGGATCGTATTGCGATTTCGCAGTCAGATCGACGTAATCGGGATTGTGCGGCGCGAAATGGGTGCCGATGGGGGTGCCATAGCCGAACATGGCCCCCTCGATCAGTTCGGCACGGTTGATGGCGTGGCCGATCGCCTGACGCACCTTCAGCTGGGCCAGCGCCGGGTGTTTGTGGTTCATCGCCAGGATGGTTTCGCCCTCGGTCGTGCCCACCAGCACCTTGAAGCGCGGATCGGCCTGCAACTGCGCCAGGGTTTCGGGCGCCGGATAGATCGGGAAGGCGTCGATGTCGCCCGCCATCATCGCCGCAAATGCCGCGGTCGGGTCGCCGATGAAGCGGAAGGTGGCGGTCTTGATCGCCGGCTTTTCGCCCCAATAGCCGTCATATGCGGTCAGGGTGATGTGGTCGCCCTGTTTCCATTCGCCGAACCGGAACGGTCCGGTGCCCACGGGACGTGTGGCCAGATCGGCCACAGATGCCTGATCGACCATCACCGCGTCGCCCCAGGCCATCTTGAAGGGGAAGCCGCCATCGGGGGATTTCAACGTCACCCGCACAGTCAGCGGGTCCAGCGCCTCGACCTTGTCGATCCCCTCGAACAGCGCTTTCTGGGCATTGGTGCTGTCGGCGGCGCGGGCGCGATCCAGCGAAAAGATCACGTCCTGGGCGTCGAAGGCATTGCCGTCGTGAAAGGTGACGCCAGAGCGCAGGCGGAACAGATAGCTCTTGCCGCCATCCTCGGCCTGCCAGCTTTCGGCCAGCGCCGGCACCACGCTGCCGTCCGGGGCGATTCGGGTCAGCCCCTCGAACAGGTTGGCATAGACAACCTCATCGATGGCGGCGGCCGCGCCCCCGGTCGGGTCCAGATTCGGTGGCTCCAGCACCATGGCCAGGGTAATGCTGTCCTGCGCGGCCTGCGCCGGACCCACCAGCATGACGCCGATCGCCGCCGCCCGCATCAATCGTCCAAACATCGCTGCCCCCCGCCAGATGAATGTCACCGGTAGCTTTCCGGCAAAACGGGCCGCGATCAAGCCCTTCTCTGTGTCAGTTGCTGGGCAAGTCCGGCAAACATCAGCCAGAGCGAGGTCAGCAGCAGCCCCCAGCGCGCCACGCTTTCGGGGTGGAAGTCGACCATGACCGCCCAGACCGCAAAACCGATCCAGGCGGCGGTGATCGGCAGAGACAGCCAGCGCCAGCGTTCGGTTCGCACCGGATGGATGAATTTCACGTTGCTGAACATGGTCAGTGCCAGGGCGACCACCACCAGCAGGATAACCCAGAAGTTCGGCTTCAGCGCGAACAGGACCAGCACCACCATGTTCCAGCAGGCCGGAAAGCCGGCAAAGGAATTGTCCTTTGTCTTCATGCGGGTGTCGGCGAAATAGATCACGCTGCCATAGGTGATGGCGATGATCGCGATCCAGCCCGTCCAGCCCGGCAGCAGCCCCGACATGAACAGCGCATAGGCCGGGATGAACACATAGGTCAGATAGTCGATGATCAGGTCCATCAACACGCCGTCATAGGTCGGCCAGTTGGTCTTGACCTGATAGCGCCGGGCCAGCGGCCCATCGACCCCGTCCACGATCAGCGCGATGACCAGCCACAAAAACATCTGCGACCATTCCGCCTGAACCGCCGCCAGCAAGGCCAGCATCGACAGCACCGCCCCGGTGGCAGTCAGCAGATGAACGGAAAGGGCCTTGTAGCGCGGTTTCATGCGCTGCTTGTGTCACCGAAACGTTACCATCGCAAGCCGCACGGAAAGCCAATCCACGCTTTCCCGGCAAGTGATGCAGGCTTGCGCCGTAGGGCAGGGCGGTTCAGCGGGCAAATTCCTCGGCCGCGTAGCCTTGCAGATACAGAAGTGCCGTCAGATCGCCATGATTGACGCGCAGGCTGACCTGCGCGGCGACGGCGGGCTTGGCGTGCAGCGCCACCCCCATGCCGGCCAGTTGCAACATGCCCAGATCGTTGGCGCCGTCGCCCACGGCCAGCGCGTCCGCCGGGGCAAGGCCGCGGGCGGCGGTGATCTGTTCCAGCGCCTCGATCTTGGCCTCGCGGCCCAGCACCGGCAGGCTGACATGGCCGGTCAGCACGCCGTCCTCGGCTAAAAGCGTGTTGGCGCGGTGTTCGTGAAAGCCCAGCGCCGCCGCCACCGGCCCGGTGAACACCGTGAAGCCGCCCGACACCAGCGCAGTATAGGCGCCCTGCTCGCGCATGGTGGCCACCAGCTCGCGCCCGCCCGGCGCCAGGGTGATGCGGCTGTCCAGCACCTGGTCGATGACGCTTTCACGCAGGCCGGCCAGCAGGCCGACGCGCGCGATCAGCGCCTCGTGAAAATTCAGCTCGCCGTTCATCGCCGCGGCGGTGATGGCGGCGACGCGCGCGCCGACACCGGCGAAATCGGCCAGCTCGTCGATGCATTCCTGCTGGATCATCGTCGAATCCATGTCCGCCAGCAGAACCGCCTTGCGTCGCCCACGGGTCGCCTGGATCGCCAGATCCAGGCCGCGGTCCTGCAAATCCTGCCAGCATTCCCAGAAATCGGTCGGAACCTCAGCCAGCGCAAACTCTGCGGCGACCCCCTGGGCCAGCCAGATCACCGACCCGCCGGCCCAGCGATCGCGCAATCCGTTCACGATTGCGGGGGTCAGATCGGCCCGTGCGGGCGCGGCAAGGATGGTCACGGTATGCATGAAGGCTCCGGCGCAGGATATGGCCGCAGCACTAGCCCAAATTGCGGGCCGGCCGCAATCATGTGGCGCGTGCAAGATTTCGGTTGCAGGAATCGTGCGCCAGCATTATGGCGGTCAGCGGGACACGCCGCCCCAACGCGGCGCTTCATAGCTGGAAGGCTAGCATATGAGCATCACTGCTCCGGCCGCGCGACCGGTCAATCCGCGCTTCTCGTCGGGCCCCTGTGCCAAGATCCCCAATTTCTCGCTGGACATGCTTGCAGACGCGCCTCTGGGCCGTTCGCATCGCGCCGCCATCGGCAAGGCCAAGCTGGCCGAGGCGATCGAGCTGACGCGCGAAGTGCTGGGCGTGCCGGCCGATTACCGCATCGGCATCGTGCCGGCATCGGATACCGGCGCCGTGGAAATGGCGCTGTGGTCGCTGCTGGGTCCGCGCCGGGTCGAGATGCTGGCCTGGGAAAGCTTCGGCGAAGGCTGGGTGACCGACGTGGTCAAGCAGCTGAAGCTGGATGCGGTGGTGCGCAAGGCCGATTACGGCAAGATCGTCGATTTTACCCAGGTCGATTTCGACCATGACGTGGTGTTCACCTGGAACGGCACCACCTCTGGCGTGCGGGTGCCGAATGGCGACGCGATCCCGGCCGACCGCGCCGGGCTGACCATCTGCGACGCGACCAGCGCCGCCTTTGCCATGGACCTGCCCTGGGACAAGCTGGATGTGGTCACCTTTTCCTGGCAGAAGGTGCTGGGCGGCGAAGGCGGTCATGGCGTGCTGATCCTGTCGCCGCGCGCCGTTGCGCGGCTGGAAAGCCACACCCCCGCCTGGCCGATGCCCAAGATCTTTCGCCTGACCAAGGGCGGCAAGCTGATCGAGGGCATCTTCAAGGGCGAAACCATCAACACCCCATCGATGCTGTGCGTCGAGGATTACCTGGTGGCGCTGAAATGGGCGCAGGCGCTGGGCGGGCGCGGTGCGCTGATCGCCCGGGCCGAGGCGAATGCCCGCGCCGTGCGCGATTTCATCGCCGACAAGGACTGGATCGCCGACCTGGCCGAGGATCCGGCCACCGCCTCGACAACTTCGGTCTGCCTGCGCTTTACCGATCCGCGCATTCGCGACGGTGCGGCCTTTGCCAAGGCCGTAGCCAAGCGGCTTGAGAAAGAGGGCGTGGCCCTGGACGCCGGCAGCTATCGCGATGCCCCGCCCGGCCTACGCATCTGGTGCGGCTCGACCGTCGAGACCAGCGATGTCGCGGCACTGATGCCCTGGATCGAATACGCCTATCTGGCCGAGATCGAGGCCCAGGCCGCCGCCGCCTGACCGGCCGCCCGATCCGGCGGGCGACCGGCCGGATCGGCCCCACCCCCGACATGCCAGCCCGCGTCGCGCCCGCCGCGCCGCCGACCCTGCATATCCAGAAGGATGCTTCCCATGCCCAAGGTTCTTGTTTCGGACAAGCTTTCGGAAACCGCCGTCCAGATCTTTCGCGATCGCGGCGTCGATGTGGATTACCTGCCCGATCTGGGCAAGGACAAGGAAAAGCTGGCCGAGGTGATCGGCCAGTATGACGGGCTGGCGATCCGCTCGGCCACCAAGGTGACGGCCAAGCTGCTGGAAAACGCCCCCAATCTGAAGGTGATCGGCCGCGCCGGCATCGGCGTGGACAATGTCGACATCCCGGCGGCGTCGAAACGGGGGGTGATCGTGATGAACACCCCCTTCGGCAACAGCGTGACCACTGCCGAACATGCCATCGCGCTGATGTTCGCCGTTGCGCGACAACTGCCCGAGGCCTCGGTTTCGACCCATGCCGGCAAGTGGGAAAAGAACCGCTTCATGGGGGTGGAACTCTTCAACAAGGTGCTGGGCGTGATCGGCGCGGGCAACATCGGTTCCATCGTCATCGACCGTGCCCTGGGGCTGAAGATGAAGGTGCTGGCCTTTGACCCCTTCCTGTCCGAGGAACGCGCCGTCGAACTGGGGGTGAAGAAGGTCGAGCTGGACGAGCTGCTGGCCAAGGCCGATTTCATCACCCTGCACGTGCCCCTGACCGACAAGACCCGCAACATCCTGTCGCGAGAAAACCTGGCCAGGACCAAGAAGGGCGTGCGCATCATCAACGCCGCCCGCGGTGGCCTGATCGACGAGGAGGCGCTGGCCGAAATGCTGAAAAGCGGCCATGTCGCCGGCGCGGCGCTGGATGTGTTCGCGACCGAGCCGGCGACCGAAAGCCCGCTGTTCGGCCTGCCCAATGTGGTGGTAACGCCGCATCTGGGCGCCTCGACCAACGAAGCGCAGGAAAACGTCGCTCTGCAGGTCGCCGAACAGATGTCGGATTATCTGCTGACCGGTGCGGTGCAGAATGCGCTGAACATGCCCTCGGTCACCGCCGAAGAGGCTGCGGTGATGGGTCCGTGGATCAAGCTGGCCGGGCATCTGGGCGCCTTCATCGGTCAGATGACCGACGAACCGATCAAGGCGATCAACGTGCTTTATGACGGGGTCGCGTCGGAAATGAACCTCAAGGCGCTGAACGCCGCCGCGATCGCCGGGGTGATGAAGGCCACGAACCCCGATGTGAACATGGTTTCGGCCCCGGTGATGGCGCATGAACGCGGCGTGCAGGTCGCCACCACCACCCAGGCGAAGTCGGGAGTGTTTGACGGCTATATCAAGGCCACCGTGGTCACCGAAACGCGCGAGCGTTCGATTGCCGGCACGGTGTTCAGCGATGGCAAGCCGCGCTTCATCCAGATCCGCGGCATCAACATCGAGGCCGAGGTGGGCGAACATATGCTTTACACCCGCAACAAGGACGTGCCGGGGGTGATCGGGGCGCTGGGCATGACGCTGGGCGACCTGGGGGTGAACATCGCCAACTTTACCCTGGGCCGCACCCGCACCGGCGACGATGCCATCGCCATCCTGTATCTGGACGAGGCCCTGAAGCCCGAGGCACTCGAGGCGCTGCGCGCGACCGGCAAGTTCCTGCAGGTGCGCCCGCTGCATTTCGAGGTCTGAACCCGGCCATGGTCCCGGGCGTTCGGTCCGGGACCAAAGACAAGGGGGCGCGATGCGGATCTATGCCATCGGCGATATTCACGGCCATCTGCAACTGCTGCACCAGGCCCATGCCTTGATCGCGGCCGATCTGAGCCGTCATCCCGGCAAGGCTGCCGTCGTCCATGTCGGCGACCTGCTGGATCGCGGACCGGATTCGCGCGGCGTGGTCGATTACCTGATGCAGGGCCAGGCCGAAGGCCGGCCATGGATCGTGCTGTGCGGCAATCACGACCGCTTCCTGCCGCGCTTTGCCGCCCGGCCGGACTGGATCGATCCGGGGCTGGCTTCGGGGCAGCACTGGCTGGATCATCCGGGGCTGGGGGCGGCGGAAACGCTGGCCTCCTATGGTGTCCTCGAGACGGCGGACCATGCACGTGCCCATGCGCAGGTGCTGGAAAGGGTGCCGCAGGCGCATCTGCACTGGTTGGCAGCCTTGCCGCTGTGGCATCTGACACCGCAGGCGCTGTTCGTCCATGCCGGCATTCGGCCCGGTGTCGATCTGTCGCGGCAGACCGAACATGACCTTGTCTGGATCCGGCGCAGCTTTCTGGACAGCGGCAGCGACCATGGGGTGCTGGTGGTGCACGGCCATTCGCCGGTGGACCGGGTGACGCATTTCGGCAATCGTCTGGCGATCGATACCGGCGCCGCCTATGGCGGCCCGCTAAGTGCCGTGGTGATCGAGGGCGGGCAGCCGCAGCTGCTGACCGCAGAGGGACGTCAGCCGTTGACGCCGGGTCCGGGGGGCTTGTAGCCGCTGGCGGCCGTCGCCACATTGCTGCTGCCAAGCCTTGCGGAGGTCATGATGAAGGCAATTCCTGTCGCCTTGTTGCTGATGGCGGGCCCGGCGGCCGCCGAGGTGGTGGGCAAGGTCGGGGTGGATTGGGTCGGCAACGACATCGTGATCGAAGCGATCGCCGATCCCCAGGTATCCGGCGTGACCTGCCATCTTGCCTATTTCGACCGCTCGATGCTGGATCGGCTCAGCCAGGGCAACTGGTTCGAGGATCCGTCCAATTCGGCCATCGAATGCACGCGCACGGGACCGATCCGACTGGGCGATATCCGCCGTGGCGCCAAGGGCGAGGATGTCTTTTCCGCCTCGCGGTCGCTGATCTTCAAAAGCCTGCGGGTCAAGCGGATCTATGACGAAACCAACCACGTGCTGATCTATCTGGCCCATGCCAATCAGGTTAATCAGGGTTCGGCCAAGATGTCGATATCGACCGTGCCGCTGCTGCCCGAGGAAATTCCGCCAGCAACCCGGTGATGAGATCTCGCCTGCTCCCTTGCAAAGGTGGACAGGGCAGCGCCGGACCTGTAAGAGCCGCGCCAGACAGGAAGGATATGATGCGGATTCGGTCCAAGACCGCCAAATACAACCTCGGGCAGGTCGTCCGCCACCGCGAGCATCCGTTTCGCGGGGTGGTTTTCGACGTGGATCCCGAATTCGCCAATACCGAGGAATGGTATGAATCCATTCCCGAAGAGTCGCGTCCCAGCCGCAATCAGCCGTTCTATCACCTGTTTGCCGAAACCGAAGCGACCTTCTATGTCGCCTATGTATCCGAACAGAACCTGATTCCCGATCCGTCTGGCGAGCCCGTGGAACATCCGGAAGTGACCGAGATGTTCGGGGAATTCGAGGATGGCCGCTATCCGTTGCAGGTCGGGCTCAACTGATCGCAGCTTCGGCGTCGGGTTCAGGATCAGGTCGTGATGGCGCAGCGTGCAGCGGCTCGGTCACCGGGACGATGAAGGCCAGAAAGTTTCGCCGGCCTTCGCGAAAATAGCTCAGCGAAACCGTCAGCCCCTGGATCAGATACCAGCCAAAGCCGCCTTCGGGCAGCAGCATCAGCGCGTCGACCTGGTCAAGATCCATTTGCCCGAGCGGTAGCGGACGCGGATTGAGGCAGGATTCGGGCAGCGGCCGGCCGTCGTCTGTTATCGCACATGCGATCCCGCCGACATGGCGTGCCACGCACAGGTGGATCACCGGCGGATGGGTGGCGCCATCGATGCCGGGCGCATCGGCGTGAATGCCGTGTTCGCAGATGTTGTTCAGCACCTCTGCCAGGGCAAGTTCCAGCTTGCCGATTACCTCGTCCTGTGCGCTGCCCTGAAAGCGTTCGCGCAGGAACATCAGCGCCGCGCGCACCGTCATGGGTTCGGCGCGAAAGATGCGGTGAAAGATCGGCTGACGCGCAGGCAGGGGCTGGCGCAGCCGTGCGTTCGGGCCAATCGCTGCGGTTGCTGTGGCTGTCATCATTGCGGTTCCTCCGCTTGCGGAAGGGCATCTGGCGCGCGATCCGTGATGGTGAACACCTTGTCCATTCGCGTCAGCTCGAACACGCGCTGCACATTCGGGGTCAGCCCGGCCAGAACCAGCTGCCGCCCGGGAGGCATGGCCTTGAACAGGGCGATGACGGCACCAAGGCCGGAACTGTCCATGAAATCGACCTGCGACAGGTCCAGAACCACCTGTGGGCCCGAATCGCCCATCATGGCGCGCACCTTGTCCTTGAAGGCGATGGCGATTGCGGCATCCAGTCGTTTTTCCTCGACCCGCAGGGTGATGCCATCGGTGTGAGTAAGCAAGGTCATGTGCATTTATTCGTCCGGCTCAAAGGTCTCGCTTTCCCGTTTCTAGCCCGGGATTGCTGAAAAATCCGTAACCGACCGGACCCACAGGGGCAGAATCTCTGCGCAGTTCTAATCAAAGTTTTCCGGTCCGGCCCGGGCACCGGCGCGGGAACCGGATTGCCTGCCGCTGCCTTCCTTGCAGGCAGAAGCTGCTTTGGGCTTCTGCATCGGCCGGATTGCATGCGCTTGCCTGTCATGGGCTATGGACAGCCGCTCGACGCATGCCAAGATCGGGTTCATGGAAAGGGGGGCACAAGATGTATTTTAACGAGATGATGGACAACGGTCAGGTCCGCGAGCCCTATGCCATGCTGTCGGACTGGCTGGCGACCATGCCGGCCGAGATCCGCCAGATGAAACAGGCCGAGGCCGAGTCGCTGTTTCGCCGCATCGGCATCACCTTTGCCGTCTATGGCGAAGGTGGCGATCCGGACCGGTTGATCCCCTTTGACATGATGCCGCGGGTTTTCCTGCAAAGCGAATGGCGCAAGCTGGAACGCGGGATCAAGCAACGGGCCCGGGCGCTGAACGCCTTTCTGCGCGATGTCTATGGCCGCGGCGAGATCCTGCGTGCCGGCCGGATCCCCGCGCATCTGGTCTATCAGAACGAGGCCTATGAAAAATCGGTGGTCGGCTTCGTGCCGCCGCGCGGGGTCTATTCGCACATCGTCGGCATCGACATCGTGCGCACCGGCCGCGACGAGTTCCATGTGCTCGAGGATAACTGCCGCACCCCGTCCGGCGTCAGCTACATGCTGGAAAACCGCGAAATCATGATGCGCATGTTCCCGGCGCTGTTTCGCAACAACCGCATCGAACCGGTGGATCGTTATCCCGAACTGCTGCGCCGCACCCTGGCCTCGGTCGCGCCGGCGAAATGCGAAGGTGCGCCGACGGTGGTGATCCTGACGCCGGGCCATTTCAACAGCGCCTATTACGAACACAGTTTCCTGGCCAATCTGATGGGGGTCGAGCTGGTCGAGGGCAGCGACCTGTTTGTCGACAACGGCTTTGTCTACATGCGCACCACCCAGGGCCCCAAGCGGGTCGACGTGATCTATCGCCGTATCGACGATGCCTTTCTGGACCCGCTGTGCTTTCGGCGCGATTCCATGCTGGGGGTTCCGGGGCTGATGGATGTCTATCGCTCGGGCGGGGTCAGCATCGCCTCGGCGCCGGGGGCGGGGGTGGCCGACGACAAGGCGATCTATACCTTCGTGCCCGAGATGGTGCGTTTTTACCTGGGCGAGGAGCCGCTGTTGCAGAACGTCCAGACCTGGACGCTGTGGAACGACGACGACTACCGCTATGTCATGGACAATCTGGCCGATCTGGTCGTCAAGGAGGTGCATGGCTCGGGCGGCTACGGCATGCTGGTCGGCCCGCGCGCGACCCGCGCCGAGATCAACGAATTCGCCGAACGCATCAAGGCCAATCCCCACAACTACATCGCCCAGCCGACGCTGGCGCTGTCGACCTGCCCGACCTTCGTGGACGAAGGGGTTGCGCCGCGCCATGTCGATCTGCGTCCCTATTGCCTGTGCGGCGACCGCATCGAACTGGTGCCGGGCGGCCTGACGCGGGTGGCGCTGCGCGAAGGCTCGCTGGTGGTGAACTCGTCGCAGGGCGGCGGGGTCAAGGACACCTGGGTTCTGTCGGAATAAGGGGGATCAGCCATGCTCAGCCGCACCGCCGCCAACCTGTTCTGGATGGGCCGCCATCTCGAGCGCGCCGAAACCGCCGCACGTCTGCTGGACGTGGGGGCACGCATCACCCTGCTGCCCAACACCCCCGAGGGCTATCGCAACGAATGGGAATCGCTGTTGCGCGCCTCGGGCGCCAGCACGGCCTTTGCGCAGCATTACGGCGACCAGATAAATCAGGAAAACATCGAACACTGGCTTTTTTTCAACCACGACAACCCGTCCTCGGTCGCGTCCTGCATCGAAAAGGCGCGCGAGGGGGGACGGATCGTGCGCACTGCGCTGACCAGTCAGGTCTGGGATGCGCTGAACACGGGCTATCAGGAACTGCGCGAACTGGAAAAGCGCCCGCGAGATCAGCTGGATACGGCGATGCTGACCGATTTCACCACGCGTCACGGCGCCACCGTGCGCGGGGCAATGACCGCGACGCAGTTGCGCAACGACGGTTGGCATTTCATGAACCTCGGCTATTCGCTGGAACGCGCCGACGCCACCGCACGCCTGCTGGACGTGAAGTATTTCGTGCTGCTGCCGCGCGTCGAATTCATCGGCTCGGGTCTGGACAACTACCAGTGGCAGGTGATCCTGCGGGCGCTGTCGGCGCATCGCGCCTTTCAATGGGTCTATGGCGTTGATGTCACGGCCGCCAAGGTGGCCGAATTCCTGATCCTGAACGGGGAAAGCCCGCGTTCGCTGCTGACATCGCTTTACGAGGCGGTGTGGCATCTGGACGGCCTGGTGCGCCGTTATGGCGAGACCGCGCCGACCACCGCCGCCAATCATGCGCGCCAGACGCTGGATGCACTGGTTGCCCGCGATATCGATGCCATCTTTGACGAGGGGCTGCACGAATTCCTGTCCTGGTTCATCGGCGAGATCGCCGCCATATCCGACGCGGCGCATGAAGATTACCTGAGCGGCAGGATGTAAGGGGGGCAAGGAAATGCGGCTGAAGATCACCCATGAAACCAGCTATCGCTATGACGCGCCGGTGCAGGGGCTGGTGCAGAGCCTGCGCCTGACCCCTTCGGTATCCGAAGGGCAGAAGGTGCTGGACTGGACCATTGCCGTCAGCGGCGGTCAAAGGGGGGTGGGCTATCGCGACGGGGCGGGCGACTGGATCGAAAGCTGGACGGTGCGGGGCCCGGTGGCGGTTGTGGTCGTTTCCACCTCGGGCGAGGTCGAGACACGCGACACCGCCGGCGTGCTGCGCGGCCATCGCGAAACGATCAGCCCGTTAGTCTATCTGCGCGACACGCCGCTGACCCGGGCCGATGCGGCGCTGGCCGAGCTGGCGGGCGGCATCGCCGGTCAGGACAATCTGGACCTGGCGCATCAGCTGGCGCGGGCGGTCCATCAGGCCATCGCCTATGTCCCCGGCGTCACCGAATCGGCCACCTCGGCAGCCGAGGCGCTGGCCCTGGGGCAAGGCGTCTGCCAGGACCACGCCCATGCCCTGATCGCCTGCGCCCGCCTGCGCGGCCTGCCGGCGCGCTATGTGTCGGGCTATCTGCATTCGGGCACAGGCCAGGCCGGGCAGGACGCAGCCCATGCCTGGGCCGAACTGCACGTCGGCCCGCTGGGCTGGGTCGGTTTCGACGCGGCGAACGGCTGCTGCCCCGACGAACGCTATGTGCGCCTGGCCTCGGGTCTGGATGCGCCGGATGCGGCGCCGGTGCGCGGCACCACCTTCGGGGCCGGAGCCGAAAGCCTGGATGTCAGTGTTCTGGTCGAGGCGATGGAACAGTAGCGCGGCGCAAAACTTGCGCATCCCGCCCGGCCGCCTTATCCCCAAGACAAAGGCGCGGAGCATGACTCGCATGACCTATTGCGTGGGTTTGAAGCTGAACGAAGGGCTGGTGCTGCTGTCGGACACGCGCACCAATGCCGGGCTGGACAATATCTCGACCTATCGCAAGATGTTCTTTTTCGAGCAGCCGGGCGAACGGGTGATCGTGGTGATGACCGCGGGCAGCCTGTCGGTGACGCAAACGGCGCTGGGCCGGCTGCAAGAGGCCATCGACCACCCCGAGGCGGACGAAACCACCTCGATCATGCGCGCGCCCAACATGCTGAGGGTGGCGACGATGATCGGCGACGCGCTCAACCGCACCCGGCGCCATATCGTTGACCAGTGCCGCGATCTCAGCCAACAGGCCAGTGCCAGCATGATCGTGGCCGGCGAGATCCGCGGCGGCCCGCAGCGGCTGTTCCTGATCTATCCCGAAGGCAACTTCATCGAGGCAACCGAGGACACCCCCTTTCTGCAGATCGGCGAACACAAATACGGCAAGCCGATCCTGGATCGGGTGGTGCGGCCCGACACATCGCTTGCGGATGCGCAAAAGGCGGTGCTGCTGTCGATGGATTCGACCTTGCGATCCAACCTGTCGGTGGGAATGCCGCTGGATCTGGCCGTCATTCGCGCAGGACAGGCGCGGCTTGACCATCGTCGGCGCATCCCCGAAGGCGATCCGGCATTCATGGCCATGTCGGCCGCCTGGTCGGCGGCCTTGCGCGACAGTTTCAGCCGGGTGACGATCTAGCGTGGCGGCGGCCTGCTGCGGCCGGGGGGAGCGAAGATGTCGATGGAACTGCGACGGCCGCCTATGGGTGTGTTTCACATGCCCGGCCTGCATCCGGGCCTGCATTACCTGGCGCCGCGTCCCGGCTGGGTGATCCGCCCCGCGACCGGCGCCGCGGTGCGCCTGTTCGGCGAAAGCGATGAAGATGACTTGCGCGCTGCCCAGCAGGTCGCCATCGACCGCCAGCAGCAGCGCCTGCTGGGCTCGGTCATGGAAATCGCCACCGTTCCGGTGCTGCTGGAAAATGCGGTGTTTCGAAATTCCTTCGCGATGATCGACGGCAGGATCTGGCTGAACGGTGCGGCCGGCACCCGGATGCGCAAGAAATTCGACCAGCAGAACCCCGAGGATTGGCGCCAGGACCGGCTGCGCCAGGCCTTTCGCCGGGCCCGGCGCGATGCCCGCGTGCCTCTGCCGGTGTGGAAGGAAGATGTTTCAGACCTGCCCGTGGCCATCGAATTGAAGAATGGCTTCAACTATTTCCATTTCAGCACCGAAACCCTCGGCTGTCTGGCGCAGCTGGCCAGTGACGCCGGCGACCAGCCGATCAACCTGCACCTGCCGCATGACAATGTGCGCGGCTTTGTCGAAGGCTTCATCCAGGCGCTGTTTCCCGAACTGGCGTCGCGGGTGCAGTTCATCAGCGCGGCGCGCAGCTATGACCGGGTGCGTTCGCTGTATAACCACCGTCATTACCTTTATCAGGTCGAGGATCCCCGCATCGCCAAGGCCTTGGCCGGTCCCGGCGTCGATCCGCGCTGGGCCACGGCATTGCGCCATGACCAGTCCAGCCGCAAGAGCGTGGTCATGGCCAGTTTCGACAGCAGCTTGCGGCTGCTGCGCGATCATGCCCTTCGCCAGTTGCCGCACAAGGCCGGCGAGGGGTTGCCGCGGCTGATATGGATGGGCCGCGACGAGGGGGGAGAGGCGCGCGCCCGCGGCCTGACCGGGCATGGCGATCTGCTGGCGGCGCTTAAGGCGCGCGGCTTTGAACAGGTGGCCTTCGAGCATCTGCCGCCATTGCAGCAGATCGCGCAGATGCAGGCCGCCGACATCGTGGTGGCGCCGCATGGCGCGGGGCTGGCCAACATGATCTATGCCCGGCGCGATGCGCTGGTCATAGAAATCGGCACGCGCCAGACCCAGCTGCATCGCTGGGGCGATTTCCTGCCCTGTGCCCATGTCGCGCATTGTCGCTATGATACGGTCTTTGCCGATATCGCCGGCATCCCCGCCGCGGCCGAGGTGCCGCCGATCACCGAAGGGTTGCTGGGCATCCACATCGGCCGTCAGGCGACACGCCGCATCCTGACCCTTGTGGACGAGGCTCTGGACCAGGGCGGGCGCGCCTATTCGGCGGCAGGCTGATCCAGCATCGCCCGCAATTCATAGACCAGATCCAGCGCCTCGCGGGCGCTTATGGTGTCGGGGTTCAGGGCACGCAGCCGCTCTTCGACCTGCGAAGGGCGTATGGGCGGGGCGGGCGTGGCCGGGGGGGCGGCGCGGAACAGCGGCAGGTCATCAAGCAGCGCCGCCGGCTTGCCCACGCCCTCGCGCGCGCCGCTTTCCAGCTGTTCCAGGATGTCGCGGGCGCGGGCGACCACCGCCTCGGGCAGGCCCGCCAGCCGCGCCACCTGCACGCCATAGGATCGGTCGGCCGCGCCCTTGCGCACCTCGTGCAGAAAGATCACCTCTCCTTCCCATTCGCGCACCGCCACGGTGGCGTTTTCCACCCCGTCGAGCCGCGCCGACAGGGCCGTCATCTCGTGGTAATGGGTGGCGAACAGCGCCCGGCAGCGGTTCTTGGCATGCAGGTGTTCCAGCACCGCCCAGGCGATGCTGAGCCCGTCCCATGTGGCGGTGCCGCGGCCGATTTCGTCCAGGATCACCAGGGCCCGGTCATCGGCCTGGTTCAGGATCGCCGCCGTCTCGACCATCTCGACCATGAAGGTCGAGCGTCCGCGCGCCAGGTCGTCCGCGGCGCCGACGCGGCTGAACAGCTGGCTGACCAGCCCCAGTTCCGCCCGGCGCGCCGGCACGAAGCTGCCGGCCTGCGCCAGAATCGCGATCAGCGCGTTCTGGCGCAGAAAGGTCGATTTGCCGGCCATGTTCGGGCCGGTCAGCAACCAGATGGCGGGGGTGTCGCCCTGGGTCAGGGCGCAGTCATTGGCGACAAACGCCTGTCCCTTGCGCCTGAGCGCGCGTTCGACCACCGGATGGCGCCCCCCTTCGACGACAAGGCGACGGCTGTCGTCGATCTGGGGGCGGGTCCAGCCCTGCGCCGCGGCCAGGTCGGCAAAGGCCGCGGCCAGGTCGATTTCCGCCAGCGCCCGGGCGGTCTGGCCCAGGGGCCCGGCCTGATCCAGCACCGCGCGGTTCAGCCGGGCGAATACCGCCCGCTCGATCTCGAGCGCGCGGTCGCGGGCGTTGAGGATGCGCGCCTCGAGCTCGGAAAGCTCGACGGTGGTAAAGCGGATCTGGTTGGCGGTCGTCTGCCGATGGATGAAGCGCTGGCTCAGCGGCGGGGCCAGCATGCGTTCGGCATGGGTGGCGGTGGTTTCGATGAAATAGCCCAGGACGTTGTTGTGCTTGATCTTCAGGCTCTGCACGCCGGTTTCGGCGATGTAATCGGCCTGCATCCGGGCGATGACGGCGCGGCCTTCGTCGCGCAGGGCGCGGGTTTCGTCCAGTTCCGCGTCATGGCCTTGGGCGACGAAGCCGCCGTCGCGCAACAGCAGCGGCGGCTCCTCGACAAGGGCCGATTGCAGCAGCGCGATCAGCCCCTGATGCCCGATCAGGTCCGAGGCCGCTTGCGCCAGCAGCGGCGGGGGATCGTGTCGCAGCAGCGCCGCGATGCATTCGGCCTGCACCAGGCCCGCGCGGATCGCGGCCAGATCGCGCGGGCCGCCGCGATCCAGCGCCAGCCGCGACAGGGCGCGGTCGATGTCGGGCACCCGCGCCAGCGCCTCGCGCAGGCGGGCGGTCAGCGGCGGATCGTCCAGCAGCCATTCCACCGCGTCGTGACGCGCGCGGATGGCGGACAGATCGCGCGAGGGCGCGCTGATGCGCCGCTCCAGCAGCCGCGCGCCGGCGGCGGTCACCGTGGTGTCGATGGCGGCCAGCAGGCTACCCTCGCGCCCACCCGACAGTGCCTGGGTCAGTTCCAGGTTGCGGCGCGTCGCGGCATCGATCTGCATGCTGCCGCCCGGGTTTTCGCGCTGGGGCGGGCGCAGCAGCGGCATCCGCCCCTTTTGCGTCAGTTCCAGATAGTCGACGATCGCCCCCAGCGCCGCCAGCTCGGCCCGCGAGAACTGGCCGAAGCCTTCCAGCGTCTGGACCTGGAACAGCGCGCATAGCCGCCGGGCGCCGGCGCTGCTGTCGAAACTGGCGGCGGGCCGTTCGGTCAGCGCCGCCCCCGCCTCTTGCGCCAGCTGGTCAAGGCCGCTGCCCTCGACCGCCAGCAGTTCGCGCGGCGCGTGGCGCGCCAGTTCCGGTCCCAGTTGCGCCGGCGGGCAGGGCATGACCCGCAGCGCCCCGGTCGAGATATCGGCCCAGGCCAGCGCCGATTCCTCGCGCACGCTGGCAAAGCTGGCCAGGAAATTGTGGCGCCGCGCCTCGAGCAGGCTTTCCTCGGTCAGGGTGCCGGGGGTAACCAGGCGCACCACGTCGCGGGCGACCACGGATTTGCTGCCGCGCTTCTTCGCTTCGGCCGGATCTTCGAGCTGTTCGGCGATGGCGACGCGAAACCCCTTGCGGATCAGGGTCAGCAGATAGGATTCCGCCGCGTGCACCGGCACGCCGCACATCGGGATCGGCTGTCCCTGATGCGTGCCGCGCCGGGTCAGCGCAATGTCCAGCGCCGCCGCCGCCGCCACCGCGTCGTCAAAGAACATCTCGTAGAAATCGCCCATGCGATAGAACAGCAGCGCCCCCGGATTGGCCGCGCGGATCGCCAGATATTGCGCCATCATCGGGGTCGGTTGTTCGCTCATCTGCTGCCTTCATGCTGCGATGGCTGCTGTTCTAGGCGATGGAGACGGGGATGCAAACATCTGCCGGGTGCAGACGCAGAATCCCCGGTGACATGGCAGTCGTCTTGCGGCATCGTTGCAGGGCTGGCTTGAGGGGTTTTCGATGAGACTTTGTTATGTGGTTGCGGCCGCGCTGCTTTTCGGCGGGGCTGTGCATGCGGCGTGCCCGGACGCAACCTTGATGCAGAACGCAGCGCGCGGCTGGCTGGCCGGTCAGCGCCTGCCCGATCCGCTGGTGCGCACCGTCGAAGAGGGCGCCTGCGCTTATGCCAGCTTTCGCAGCGTGCTCGAGGCCGAGATGGGGCCGCCCGTCGGCGTCAAGGTGGGCTTCACCTCGCGCGAGGTGCAGCGCCGCTTCGGTGTCGACGGCCCGCTGACCGGGGCGCTGTTCGCCCCGATGCTGGTGCCCGACGGATCGCGGCTGAGCCTGGCGGGCAGCCGTGCGCCCATGTTCGAAGCCGATCTGGTCGTGACCGTGGAGGATGGCGCCATCATGCAGGCGCGCACGCGCGAAGAGGTCGTGCGCGCCTTGCGCGATGTCAGGCCCTTTATCGAAATCCCCGATCTGGCGCTGCGCAAGGATGTTCAGCTCAGCGGGCCGTTGATGGTCGCCTATGGCGCCGCGCCCTGGCGGGGGGTGCTTGGACGGGGTATCGCCATCGCCGATCTGGCCGATCCCGTGGCCGACCTGGCAACGCTGACGGTCGAGCTGCGCCGCAACGGTCAGGCAGTCACCACCGGGCGGGGGGATATGTTGCTGGGGCATCCGCTGGATGTGGTGCTGTGGCTGGTGCAAAACAGCCCCTATCAGCTCAAACCCGGTTCGGTGATTTCGCTGGGCTCGTTCGGTGCCCCCCAGCCGGCCGTCGCCGGCCAGCGGATCGAGGCGCTGTATCGGATCGGCGGACATGGCATGAAGGCCACGGTCACGCTGGTGCCATGACCGCAAGACAGCCATCCTTACCTTGGGTAAGCTTTGGAAAAAACCTTTGATTTGCCGTGGTCTGTGTCGCACAACTGTCACGGGGGACCGCTAGGTGGCTGACAGGCCGCCACCGGCGGCGCGTTCACAAGGGACGTTCACAAGGGAGTTGACGATGACTGTTCAATCGACGGCTGCGGGGCTTGCGGCGCTGATCGCGCTGGCGACCTCTGGCGTGGCTTTGGCACAGGATCTGGCGGCGCTGGAAGAGGCGGCCAAGGCCGAAGGCATGCTGACCACCATCGCCCTGCCGCATGACTGGTGCAACTATGGTGGCGTGATCGAGGGGTTCAAGAAGAAATACCCCGAAATCAAGGTCAACGAACTGAACCCCGACGCCGGTTCCGCCGACGAGCTTGAGGCGATCCGCGCCAACAAGGACAACAAGGGTCCGCAAGCCCCCGATGTCATCGATGTGGGCCTGTCCTTCGGGCCGCAGGCCAAGGCCGAGGGGCTGATCCAGCCCTACAAGGTGGCGACCTGGGACACGATCCCCGATGATGCCAAGGATGCCGAAGGCTACTGGTATGGCGATTACTACGGGGTGATGGCCTTTGGCGTGAACACCGACCTGATCGACGAGGTGCCGCGGACCTGGAAGGATCTGACCAAGCCCGAATATGCCAATGCCTTTGCCCTGGCCGGCGATCCGCGCGCATCCGCGCAGGCGATCATCTCGGTGATGGCGGCGGGCATCGCCGCGGGCGGCGAGCCGGGCGAGGCTTCGGGGCAGAAGGGCATGGAGCTGATGGCCGAGATCAACAAGGCCGGCAACTTCGTTCCGGTGATCGGCAAGTCGGCCACCATCGCCCAGGGCGCGACCCCGATCGTCACCGCCTGGGATTACAACCTGCTCAGCTGGCGCGACAGCCTGAACGGTAACCCGCCGGTCGAGGTGGTCATCCCCGAGGATGGCGTGGTCGCCGGGGTCTATGTGCAGGCGATTTCGGCCTATGCGCCGCATCCCAATGCCGCCAAGCTGTGGATGGAATACCTGTATTCCGATGAAGGCCAGCTGGCCTGGCTGAAGGGTTATTGCCACCCGATCCGCTTCAACGACCTGGTCGCCAACGGCAAGGTGCCGCAGGAGCTGCTGGACGCGCTGCCGCCAGCCGCCGCCTATGAAAAGGCCGTGTTCCCGACGCTGGAACAGCAAGAGGCGAACAAGAAGGTCGTGACCGAGGGCTGGGACCGCGTCGTCGGCGCGGCGGTCAAGGAATGATCGGCCGCGGCCCCGTTCCCGGACGGGGCCGCGCCTGCACGGACAACGAGGCAAGATGAAGCAGATCGGCTGGAACTGGTTGGGCGTTGTGCCCTTTTTCGCCTTTGCGGCGCTGTTTCTGATCTTGCCGACCATGAACATCGTCATCGGCGCCTTTCGCACGCCGCAGGGCGATTTTACCCTGGCCAATCTGGCCGGGCTTGGCGCGCCGCGCATCGTCGACAGCTTTGCCATCTCGATCAAGATTTCGCTGGCCTCGGCGCTGCTGGGCTGCCTGATCGGCTTTGCCATGGCGGCGGCGGTGGTGATGGGCGGCCTGCCCGGCTGGATCAAGGCGCCGCTGATGACCTTTTCGGGGGTAGCCTCGAATTTCGCCGGGGTGCCGCTGGCCTTCGCCTTCATCGCCACGCTGGGACGGGTCGGGCTGGTCACGCTGCTGCTGCGGCAGTGGTTCGGCATCAACATCTATGCCATGGGCTTCAACCTGCTGTCCTTCTGGGGCCTGACGCTGACCTATCTGTTCTTTCAGATCCCGTTGATGATCCTGATCATCACCCCCGCGCTTGAAGGGCTGCGCCGCGAATGGCGCGAGGCGGCCGAGGTTCTGGGCGCCAGCGGCGGGCAATACTGGCGGATGGTGGCGCTGCCCATCCTGTTCCCGTCGCTGCTGGGCACCTTTGCGCTGCTGTTTGCCAACAGTTTCGGCGCGGTGGCCACCGCCTATGCGCTGACCGGATCGTCGCTGTCGATCGTGCCGATCATGTTGTTTGCGCAGATCCGGGGCGACGTGCTGCAGGATCCGCACCTGGGCTATGCCATGGCCTTCGGCATGATCGTCGTCACCGGCCTGGCGAACCTCGCCTATGTCATCATGCGCAGCCGCGCCGAACGGTGGATGCGATGAAGCGGCTGTGGTCCTGGGTCGCGCTGCTGGTCGGCGGGCTGTATTTCCTGCTGCCGCTGATCGGCACCATCGAATTTTCCCTGCGGATGCGGCGCGGAGAATATTCGCTGGACGCCTATCGCTCGGTTCTGGGCGATCCGGCCTTTCGCCAGACCTTCACCTATTCGGTGGTCATGGCGTTGCTGACCATCGTGCTGGGGGTGCTGCTGGTGGTGCCCACCGCCTATTGGGTGCGGCTGCGGCTGCCGCGGCTGCGGCCTGTGATCGAATTCATCACCCTGCTGCCGTTGGTCATCCCGGCCATCGTGGTGGTGTTTGGCTATATCCGGCTTTACAACACCAGTTCGATCTTGCCGCTGACCGGATCGGCGGGGGGCACCAATCTGTTGCTGCTGTGCGGCTATGCCACGCTGGCGCTGCCCTATATGTATCGCGCGGTCGACACCGGACTGTCGACCATGGATGTGCGCTCGCTGACCGAGGCGGCGCAGTCGCTGGGCGCGGGGTGGGTGCGCATCATCGGGCGACTGATCCTGCCGAATGTTCTGGGGGCGGTGATGTCGGGGGCGTTCCTGTCCTTTGCCATCGTCATCGGTGAATTCACCATGGCGGCGCTGCTGAACCGGCCGGCATTCGGTCCCTACATGCAGCTGCTGGGCGCCAACCGCGCCTATGAGCCGGCGGCGCTGGCGGTGATCGCCTTTGCCGTCACCTGGGGTTGCATGGGCGTCATGCAACTTATTTCCCGCCTGTTCGGCGTGCGAAAGACTGCAAGATGAGCTTTCTGATCCTTGACCACCTGCGCAAATCCTTTGGCGACACCCAGGTCGTGCATGATTTCGACCTGCATATCGCCAAGGGGGAGTTCGTATCGTTCCTGGGCCCCTCGGGCTGCGGCAAGACCACTGTGTTGCGCATGGTGGCGGGTTTTGAAACCCCCAGCGCCGGCCGCATCGTCATCGACGGCCAGGACGTGACCGGGCTGCGTCCCAATCAGCGCCAGATCGGCATGGTGTTCCAGTCCTATGCCCTGTTTCCCAATCTGACCGTCGCCGACAACGTGGCCTTCGGGCTGAAGGTCGCCGGGGTGCCGCGCGCCCAGCGCGAGCCGCGCGTGGCCGAGATGCTGGCCCTGATCGGCCTGCCCGATCTGGGGCGGCGCTATCCCTGGCAGCTGTCGGGCGGCCAGCAGCAGCGCGTGGCGCTGGCGCGGGCGCTGGCACCGCGGCCCAGGGTGCTGCTCTTGGACGAGCCGCTGTCGGCGCTGGACGCCAAGATCCGCGTCAGCCTGCGCAACCAGATCCGCGAGATCCAGCAGCAGCTGGGCATCACCACCATCTTCGTGACCCACGACCAGGAAGAAGCGTTGTCGATTTCGGACCGCATCGTGGTCATGCACAAGGGGATCGCCGATCAGACCGGCACCCCTGCCCAGATCTACAACCAGCCCGCGACCAGCTTCGTGGCCGGATTTGTCGGCACGCTGAACCGGTTCCAGGCCCAGGTGCTGGACCCGGCGCGCGGCCTGGTGCAGGTAGGGCCGCATCAGATCCTGCTGAACCGGCCGCTGCCGACGGGCGCCGTGACCCTGGCCGCGCGCCCCGAAGCATTGCGCGCCGAGGACAGCGACGGCATCCCGGCCGAGATCACCGGGGCCGAGTTCCTGGGATCGGTGCTGCGCCTGCGCGCCCGCGCCCTTGGGCAAGAGGTCGTGCTGGACCGCTTCAACGCCCCGGGTCTGGAGTTGCCGGCGCCGGGCACGGCGGTGCATCTGTCGGCGCGTCCCGAAAGCTGGATGGTGCTGCCGGCCTGAGCCGGCGTCCTGCCGGCCCGCATCCACCTGTCCAAAAGATCAACTGCCCTTTCGCGGGCAGATGCACTTATATCGGCGTATATTCGCCGATCTGCGCAGGGATTTTGGTTAACTGCGCAAAGGTTAACGATTTTTTGCAGGTAGCAACATGGCCACCATTCCCGGCACCGGCGGCAACGACACCCTTCTGGGCACTGCGGACGACGATCTGATCGAAGGGGGCGCCGGAAATGACCTTCTGAACGGCGGCGCAGGCAGCGATACGGTGGATGGCGGCACCGGCGCGGACATGCTGTTCTGGGACGAAAATCCCGATGGCAGCAGCGATCATGACATCTACCATGGCGGCACCGGGGACGAAGGTTTCGATCCTTCGCCCTACACGCATCAGGGTGGCGATACGCTGAATCTGGGCCATGACGGCACCGGGCTTGGCGGGTTTCATGTGGTCTATACCACGGCCAGTTCCGGCACGGCTCAGGATGCCTATGGCAACAGCCTGAGCTTTGACGGGCTCGAGCGGACGTTTACGGGCGGCGGAAACGACTTTCTGGACGCCTCGGGGGCGGTGACGCAGGATGATGTCGGCATCCGCGTCTATACCGGCGGCGGCAATGACACCATCCTGGGCAGTTCCGCCACCGATTACATCCGCGCTGGCGACGGCGACGACCTGATCCACGCGGGCGACGGCAATGATGTGGTCGAAGGCGGCGCCGGCGACGACACCATCTATGGCGAGGGCGGCAATGACGGGCTGCGCTGGGGCGATGGCGGCTCGGACGCGGCGGTGGGCAATGATGTCTATTATGGCGGCACTGGCTATAACAGCCTGAACGCCTGGCAATACGACAGCAGCGGGCACGGTGTGCAGATGATCCTGGACACGTCCAGCAGCGGCACGGTGACGGCCACGGGGGCCGCCACCGGGCATCTGGAGTTTCACGATTTCCAGAACCTGCTGACCGGCCACGGCAATGACACGGTGGACGGCTCGGCCGCGGGGGTGGACGGCTTCCGGGTCTATACCGCCTGGGGCGACGATTCGATCATCGGCAGCGCCGGCGACGACACGATCGAGGGCGGCTATGGTGCCGACACCATCGACGCCGGCGCGGGGAACGATCTGATTTCCATGGTGGGCGACCTGTTCGCGGTCCACGCCTGGGACGACATTTCATCGGACCTGCTGGTGCTGCGCGACGGGTTCGGCCATGACACCGTGCGCGCCTTCACCATCGAGCCGGGCGTGGATCAATGGGGCAATGCCATCCCCGTCGATCGCCTGGATGTCAGCGGTCTGCACGATGCCGATGGCAATCCTGTCGATCTGAACGATGTGACGATCGGCAGCTTTACCGACCCTTACGGCAATATCCATGCGCAATTGCAGTTTCCCAATGGCGAGACCCTGGTGCTTTACGAGGTCGACCCGGCGGCACTGACCCGTGCCAAGCTGCACGAACTGGGCATTCCCTGCCTTTGCCGTGGCACGCTGATCGCCACCGATTGCGGCCCCATGCCGGTTGAACAACTTTCGGTTGGGTCTCTGGTCATGACCCGCGACCATGGATTGCAGCCGATTCGCTGGATCGGCTCACGGCGGCTGGATCAGATCGATCTGACCCTGGCTCCGCGTCTGCGCCCCATTCACATTCGCGCGGGGGCGCTGGGTGCGGGGCTGCCGGCTCGGGATCTGTGGGTGTCGCCACAGCATCGGATGCTGGTCAGTTCCGCCATTGCCCGCCGCATGTTCGGGTGTTCCGAAGTGCTGGTTGCGGCCCGGCAATTGCTGGCGCTGGACGGGGTTGCGCAGGATGCGTGCCTGGCAGAGGTGGAATATTTCCACCTGCTGTTCGATGCCCATGAGATCATCCTGGCCAACGGCGCACCGACGGAATCGCTTTATCTGGGCGATCAGGCGATGCGGGCGCTGGGCCCCGAGGCACGGGCCGAGATCCTGACCCTTTTTCCTCAGCTGGAGCACGCCCCACCTGCCGCCGCCCGACCGCTGGTGACCGGGGCAAAGGCAAGACAGCTGGCCACCCGCCATGCCCGCAACGGCAAGGCACTGAGCGGAGATCTTGCAACCCCAGAGTGAAAGTCGAACAGGAATCTGTCGATTTCTTGACCGAAAGGGCAGGTAACACAAAATCGTGGGTTTCGTCGATAACCGCCGCGGACGGCATGTCGCGGCGGCCCTGTCGGGTTTTCTGCTTTTTCCGTCCGCAATTCTGGCGACTTCGGAGAAAGCAATGCCTGTCATCACTGGAACCGCAGGGAACGACCGACTTGTCGGCACGAGCGGGCAGGACACCCTGACCGGGCTTGCCGGCCGGGACACCATAGATCCCGGCCATGGCAGCGACCGCGCGGACGGCGGCCACGGGGCCGATCTGCTTTTTTGGGATCAGAATCCCAATTCTACCGGGGTTATCGATACCTATATCGGCGGTGTCGGCGGCGAAGCCTATGATGCCAACCTTTACGGCGCCCTGTCCGGCGGGGACCGGCTGCATCTGGGCACCAGCGCCGGTTCGGGCGGCTTTCGTGTGACCTTCACCACCACCGAGGACGGTCATGCGCTTGACGCCTGGGGCAACCGGCTGAACTTTACCGGGTTCGAGCGGCTGCAGACCGGCGCCGGCGATGACCGGATCGAGGCGCGCGGCGCCAGCATCCTGCCGGCCCGAGGCAGCGGCAGCGATCACGTGCCGGTTCATGGGCTGACCGTGAACAGCGGCGCCGGCAACGACTATATCTCGGGCACGAATGCCGATGACGTGCTGTATGGCGGCACCGGCAACGATACGATCTATGGCAATGGCGGCACCGACCTGCTGATGTCCTCGGCCGGGGATGATTATGGCCATGCCGGGGACGGCGACGACAATGTGCGCTGGGGCAACAATGGCGGTCTGGATCCGATCACCAATATCGGTCGCGACACGCTGGTGGGCGGCAATGGCACCGATCTGCTCAATATCTGGGCCAAGGGTGACGGCGACAACAGCCCGGGTGCGCGGGTGGTGTTCACTACCGCCAGTTCTGGCACCGCCAGCTATCTCACCTATGGCACGCTGACCTTCAGCGAGTTCGAGCAATACTGGACGCACGAAGGCAAGGATACGGTCATCGCCTCGGGCGCGCGGATCGGCGTCAATGAACAGGGGATCTGGTTCAATACCCGCTGGGGCGATGATCGCATCACCGGCAGCAACGGCCGCGACTGGCTCGAGGGCGGGGACGGCGCCGATACCATCGATGGCGGCCGCGGCAATGACCTGATTTCGCTGTTCGAGGATATCTATATCGACGGTCTGGTAACACCCGACGCCTATCGCGATGTGCTGGTGGTGCGCGACGGCGCGGGCATCGACACCATTCGCGGGTTCCAGCTGGGCGACCTGCGCAACGCTGCAGGCGAGATCGTGCGCTATGGCGACCGGTTGAGCCTGGGCAACCTGCACGACGCCCAGGGCAACCGCGTGGATGTCAACGACGTGCGCGTCACCTCCAATCGCGACGGCCATGCGGTGCTGAGCTTTCCCAACGGCGAACAGCTGGTGCTGGAAGGGGTGAGTGCCGGTGCGTTGAACCGCACGATGCTGAACCGCATTGGCATCCCGAACCCTGTGGCCACCAACAGCACCGCCACGCCCACCACGGCGGCGGCGCGCACGGCCGAGCCTGCGCCGACGGAGTCGGCGGTTTCGGGGGCCAATCTGGCACTGGACGCGCCGATGAGCGAAGGTCCGGGTGCCGAAACTGCCCCGTCGCTGGCCCGCGCGCCTGCGCTGTGGCAGCAGATTTCGGAGGCGGTCGAATCGGCCTTGCAGGATCATAGTCACGGGCAGGCTTTGCCGGACCTGTATCTGCACCTTTCCCAGGCGCTGGAAAGGTCAGATTTCCACAGCGTGCTGACCGCTGACGGGTTTCAGTTCGACTGGACCTGACGGCAAGGACCGGGGCGCAGGCCGACTATTGCGGTTTGCGTCCCGCGAACCTCAGCGCCAGCGCCCGTCCCACATGGCCGGGCAGTATGGCGAATCCCCGCATGTAGCGCCCGAAAAGCCGGCGCGGATTCGACAGCATGCGCCACAGCCACTCCATCTTCAGGCGCCGCACCGCTTGCGGTGCGCGCCGCTGATGCCCTGACAGGAAATCGAGTCCCGCCCCGATCGAGGCGAAACCTGTCCGGCCCAGCGCATCGCGCGCCCGGATGGCCAGGATTTCCTGCCGCGGCGCCCCCAGGGCCAGAAAGCACAGCCGCGCCCCGGACCGGCGGATGGATTCGATCACGGCGTCGGCCTCTTCGCCCATGGGATCGAAGGGAAAGCCCGGCGCATGGGTCAGAACGATCCGCAGCCCCGGCACGGCCCTGGTCATGGCGGCGGCGGCGAGGTCCAGCGATTCCTGGCTGCCGCCGATCAGCGCCACCGGCAGGTCGGCCCGTGCCGCCTCGGTCGCCAGCGGCAGCACCAGATCCGATCCGGGTGCCAGCCTGACCGGCCGCCCGGCGATGCGCGACAGCCAGACGATGGGATTGCCGTCGGCGCAGACCAGGTCATGCGCGCCGTAGGCACGGCGAAAGGCTGCGTCCTCCGCCAGGCGTTGCAGGTGATCGACGTTCAGCGTGGCCAGCGCAAAGCCCTGGCCGGCCGCCAGACGCGCCCGAACCTGCGCCAGCAGATCGTCCGAATCCAGACAATTGATCCTGACGGCATTGCCGTCGGGAAAGGTGAAATGCATGATGGCCTCGGCCCCGCGGGGAAACTTGCGGCAGGATGGTGGGACTGAACGTGGAATGCAACGCCCTTCCCGCGTGATGACAGGATGCGGCTGAGTCCGCGCGACAGGAGACAGGGCCGTGCCCGTTTTCGCCTTTCTGGTGCTGTTGTTCTATCCGCTGGTGGTGGCGGTGCTGTTTGCGCGACTGGATAGGGTCCGGGCGCTGATCTGGTCGATCCTTGCAGGCTATCTGTTGCTGCCGCAGCTGATCGAGATCGACCTGCCGGGATTTCCTGGCCTCAACAAGGCGGTCATTCCCGCGACCGCCGCCGCCATCGCGATCTATTTCGGATCAGACAGCCGGCCGCGCGATGCGCTGGGACCGCCGCCGATGGGGCCGTGGGTGGGATTCCTGCTGGCGATGCTGTTCACCTCGCCGTTCCTGACCGCCGTGACCAATCCCGATCCGTTGATCGACGGCATCAACTATCGCCCGGCCATGTCGCTGTCGCAGGGGGTGGGGCATCTGATCCTGCAGGTGATGCAGATCTTGCCCTTCCTTTTGGGTTACAAGCTGCTGTGGAACGTCCAGGGTGCGCGGCAATGGATGCGGGCACTGGTGCTCGGGGTGCTGTGCTATACCGTGCCGATGCTGATCGAGCTGCGGCTGAGCCCGCAGATCCATGTCTGGGTCTATGGCTATTTCCAGCACGATTTCATCCAGACCATCCGCTATGGCGGCTATCGGCCGATCGTGTTTCTGGAACATCCGCTGTGGGTGGCGGTGATGACCATGACCGCCTTTCTGGCCGCCATTGCCTTTGCGCGCAACGATCCGACCCGGCGCAATGTGCTGATCGCGCTGTATCTGGGCTGCATCGTGGTGCTGTGCAAATCGGCAGGCGCGCTGATGCAGGCGATGATGGCGGCGCCGCTGGTCGCCTTTGCCCGGCCGCGGGCGATGGTGCTGATGGCTGTGCTGGTGGCCAGCGTGGCCTTTGCCTATCCGACGCTGCGCACCACCTCGTGGATGCCATTGCAGGGCATCGTCGATCTGGCGATGTCGATTTCGCCCGACCGCGGCCGCTCGCTCGAGTTCCGGCTGATGAACGAGGAGGCGCTGCTGGAACGCGCGATGGAGCGGCCTCTGTTCGGCTGGGGTAGCTGGGGCCGGTCGCTGTTCTATGATCCCTACAGCGGGCGGCTGGCATCGGTGCCCGACGGGCAGTGGATCATCTGGGTGGGCGCACGCGGCATCTATGGCTATCTGGCGCATTTCCTGCTTTTGTTGACGCCGATCTACATGCTGTTCCGGGCGATGCCGCGTGGCAGGGATCCGGCGCGCGAACCCGAACTGGTGCTGCTGGGTTGCCTGTCGCTGATGCTGGCGATGAACCTGCTCGATCTCATCCCCAATGCCACGCTGACGCCGCTGACCTGGCTGACTGCCGGCACGCTTCTGGGCAATGCCCGGCGTCTGCACCAGGGCCTGCCGCAACATGAGGGGCTTGGCCAGGCCGTGGCCGTTCTGCCGAAAAAGGCAGGCATCCAGACGCTAATATAGGTTGGTCACTGCAGCAGGATTCGATATGCCGAAACTGGCTGCCCATTATTAAGTTATTAGTCCCTTTGTGGGAATTTATCACAGTTCAGACGAGGCACCGATATGGCCTTTGACCAGACCGTTGTTGAAGACAGTGACATTGCCATCATCGGCATGGCCGCGCAGCTGCCGGGGGCTGCGGGGGTCGCTGAATTCTGGTCGAACCTGTGCCGCGGCGTCGAATCGATTCAGCCGGTTTCTGCCGCCGAATTGCTGGCGCGTGGGGAATCGCGGTCGCGTCTGGCCGACCCGAATTACGTGCCCGCCGCCGCAGTGCTGGATCATTACGACGAATTCGATGCCGAATTCTTTGGCCTGTCGCCGAAAGAGGCGGCGATCATGGACCCCCAGCATCGCAAATTCCTGGAAACCTGCTGGCACGCGCTCGAGGATGCGGCGCATGTCCCGGAACGCTTCCGCGGCAATATCGGGGTCTGGGCCGGCTGCGGCATGGGCAGCTATTTCTACTGGAACGTCTGCTCGAACCGGGATCTGGTCGATGGCGTGGGTCATTTCCTGCTGCGCCACACCGGCAACGACAAGGATTTCTTGTCCACCCGCGTCAGCCATGTGTTCGACCTCAAGGGGCCGTCGGTCAATGTGCAGACCGCCTGTTCGACCTCGCTGGTGGCGATCCACATGGCCTGCCAGTCGCTGCAGTCGGGCGAATGCGACATGGCGCTGGCCGGCGGTGTTACCATCGAGATGCCGCATGGCCTGGGCTATCTTTACAAGGAAAACGAGATCCTGTCGCCCGACGGGCATTGCCATGCCTTTGACCATCGCGCGCAGGGCACGGTGTTCGGCAGCGGTGCGGCGGTGGTGGCGTTGCGCCGGGCGCGGGATGCGATTGCCGATGGCGACCACATCTGGGCGATCATCAAGGGCTCGGCCATCAACAACGACGGCGCCGCCAAGGCCGGCTATCTGGCCCCCAGCGTCGAGGGTCAGGCCCAGGCGGTGGCCGAGGCGCTGGCGATGTCGGGGCTCAGCTCCGACGACATCGGCTATGTGGAATGTCACGGCACCGGCACGGCGCTGGGCGACCCGATCGAGGTCGCGGCGCTGAACCAGGCCTATGCGCGCATGTCTCGGGGCAGCCGCCAGGGGCCGTGCCACATCGGCTCGGTCAAGACCAACATCGGCCATCTGGATACGGCCGCCGGCAGCGCCGGGCTGATCAAGTCGGCGCTGGCGGTGCATCATGGCCGCATCCCGCCCAGCCTGGGTTACGAAAAGCCCAATCCGGCGATCGATTTCGACGGCGGGCCGTTCCGGGTCAACGACCGCCTGAGCGACTGGCCGATGCCGGGGCCGCGCCGCGCCGGCGTCAATTCGCTGGGCGTCGGCGGCACCAATGCGCATGTGATCCTGCAAGAGCCGCCGCCCAGGCCGGCCTCGGCCGACAGCGACTGGCCGATGCACATCATTGCGGTGTCGGGGCGCAGCAAGGCGGCGCTGGATGCCAACAGCGCCGCGCTGGCCGCATGGCTGGCCGATCATCCCGACACCAATATGGCCGACCTGTCCCATACGCTGATCCAGGGACGACGCCAGTTCGACCGCCGCCGGGTGCTGGTCGCCGAAAGCGCGGCTCAGGCGGCCGCGCTGCTGGCTGATCCGGACCCTCGGCTGGTATTTGACCACCAGTCGGTGGGGGATCCGGCGCAGGCGGTGTTCATGCTGCCCGGCGGCGGGGCGCAATATGCCGGCATGGCGCGCGGGCTTTACCAGACCGAGCCGGTATTCCGCGAATGGATGGATCGCGGCCTTGACCACATGGCGCGGGCGCATGGGGCCGATCTGCGCGCGCTGTGGCTGCCCGAACCCGGCGCCGAGGCCGAGGCGGATCGCCGGCTCTTGCAGCCCTCGTTGCAACTGCCGCTGCTGATGATTACCGAATATGCGCTGGCACAGCTGTGGATCAGCTGGGGCGTGCGGCCGGCGGCCCTGATCGGCCATTCGATGGGCGAAAACACCGCCGCCTGCATCGCCGGGGTGATGAGCTTTGAGGATTGCATCGGCCTGGTGCGCTTGCGCGGCCTGCTGATGGACCGTGTTCCTGCGGGCGGCATGCTGTCGGTGCCGCTGCAACCTGATGAATTCGCCGGCGAACTGGCCGATATGCAACTGGACCTGGCGGCGGTGAACGGGCCGTCGATGTCGGTGGTCTCGGGGCCTGATGCGGCACTGCGGGACTTTGCCGCCGCCATGGCCGCGCGCGACGTGGAATGCCAGCGCATTGCCATTTCCATCGCGGCACATTCGCGGCTGCTGGACGGGGTGCTGGACGAATTTCGCGCCTATCTGGCCTCGATCCGGCTGATGCCACCGCAGGTGCCGATCATCTCGAACCGCAGCGGCCAGGTGCTGACCGATGCCGAGGCGACCAGCCCCGATTACTGGGTGGCGCATCTGCGCGGCACCGTGCGCTTTGCCGACGGCATCGCGCATCTTGCCCAGCAGCCGGGGCGGGTATTCATCGAGGTCGGGCCGGGCCGCGCCATGCAGGCCATGGCCAAGGCCAACCCGGCGGTGGCGGCGCATCAGGTCATCACCACCCTGCGCCATCGCGACCACGATACCGCCGATGACAGCTTTTTCATGGCGGCGCTGGCGCGGTTCTGGGCCTGCGGCGGCCAGATCGACTGGCAGCAGATCTGGGGCGATGCCCCGCGTCAGCGCCTGTCGCTGCCCGGCTATGTCTTTCAGCGCAAGCGCTATTTCATCGACCGCGCCGCGCCCGTGGCCAGCGAGGCCGCGCAGGAACTTGCCCGGATCGACGCGCCCGAGCAATGGGGCTGGCGGCCGGCCTGGCGCCTGGCCGCGCCTGCGGTCGAGATCGGGCGGCAGGGCCCCGTGGCGGGCGAAACTCAGACCTGGCTGGTCTTTGCCGATGATCTGGGTCTGGCCGAACGCGTGATCGCGGGGCTGCGCGGTCTGGGGCAGCGCATGGCGGTGGTCGAGGTCGGCGACACTTTCGCCGACCGGGGCGAGGGGCGATTTGCCCTGCCGGTCGAATCCGACCGCGAAGGCTACGAGATGCTTCTGGCCGCGCTGGCCGCGCAGGACATGGTGCCGCAGCGCATCCTGCATCTGTGGTCGGTGACGCGTGGCGCGCGCTTCCGTCCCGGCTCCAGCCTGCTCAACGACCGGCTAGAGCGCGGGTTTTTCGGCCTGCTGCACCTGGCCCAGGCGCTGGGCGCGGAACTGCCCGATACAAGGGTCGAGCTGATCGCGGTCTGCAACGACGCGCTGCGCGTGGCGGACGAGCCGGCGCCGGCGCCGGAAAAGGCCACCGCGGCCGGTCCGATCCGGGTAATACCCCGCGAGATGCCGCAGATCGGCGCGCGTCTGGTCGATGTGCGCCTGCCGGCCAAGGGTGGCGTCGACAGCCTGGCCGCCCAGCTTCTGGAAGAGGCGCTGGCGCCCACCGCCGCCCCGATTGCCGCCTGGCGCGACGGTCGTCGCTTCGAGCAGGGACTTGAACGTATTGCCTTGCAGGATGATGGTCTGGCCGGGGTGCCGCAGGACGCCATCTGCCTGATTACCGGCGGCTTTGGCGGCATCGGTCAGGCGATCGCCCGTGAACTGGCCGGGCGCGGCAGGGCGCGGCTGGCGCTGACCACGCGCGGGCGGGTGGATACGCCCGCCATCGCCGCGTCGCTGCGGGCCTTGCAGCAACTGGGGGCCGAGGTTCTGGCCATCCGCGCCGATGTCACCAGCCCCGAGGACATGGCCCGGGCGGTGGCCGAAACCCGTGCCCGCTTTGGCGGGCTGGATGTAGTCATGCATGCCGCCGGCGTCATTCGCGACGGGCTGATCGCCGCCAAGACCGATGAAGAGGCGTGGGATGTGCTGGCACCCAAGCTGCTGGGCACACGGGCGCTGATCGAGGCGCTGTCCGAACAGCCGCCGCAACTGACTGTGCTGTTTGCCTCGACCTCGTCGGTGATCGCGCCGGCGGGGCAGGCCGATTACGTGGCCGCCAACGAATATCTGAACGCGGTGGCCCGTTCGGCGCCGGCGGCGCTGGGGCGCGTGTTGGCGGTCAATTGGGGGGTCTGGGCCGATACCGGCATGGCCGCGCGCGCCATGGGGCTGGACACCGCCGCGGCACTGGCAGTGCCGCAGGGGCGGCCGCTGCTGGAGGCCAGCCTGCCGGTGCCGGGTGGGCGCGAGTTCCGCAGCACCCTGCGGATCGAGGACTGGATCATCGGCGGCCATCGCACCGCGGCCGGCCAGGCGCTGATGCCCGGGACCGGCTGGATCGAACTGGTGACCGAGGCGGCGCTGGAATCCGGCCTGACCCTGCCCTTGGTGATCCGCGATCTGGAATTCCGCCGCCCGGTGCTGGTGGCCGACAAGGTGCTGGTGACCACCCGCGTCACTCCTGAAGGCGATGCCATGCGCATCGACATCCTCGACGACCCGCAGGGCGAGGCGAATGTCACCGCGCTGGTCGCTGCCCTGCACGAACCTGCGCCCCTGCCGCTGCCTGCGGGCAAGGACTGGGACCGGGACGGGCAGGGGGCCGCCTTGCCGTCGGCGCAGGAAGGTCAGATGAACTTCGGCCCGCGCTGGCAGGTGCTGCGCCGCTATTGCCTGTCGGGCGGCGAAGGTGTGGCCGAACTGGCGCTGGCGCCCGAATTCGCCGCCGAAGCGGGCGAATGGCTGGTGCATCCGGCGCTGATGGACATTGCCACCGGCTGGGCCATGGCGCTGATCCGCGGTTGGGGCCCGGATCACCTGTGGGTGCCGATGGGCTATCGTGCCATCCGGCTTTTCGCACCCTTGCCCGCGCAGGTTACCAGCCGCATCCGCAACGCCGGCGACAACAGCGACGCGCAGGGGTTGGCGCAATTCGACATCACCCTGGCCGGGCCGGACGGGGCGGTGGTCGCCGAAATCCGCGGGTTCGCCCTGCGCAAGCTGACGGGCGCCATGTCGGCGCAGCCGCCGCGCAGTCGCCCCGCGCGCAGCCTGTCGCCCGCGGAACGGCGTTTGCAGCACAACATCAGCCAGGGCATTCCTGCCGCCATCGGGCCGGCGATGCTCAGCCGGGCGATTTCGACCGGGTTGGGCCAGGTCTATGTCTCGTCGCTGGATCTGCCGGCGCTGATCGCCGAGGCCGGCGTGGCCGAACAGGCCGCCCCCGGCGAGGGCGGGTTCGAGCGGCCCGACCTTGACAGCGATTTCGTCGCCCCCGCGCCCGGCATCCAGAGCGAACTGGCGGCGATCTGGTCGGATCTGCTGGGCATCGCGCAGGTCGGCGCGCAGGACAGTTTCTTTGACCTGGGCGGTCATTCGCTGATCGCGGTGCGCATGTTCGGCCAGCTGCGCAAGCGGTTCGAGGTTGATCTGCCGATCTCGACCCTGTTCGAGGCGCCGACCATCGCCGCCCTGGCCACCCTGATCGAGGAACGGACCGGCCCGCGCGAGATCGTTTCGCCCGACAATGTTGCGCGGCTGCCGCTGTCGCAAAAGCCGCGGTTCCGCTTTGTGGTGGACATGGGCGGGCGCGGGCCGGGCACGCCGTTCTTCATCGTGGCCGGCATGTTCGGCAATATCATGAACCTGCGGCAACTGGCGCAACGGGTGGGCGCGGACAGGCGCTTCTATGGCTTGCAGGCCCGCGGCCTGCTGGGTGACGACGAGCCGCATCAGGATTTCACCGAGGCCGCGCGCGATTACATCCAGGAAATCCGTCAGGTGCAGCCGCATGGCCCCTATCTGCTGGGCGGGTTTTCCGGCGGCGGTTTGACCGCCTATGAAATGGCCCGTCAGCTGCGGGCTGCGGGCGAACAGGTGGCAATGCTCGTGATGCTGGACACGCCCTTGCCGCTGCGCGAAACCGTCAGCCGCAAGGATCGGCTGGCCATCCGCCTGGGTGAACTGCGCGAAGGCGGGCCGGCGTTCGTCTGGAAATGGCTGCGCGACCGCGTGGCCTATGAATTCCAGCGCCGCAGCAAGGCCCGCGCCGTCGAGGCGGAAGTCGCCGCCGAGGCCAGCGGGGCCTTCCACGATCTTGCGATCGAGGCTGCTTTCCTGGCGGCGCTGCCCAAGATGGAACTGTCAGTCTGGGACGGGCCGGTCGCACTGTTTCGCCCACCGCTGGATCGCCGCTGGAAGGTGACGGGGGGGCGCTGGATCAATTCCGGCCGCGATTACGTGATCGAGGACAACGGCTGGGGTGTCTGGATGCCGCAGTTGCGGGTGATCGAGGTGCCTGGGGACCACGATTCCATGGTGCTCGAGCCGAATGTGCGGCGTATGGCCAGCATCCTGCGCGAAATTCTTACCCAGGCCGACAGCCCCGACCCGGCCAGCATCAAGGCGGCCGAGTGACCATGACCATGACCGCTCCAAGCGTGCATGTCATCGTGCTGAACTGGCGCACGCCCGGGATGTCCCTTGAGGCCGCCACTGCCGCCATGCAGGAAATGCAGGGGTTGGACGGCGGCATCACCATTGTCGACAACGATTCGGGCGACGGCTCTTTCGATCAGATGCGGGCCGAGGTGCGGGCGCGCGGCTGGCCGGATGATCGCGTGGCGGTGGTGCAGTCGGGTTGGAATGGCGGCTATGGTGCCGGCAACAACCACGGCATCCGCCAGGGGCTGCCAGACGGGCGCCGCGCCGATCTGGTCTATCTGCTGAACTCTGACGCGATTCCGCAACCCGGCTCGATCCGGGCGCTGGTCGATTACCTGGGCGCGCATCCGCAGGCGGGCATCGCCTGTTCGCGGCTGCGCGGGGTGGATGATGTGCCCCATACCACCGCCTTCCGCTTTCCCACCGCTGCGGGCGAGTTCGAGCAGACCAGCCGCACCGGCCCGATCACCCGGCTGCTGCGCCGCCGCGTGGTCAGCCTGCCCCAGCCCGTGACATCCGGTCGCGTGGACTGGTCGGCGGGGGCATCCATGATGATCCGCATGGATGTGCTGGACAACATTGGCCTCTTCGACGAGGGTTTCTTTCTGTACTACGAGGAAACCGACCTGTGCCGTCGGGCCGCCGCCGCCGGCTGGCAGACCCATTATGTCGTCGAAAGCCTGGTGTTGCACATCGGTTCGGTCAGCACCGGCATGAAGCAATGGCGCCGCCCGCCCGATTACTGGTACGATTCGCGACGCCGCTATTTTGAAAAGCATCACGGTCGCTGGGGTGCGCTGGGCGCAACAGCGGCCCATCTGGCCGGCGCCGGGGTATTTTCGCTGCGCTGCCTGCTGTCAGGGCGGCGGCCGGATACCCCCCCGGGGCATCTGTCCTATCTGCTGCGCCACGCGCTGCGCGCGCAGCCTCGGCCCCAGCATGTTGAAAAGGGTAAGCCATGACGCAATTTTCGGCGATTCTGGTCGGCAACGAATCCCTGCTGCGCCACGCGGCCGAAACGCTGCTGTCGCGTGGGCATCGAATTGTCGCGGTGGTGACGCGCAACCCCGATCTTGGCGCCTGGGCGACCCAGGCCGGGCTGACGGTCGAGGACCAGGACGCAGCCATGCCCGACGATCCGCCTGCGGCCGACTGGCTGTTCAGCGTCGCGAACCTTTCGATCCTCAGCCCGCAGATGCTGGCGCGGGGGCGGCGCGGCGCCATAAACTTTCATGACGGCCCGCTGCCGCGGCTGGCGGGGCTGAATGCCCCGGTCTGGGCGATCATCGATCGCCAGCCGCAGCACGGCATCACCTGGCACCTGATTGAGGGCGGCATCGACGAAGGCGACATCCTGGCCCAGACCCTGTTCGACCTGCGCCCCGATGACACCGCATTGACGTTGAACGCCCGCTGTTTCGCGCGCGGCGCCGAAAGCTTTGCCGAGGTGGTGGCACAGCTTGAGGGCAGCGGCCCGCAGCGCCGGCCCCAGGACCTGTCGCAGCGCAGCTATGTGGGCAAAGACAAGCGCCCGCCGGCGGCAGCTGTGCTGGATTTTACCCGCCCTGCTGCGGAAATCTGCGCACTTGTGCGGGGATTGGATCACGGCGGCTACTGGAACCCGCTGACCGAACCGAAGGTGCTGCTGGCAGATGGCCAGGTGCTGTCGGTCGTGGCCTCGGCCGGGACCGAGCCGGCGCAGGCGGCACCGGGCACGGTTCTGGCGCATCATGGCGACATCGCGGTGATCGCCGCCGCCGATGCCGCCATCCGTCTGCAATTCCGCGGGCCATTGCCGCCGGTCGGGGCGGTGATCCCGGTGCTGGCAGCGGATCGCGCGGCAGAACTGACGGCCCTGGGCAGCCAGGCCGCGCGTCATGATGGTTGGTGGCGCCGGCGGCTGGCGCGGATGACGCCGGCCGTGCTGTCGGGCGAGGGCGCGGGCGAAAGCCGCCGGCTGACGCTGCTGCCCGGCGCCAGCCCCGAACGGCTGGCAGTTGCGGCGCTGGCCCTGGCGCGGCTGGCTGGCCAGACGGCCTGCGATCTGGCCTTGCGCCCGGCAGATCAGCCGCAGGCCCCCGGAATCGTCGCCGACTGGCAACCGCTGGCGGTCGCGCCTGACAGCAAGGACACCCTGGCCGATTTCGGCGCGACGCTGATGGCGCAGATCGCGGATCAGGCCCGGCACGGCTTTTTCATGACCGATCTGCTGCATCGCGCGCCCGAGTTGCGCGATGCGGCGGTGCCGGATCTGGCGATCAGCCTGGATCCACGCGGGACGGTCGCCGGCGCGGCGCTGACGGTCTCCCTGACCGACGAGGCGGCGTTTCTGGACCACGATCCGGCCCGGGTCAGCCCGGCGCAGGCGCAACGGCTGGCGGGCATCCTGGATGCAGCACTGGCGCTGCCCGCGACAACGGCGCTGGCCGATGTGCCGGTGATGGATGCGGCCGAACGCGAGGCGTTGCTGATTGGGCGCAACGCCACGCAGGCCCCGGTGCGCCTGGCCTGCATCCACGAGCTGATCGCCGAAAAGGCCGGCGAATCCCCCGATACCGTTGCGCTGGCCTTCGAGGATCGCAGCCTGACCCGCGGCCAGCTCGAGCGCGCGGCAAATGCCCTGGCAGCGCGGCTGGTGCAGATGGGCGTGGGGCCGGACCGGCCCGTCGGTCTGTTTGCCAAACGCTCGCCCGAACTGGTGATCGGCGCGCTGGCGATCTGGAAGGCAGGGGGCGCCTATGTGCCGCTGGACCCCGACTATCCGCCGGAACGGATCGCGCTTTATCTGCAGGATTCGGGCGCCGGGGTGGTGTTGGTCCAGGACGGACTGGCCGGGCGGTTGCCCCCGCATCAGGCGGCCTTGCTGACGATTCCCACCGACCTTCCGCAGGGTCTGATCGCGCCGCCGGTCACTGCCGTGGCGCCGCAGAACCTGGCCTATCTGATCTATACCTCGGGCTCGACCGGGCGACCCAAGGGGGTGATGGTCGAACATCGAAACGTCGCCAATTTCCTGGTCGGCATGGATGCGGTGATCCCGCATCAGCCGGGCGACAGCTGGCTGGCGGTGACCAGCCTGTCCTTTGACATCTCGGTGCTGGAAATCTTCTGGTCGCTGGCGCGCGGGTTGCGGCTGGTGATCGCGGGCGAGGAATCGCGACTGGCGGTGTCGGGGGCGACAGCGGCCGCGCCGCGGGCCGAGGTGCAGGGGGGGATGCAGTTCAGCCTGTTCTACTGGGGCAATGACGACGGACCGGGCCCGCAGAAATATCGCCTGTTGCTGGAGGGCGCGCGCTTTGCCGATCAGAACGGTTTTGTCGCGCTGTGGACGCCCGAGCGTCACTTTCACGCCTTTGGCGGCCCCTATCCGAACCCGTCGGTTTCGGGGGCAGCGGTCGCGGCGGTGACGCGCAACATCGCGGTGCGGGCCGGCAGCTGCGTGCTGCCGCTGCACCACCCCGCGCGGGTGGCCGAGGAATGGGCGGTCATCGACAACCTGACCGGCGGTCGGGCAGGGCTGGCCATCGCCTCGGGCTGGCAGCCGGATGATTTCGTGCTGCGTCCCGAAAACGCGCCACCCGCGAACAAGACGGCGATGATCGCCGGTATCGACCAGCTGCGCCGCCTGTGGCGCGGCGAGCCGGTCGAGTTTCCGCGCCATGACGGCACACCCTTTGGCGTGGTGACCCAGCCGCGGCCGGTGCAAAGGGATCTGCCGTTGTGGATGACGGTGGCCGGAAATCCCGACACCTGGGTCGAGGCCGGTCGGCTTGGCATGAATGTGCTGACCCATTTGCTGGGCCAGAGCATCGATGTGGTCGGTGCAAGGATCAAGGATTACCACGCGGCACTGCGCGCGGCCGGCCACGATCCGGCGGATTTCACCGTGACGCTGATGCTGCACACCTGCCTGGCCGAGGATCGCGAGACCGCGCGCGCCATCGCCCGCGAGCCGATGAAGAACTACCTGCGCAGTGCCGCGGCCCTGGTCAAGCAATATGCCTGGGATTTCCCGGCCTTTCGCAAGCCCGAGGGCATGACCAATCCCATGGCCATCGACCTGGGCAGCCTGACCGAAGAGGAACTGGACGGCATTCTGGAATTCGCCTTCCTGCGCTATTTCGAGGATTCGGGCCTGTTCGGATCGCTTCAGGACGGCATCGACCGAATCGAGCAGCTGAAGCGGATCGGCGTCGGCGAAGTCGCCTGCCTGATCGATTACGGCATCGCCCCCGATCAGGTGATGGCCGGATTCCCCCTGCTTGCCCGGCTGCGGGCCGAGGTAAACCCGGCAGATGCACAGCTGGACCCGCGCGATTTCTCGATCGCGGCGCAGATCCGGCGCTGGGGGGTGACGCATCTGCAATGCACGCCCAGCATGGCGCGCATCCTGGTGTCGGACCCGCAGGTGGCATCGGCCATGGCGGGGCTGAAATGCCTGCTGATCGGCGGCGAGGCGCTGCCGCCCGCCTTGCTTGCCGAGATCAAGGCCGTGACCCGGGCGCGCATCCTGAACATGTATGGTCCGACCGAAACCACCATCTGGTCGACCGTCGCCGATCTGACCACGGACGGGCAGGTGCATCTGGGCGGGCCGATCGCCAATACCCAGCTTTATGTGCTGGACGCAGACGGCGCACCGGTTCCGCCGGGAGTGCCCGGCGAATTGTGGATCGGTGGCCATGGGGTGACGCGTGGCTATTGGCAGCGCGACGATTTGACCGCCGCCGCATTTCGCCCCGACCCGTTCGTGCCTGCCGAGCGTGCCGCGCCCTGGGGCGCGCGGATCTATCGCACGGGCGATCTGGTGCGCTGGCACGATGACGGCAGGCTGGAATACCTGGGCCGGGCCGATCATCAGGTCAAGCTGCGCGGTTTCCGCATCGAACTGGGCGAGATCGAGGCGGCGCTGGCCGCGCAGCCCGGCGTGCGCGAGGCGGTAGCACTGGTGCGCGAGGATGTGCCGGGCGACCGGCGTCTGGTCGGCTATGTTACCGGCGATGCGACATTGTCCGAGGCCGCGCTGCGCGAAGCGCTGGCGGCCGCACTGCCCGCGCATATGGTGCCCGGTCGTATCCTGCGGCTGGAACGGATGCCCCTGACCCCGAACCGCAAGATCGATCGCAAGCAGCTGCCGATGCCCGGCGCTCAGCAACCTGCCGCCAGCGCCGCGATGAACGGGGCGGCGGCCGGGCCGGCCATCGAGGCCGCCCCGGCCGCCTCGACCGCTGTCGCGGCCGAGGATCTGACGGCAGCGGTTCAGGCCCTGTGGGCGGAAACGCTGGGCGTGGCGCAGATCGGAGCCAGGGACAATTTCTTTGCCCTGGGCGGGCATTCGTTGCTGGCAATTCAATTGCACCGCACCATGCGTGATCGCTTGGCACTGCCGCGGTTGGGAGTGACGGATATCTTCCGTTTTCCCGTGCTTGCCGATTTCGTGCGCCATGTCGCGGCGCTGGGCCCGGCGGCGGTCCCAGCAGCCAATCAACCGGCTGTTCCCGCGCCGGGAAGTGAACCGCCTGCGACACCGACGATTGTGTCCTCGTCCGCGACGGGCGACGCCATGGCCCGTCGCCGGGCCTTGCGGGCGCAGCTGCGCGAGGGACGATGACCGCAGCAGAGCAGCTGCACGATCAGGCCTTGCGGTTGCTGCCCCCCGGATATGGTTGTGCGGTCCTGTCGCTGAGGGATCCGGTGCCCAAGCTGCTGCCGGCCGAGGCGGCCTGCGTGGCGCGGGCGGTCGAACATCGGCAGCGGGAATTTGCCTTGGGGCGGCTGGCGTTGCGGCGCGCCATCGCATGTGCCGGCCATGACCTGCCGGGCGACATTCCGATCCGCATGCGCCCCGATCGGCGCCCTGATCTGCCCGCTACCATCCGTGCAAGCCTGTCCCACGCAGGCGAATACTGCATTGCCGTCGCTGCCCCGGTCGGGGGCGCAAGCCCGGGTGTCGATATCGAGCCATGCGACCGCGCCTTGCCCCCCGATCTGGCGCAGGCGATGATGCCCTATCGCGCGGGCGCGGATTCTTCGCCAATACTGGCTTTTTGCGCGAAAGAGGCGATGTTCAAGGCGCAATATCCGCTGACCGGCCAGATGCTGGATTTTGGCGCAGTGCCCCTGGTCATCGCGCGCCAGAGGTTCCGGGCCTGCCTTGGTCGGCGGCTGATCGGTGGGCGCTGGGCGCGCGCGGCGGGCTATTGGCTGGCTGTCAGCCTGTGGCGCGGCTGAACAGCGCGGCCAGCTGCTGCGCCGAAATTCGGATGTCGTGACGTTCCAGAACCCGTGCGCGGGCTGCTGCGCCCATTTCGGCCAAGGTTGCGGGCGAGCAGGCGGCCGCCTGCAACATCGCCTGTGCCAGGGCAAATGCATCGCCAGCCGGAACCAGCCAGCCATCCTGACCCGGCCGGACCAGTTCGGGAATTCCGGCGATATAGGTGGCAATCACCGGGCGGGCGCAGGCCATCGCCTCCATGATCACGACTGGCAAACCTTCGGCAAAGCTGGGTGTGACCAGCACATGGGCGGCGTCGATGGCTGCGCGAACGCCGGTTTCGTCCTGCCAGCCCAGAAGTTCCACGGCCGATTCCATGCCTGCCGCGGCGATCCTGGCCTCGATCTGCGGGCGTAGCTCACCGTCGCCCACCAGCGTCAGTCGCAGATCCGGGCGCTGCTGCCAGGCCTGGGCGAAAGCCTCGACCAGCAGACCGAACCCTTTCTGCTCGGCAAAGCGGCCGATCGCCACCATCCGCAGCGGGCCATCGGGCAGCGCGCGCGGGTCGGACCAGCGCGCCATGTCCAGACCGCAATGCACGACCTGCACCTTGGAGATGTCCGCGCCTTGCGCCCAGCGATACATCTGCGACCGGCCATAGCTGCTGACCGTCACGCAAAAGCGCGCAGCGGTCAGCTTGCCCGACAGATCCAGCCGTTGCGGAGCATCGAACTCCTCGGGGCCATGAACGGTGAAGCTGTAGCCGGGACCGCCGAGCAGATGCGCCATGGCCGCAACCCGCGTCGAATTGGTGCCGAAATGGGCGTGAACATGACCGATCCCAAGTTCTCGGGCGCGATGGGCGATCTGTGCCGCCTCTGCCAGATAGATCAGTTGGCGCAGCAGCGACGATTCGCCCTGTCGCGCCCGCTGCCAGGCCATTGCAAGCCCACTCGCCAAGGCGCGCGGATGTCGGAACAGCTGCACTACCCCCGGCAGCAGCCCCACAATGCCCCGCGCCAGGATGTGTTCGGTTCGGTCGTGTTCCGCCAGGTCGTCCGGGTCGTTCAGCGCCATGCGCTCGCCCCGCATGGCGAAGCGATGAACGCTCAAGCCCAGCGATTCGAGCGCGGCGATCTCGCGACGGATGAAGCTGTGCGACGGGCGGGGGTAGGTGTTGATCAGATAGCCGATTCGCACGCAAGGCGCCTTTCATCTGCGGCGAGAATACAGATTTGGCCGGATTCTCGGCGCCCTTCCGCCGATCGATCCGCAGATTCGTGCCGGAATCCGGCTATGGTGCCTGTTTGAACGCCGTTTTCAAAAGTTTGTCTAGCGATTTGTAAAATCTTCGGCACTATGGAACCAGACAGCTTTAAGGAGAATCGGGCGCTGATCGGTATTCTGGGCATAGGTGCGGCAACCGCGGTGGTTGTAACGTTGATCGGCGCGTCAGCCTTTGGGTTGTCGTGGATTGCCCTGCTTGCGCTTTATTCACTCAGCGGAACCGTCGCAACCCTGGTGGTTGCATGGCGGCGCATGCGGTGCATGGAATTTCATGATGACATGCGCCAGAACGCCGGAACCAAGGCCCGGCGCGCTGTTCAGTAGCCTGTGCAGCGCAGCACCACCCCGACAGTTCGGCCGATGATCGCCATGTCGCCGCTGAAGCTGAGATTGGCAGCGTATTGAGCATCGAAGGTGGCGCGGGCGGCAAAGCTGCTGTCGTTGCGGTCCGACACCTGCCACGGACCGGTGACGCCGGGACGCAGATGATAATAGTCTGCGCCCGGATACAGCTGTGCCTGATCCAGCATCATCGGGCGGGGACCAACCAGGCTCATGTCGCCCTTGAGCACGTTGAACAGCTGCGGCAGTTCGTCGAGCGAGGTCTTGCGCAGAAACCGACCGACGCGGGTGATGCGCGGATCGTTCTTCAGCTTCTGGGTCAGATCCCACTCTGCCTTGGCCGCGGGGTTGACCTGCAGGTATTCGGCCAGGCGGGCGTCCGCATCCTCGACCATCGTGCGCAGTTTCCACAGGCGAAAACTGCGGCCCGAACGCCCGATGCGGGGCTGGGTATAGAACGGCTTGTCACCGTGATACCAGATCAGCAACGCCAGTCCCAGAATCAACGGGACGACGATCGGCAGCACCATCAGAACCGCGGCAACATCCAGCGGACGTTTCAGAAATCTTGCGTAAAACGAGGCAACCCCCCTCGGTTCGGCTTTATCGTTCAGCGAAGCGGTGTGCAAAAGCGTGCTGAGCGTCTCGACATCAAAATCCGAGGTGTGCCGCATTTTATTAAACCTGTAACAATCACTACTCGGGCAGTATAGCTTTGCATTTGAATAAAACTAGAACGAACTGGCCGACTGCCGAAAAGTATAGGTTTGTTTGTTTTCAATAGCTTGCCGGCGAGTTTTTGGGGCGATTTCCGCTGATTCCGACATCGGGGCGCCATGCTGTCCGCAACGGGTTGCGGCGCTGGCGGGCGCGATTTCAAATATGCGCAACCTATGGTTGTGCGACTGCCGTTTTAGGGATCGCGCCAATATATCCGATAATAAAAGTCGTATTGCGGTAATTCATTGGCGGGCGCCCTATGTCTGAATGCGCGCCGCCTGATTACTTAACCTGCCCCCATACCGGCACGGTTGCGGGTATGGGTGCGCCTGCGGGGCCGCGATCGCGGGCGTCGCCCATCGGCAGCGGCATCTCTTGCGCCTGTGTTGCGCAGCCCGGTTCCTCGTGGCAGGGGGCGAAAAGCCCGTGCTGGGTCTTGTCCCAATAAAACGGTCTGGTGACCACTTCGTAGATCGCCTTCCACGCCGCCAGGCAGCCCAGCGGAAAATACAGGTGCATGCTGGCGATCCAGGGCCACAAATGTCGATGTTCGCGGCCGCGCACCGCCCATGCGGCGATGGCCAGGTTCAGCATCTCGGCCAGGATGAACAGGCTGAACAGCAGCGCGATGGCGTTGCCGCCCAGCCGCCCGGCCAGCATGTCGCGCATCGGATGCGGCAGGCCCAGCGCCAGCAGCCAGAAGCTCCACAGCACCGGGGCCAGCAGATATTGCGAGACCGAGGCGAAAAGCTGCACCTGCAGCGCCAGAAAGCGGCGCGGCCCGAGATCGCGCCACAGCGCTGCCGGATCGCGCATGTGAACACCCCAGGTCATCGCGAACCCCTTGAGCCAGCGCGACCTTTGCCTGATCCAGGGCAAAATGCGGCAGTTCGCCTCTTCATGGGTGACGGTATCCAGCATCAGCGTGCGATAGCCGCGACGGGCCAGGCGCACGCCCAGATCGGCGTCCTCGGTCACGTTCCACGCGTCCCAGGCGCCGATTTCCTCAAGCCGATCGCGGCGAAAGAACAGGGTGGTGCCGCCCAGGGGCACCACCAGATCCAGCGCGGCGGCCCCGGCCAGGGTGCCACGAAACCAGGCCGCGTATTCGATGGTAAAGGCTCGCGCCAGCCAATTGGTGCGGGGGTTGTAGTAATCCAGCACCCCTTGCAGGCAGACCACGTCATCGGGTGCGGCCTGAAAGCCGCGCGCGACTTTCAGCAACTGATCCGGCTCGGGCCGGTCCTCGGCATCCCAGATGCCGATGATGCTGCCGCGGCAGAAATTCAGCGCATAGTTCAGCGCCCGTGGTTTGGTGCGCAATGGGCCGTCGGGCACTTCGACGACGCGGATCCAGGGCGGCAGCGCGGCAGCCGCCAGGGCCGCGCGGGTGGGGTGGTCGCATTCCTCGACCACCAGCAGGATGTCGAGCAGTTCGCGCGGATAGTCGAGGCGCGCCAGCCGGCCGATCAGCCGATCGGCAATGTCGGCTTCGCCGAACATCGGCACCATCACCGAAATGACCGGCAGGGGCGCCTTTGTATCGGCCGGCCTCACGGGGCTTTTGGCCGCGCGGGCCCTCTGTTGCAGGATGGCGCGAAAGGACAGCAGCTTCAGTATCGATGACAGCAGCAGCATGGTCACGCACCAGGCGGTCAGGGCGGCTATCACGCTGCGCGGCGTCAGGAACAGTCCCAATGCCACGGCCGCGATCAGGATCAGGGCCAGATGGCCGACGCGTCGTTCATTTCGGGTGCGGCAGCTTTCTTGGGCCGGAACCCGCAATTCGGCCTGCCGGATCAGCGTGGTGCGCCGCTGGGCCAGAATGGCCTGTCGCGCGGCGGTTTCGGAACACAGCAGCATCCGCACCTGGCCCAGCGCGGCGGATAGCTGCGGGCGCAGGGCCGCGAACGCCTCGGGGCGCGAGGTGGCGATCCAGGTGACCCCGCCGATGCGCCGCCAGGGCACGATCCCTTCGGCCAGGCACAGCCTTGTGCCCAGCTGGTCGATCAGGCGCGGATCGGGGGGCAGGGCGTCCAGGTCCAGCACGCTGCTTTGCCATTGCTGCGCCAGGGCGCGGGCCAGGTCGGATTCGCTGACCCAGCCCCGCGACAGCAGGATTTGCCCCAGATGCGCTGATTGGCGTTGCTGGATCAGCACCGCCCGCAACAGGTTGCGGGGATCGACCGCGCCTTGTTCCAGCAGGATCTGCCCCAGGGGCCGCAATTCGCGGCGCACGGCGCCAGTGGCCAGGGAAACCGCGGCGGCGCCGGCGGCCGCAGAGGGCCGGGCGTCCCGCGAAAGGGGCCTTGCAAGCGCGGCGCCGGCCATGGGCGATTCCCGTTCAGCGTTGGCAACGCCCCTTCTGTCGCATGCAGAAGGTTAAGAACAGGTTAACGCCGCGGCCGCCTCAGGCGCGGCGGCCGCGCATCGCATCGGCAAAGCGTTGGAACAGATAGGCGCTGTCCTGCGGGCCGGGGCTGGCCTCGGGGTGATACTGCACCGAAAACACCGGCCGGTCCGCCATGCGCAAGCCGCAGTTCGAGCCGTCGAACAGGCTGACATGGGTTTCGATCACGCCCTGGGGCAGGGTCTGGGCATCGACCGCAAATCCGTGGTTCATCGAGGTGATCTCGACCTTGCCGGTTTCCAGATCCTTGACCGGATGGTTGGCGCCGTGATGGCCGTGGTTCATCTTGATCGTCCGTGCCCCCAGCGCCAGCGCGAGCATCTGGTGCCCAAGACAGATGCCAAAGATCGGCAGGTCGCGGTCCAGCAACGCCTGGATCATCGGCACCGCATAGCTGCCGGTCGCGGCCGGATCGCCGGGGCCGTTCGACAGGAACACGCCCTCGGGGTCATGGGCCAGAACCTCTTCGGCAGTGGCGGTGGCGGGCAGCACGACCACATCGGCGCCGCTTTGCGCCAGCGACCGCAGGATGTTGCGTTTGGCGCCATAATCGATCGCCACCACGCGGAAGGGCCGCGCCTCGGCGCTGCGGCCGAACTCGCCCGGCCAGTTCCACAGGCCCTCCTGCCAGCGATAGCTCTGGCGGCAGGTGACCTCCTTGGCCAGGTCCAGACCGACAAGGCCGCTCCAGTCGCGGGCGCGGGCGACCATGGCGGCGATGTCGAAGCGACCCTGCGGATCATGCGCCAGCACCACATGCGGCGCGCCCTGCTGGCGGATGGCGCGGGTCAGCCGGCGCGTATCCACGCCGCCGATGCCGATGCGGCCGCGCCGTTCCATCCAGGCGACCAGATCGCTGCTGGCGCGCCAGTTCGACGGTTCGGTCGGATCCCATTTGACGACGATGCCCGCGGCGACGGGCTCGGGGGCCTCGTCGTCCTGTTCGGTCACGCCGGTATTGCCGATATGGGGAAAGGTGAAGGTGACGATCTGGCTGGCGTAAGAGGGATCGGTCATGATCTCCTGATAGCCGGTCATGGCGGTGTTGAAGACCAGTTCCGCCACCACCTCGCCGGTTGCGCCGAAGCCCTGGCCATAGAACACTGTCCCGTCGGCAAGTGCTAGACATGCGGTCGGCTTCTGGGTCATCGTCATTCTCCGGCAAAATCGGCCGGAACCTAGGTAAAGGGGGCGCGGGCGTCAAGGCGGGAAGTCGCCGCGAAGGCCGCTTGCCGGAACTTTGCCGGAAGGGCACGGGTTGACGCGCCGTGCCAAGCCGGGCACCACCCGAACTTTGACTTGAAGCGAGGATCAGATGGGCGACAACCGACCGGGACTGCGCGAACGCATTCTGGCTGACACCAAGGAGGCGATGAAGGCCAAGGAGACCGCCCGGCTGTCGACGCTGCGGCTGATTTCGGCTGCGATCAAGGATCGCGAGATTGCCGCCCGCGCCGAGAGCGGCGAGGATCGCGGCCTGACCGAGGACGACCTGATCGCGATTCTGTCGCGCATGGTCAAGCAGCGCCAGGAATCGGCCCGCGCTTACGAAGAGGGCGGGCGTCTGGAACTGGCCGAGCGCGAACAAGAGGAAATCCGGATCATTCAGAACTATCTGCCCCGGCAGCTAGACGGCGATGAGATCGTCGCCGCCGTTGACCGGGCGATTGCCGCGCTGGGGGCAGATTCGATCCGCGACATGGGCCGGGTCATGGCCGAATTGCGCAGCCGTTACGCCGGCCAGATGGATTTCGGCGCCGTCGGCCCGCTGGTCAGGGAACGGCTGATGAAATAGCCGCGGCCCTCGGCCCCCCCCCCGGTGCCGCGCGCGCCGGTTGGGCAGCGATGCCGGGAACCCGTGGCCGTCGAGCTCGGTTTAGCCGGCACGCGCGACGGGCGCCGGTGATCACAGGGGGCGGCATCATGGCCGAGGAATTGCGGCGCATCCTGCTGGGCCAGCACGAATGGCTGTTCGCGCTGGAAATCCTGTTTCGCACCACCATCATCTATTTCTACACCCTGATGCTGATGCGCTGGCTGGGCGGGCGCACGGTGGCGCAGTTGTCGATCGTGGAATTCCTGCTGGTCATCGCCATCGGCTCGGCCGTGGGCGATTCGCTGTTCTACGATGACGTGCCGATGCTGCCGGCGATGCTGGCGATCTTTCTGGTGGCCGCCTACAACAAGCTGCTGGATCGGGCCATCCTGTCGTCGCGCCTGCTCGCGCGCCTGTTCGAGGGCTGTGCGCGCATCATCATCACCGACGGCGTGATCGACCGCGACCGGCTGGCGCGTCAGGGCATCGGCCAGGACGAACTGTTCCTGAAGCTGCGCGAGCGCGGAATCACCGATCTGGCGCAGGTCAAGTTTGCCATACTCGAGGCGAATGGCGCCATTTCGGTGCTGAAGCACGAGGATCGCCATGGCGAGGGGCTGTATCATCCGCCCGCCATCCCTGCGGCCGAGGCCATCCGGGCGGGGGGCCGTGCATGACCGCCGCGCGTCGCACCATTCATCGCGACCTGCGCAGCGGTCAGCCGTTCTGGGCGCAGACGCCGAATATCTCGGTGCCGCATGCGCCCACGCCCTCGACCCGTCGCTGGGACATGGTGATCGTCGGCAGCGGCATTTCCGCCGCCCTGCTGGCCGAGCGGCTGACCCGGCGCAAGCGGCGGGTGCTGATCCTGGATCGTCGGGTGCCGGTGCGCGGCTCCAGCCTGGCCTCGACGGCGATGATCCAGCATGAAATCGACGTGCCGCTGACGCAGCTTGCGCGCCAGATCGGGGCGGACAAGGCGGCGCGGGCCTGGCGGCGTTCGGTCAAGGCGGTGGAAACCCTGCTGCGGCTGGGCGACCGGCTGGGTCTGGATTGTCAGTTGCGGCGCCAGCGCGCGATCTATCTGGCCGGCGACCAGATGGGGGCCGAAGCCTTGCTGGCCGAGGTCGAGGCGCGCGATCATGCCGGCATCGCCGCGCAGTTCCTGTCACGCCAGCAGCTTGTCGACCGGTTCGGCATGGACCGGGCGGCGGCGATCCTGTCGCCGGCGTCGGCCTCGGCCAATCCGGGGCAACTGACCGCGGCGCTGTTGAGGGTGGCGCTGGAACGCGGCGCGGAAATGGTCTCGCCCTTCGAGGTGACGGATTTTGCCGAACTGGCCGACGGGGTTGCGCTGGCCTCGGGCGGGGGGCAGGTGGTGGTCGCCGGGCAGGTGGTGTTCTGCACCGGCTATGAATTTCTGCCGCAGCTGCGCTCGCCCCGGCATCGCATCATCTCGACCTGGGCGATCGCCTCGCAGGATGGGCTGCGGCTGCCCCCTTGGCTCGACCACCATCTGGTCTGGGAGGCAGCCGACCCCTATCTGTATTTCCGCGCCACCCCCAGCGGCCGCATCATTGCCGGCGGCGAGGACGAGGCCAGCGCCACCGCCCATCAGGATCCGCAGCGCCTGCGCCGCAACAGCGACGACATCCGCCGCAAGTTGCAGGAACTGACCGGCATCCGCATGGGCCGGCCTGCCTATCGCTGGGCCGCGGCTTTTGGCGACAGCGACGACGGACTGCCGATCATCGATGCGGTGCCCGGATGCCGGCGCACGCATGTGGTCATGGGCTTTGGCGGCAATGGCATCACCTGGTCGGTGATTGCTGCCGAAATCACCGCCCGCCGCATCGACGGCCGTGCCGACCCGGATGCCGACCTGTATTGCCACCGCTGAGGCTGGCGGCGTTTCACAGCCGGGGCAGGATCAGCCGCGGCACCGGCGCATGGCGCAGGATCTTGCCTGCGTTGGACCCCACGAACACCCGCATCAACCCGCCCATCCGGCTGGAACCAAGGACAAGCAGTTCGTCCTGCAACCACTCCAGCGCGGCCACCGCATCCTTCCACCGCCGGCCGTCGCCCAGGACTGATTGCGGGCGAGACGGGTCGGGCCAGTCGGCAAGGATACGCTGATGCACGGCCTGTGCCTGGGCGCGGAAATGGTTGGCGACCAGGTTCTCGACATCGTAACCCGCGCCGGTCGGATACATCTGCCGGTCACGCATGACAAAGCTGGCCAGTCGCAATGGCACTTGCAGATCCGTGGCGATGCGCCCGGCGCGGCGGGCCAGATCGGCCGCGCCCTCATCGGGTGCAATTGCGCAGGTGACGCGCCGCAGCCCTGCGGGCGCGGGGACATAGCCCTTGGGGGCCAGCGCCACCGGCAGGCTGGCGCTGCGCAAAAGCTCGTCGGCAACGGTGCCCTGCTGAAAGCGCAGGGGTGCGGCCTTGCGCGACGATCCCAGCACGATGGCATCGGCGCCGGTTTCCTGTGCCAGAGCCTGCAGGCCGGTTGCCGCCGATTCGGCATGACGCGACAGGAACTCGGCGGGAACGCCCGCGGGCAGGGCCGCCCGGGCATTGGCCAGGCTGCGCCGAGCATGCTGTTGCAGGAAGGCGGCATATTCGCCATCCACCATCGCGGGCGAGGGGTGGTCCCAGGTTTGCGGCAGAATCGCGGCCACCACCAGCCGCCCGCGTGCCGCCTGCGCCAGCGTCGCCCCCAGCGCCAGCGCCTCGCGCCCGCCCTTGTCGGCGGAGTATCCCACCAGCCAGGTTTTCATTCCGCTGCCTCGGGCGTGACGTTTTCCAGCGCAGAATTCCGCGACGAATAGGCCAGATACATGATCGCCGCCAGGATGGCCCAGATCGCGGTCAGCTTGAACACGATCAGCGACAGGCTGGATATCAGGTAAAGGCAGGACAGGATGCTGAGGATCGGCAGCAGCGGAAAGAAGGGCACGCGAAAGCCGCGATGGGCGTCGGGCCGGCGGTAACGCAGGATGATGACCCCGGCCGAGACAACGGTAAAGGCGACCAGAGTGCCCATCGAGGTCAGATCCCACAGCACATCCGACGGCAGGAAGGCGGCGATGGCCGCGACGCAGCAGCATACGATGATGGTGTTGGCGGTCGGCGTCAGCGTATGCGGGTTCACCCGGCTGAAGATGCGCGGCAGCATCCCGTCGCGCGACATCGCGAACAGAACCCGTGTCTGGCCGTAAAGCACCACCAGCGTCACCGAAAAGACCGAGATCACCGCACCCGCCGACAGGATCACCGAGGGAATCGTCGATCCGGTGATGTTTTGCAGGATCACCGACAGGCCAGCCTCTTGCCCGGCGAATTGCGATTGCGGCTGTGCGCCCAGTGCGGCCAGCGCGACAAGCAGGTAAAAGCTGATGACGATGACCAGCGCCAGGATGATCGCCAGGGGCAGGTTGCGCCGGGGGTTCTCGACCTCGTCCCCGGCGGTCGAAACCGCATCCAGCCCCACGAAGGTGAAGAAGATCGATCCGGCCGCGGCGCTGATGCCGGCAAAGCCATGCGGGGCGAAAGGCGTCAGGTTTTCCGCGCGATAGGCGGTCAGCGCCACGGCGATGAACAGCGCCAGCACCCCCAGCTTGATCACCACCATCACCGCATTTGCGCGTGCCGATTCCCGCGACCCCCGGATCAGCAGCAGGCAGCACATGCCGACCAGGATCGCGGCGGGCAGGTTGACATAGCCATCGCCCCCCGGATGCAGCGAATAGCCTTCGGCCACCAACGGGGCGTGCAGGAAGGCGCGCGGCAGTTCGTAACCGGTGGTGATCAACAGCAGGTTGTGCAGGTATTCGCTCCAGCCGACGGCGACGGCGCCGGCCGAAACGCCGTATTCCATGATCAGGCAGGCGGCGACCATGAAGGCCACGCCCTCGCCCAGGGTGGCATAGGCGTAGGAATAGCTCGACCCCGAGACCGGGATCATCGAACTCATCTCGGCATAGCAGAGCGCCGTCAGGCCGGCGGCAAGCCCGGCGATCAGGAAGGATACAAGCACCGCCGGGCCGGCGGTCGGCACCTGTTCGGCCAGCACAAAGAAGATCCCGGTGCCGATGGTCGCCCCGACGCCGAACATGGTCAGCTGGAACAGGCTGATGCTGCGGCGCAATCCGCCCTGGTCATGGGCCTGGGACTGGGCGATGAACTGTTCGATCGGCTTGCGGCGCAGCAGCCGCTGGGCAAGCCCGGTGCGCTGGGTCATGATGTCGTTCCCTGTGGCATGTCGGTGTTGTTGTTGTCGGGTTTCGGGTCTGGACGCGGCGCCAGCAGATATGCGTTGGCGTCGCGGTCGAAGTCCGCGATCTGCAATCCCTCGGCAAAGGCCGCCGTCAGGCTGGCGCGCAGCCGCAGCCGTTCCTGCAGGGCGGCGGCCGGATCGCGGCGCATCAGCGCGTCGAGGTCGGCGGGAATGCTCACGGTTCGCGCCACCTCTGGCGGTCGCGGCGGGGCGCGATCAGGATCGGCGGCCCTTGCCTCTACCCCCGGGGCCTGAAGATGCCAGTCCAGCATGATGCGGTCCGAGGGCAGGCCGGCGTTGATCCCGGGCATGGCGCCGTAATAATCGATCAGGTAGCGGTTCGATACGCCGCCCAGTGCTGCCACATTCAGCCCGGCATTGACCGCGCGCAGCGGGTCATAGGTCCAGCGCACATGGGTGATGCCACGATCAAGACACCAGCGACGCTGAAACCATTTCAACCCCAGCCCCAGCCGCAACCCGCGCGCAGCCGGCAGCACCGCCAGGCGATGCGAATGCTGCACCCCTGGCGCGGCGCTGGGAAAGGCAAACAGGAAACCCAGCATGGCGCCATCGTGGAACGCCCCGGCGATCAGCCCGCCTTCGTGCTGGATCGCCAGCATCAGATCGGCATTGTCGGGCGGGTCGTCGCGCCCCCAGACCTGGCGTTGCAGCTCCTCGGCCCGTTTCAATTCGCCCAGACCCTCGAGCTCGCGGATCAGCGGCGTGACACTCACGGGCGGAACTCCTCGATCTGGCTGCTGACGCTGGCCAGATAGCCGCGGTCCAGGGTGACGCCCAGCCCCGGCCCGTGGCGCGGCACCGACATGAGCCCGCCCTGTGCCTCAAGCGGCTGTTCGACGATATCGCGGCGGAAATAACGGCTGGCCGACGAGGTGTCGCCAGGCTTGCTGAAATTGGGCAGCGTCGCCAGGTGGATGTTCTGCGCCCGGCCGATGCCGGATTCCAGCATCCCCCCGCACCAGACCGGCACGTCAAAGGCGGCGCAGATATCATGGATCGCGCGAGCCGCCGCAAAGCCGCCGACGCGGCCGACCTTGATGTTGATGACACGCGCGGCATGGGCCACCAGCGCCTTGCGCGCGTCGCTGGCGCTGCGGATGCTTTCGTCAAGGCAGATCGGCGTCAGCAGATGCGCCTGCACGCTGGCGTGATCGTGGATGTCGTCATGGGCCAGCGGTTGCTCGATATAGTCGAGGCCATAGGCGTCCATGGCCTTCAGCAGCCCCAGATCGCTGAGCCGGTAATCGGTATTGGCATCGACGGTCAGATGCAGGTCCGGAAATTCGGCCCGCACCGCGTCGAGCAGCTTGAGGTCGTGACCGCGCCGGATCTTCAGCTTGATGCGGCGATAGCCGTCCTGCGCGGCGGCCTGCACGCGCGCCAGCGTGGCCGGAATCTCGGCGATGCCCAGGCTGACGCCGACCTCGACGCTGTTGCGCACCCCGCCCAGGGCGGCCGAAAGCGGCAGGTTCAGGGCCTTGGCCCACAGATCCCAGAACGCCATTTCGACCATGGCCTTGGCCATGCGGTGGCCGCGCCAGGGATCCAGCAGCGCGCCCAGTTCGGCCGGGCTGGACATGCGGCGACCGGTGACTGCCGGCAGGATCGCCTGACGCAGGAAGGCCAGCGAGCCGGCCTGCGTTTCCTCGAGATAATCGGGCAGAACGTCCATGACCCCTTCGCCGTAACCTTCCAGCCCCTCGCCGCGCAGTGTCAGCAGCGGAAACAGCTTTTCGGTCATGGTGCCGGTCGAGATGACAAAGGGCGTCAGCAGCGGCAGGCGCACCAGCCGCAGCTCCGCCGAATCGATGCGGATGCCGGGAAAGATCGGGGTCATCAAAGCTCCTTGTGGCGGGGGCGGCGCCGGGGCCGCCCCGCTGCGCCTCAGGCCGCCTGCGCGCGCAGGATCATGCCGAACAGGTCGCGCGGATCGTCCGGATCGGCGATCATGTCAAGATCCTGGAACAGGCCCGAGGCCTTGAGCCGCGAATGGACGTAGCGCAGGGCGCTGAAATCCTCGATGGCAAAGCCCACGCTGTCGAACAGGGTGATCTGGCGGGCATCGGTGCGGCCGGGCACCTGGCCGGCGATGACCTGCCAAAGCTCGGTCACCGGATGGTCGGGCGCCAGCTGCTGGATTTCGCCCTCGATCCGGGTCTGGGGAGGGTATTCGACAAAGATCGAGGACCGCAGCAGGATGTCGCGGTGCAGTTCGGTCTTGCCCGGGCAGTCGCCGCCGACGGCGTTGATATGCACCCCGGCGCCGACCATGTTGTCTGTCAGGATGGTGGCATATTGCTTGTCGGCGGTGCAGGTGGTGATGATCTGCGCCCCCAGGATCGCCTGTTCGGCGCTGGTGCAGGGCACAACCTTCAGCCCGCGCCCGGCCAGATTGCGGGCGCATTTTTCGGTGGCCGCAGGATCGATGTCGTAAAGCCGCACCTCGGTCACGCCGCAGATCGCCTTGAAGGCCAGGGCCTGGAACTCGGCCTGGGCGCCATTGCCGATCATGGCCATGGTCGTCGCCCCCGCGGGCGCCAGCCATTTCGCGGCCATGGCGCTGGTCGCGGCGGTGCGCAGCGCGGTCAGGATGGTCATTTCCGACAGCATCAGCGGATAGCCGGTCGACACATTCGCCAACAGGCCAAAGGCTGTCACGGTCTGCAGACCCTGCCGGGTGTTCGACGGATGCCCGTTTACATACTTGAAACCATAGGTTTCCCCGTCCGAGGTCGGCATCAGTTCGATCACCCCGATGTCGGAATGGCTGGCGACGCGCGGCGTCTTGTCGAACAGCGGCCAGCGGATGAAGTCAGCCTCGATCTGGGCGGCCAGTTCGGTCAGCATGGTCTCGACGCCGATGTGCAGCACCAGCCGCATCATGTTCTCGACGCTGACAAAGGGGACATAGGCGGTTTGCGAAGGTTTCAGCATCGGGCTTACCTAGTGAAAGCTGCGGGTGGGGCGGTCAAAGACCTTCTTGCCAAAGAGCGACCCGGTCAGATCGACCATCAGCCGGGCGGTGCGGCCGCGATCGTCGAGGAACGGGTTGAGCTCGACCAGGTCCAGCGAGGTCATCAGGCCGCTTTCGTGCAGCAGTTCGCAGACCAGATGCGCCTCGCGGAAGGTGGCGCCGCCGGGCACGGTCGTGCCGACGGCCGGGGCGATGGCGGGGTCGAGGAAGTCGACGTCCAGCGACACATGCAGCAGGCCGTTTTCGGCCCGCACGCGGTCCAGGAATTCGCGCAGCGGCGCGACGATGCCACGTTCGTCCAGCACCCGCATGTCATTGACGGCGATATCGGTGTCGCGCAGCGCCGCCAGTTCCGCCGCATCGACCGACCGGATGCCGAACATGCAGATGTTGCGTTCGGGCACCGGCGCCGGAAAGGCCGGAAAGGCGTCAAAGCCGGGGCGTCCTGCCGCATAGGCCATAGGCGTGCCATGCAGGTTGCCCGAAACCGTGGTCAGCGGCGTGTGAAAATCGCTGTGCGCATCCAGCCACAGCACGAACAGCGACCGCCCCGCGGCGCGGGCATGTTCGGCCGCGCCCGCCAGAGTGCCAAGGGCCAGCGAATGATCGCCGCCCAGCACCACGGGCATCGTGCCTTCGGCCAGCACCGCGGCGACCTTGGCGCGCAAGGCCGCGGTCCAGGCCAGCGTCTCGGGCAGTTGATCGACTGCGGGGTTGGCGCAATCGGCCGGGGTCTGCGCCGCGGGCGCCAGATCGCCAAGATCCTCGACCTGATGCCCCAGATCGCGCAGCAGGGGCAGGATACCCGCAACCCGATAGGCGGCTGGCCCCATCAGGCAGCCAAGGCGGCGTTGGCCGGTATCGACCGGTGCACCGATCAGCGAAATCTTGTTCATGCCATGCTCCTTTTGACGCAGGTTCGTGCCGGATTGTGGTGACTGCAAGCGCAAGTTTGGCTAATTTGCGCAGCATATAATCCATTATGGCAATACCGCGTGACAAAATGGACGAACTGGACCATGACCTGATTGCGGAGCTGCGCCGCGATGGCCGCGCCGCGATTTCCGACCTGGCCGCGCGGCTGCGCGTCAGCCGCGCCACGGTGCGCAACCGGATGGAGCGGCTGATCGCGGCGGGCGACATTGCCGGCTTCATCGTGCTGACCCGCGCCGATCTTTCCGAGGCTCCGGTGCGTGCATTGATGATGATCGGGATCGAGGGTCGGGGCGGTGACCGCATCATGGCGCGGCTGACGGGGATGCCGGCGGTGATGGCGGTGCATTCGACGAATGGCAAATGGGATCTGATCGTCGAACTGTCCACCGAATCCCTGATCGAACTGGACGAAATCATCCGGCGCATCCGCAACATGGAGGGCGTGATGACCTCGGAAACCAACCTTCTGCTGTCCACAAGGCGCGCGGCCGCGCGGCGTGCCTGGTCCTGAGGCAATGGGCTTGCGCGCGGCTGCCGATCATTGACGCCCGGCCGTGCTTCGGTCCAGCCTGCAGACACAGACCTGCAAGCAGGATGACAGGCCGATGACAAACGCAGATGACGACTATCCACAAGAAGAGCCGGCGATTCGCACCATTGCCATGCCGGCCGATACCAATTCGGCCGGCGACATCTTTGGCGGCTGGCTGATGGCGCAGATGGATCTGGCGGCGGGCAATGTCGCCGCGCGCCGCGCCCGCGGGCGCTGCGCCACCGTTGCCGTCGATTCCTTTACCTTTCATCACCCGGTCAAGATCGGCGACGAGGTTTCCGCCTATGCGCGCATCATCCGCGAGGGACGCAGTTCGATGCACGTGGCCGTCGAGGCCTGGCGCCGATCCCGCGGTGGCGAAGAGCGCCAGAAGGTGACCATGGCCACATTTGTCTTTGTCGCGCTGGACGATGATGGCCGGCCGCGGCCGCTGCCGGCGCATTCCCAATGCAGCTGAAAAAGGAAAGTTCCGTGACGTCTTGCCACAGCCCATCTGTCGCCCCGATCCCGCAACCCGCACGACAAGCAGGTTGCAAAGCGTGACACCCGCCGATTAGTCTGACCTTGCGGAACTAAGAACCATGACAAACAGGGAGCCCGCATCGTGACATCACAGCCCGGGGCAGAAGCCTTCGTTGTTTTTGATCACGTCCAGAAAAGCTATGATGGTCAGACGCTTGTGGTCAAGGATCTGAACCTTTCCATCGGAAAGGGCGAATTTCTGACCATGCTGGGCCCTTCGGGCTCGGGCAAGACCACCTGCCTGATGATGCTGGCGGGGTTCGAGACCGCCACCCATGGCGAGATCCGTCTGGACGGCCGCAACATCAATGACGTGCCGCCGCACAAGCGCGGGATCGGCATGGTATTCCAGAACTACGCCTTGTTTCCGCATATGACGGTGGGCGAGAACCTGTCCTTTCCGCTGGAGGTGCGCGGCATGGGCCGGGCCGAGCGCGAACAGCGCATCGAACGGGCGCTGGACATGGTGCAGATGGGCAAGTTTCGCAACCGTCGCCCGGCGCAACTGTCGGGCGGTCAGCAGCAGCGCATCGCGCTGGCCCGCGCGCTGGTTTTCGACCCGAAACTGGTATTGATGGACGAACCGCTGGGGGCGCTGGACAAGCAGTTGCGCGAACACATGCAGTTCGAGATCAAGGCATTGCATGATCGGCTGGGTATCACCGTGGTCTATGTCACCCACGATCAGGGCGAGGCGCTGACCATGTCGGATCGTATCGCGGTGTTCAACGATGGCCGCATCCAGCAGCTTGCGCCGCCGCCGGTGCTGTATGAACAGCCCGAAAACAGTTTCGTGGCCGGGTTCATCGGCGAAAACAACGCGCTGCGCGGAACGATCGAGCAGCTTCAGGGGGACAAGGCCCTGGTTCGCCTGGGCAATGGCGAACTGATCGATGCCACCGCCGTGAACATTCGCGAAAGCGGTCAGGCCACGACCGTTTCGATCCGCCCCGAACGGGTGGAATTCAAGCCCGAGCTGATGCCCGCGAATGCCCATACCATCGAGGCCAGGGTCTGCGACGTGGTCTATATGGGCGATATCCTGCGGGCGCGCCTGTCGGTGGCCGGACAGGACGATTTCGTAATGAAATATCGCAACACCCTGGGCCAGGTGAAGCTGACGCCCGGCCAGACCATCCGCATCGGCTGGCATCCCGAGGACGCCCGCGCCCTCGACCCGGTCTGAACCGCCATCGACACGAAGGAGCCATGATGAAACGCACTTTGATCCTGACCTCTGCCCTGGTGGCGGTGGCAAGCATGGGCCATGCCCAGGACAAGCAGGTCAACCTGCTGTCCTGGGGCGGCGCCTATGGCAACAGCCACGTCCAGGCCTATGCCAAGCCTTTCGAGGAAAAGACCGGCATCAAGGTCGTGGTCTCGGATGCCGACAACCCCGCCACCCCCGTGAAAGCCCAGGTCGAGGCGGGCAATGTCTCGATCGACGTGGCCTCGGTCGAATATGCCGATGCTGTGCGGCTGTGCGACGAAGGGCTGCTGGAGCCCATCGACCCGGCGATCCTGACCCCGGCGCCGGACGGCACCGCGGCTGCTGATGACTTCATCGAAGGCGCGATCACTGACTGTTTTGTCGGCACCGATGTCTATTCGATGATCCTGGCCTATGATGACGGCAAGTTCCCGGATGCCAAGCCGGCCGGTCCGGCGGATTTCTTCGATACTGCCAAGTTCCCCGGCAAGCGCACCATGCGCAAGGGCGCCAAGTTCAATCTTGAATTCGCGCTGATGGCCGATGGCGTCGCGCCCGATCAGGTCTATGAGGTGCTGGGCACCCCCGAAGGCGTCGACCGCGCCTTTGCCAAGCTGGACAGCATCAAGAAGGACGTGATCTGGTGGGAGGCGGGCGCCCAGCCGCCGCAGCTGCTGGCCGATGGCGAAGTCAGCATGGCCTTCGCCTTCAACGGCCGGATCTTCAACGCCGCGCAGGCCGAGGGCAAGCCCTTCAAGATCGTCTGGGACGGGCAGATCTACGAAATGGAAGGCTGGGTCATGCCCAAGGGTGCCCCCAACGCCGAGGCTGCGCGCGAGTTCATCGCCTTTTCCACCTCGACCGAACCGCAGGCGCGGGCGGCGGAATTCATCAGCTATGGCCCGCCGCGCAAATCCGCCGCGGCGCTGGTCGGCAATATCGACGGCACCGACGTGCCGATGGGGCCGAACCTGCCCACCTATGCCGACAACATGCAGCAGGCGCTGGCCTCGAACCTGGATTTCTGGGTCGATCATGATGCCGAGCTGCAAGAGCGGTTCAACGCCTGGCTGGCGGCGAACTGATGCAACCTGCCGCGGCGGGGCAGCCCTGCCGCGGCGCCACAAGCCCGATCAACGGGCACTTCCGGGCAAAGACCCGACAACCCAACAGGAGTGAAACATGCGTCGTATACTGATCCTGACCTCGGCCCTGTGCAGCCTGGGCCTGGCCGCACAGGCCCAGAACAAGGAGGTCAATGTCGTCTCTTGGGGCGGCGCCTATGAAAAGTCCCAGGTCGAGGCCTATAACAAGCCCTTTACCGAAAAGACCGGGATCAAGGTCAACATGATTGCCGCCGACAACCCGGCAACCCCGCTGAAAGCCCAGGTCGAGGCCAAGAACATCACCGGCGACGTGTTCGACATCGAGGTGTCGGACGCCATCCGCCTGTGCGACGAGGGCGCACTGGTCGAAATCGACCCCGCCAGCCTGCCGCCTGCGCCCGATGGGACGCCCGCGGCCGAGGATTTCATCGACGGGGCCCTTCAGGACTGCGCGGTCGCCAATATCTTCTGGGGCACCGTGATCGCCTTTGACACCACCAAGTTCAGCGGCGAAAAACCTTCGTCGGCCAAGGATTTCTTCGACACCGAGAAATTCCCCGGCAAACGCGGCCTGCCCAAGAATCCCAAGCGCACGCTGTATCTGGCGCTGATCGCCGATGGCGTCGCCCCCGACCAGATCTATGAACAGCTGTCGACCCCGGAAGGCGTCGACCGCGCCTTTGCCAAGCTGGACAGCATCAAGAAGGACGTGGTCTGGTGGGAGGCCGGCGCCCAGCCGGTGCAGCTGCTGGCCGATGGCGAGGTGGTCATGGCCACCGGCTACAACGGCCGCTTCTTCGATGCCATGGTCGGCGAGGGCAAGCCCTTCGAGATCATCTGGGACGGGCAATACATGGACATGGACATGTTCGCCATTCCCAAGGGCTCGCCCAACCCCGAAGCGGCCATGGAATACCTGAAATTCGCCACCGACACCCAGCGGCTGGCCGATCAGACCAAATGGATCGCCTATGGCCCGGCGCGGAAGTCCTCGGCGGCGCTTGTGGGGCTGTATCAGGACGGCAAGACCGAGATGGGGCCCTATATGCCCACTAATCCCGAATACATGAAAACCGCGGTGATGGATGATCCCGAGTTCTGGGCAGATCACTCCGCCGAACTGTCCGAGCGGTTTAACAGCTGGCTGGCCGCGAACTGAGCGGCCCAAGTCACGGCCCGGCGTGCCCGGGCCGTGGCCGATGTGACTTTTCTTCGGGGAAGGGATCGGAATGGCCAATGCGCTGGACCCCCATGCTGCCATCGCCACCCAGGCGGGCGGCGTCGATACCGACGGAGGCTTGAGGACAGCCGACGGCCAGCCTTTGGCACGGGCGCTGGCGCGCAGTTCGCGCCGGGCGCGTCGCCGTGCCTTTCTGCTGGTGCTGCCCTTGCTGCTGTTCGTGTTGATCACCTTCGTGCTGCCGATCGGGCAGATGTTGCAACGATCGGTCAAGAACGATGGCTTTTCGGCCAACATGCCGCAGCTCAGCGCCTGGTTCGCCGAAAACCCCCGCGGCACGGAACCGGATGAGGCTGCCTGGGCCGCATTGGCCGCGGACCTGACTGCGGCCGCGCAGAATCGCACCATTGGTGTTGTCGGCACCCGGATCAATTACGACATGCCGGGCACGCGATCGCTGTTCACCTCGGCCGGGCGCAAGCTGCGCGACGGGCTGGAGCCGCCTTATCGCGACGCCGTGCTGGCGCTGGATCGCAAATGGGGGGATGCACGGCTTTGGTCGGTGATGCGCGAGGCCGCCTCGCCCTATACCGGCAACTTCTATCTTGCCGCCATGGATCGCACCCGTGACGAGCAGGGCCAGATCGTGCAGGCGCCCGAACAGCAACGCATCTATCTGAAGCTGTTCCTGCGCACCTTCTGGCTGTCGCTGGTCATCACCGGAACAACCTTCCTTCTGGGCTTTCCGATCGCGCATCTTCTGGCGACCTTGCCCATGCGACAATCGAACCTGCTGATGATCCTGGTCCTGCTGCCGTTCTGGACCTCGCTTCTGGTGCGGACGACAGCCTGGATGGTGCTGTTGCAGCAGCAGGGCGTGGTCAACGACATCCTGGTCTGGCTGGGCATCATCGGGGACGGGTCGCGTCTGCAGATGATCTTCAACCAGACCGGCACCATTATCGCCATGACGCATATCCTGCTGCCGTTCATGATCCTGCCGCTGTATTCGGTGATGCGCACCATCAACCCGTCCTATGTCCGTGCGGCACGGTCGCTGGGCGCGACCAGCTGGACCGCGTTCCGGCGCATCTATTTCCCGCAGACCCTGCCTGGCTTGGGGGCCGGGGCATTGCTGGTGTTCATTCTGGCGGTCGGCTACTACATCACGCCGGCGCTGGTCGGCGGTTCGACCGGGCAGCTGATCTCCAACATGATCGCGATGCACATGACCCAGACGCTGAACTGGTCCATGGCGGCGGCCCTGGCGGCATTGCTGCTGGCCGGGGTGCTGATCCTTTACTGGCTCTATGACCGCCTTGTCGGCATCGACAACCTGAAGCTGGGGTAAACACGATGGCGCTTCCGACCTATGCCACGCCGCTGGAAAAAGCCTGGCACTATGCCTATCTGGCGATCTGCGCCGCGATCTTCTTCTTTCTGATCGCGCCGATTGTCGTGGTGATCCCGCTCAGCTTCAATGCCGAGCCCTACTTCACCTTCACCGACAAGATGCTGTCACTGGATCCTGATGGCTATTCGCTGCGATGGTATGATAGCCTGCTGACCTTTGGCATGGTGCGGGCAGATGCGCCGCGCGATGCTGCCTGGTGGTGGGACGTGTGGCAGAACGCCAAATGGGTGCAGGCGGCAAAGAGTTCGCTGATCATCGGCTTCTTCTCGACCATCCTGGCGACGGTTCTGGGCACGCTGGCGGCGCTGGGTCTGTCGCGGCCGGAAATGCCCTATCGCCGCATCATCATGGCGGTGCTGATTTCACCTATGATCGTGCCGATCATCATTACCGCCACCGGCATGTTCTTTTTCTATTCCAACCCCTGCGAGCCGCTGACATGGATCGGGCTGAACCCCAGCTGTGGGCGGCTGGCCGGCACCTATCTGGGGGTGATCCTGGCGCATGCGACGCTGGGCATTCCCTTTGTCATCATCACCGTGACCGCCACGCTGATCGGGTTCGACCAGTCGCTGGCGCGGGCGGCGGCCAGCCTGGGGGCCAACCCGCGCACCACCTTCTTTCGGGTGACGATGCCGCTGATCCTGCCAGGGGTGATCTCGGGGGCGCTGTTTGCCTTTGTCACCTCGTTCGACGAGGTGGTGGCGGTTCTGTTCATCGCCGGTCCCGATCAGCAGACCATCCCGCGCCAGATGTGGAACGGCATCCGCGAACAGATCTCGCCGGCGATCCTGGCGGTGGCGACGCTTCTGGTGATCTTTTCCATCGCGCTGCTGACCACGGTCGAGCTGCTGCGCCGCCGTTCCGAACGGCTGCGCGGGCTGAGCCCGCAATAGCCTTACGGCAGGACCGAGATCCAGAACCAGATGGTGACGATCGACAGCGCCGTCGACACCAGCACCGCCGAGGCCGAGACCCGCTTGGCCGCGTCATAGATCGAGGCGAATAGATAGGCGTTGACCCCCGGTGCCATGCTGGCGGTGATGACCGCCGAGCGCAGCGGCGCCGGGGGCAGCTGGAACAGATGCCCGAGCGCAAAGGTGACGGTGGGGTGGATGATCAGAGAACACAGGCAGCACAGCGCAATCGCCATGCCGTCTCCCTCGGGGCGATAGCGACACAGCACCCCACCTAATCCGAACAGCGCCGCCGGCAGCGCCGCCCGCGCCATCATGTCGGCGGCTGCCCAGAAGCCCTGCGGCATTACCAGCCCCGCGCGCATCAGCACGTTCATCAACAGCCCGCCCAGAATGCCGATGATCAGCGGGGTGTGCAGCACCCCCGACAGCGCCCGCATGGCGATGCGGCCGGCCGACAGGCTTTGGCCGCGTGCGCGCGTCACCTCCATCATGGTGATGCCAAAGGTGTAAAGCAGCGGCGAGTGAATCGCGATGATGGCGATGTTACCGGCCAGGGCCTGGCTGCCATAGGCGCGCTCCATGATCGGCACGCCCAGCAGCAGCGAATTTGAAAACAGGCAGCAGAAGCCGATCGCCACCGCGTCGGTCGGGCTGCGCCCCAGTCCGCGCAGCGCCACCCCCCAGCCGATGAAATAGGACAGGAAGGCGCCGGTATAGAAGGCCACCCACATGCCGACATTCACATCAGCCGCCAGATCCAGCCGTGCGACATTGACAAACAGCAGCACCGGCACCGCGAAATTCTGGGCAAAGCGCATCAGCCCATCGACCGCGACCTCGGAAAACAGCTTGCGCCAGGCGACCAGATAGCCAAATCCGATGACGATGAAGACCGGCAGGATGACATCGAAAAGGACTGTCATATCAGTTCGATCTGCAACCCGTCATGCGCTGGAATGACGTTGTCGGGGGTTTCGCGCATCACCGCGTCGTAATCCAGATCGATATGCATGTTGGTGATGATGCCTTGCCTGCAGCCAGAGCGCGCGATCCATTCGACTGCCAGCGCCAGGTGGGCGTGGCTGGGATGCGGGGTGCGACGCAGCGCATCGCAGATGAAAACATCGCAGCCCATGATCGTCGGCCAGGCCTCTTCGGGGATCGACAGCACGTCGGGCAGGTAGACCAGGCTTTCCTCCAACCCGCCGATGCGAAAACCCAGCGCATCGATGTCGCCATGATCGACCTCGAAGGGCGCCAGTTCGATGGTCCCGCCAGGTCCATCTATGCCGAACGGCCCGCAGATCGGCTGCAATCGGCAGACCGGGGGATAGGACGATCCGGGAGGGGTCTGGAAGATATAGCCGAAGCGGGTCTGTAATGCCTCGGCGGTCGCGGCATCGGCCCAGACTGGCATCATCCGGTGCATGTTGAAGGCGATCTGGCGCAGGTCGTCGATGCCGTGGATGTGGTCTGCATGCGCGTGGGTATAGACCACGGCGTCCAGTTCGCCGACCCCGGCATCCAGAAGCTGCGGCACCAGGTCGGGGCCGGTATCGATCAGCAACCGGGTCACGCCGTCATGGCCATGGCGCTCGACCAGCAGCGCACAGCGGCGGCGGCGGTTGCGCGGATTGTCCGGGTTGCATTCGCCCCAGCGGTTGCCCAGCCGCGGCACACCGCCAGACGAGCCGCAGCCCAGGATCGTCGCCCGGATCATGCCGCAGCCCGCGTGAACAGGCGGTCGAAATTGGCGGTGGTCAGCCGGGCGAATTCGGCCAGGCTCATGCCCATGATCTCGGCCCCGACGCGGGCGGTATGGACGACATGGGCCGGTTCGTTGCGCTTGCCGCGAAAGGGCGGGGGGGCCAGATAGGGCGCATCGGTTTCGACCAGGATGCGGTCGGCGGGTGCTGCGGCAAAGATCTGGCGGATCTCGGTCGAGCGCGGAAAGGCGGCGATTCCGGACATTGACAGGTAAAAGCCCAAGTCCAGCGCGGTCTGTGCCAGCTCCGGGCCGCTGGTGTAGCAATGCATCACGGCGGTGAACGGCCCGACGCGATATTCCTGTTCCAGCAGCCGGGCCATGTCGCGGTCGGCGTCGCGCGAATGCACGATCAGCGGCAGGCCGCTGCGGCGCGCGGCCTCGATATGCACGCGCAGGCTTTCGGCCTGCACCGCGGCGCTGTCGGCGGTATAGTGATAATCCAGCCCGGTTTCGCCGATGCCGACAAAGCGGGGATGTGCCGTCAGCGCCAGCAGTTGATCGACCGTCGCCATCGGTTCTTCGGCGGCATACATCGGGTGGGTGCCGGCAGCGTAGAACACCCCCTCATGCGCATTGGCCAAGGCGCGAATTGCGGGTTCGTTGCGCAGCCGGGTGCAGATCGTGACCATGCGCTCGACACCGGCGGCGCGGGCGCGGGCGACCAGATCGGCGGTCTCGCCGTCGAAATCGGGGAAATCTAGGTGGCAATGGCTGTCCACCAGGCAGATGGGGGCAGTATCGGACATGGGCGGGTTCCGTCAGGCGCCGGTCTGCTTTGCCAGCCCGATCAGCATATCCAACACCAGCGCAGAAGGGTCAAGGTTGACTGCCCTGCCCGCCCGTGCCCGCGCCGTCAGTTCGGCCTGGGCGACTGCCCAGCGGCGTGCCGCGCGTTCGTCGGGCGCCATGCGGGTCAGAACGGCAGGCTCTGCTGCTGCTGCGACCGGGTCCGGCGGCCTATGCAAACCGGTTCGTGCCGCGCGGCTGAGCAGCCGGTCCAGCAGCGTCAGCATCAGGTCGAAGGGATCGCCGTCCGCCCCCGGGCTGGCCCCGGCAGCTTCGGCCAACGCCAGCGCCGCGCTTCGGTCCAGCCGGGGAAAATCGGCCATCAGCGCCAGCAGTCGATCGTAAAGCTCCAGCCCGCCCTGTCGCGCCAGGCGCATTGCCTCACCTGCCGAACCACCAGACAGCGCCGATAACCGCATCGCGTCCTCGCTGACGCCCAGATCCGTCAGGATGCGGGCCATTGCATCAGGGTGCAGGGCCTGCAGACGCAGTTCCCGGCATCGCGAACGTATCGTGGGCAGCAGGCGCCCGGGCTGATGTGTCACCATCAGGATCAGCGCCTGGCGCGGGGGCTCTTCCAGCAGCTTCAGAAGCGCGTTGGCCGCGGCGATATTCATGTCCTCGGCCGCATCGATGATCGCGATGCGTCGGCCGCCTTCCGCCGCGCTCAGGTGAAAGAAGCCATGCAGCTGTCGCACGTCGTCGACCGTAATTTCTTGTCGCACGCGGCCGGAACGCTCGTCGACCGAGCGGCGCAGCAGATGCAGGCGCGGCTCGCTCAGCGCCATGACCCGGTGCAAGATGGGCAGGTCGCTTGGGATCGTCAGGTCATCGGATTCCGCGCCCGACAGCAGCCATTTCGCCATCGCCCAGGCCAGCGTGGCCTTGCCGATGCCGCGCGGGCCGGAAATCAGCCAGCCATGATGCAAGCGTGATGCGCGGTTCGCCGCGACGATCTCGGCCACCGCCGCGTCATGGCCGATCACCCGACCAGCCATGCGCGGATGCGGGCAGCCCGGGGCGCGGTCGGTTTCGATCAGGGCATCGTCGCTCATGGCAGGGCAGCCAGAACCCGCGCTGCGACCTCATCGGCGCTGCCGGTGCCGTCGATCAGCCTCATCCGTTCGGGATGCGACCGGACAAGGCGGTGGAATCCTGCGCGCAGCTTTTCCTGAAACTCCAGGCCAAGCGCCTCGAAGCGATCCTCTTGCCCGCCGCGCGCCATGCCACGGGCAAAAGCCACGCCCGGGTCGATGTCGATGACCAGCGTCAGATCGGGCTCGATCCCTATGGTCAGACGATGCAGCTCCTCGACCAGGCTGGCCAGATCGGCGCGGACCTGACCTTGGTAGACCCGGGTCGAATCGGCAAACCGGTCCGAGATCACCCATGAGCCTCGGGCCAGCGCAGGCTGGATCAGCCGCTCGACATGATCGCGCCGGGCGGCGGTGAAGAGCAGCAATTCCGTTTCCGGCGACCATCTCTCGCCCCCGCCTTCGACCAGAAGGCGACGGATTTCTTCGGCGCCGGGGCTGCCACCGGGTTCACGCGTCAGGACCACGTCCTGACCGCGGCGTGCCAGTTCCTGGGCCAAACGGCGGGCCTGAGTCGACTTGCCCGACCCATCGATGCCCTCGAAACTGATGAACATGGGCGCGGCCAGGATCAATTGCGCACGGAATGCAACGCCTTGTCACCCAGTCGCAGGGCTGCGCCTTGTATCCGGCCCAGCACCCCGCTGCGCGCCACATCGCTGGCGGCGAAAAGCGGCATCCTTGACTGGCCGGCGCCGGGGATGGTGATCACAAGTTCGCCCAGTCGGTCCCCCTTGCTGATCGGAGCCTCGATCGGGCCGTTGAACACGGCTTCGGCCGTGACATCGCCTTGGCTGCCCGCTGGCAACAGCACCTTCACCCCATCGGCCGTGGTCAGTCCGACCTTGCCGCGCTTGCCAAGCCAGACTGGCGCTTCGGCCACGATGTCACCCTTGGGCACGATCGTGCGCAGGGTGAATTGCCGGAAGGCCCAGTTCACGATACGCTCGGATTCCTCGGCCCTTGCCTTGTCGCTGGGCAGCCCCGAGATGACGAAGATGATGCGGCGATCACCCTGCACTGCGGATCCGACAAGGCCATAACCGGCCTCGGTGGTGTGCCCGGTCTTGAGTCCATCGGCACCGATACCCAGCCGCAGCAGCGGATTGCGGTTGTAGCGGTTGGCGGGCGCGCGATTGTCATAGCGGAATTCCTCAAGCGCGAAATTCCTGTAAAGATCGGGAAAATCCTCGATCAGGCGCTGCGCCAGAACGCCCAGATCGCGCGACGACATCCGGTGACGCGGGTCAGGCCAGCCCGAAGCATTGGCAAAGGTGGAATGGGTGAGACCCAGCGCCTTGCCGCGTTCCGTCATCTGGCGGGCAAAGGCCTCTTCCGTGCCGGAAAGGCCTTCGGCGACGACCACGCAGGCATCATTGCCCGACAGCACGATGATACCCTTGATCAGTTCCTCGACCGTGGGGCGGTCCTGTTCGTTGAGGAACATGGTCGAACCCTGCATCTGCCGTGCCTTGGTCGATACCGGGAACCGCGTCTCAAGCGTGACCCGACCCTCCTTGAGCGCCTCGAAAAGCATGTAGATGGTCATCAGCTTCGACATCGAGGCCGGCGGCAGCGGCTCGTTGGCGTTCTTTTCCATCAGCACCGTGCCGGTCGCCACGTCATAAACCCAGGCCGTGCCCGCGTTGGTATCGAAGGCCCGCGCCGGCAGTGCCAGCATCATCAGCATGACAAAGAAGCGGAACAGCAGAGCGCGCATGGATTTTCCTTGACCGATCGCGTTTCCTGCTTGGTTAGCGCAGCATGCCCGCGGCCGCAACGCTGCGGGGATGATCTGCCGCGCAAGTGAACGGCCCCAGGTTGCACGCAACTCAATAGCTGCGGATCAGACCGACCAGTCGTCCCTGGATGCGCACCTTTTCCTCGGGCAGCATGCGGGTTTCATAGGCGGGGTTTGCCGCCTCGAGCGCGATCATTCCGCCCTTGCGGCGATAGCGCTTCAGCGTCGCCTCGGTCCCCTCGACCAGGGCCACCACGATATCGCCATTGTCCGCCGTCGATTGCTCGCGGATCACCACCACATCGCCGTCGTTGATCCCCGCCTCGATCATCGAATCGCCGCGCACTTCCAGCGCATAATGGCGTTCCTGGCCCGAAAGCATCGAGCCGGGCACCGCAATATGGTGCGACACCTCCGAAATCGCCTCGATCGGAACGCCGGCAGCGATGCGGCCCATCACCGGCAGGTCCACGGCCGAAACCGACACTTCGAGCGCGCCGCGGGGCAGGCGGGCGGCTCGGTCGGCCGCGCTGCCTTCGATGACACGCGGCTGAAAGCCGCTGCCCTTGCTGAGACTGTCGGGCAGACGAACGATTTCAAGCGCCCTGGCGCGATGCGGCAGACGGCGGATGAAGCCGCGTTCCTCAAGTGCGGTCACCAGCCGATGGATTCCCGATTTCGAGCGCAGGTCCAGCGCCAGTTTCATTTCGTCGAAAGAGGGTGGCACCCCGTCACGGGCCATGCGTGCCTGAATGAACTCAAGCAACTGGATCTGCTTTCTGGTCAGCATTGTCTGTCCCTGCCGTGCTGCGGGTTCCATCGTGTTCCTTGAATGTTCTAGCGACTCCAATCTCTTGCGTCAATCTTTAAGCCGATTCGCGTAAATGACTGGTTAATTACAGCGCGATATAGCTGACCACCTCGCCCCGGCGACGGGCGGGATCGTGGGCGGGACGCAGCAGCAGCGCGTCGGCCCGCGCCAGAAGCCACAGCCGGGCCGAATCCTGATCGGAAAAGGCGGCTATTTCCGGCCTTTCATCGCCGGCGATCAGCTCGGCGCGCAGATAATGCTGGCGGTCGCCTTCCGGCGGCAGATCATGGGCCAGAGCCGCCTGTTGCAGCTGCGGACCCGGTGGCAGGCCCTGCATGGCCCGGATCAGCGGTTGCATGAACAGCACGGCGCAAACCATGGCCGAAACCGGGTTCCCGGGCAGGCCCAGCATGGCTGTATCGCCGATCCGGCCCGCCATCAGCGGTTTGCCCGGCCGCATCGCCAGCTTGTAGAAGGATCGCTGCATCCCCAGTTCGGCCGCCACCCGGCCGATCAGGTCGTGATCGCCAACCGAGGCGCCGCCGATGGTGACGATCAGATCGTGATCGCGCGCCTGGGCAAACCGGGCATGCAGGCTTTCCAGCGTGTCGCGGGCAAGCGGCAAGACCTGCACCTCGGCCCCGGCCTCGCGTGCCAGGGCGGCCACGGCGATGTCGTTCGAGCTGACGATCTGTCCGGGGCCGGGCATGGCGCCGGGGGGCACCAGTTCGTCGCCACCGGCCAGGATCGCGACCCGCGGCCTGCGCGCCACTGTGAGCTCGGCCACGTTCATCGCCGCGATCAGCCCAAGGTCGCGGGGGCGCAGCGGGCGGGCGGGGTCAAAGCCGGTTCCTTCGGCAAAATCATTGCCCTTTGGGCGGATATTCTTGCCGCCGCTGCTGTCGGTGACGGTGATCCGGTCGCCCTCGCGCTGGACATGTTCCTGCATCACCACGCGGTCATAGCCGGCCGGAACCGGGGCGCCGGTAAAGATGCGCACCGCGCTGCCGACCGGCGTCGGTCCGTCATAGGGGGCGCCGGCCGCCGCGGTGCCGATGACCTGCAGCGGTCCGGGCAGATCGGCGTCGCGCAGCGCATAGCCATCCATCGCCGAGGCATCGAAGGGCGGCTGCGTCAGCCGTGCCACCGCCGGCGCCAGCAAGGCCCGGCCAAGGGCCATTTCCACGGCGATGTTCTCGGGTTGCGGGTCGCGGGCAAGGGCCAGCACCAGATCACGGGCTTCGTCGACGCTGATCATCGGATTGCCTTTCACGGGATCGCCTTTCGTCGGGCGCGTCACGGGGCGCGATAGTCGCCGGATTTGCCGCCGGTCTTGGAAAGCAGGCGGATGCCTTCGATGCGCATGTCCTTTTGCGCGGCCTTGAGCATGTCATAGATGGTCAGGCAGGCGGTGCTGACCGCTGTCAGCGCCTCCATCTCGACGCCGGTCTTGCCGGTGGTGCGCACGGTCGCGGTGACGCGGACACCAGGCAGGGCGGAATCCGGTGTCAGATCCAGCGTGACCTTGGCGATAGGCAGCGGATGACACAGCGGGATCAGGTCCGACGTGCGCTTGGCCCCCATGATCCCGGCCAGTCGGGCCACGCCCAGCACATCGCCCTTGGCCGCGCCGCCCTGGGCCAGTGCCAGGGTCTGGGGCGACATCAGCACCAGGCCTTCGGCGACCGCCTCGCGCGCGGTGTCGGCCTTGGCCGAGACATCGACCATATGCGCCTGGCCCTGGGCGTCGAAATGCGTCAGGCTCATGCCGCCAGCCCCAGGATATGCCGCGTGGCGGCGGTGACGTCGTGCTGGCGCATCAGGCTTTCTCCGATCAGGAAGCGGCGGACGCCGGCCCCGGCCATGCGGTCAAGGTCGGCCGGGGTGAACAGCCCGCTTTCGCAGACCAGGTCACGGTCGGCGGGGACCATCGGCGCCAGCCGCAGCGTGGTGTCCAGGCTGACCTCGAAGGTCTTGAGATTGCGGTTGTTCACGCCGATCAGCGGCGATTTCAGCCGCAGGGCACGCTCCATCTCGGCCTCGTCATGAACCTCGATCAGCGCATCCATGCCCCAGTGCCGGGCGGCGTCCTCAAGCTCGGCGGCCAGCGCGTCGTCGACCGAGGCCATGATGATCAGGATGCAATCGGCGCCCCAGGCCCGCGCTTCGGCCACCTGATAGGGGTCATAGAGAAAATCCTTGCGCAGCGCCGGCAGATCGCAGGCGGCACGGGCAGCGGTCAGAAAGCCGGGCGCGCCCTGAAAGCTGGGGCCGTCGGTCAGCACCGACAGGCAGGCGGCGCCGCCCGCCTGATAGGCGCGCGCCAGCGCCGGCGGGTCGAAATCGGCGCGGATCAGCCCTTTCGAGGGGCTGGCCTTCTTGATTTCGGCGATCAGCGCGTGGCCGGTCGCGGCCTTCTGGGCCAGGGCGCGGGCAAAGCCGCGCGGCGGCGTGGCGACGCGGGCCTCGGCCTCGATCTCGGCCAGGGGCCGGGCGGCGCGGGCCGCGGCGATTTCCTCAAGCTTGTAGGCTTTGATGCGATCCAGAATGTCCATGATGCTGTCTTACTGTGCGGGGGCGGCTTCGGAAAGGGTCCAGTCGATCGGCGATTCGCCCTGCTCGCGCAGCCAGGCGTTCACCCGGCTGAACGGACGCGAGCCGAAAAAGCCGCGTCGCGCCGACAGCGGCGAGGGGTGGGCGCTGGCGATCAGCAGGTCTTGCGGCCGGATCAGGTCCGCCAGCGCCTTTTGCGCATGGGCGCCCCACAAGACAAAGGCCAAGGGTCGCACGCTCTGCGCCCGGGCCACCGCCTGACGTGCCAGCCGGTCCCAGCCCAGCCCCGCGTGGGCGCCGGCCTGACCAGGCAGAACCGACAGCGAGGTATTCAGCAGCAATACCCCCTGCCGCGCCCATTGGCTCAGGTCGCCATTCGCAGGGGCCGCGCCCAGATCCTCGCGCAATTCGGCATAGATGTTGCGCAGCGAGCGCGGCAGCGCGGTTCCGGGCGTAACCGAAAATGCCAGCCCGTTGGCATGGCCGGGGGTAGGGTAGGGGTCTTGGCCCAGCATCACCACCCGCACGTGCTGCGGTGCGGTCAGATGCAGTGCCGCGAACACGCGCTGCGGCCCCGGCAGCCAGTCCTGGTCGCGCAACCGCGCCGCGATCGCGGGCCAATCCTCGGTAAAGAACGGCAGGTCCGCCCAGGCCGGGGGGATCATCAGGGATGCGGCTCGGGGGCGCCGACCAGCGCCGTCAGCGCTGCCAGCTTGGCTCGAGCCTTGCCGCTATCGATCGATTCGCGGGCAATTTCCACGCCCTGGCGCAGGTCGGTCGCGGTGCCTGCGATCAGCAGCGCGGCGGCCGCGTTCAGCAGCACCGCGTCACGATAGGGGCCGCTGGCGCCGTCCAGCAGCGCGCGCAATGCCGCCGCATTCCGGGCCGGGTTTCCACCCAGGATCGTCTCGAACGGGTGGCGGGGCAGGCCGGCATCCTCGGGGGCGATCTCGAATTCCCGGATCTGGCCGTCCTTCAGTTCGGCCACCCAGCTGGGCGCGGCGATCGAAAGTTCGTCGGTGCCGTCGCCGCCATGGATCAGCCAGGCCGCCTCGGAGCCCAGTTCGCGCAGGGTTTCGGCCATGGGGCGGTTCCACGCGCGATCGAAAGTGCCGGTCAGCTGCCGGCGCACTCCGCCCGGGTTGGTCATCGGCCCCAGCAGGTTGAAGATGGTGCGGGTGCCCAGTTCCGCCCGCGCCGGCCCGACATGGCGCATTGCCGGGTGATGCACCGGCGCCATCATGAAGCAGATGCCGGTCTGGGCCAGGGCGCGTTCGGCCAGGTCGGGCGTGCCCATCACGTTGAGGCCCAGATGAGTCAGCGCATCGGCCGAACCCGATTTCGACGACAGGTTGCGGTTGCCGTGCTTGGCCACCGGCACGCCGGCGCCGGCGACCACGAAGGCCGTCGCGGTGGAAATGTTCAGCGTGCCCTTGCCGTCGCCGCCGGTGCCGACGATGTCGATGGCGCCCGCGGGTGCGCTGATGCGATGCATGCGCGCGCGCATGGCCCGGGTGGCGGCGGCCATCTCCTCGACCGTTTCGCCGCGCACCCGCAGCGTCATCAGAAGCCCGCCGATCTGGGCGGGGGTTGCCGCGCCCTCGAACAGGGCGCCAAAGGCGGCCTCGGCCTCGTCGCCGGTCAGCGGGCGCGTCGCGGCAAGGCCGATCAGCGGGCGGATGTCGGTGGCGCCGGTGGTCATGCGGCGCGGTCCAGGTTGGTGCAGCGGCGCAGGAAGTTGCGGATCATGTCGTGGCCGTATTCCGAGGCGATGGATTCGGGATGGAATTGCACGCCCTCGATCGGCAGGCTGCGGTGCATCAGCCCCATGATGGTGCCGTCGGCGGTGGTCGCCGTCACCCGCAGGCTTTCGGGCAGGGTCTCGGGTTCGACCGTCAGCGAATGATAGCGCGTCGCCGTCAGCGGCGAGGGCAGGCCGGCGAACACGCCGGTGCCGTCATGGCTGACCTGATCGGTCTTGCCATGCACGATGCGATTGGCGCGCACGACCTTGCCGCCAAAAGCCTCGCCGATCGCCTGATGGCCCAGGCATACGCCAAGAAGCGGCAGTCCGGTTTCGGCCACCGCGCGGATCAGCGGCACGATGATGCCGGCCTGGGCCGGGCTGCACGGCCCGGGCGAGACCACGATGCCCTGCGCGCCCATGGCCAGGGCTTCGTCCACGTCGAGCGCGTCGTTGCGGCGCACCACGACCTCGGCCCCGGCCTCGCCCAGGTAATGGACCAGATTCCAGGTAAAGCTGTCATAGTTGTCGATGAGCAGGATCATGGTCCGAGCCTTGGCGCCGGGGCGGCTTGCATTGGGGGGTGAACCCGGGAAAATCTGCGGCTATAGATGGGCCAAAGCCCCGCGCAGGGTCAAGCCCGCGGGGCAAGAAAAACCGGCCCGCCGCGCGGGCGCGGGGCAGAATGCGGGGCGGTCGGGCATGGCAAGGGGATTTGCGTCGGGGCTGGTTCACGGGGCACTGCTGGGCGCGCTGACGCTGGCGGGGCTCGCTGTCCTGTTGCCGCCGCCACGGCTGCCCGTGCCGCAGCCCGCCCTGTCGCCAGGGGCGCAGGATGCTCTGCCCTTGCCCGATCCCGCGCCGGCCCAGGCGCCTGACCTCGCAGTCGGCGCCCAGACAGGGGTGCAGACAGGGGCGCAGACCCCTGCGCAAAGCCTGGATCTGCCCGCAGGCTCGGGCTTTGCGCGCCCGACCGATCTGCCCCCCCGAATGCCCGATTCGCCTGCTGCCCCGCCAACCCGCTCGGTGCCGGGCACGCTGGCACCGCGCGGCGCGGATGAAAGCGGCCCGCCGCGCGATGATGCTGCGGGTCTGCGCCCCGATGCGGCAGCGCAATCCCCGGCAGTTCGCGATGGGCAGCTGCGGATCAAGGCGGCTGGCGAGCCGCACGATTCGCTGACAGCCCGACCGTTGCCCGATGCCGCACCGACCCGTCAGCCTTTGCCGCTGCGTCCCGCCGATATCTCTGCGGACGCAATGCCCGTCCGGCAGACGCCCACGGTGCGACAGATCGAGCCTGCACGGGTTGCATCCGACGCGCAGCCCGATCGGGCTCCGGCCCGGACCGACGCTATTCCCGAGAGGGAGGAAGCCGCGGCGCCGGATCTGTCGACCCCGCCCGATTTCGGTGCCCTGCGTCTGCAACCGTAATGGACCTGTCGCAATGATGCCGGTGAACCCTGCACTGCACTCCACCTTTGCCCCGCCGGTCATGCAGGCGCGCCGCTGGCTCGAGGGCGTCGAGTTCCCGTCCGACCGGCCCTTGATCAATGTCAGCCAGGCTGCACCTGTGGCGCCGCCGCCATTGGCGCTGCGCGAAGCCATTGCCCGCGCGGCGCTGGAACAGCCCGAGGCGCATCTATACGGTCCGGTGCTGGGCCGGCGCGATCTGCGCGAAGCGGTAGCGCGGCGCTGGTCGGCGGCCTATGGGGGCGGCATCGCCGCCGATCAGGTGGCGATCACCCAGGGCTGCAACCAGGCATTCTGCGCCGCCATCCAGTCCCTTGCGGCGTCGGGGGACGAGGTGATCCTGCCGGTGCCATGGTATTTCAATCACAAGATGTGGCTGGACATGCAAGGGATCGGGGCCATTGGCCTGCATTGCGGCCCCGACATGGTGCCCGACCCGCAGCGCGCCGCCGCGCTGATCGGGCCGCGCACCCGCGCCATCGCGCTGGTCAGTCCCAACAATCCCACCGGGGCCGAATATCCGGCATGGGTCCTGCGCGGCTTTCACGATCTGTGCCGCGCCCACGGCCTTGCACTGGTCCTGGACGAGACCTACCGCGATTTCGACAGCCGGCCGGAACCAGTGCATGATCTGTTCACGCGGCCCGACTGGACCGATACGCTGATCCATCTCTACAGTTTCTCGAAAGCCTATCGGCTGACCGGACATCGGGTCGGGGCGATCATCGCCGGGCGCGAGCGCCTGGCCCAGATCGAGAAGTTCCTGGACACGGTGGCCATCTGTGCCAACCAGCTGGGCCAGATCGCCGCCGGCTGGGGCATGGCGCATCTGGACGACTGGCTGGCGGCCGAGCGGGCCGAAATCCTGGCGCGCGCCGGGACGATGCGCCAGGGCATGGCGAGCCTGCCGGGGTGGCGGGTCAGGGGTTGCGGCGCCTATTTCCTGTGGGCCGAACATCCCTGGGATGTGGATTCGGCAGATCTGGCGCCGCGGCTGGTGCGCGAGGCCGGGGTGCTGCTGCTGCCCGGCGACATGTTCATGCCGGCGGGCGATCCGCAGGCGGCGCGGTCGCTGCGCATCGCCTTTGCCAATATCGATCGTGCGGGCATCGCCGAACTGCTGCGACGGCTGGCCGATTTCCGGCCCTGAGCCCCACCGGGGGCCGCAGCGCCCGATTGTGAAGCCGCTCGGGCCGTCCCGAATGCTGCGGCACTTGCCCGCAGGGCCGTGGCACCCTAAAGACTTGCGGCGACAAGAACAGCATACGGGGCAATGGCATCATGCGCGGCAAGGGCAAATCCACGATCGTATGGCTGCTGATGGGCATGCTGGTGCTGGGGCTGGGCGGCTTTGGCGTCACCAATTTTTCGGGCGGCACCAGCGATGTCGGCCAGGTCGGCGCGGTCGATGTGTCCTCGCAGGATTATGCCCGCATGCTGCGCAACGAGATGCAGGAATTTTCGGCCCGCACCGGCCGTCAGGTCACCGCGGCCGAGGCTCGCAGCCTGGGGCTGGATCAGGCGGCGCTGTCGCGGCTGTTCATCGCCGCCGCGCTCGAGGATGAAGCGCTGCGGCTGGGGGTTTCGGCCGGTGACCGGACCGTGGGCGAGCAGATCGCCGCATCCCCCGCGTTTCGCGGCATGAACGGTCAGTTCGACCGCAATATCTATGCCGACACCCTGCGGCGCGAGGGCCTGCGCGAGGCCGAGTTCGAGCATGACCTGCGCATGGACGTGGCGCGCGGCATCCTGCAAGCTGCGGTGCTGTCGGGCGTGAGCGCCCCCGATGCCGTGGCCCGGCGCAGTGCCGAATGGCTGCTGGAAACGCGCGACATCCGCTGGCTGGAACTGACCGCCGCCGACCTGCCCGCCCCGGTCGCCACCCCCGACGATGCCACCCTGGAGGCATGGCACAAGGCCAATGCCGCCCGCTTCACCGCGCCCGAGCGGCGCAAGATCACCTATGTCTGGCTGACGCCCGAAATGCTCGAGGGCAAGGTCGAGGTCGACGAGGCGGCGCTGCGGGCGCTGTATGACAGTCGCCTTGACGAGTTCCAGCAGCCGGAACGCCGCATGGTCGAGCGCCTGGTATTCCCCACTGTCGCCGCCGCCGAAGAGGCCAAGGCGCGGCTGGACAAGGGCGAGGTCAGTTTCGAGCAGCTGGCAGCCGAGCGCGGGCTGACGCTTGCCGACATCGACCTGGGCGAGGTGACGCAGGCGCAGCTTGGCGCCGCAGGCGAGGCGGTATTCGCGCTGGATCAGCCCGGCGTCGTCGGGCCGGCCAGTTCTGATCTGGGACCGGCGCTGTTCTCGATGAATGCGATCCTGGAACCGGTGGATATTTCCTTCGACGAGGCCCGCGACGATCTGCGCATCGAGGCGGCGATCGACCGCGCCCGACGCCAGATCGACGACCAATCGGCCGATTTCGCCGACCTACTGGCGGGCGGCGCCACGCTGGAGGATCTGGCCCGCGACACCCCGCTGGAACTGGGCCAGATCGAATGGACCGCCCAATCCGAGCCCGAGCCGAACAGCATCGCGGCCTATCCCGAATTCCGCCAGCGCGCCGCCCAGCTGACTGAGCGTGATTTTCCCGAGCTGATCGAGCTTGAGGATGGCGGCGTGCTGGCGCTGCGGCTGGACGAGATCAAGCCGCCGGAGCTGCTGCCCCTGGATCAGGTGCGCGCGCGCGTGGTCGAGGACTGGACCCAGAACGAGACCCATCGCCATCTGCTGGCGCTTGCCGAGGAACGCCGCGTTCAGGCTGAGGCTGCCGCCATGCCCGGCGTCGAGCCGGGCCCGACGGCGGCGCCCGTGCCGGGCGCCACCCCCAAGGGACAGGCGGGCGCGCAGGCCCCGGCTGCCGCGGCTGCGGCAGAGGCTGCGCCCCCGATCATGGCCGATGCCCAGTCTGCCACCGGCCTGGCGCGCGGCGGCCATATCAATGGTGTGCCGCAGGATCTGGTGACGCAGGCCTTCGCCATCCGCGAGCCGGGCGAAACCGAGGTAATCGATGCGGAAAACCGGGTTTTCCTGGTCACTCTGGACAAGATTAATCCCGCTGCGGGGCAGGGCGCCGAACTGTCCCAGATCAGCGATGGCATCAAGGGCCGGCTGACCGATTCGCTTTACCAGGATGTGTTCGACTATTTCGCCCGGGCGTTGCAGTCCCGCAGTGGCGCCACCGTCAACCAGGCCGCTGTCGATGCGGTCAATGCCCAGATGCCCTGATGGATATTTCCCCCGAGTTTTCCCTGTTCGAGCAAGGCTGGGCCGAAGGCCGCAACCAGTTGCTGACCATCCGCCTGGCCGCAGACCTCGACACCCCGGTCAGCCTGATGCTGAAGCTGGCCGAGGCTGCCCCGAACAGCTTCATCCTGGAAAGCGTCACCGGTGGCGAGATCCGTGGCCGCTATTCCTTTGTCGGCATGAAACCCGACCTGATCTGGGAATGTCGGGGCCAGAGGGCCCGCATCAATCGCAACGCCCGTTACAGCGATGAATTCGAGGACGATCCCCGCCCGGCGCTGGAGAGCCTGCGGGCGCTGATCGCGCAATCGCGCATGGACATGCCCGAGGGCGTGCCGGCGGGTGCGGCGGGGCTGTTCGGATATCTGGGCTATGACATGATCCGGCTGGTCGAGCATCTGCCCGATATCAACCCCGATCCCCTGGGTCTGCCCGATGCCATGCTGATGCGGCCATCGGTGGTGGCTGTGCTGGATGGCGTCAAGGGCGAGGTGCTGCTGTGCGCGCCCGCCTGGCAACAGCCCGGGCTGAACGCCCGCGCCGCCTATGCCCAGGCCGCCGAGCGGGTGATGGAGGCGCTGAGGGCGCTGGACCGCCAGCCGCAGGAACCGCGCGCCTTCGGCCAGGAACTGAAGATCGGCGAGTTGCGCAGCAATTTCAGCAAGGACGCCTATCTGCGGGCGGTCGAGAAGGCCAAGGAATACATCCGCGCCGGCGACATCTTTCAGGTCGTGCCCAGCCAGCGCTGGACGATGGACTTTCCGCTGCCGCCCTTTGCGCTTTACCGCAGCCTCCGGCGCACCAACCCGTCGCCCTTCATGTTCTTCCTGAACTTCGGCGGCTTCCAGATCTGCGGTGCCAGCCCGGAAATCCTGGTGCGTCTGCGGGGCGGCCAGGTCACGGTGCGCCCGATCGCAGGCACCCGTGCCCGCGGCGCCACCCCCGAAGAGGATCGCGCGCTCGAGGCCGAGCTGCTGGCCGATCAGAAGGAGCTGGCCGAGCATCTGATGCTGCTGGACCTTGGGCGCAACGATGTCGGCCGCGTGGCGCGCATGGGCACCGTTGCCCCAACCGAACAGTTCGTCGTCGAACGCTACAGCCATGTGATGCACATCGTCTCGAACGTGGTCGGCGAGCTGCGCGAGGGCGAGGATGCGCTGTCGGCGCTGCTGGCCGGGATGCCCGCGGGCACCGTCTCGGGGGCGCCCAAGGTCCGGGCCATGCAGATCATCGACGAGCTCGAGCCGGAAAAGCGCGGCGTCTATGCCGGCGGCGTCGGCTATTTCGCCGCCAACGGCGAAATGGACATGTGCATCGCCCTGCGCACCGGCGTGATAAAGGACGGCACCCTGTATATCCAGGCCGGCGGCGGCGTCGTCTATGACAGCGACCCCGAGGCCGAATTCATGGAAACCGTGAACAAGAGCCGCGCCCTGCGCCGTGCGGCCGAGGAAGCCGCCCGCTTCGTCCGCGGCAACAGCTAGGGATGCAGGCGCGCCGGCCACCCTGGGCCGGCGCCGGCGGCATCACGGCTTCAGCACATGCCAGACGCCGCCCATGCCGTCGCCGGTGGCATCGCCCGGTTTCTTGTCGCCGATGTAGTAATAGGCCGGCTTGCCGCCATGGGCCCATTGCATGGTGCCGTCATTGCGCGGCACCAGTGTCCAGCCCGCGGGCATGGTGTCGCCCTGCTTGCCCAGATAGGGCGGCCAGTTGACCGCGCATTTGTCATAACAGGCCGAGACGCCGTCCTTGTCCTTGTCAAAGGAATAGAGCGTCATCCCGCCCTGACCGGTCAGGACCGTTTGCGCCTGTGCCGTGCCCAGCGACACGATCAACACGCCGGCCGCGATGAAAGCCGAAAAAATCTTCATGATCTTTCACCCCGCATCAGAATGCATCGGCGCCCTTGGGCCCGCGCCGCGCGACAAGGCGGGGTGCAGGACCTGGATGCCGTGGGGTGATGATAGCACGGCTTCCCCGCGCTGCCGGTAAAATTGCCGGCATGGCAGCAGGGGCTGCGACCGGCTCAGTCCTCGCCGCGATAGGGCTGGACGTATTGCAAGGCCATATCCCAGGGAAAGAAGATCCAGGTGTCCTGGCTGACCTCGGTCACATAGGTTTCGACCATGGGGCGCCCCTTGGGCTTGGCGTAGACAGTGGCGAAATGCGCCTTGGGATACATGGTGCGCACGTGTTCCAGCGTCCGACCCGAATCCACCAGATCGTCGATGACCAGGATGCCGTCACCGTCCTGCATCACCGCGGGATCGGGAGCCTTCAGCACCGTGACCTCGCCGCGCTCCTGCCCGCCCTTGCCGTGATAGGACTTGACCGAGATGGTATCGATCACCCGGATGTCCAGTTCGCGGGCAACGATCATCGCCGGAACCAGCCCGCCGCGGGTAATCGCCAGAATGGCCCGCCATTGCCGATCCTCGAGCCGCCAGGCCAGGGCGCGGGCATCGCGGTGGATCTGGTCCCAGCTTATGTGGAATCCGCGTTCATGGGGCAGGCGATCGGTCATGCTTGGCTGGCTCCTTAATGGTTGAGGATCAACAACAGCCCCAGCCCGGCCATGGCCAGGCTGGCGGCGCGGTCGATCCAGAATTTTGCCGCAAAATAGCGCGCGCGCATGGCCGCTGTCGACATCAGAACCGCCACGGCCGCATACCAGAACAATTCCGTGCCGAGGCATGTCAGATAGATCAGCCCCTGTTGCAACGGCCCGACCGCCTGCGGAAAGATCGACAGGATCAGCGCGGCATAGAACAGCGCCGGCTTGGGGTTCGACAGGTTCAGCGCGATGCCGCCGAAAAACCCCCTGCGCCCGCTGGCGGCGGCCGGCAGCGGCTGGGTGGCGGCCTGCCACAGCCGCAGCGCGAACCACAGCAGGTAAAGCCCGCCCAGCACCTTGAAAGCGGCAAACCAGCCCGGGTGCAGCTGAAAGATCACGGCAAGGCCCAAAAGTGCGAAGATGCACCACAGCGAGGCGCCCGTGGCCAGCCCCAGCGCATAGGGCAGGGCCTGGGCCCGGCCATGGGCGAAGGCCGTCTGCACCGCGGCGATGATCGCCGGGCCGGGGGTCAGGATCGCAAGGGACAGCGCCGAAACAAGCGCGACAAGCTGCTCGACGCTCATGCCGCGGATCAGTCCTTGCGGGTGGTGGCGATGTCGGGTGCGTCCACGGCCTTCATGCCGACGATGTGATAGCCGGCGTCCACGTGATGGGTCTCGCCCGTCACGCCCGAGCCGAGGTCAGACAGCAGATAAAGGGCGGACTTGCCCACGTCCTCCTGGCTGACATTGCGGCGCAGGGGCGAATTCAGCTCGTTCCATTTCAGGATATAGCGGAAATCGCCGATGCCCGACGCGGCCAATGTCTTGATCGGGCCGGCCGAGATGGCGTTCACGCGGATGCCGTCCTTGCCGAAATCTTCGGCCAGATAGCGCACGCTGGCCTCGAGCGCGGCCTTGGCCACACCCATGACGTTGTAATGCGGCATCACCCGTTCGGCGCCGTAATAGGTCAGCGTCAGCATTGCGCCGCCGCGCGGCATCATCGCCGCGGCACGCCGGGCCACGGCGGTGAAGGAATAGACGGAAATATCCATCGTCATCAGGAAGTTGTCGCGGGTGGTATCGGCATAACGCCCGCGCAGCTGTTCCTTGTCGGAAAATCCGATGGCATGGACGATGAAATCCAGGCTGTCCCAGCGCTGCCCGATGGTGGCGAAGAGCCCGTCGATCGAGGCTTCGTCGGCGACATCGCATTCCGCCAAGAGGTCCGAGCCGACCTGCGCCGCCAGCGGTTCGACCCGGCGCTTCAGCGCCTCGCCCTGATATGAAAACGCCAGCTCGGCACCCTGGTCGGCCAGCGCTCTGGCGATGCCCCAGGCGATCGACTTGTCATTGGCCAGCCCCATGATAAGGCCGCGACGCCCTTTCATCAGCCCGTTTCCGGCTTCACTTGACATGATGCTGCCCCTCGCGCTTCTTCGGTTGCAGCAGGATTAGGACAACTGCAAGGAGGCATCAAGTGTTGGCGGACATCACGGCATGAGCGACCGGAGCGGTATTTTCGCGGGGGACGACCCCTTTGCCATCGCCCGCGCCTGGCTGAAGGAAGCTGCCGCCAGCGAGCCGAACGACCCCAATGCCATCGCCCTGGCGACCGTCGATGCGCAGGGGATGCCCGATGTGCGCATGGTGCTGCTGAAGGATATCGAAGGCTCGGGGGCCGACGGCGCCTTTGTCTTCTACACCAACTATGAAAGCGCCAAGGCGGTCGAGATCGAGGCGACGGGCATGGCGGCCTTTGTGATGCACTGGAAATCGCTGCGTCGCCAGATCCGCGTGCGGGGACATGTCAGCCGGGTCGAACCGGAACTGGCCGATGCCTATTTCGCCTCGCGCCCGTTGCAGTCGCGCATCGGCGCCTGGGTATCGCGACAAAGCCGGCCACTGCAAAGCCGTGCCGCGCTGATGGCGGATGTGGCGCGGCAGGGGATTGCTTTGGGGTTGAATCCGCCGCGGCCGCCCCACTGGGGCGGGTATCGAATCCGTCCGGTGCAGATCGAGTTCTGGGCCGATGGCGCCTTTCGGCTGCACGATCGCTTTCGCTGGACCAAAAGCAATGCTAACGATCAGGCCCCGGATCGGGGGGCGGAAACCTCGGCCGTCGGCGAATTAACGCAAAGTTCGTGGCATATCGTCCGTCTTAGCCCTTGATGCCTCGGATCGAAAACTCCATGGTATGGAAAACCTAACCAACTTGCCGCTGCACCTGTTCAGTTAGGCAGCGCCAGGTTGGCAGTTTTGGATTCGACTGTTCGTATGCAGGTAGTTTGGCAAGATGGTCATGGACGACGATGAGCAGCGCAGGATCGCCGGCGTCGTAAAGTGGTTCGACGGGACCAAGGGATTCGGCTTCATCAGCGATCCTCAGGGTGGCGGCGATATTCTGCTGCATGCCAACGTGCTGCGCAATTTCGGGCAAGGTTCGGTCGCCGAGGGTTCTGCGATCATTGCCATGGTGCAGAGGACGGCGCGGGGAATGCAGGCTGTCGAGATCCTCGAGATCACGCCGCCAGCCGCCGATCCGATGCCGCCGATTGCCGATCTTTGCGCATCCACCCCCGAGGAAATCGCGCAACTGCCGCTGTTGCCGGCGCGGGTGAAATGGTTCGACAAGGCCAAGGGATTCGGCTTTGCCAATATCTTCGGCGAACGTGCGGACGTGTTCCTGCATGTCGAGGTTCTGCGGCATTCCGGCTTTTCGGATCTGGCGGTGGGCGAGGCGGTGGCGTTGCGCGTGGTCGATGGTCGGCGCGGGCTGATGGCGGCGCAAATCGTTTCCTGGGAAAGGGCCTCGCAAGAGGTGCGCGTTCAGCCCCTGGGGGGAGGAACCGCGCTCGCTAAACCGCGGCTGGTGGCGAGCGCAGTATGATCCTGCGGGCCGCAGGGATTGTTCTGGCATCCCTGGTCAGTCTGGCCGACCCGGCGCTGGCTGAAAGCTGTGCGTCCGACCATGCCGTGCTGTCCGGGAATGGCCGGCGCATCCCGGTATCGGTGGAACTGGCGTCCACGCCCGATGAAAGGGCGCGCGGGCTGATGTTCCGCAAGGATCTGCCGCCCGGCCACGGGATGCTTTTCGTTTACGAACAGCCGCAACCTGTCAGTTTCTGGATGCGCAACACGCTGATCCCGCTGGACATCGTGTTTTTCGATTCGCGCGGGGTGGTGCGCCACATCCACCCGATGGCGCGGCCGCTCGATGAAACGCCGATCCCCGGCGCGGCCCCGGGGGATTCCCGGCCAGACCGGCTGCTGGTGCTGGAACTGCCAGGTGGCGATGCGGCCCGGTTGGGGATTGCACCGGGCATGGCGCTGACGCATCCGGCTGTGCCGCAGGACGCGGCTGCTGCGCCCTGTCGCTAGTATCCGGCCGCGAACAGTTTTCGCTTTCACCTGATCGCCGCAGCCGTTAGACAGCCCCTGAATCGGGGCGTAGCGCAGCCTGGTAGCGCGACGGTTTTGGGTACCGTAGGCCGGAGGTTCGAATCCTCTCGCCCCGACCATCACTTAGCTATCGCTTGGGATCGCCGGTTTGCACGCCGGTTTGCAACCTTGTTCGGGATTCGGCCCTGTTCAGCTTCTCTGCCAGGCCGTCCGTCATCCCCGGAGAAAGTGCAACATAGCGTTCGATCACCTCTGATGCGTGCTTGATCGACCAGCCCATGTGCGTGGCTATTTCCTTTAGTTCTGCGCCAGCGCTGAGCAGACGCGTGGCCGCCGTGCCGCGGGCATCATAGAGGCGCAGTTCGCTGCGGATGTTCAGCTTGTCCCGCCATTCCGAAACCGCGTCCCCGAGATAGTTTTCATGCTGGTAGGGGTGGCCTGCCTTGTTGACGATCAGGCGCTGCTGGTGGGCCGGGGTCTGGGCTATCAGCTCGGCCATGGTTGCGGTGACCGGTATCGAAGCGAGCCGGCGGCGCTTTTGGGTCCAGATCACGATCCGATGTCCGTGCGGCGTCCTGTGGATGTGTTCGCGCGACAGATTGGCCAGGTCGCCCGGCCGCAGTCCGGTTTCCAAGGCGATGGCGAGGATGCGCCAGACGTGATTCGGCGCGTGCTTGCGGAACCTTTCGATTTCCTCGGGCATCCAGAAGATCTCTGCCCGCTGACTCTTGTATGTCGACTTGATCCCCATGAGGTGGTGTTGGCGAATCATCGCCCTGTCGAGGGCGAACGCCACCAGACGCTGCAGGTGCCTGATCCGGTCGTCGCCCACCTTGCCACCGATCCTGTCCCTCCAATCCAGTGCCTGGCGGCGGATACGGGGGTCGTCGAAGGCCGCCAGAGGTGCATCGCCGAACTTCTGGTCGATGCCGTTCGTCGGATGGAAGAACGATTTGCGCATATCGGACTGTGTTCGCTGCGCAAGGCCGCTGAAATCCTGGCTTTCCAGAAATCGCAGGATGACCGACCGGAACTTGCCTTTTGCGGGAGTGCTGATTCGCGACGCTCTGGCAAAGGCTTCGACATATTCGGGCGATCCGACGCGGACAGGGGATGCGCTGTCCCAGAACTTCACCGCGCCCTTGCCGCGACCGGCATAGTGGTGTTCGCGGACGCTGCCGTCGGCAAGCCGCTTTCGAACGCGGTTGATGCCTTGAAGCTTAACCCTGGTCATTCGCCTCGAACCATCTGTCAACTTCGGAAATACTGGTGCGGACAGCCTCGGGCAGGATACGGATTGTGCCGTCGGCCGTCACCTCGACGATCGCGCGCGCATCTGCCTGGCGCGCGACCTTCATGGCGCGGCGCAATTGCGCCTCGGTAAATGTAACACGGCGTCCCATCAGCATAGTTCCCGGTTCTGCCTGAGCCTTGCCGAAGCCATGCCTACAAGCCGGAATGATCGGCCTGTGCGGCAACCCCTTCGAGCGAAGGCCGCGCATCGCTCATCCCCAGCGCGGCGAGATACAGCGCCATGATGGCGTCCTCCTCAGCCACATCGTCCCTGTTGCGCTTGCGCAGCGCGACCACCTTGCGCATGACCTTGGTGTCGTAGCCGCGCGCCTTGGCTTCGGCCATCAGTTCCTTCTGCTGTCCGGTCACATCCTTCTTTTCGGCTTCGAGCTGCTCGTATTGCTCGATGAACTGCCGCAGTTCGGCGATGGCATAGATGCAATTGCGTTCGGCGATGTCTGCGTCGGTTTCCTTCATCGGCAGGCGTTGCATGTTCATCGGGTGCTTTCCTTTCGAGCTTTTGCCATCGTGTCCTTGATCGCGGCGACGAACGCGCGCTTGCGCATATGGGCGGCCGGCTGCCCGGTCTCCTTCGCCGCGCGGTCCGCAGTCTCGATGACAAGCCAAGGCCGCTTGGCGCGCAGCGTCGTCAGCAGGTCATCCGTTGTCGCCGATGTTTCCGCCGCCGCCATAAGCCACGGCCGCAGCAGCAGATCGGAAAAATTGGCCGTCGCCGTGGGGTCGTAATCCATCAGCGCCCGCAGCCCGGCCGTCACAGCATCGCCCTTGCCTGCCGCGACCAGCTGACGGACAAGACTGATGCTGAAAACCATCCCGGGGCGCTTGTCCTTGTGCGACCACTTGGCGGTCATCAGCTGGCAGCCGGCAGAAGCGACGGCATCGCGGCAGGCTATCGCCCAGGGTTCCCCGGCCGTCAGTGCCGCGCGGTAAATCTGATGCTGCGACACTGCAATCTGTCGGGTGTTGATGTCGATAAATGCCAAGGCCTGTTCCTCGGGCGCGACCAGCGCCACCATCGCCGGGATGGACGCTATGCCGCACATCGCAGCCGCATGGGCGCGATGCTGGCCGTCTATCAGCGCATAGCGTCCGCCCTCGACCGGGGCCACGACGATTGGCGAGAAGCGCGACCACCTGAAATCCTGCGCGATCCTGCGGATTGCCGCGTAGTTGGCAGGCCCCAGAGGGCGCTGATACCTGTCATCCATGACCAGGCTGGCGATATCGACCCACAGCAGCTGCGGGGCCGCCTGCTGCGCCAGCTCGTATTGCGGCTGATCGCCGACTTCGACGGGGCGGAAGTGGGCGGTCACTGTTCTACCTCCGACAGCTTGCGTTCGGCGGCGGCGACCCAGTTCCGGAACGCAGCGTGCATACCGCCGGTGCTGGAGGCGCTGATGCCGTGCATGGTGATGCGGGTGATTTCTGGGCGCTGGGCGATCCTGGCGCCATAAGTATCGGTCAGGTATCTGCCCAGGCGTTCAGCCGCGGCGCGGTGTTGGCGGTGCTGATCCATCATGTCGCCCAGCTCGTGAGAGATGCGGGGCAGGACATTGATGCATCTGCGCAGGTCGGCGACAGTTTCCATGACTTGGGGGCGGTTCAGCGGCTTTTTCACGGCATCACCTCACTGTCCTGCGGCATCTCGCCCTCATGCGTCGGCAGGTAGCCGGTGCCGCGCAGCCATTCCCATTCGGCGTCAGATCCCAAGTGCTCGACCCATTGACCTTCGCCGCGCGTCTGACCGGGGCCGGGCATCCTGACCCAGCGCAGTGCCGGCACGATCCCGCGCTGACGGCGCAGGCAGGGGCAGGGGGTTTCCCCATCGGCACGCAGGCCATCGCCCAGGCAGATGTCGCAAGCCGGGTCGGCGTCATGTGCCGCGGGCCATTCGGCGCTGGGCGCGGGCGTGGTTGCGATGGATGACATGGCGTTTCCTTGCAAGTGTGGAAAAATTGCCCCGGACCCAAGCGACAAGACCGGATGACCGCGCGCGGCGAACGCGCGCCGCATCACCCCGGAAGTCTCGCAGCCGATCAGGATTCGCACGGCATCACCTCACTGTCCTGCGGCATCTCGCCCTCATGCGTCGGCAGGTAGCCGTCGCCGTAGCCGTCGCCGTAGCCGTAGCCGTAGCCGTAGCCGTCGCCGTAGCCGTAGCCGTAGCCGTAGCCGTCGCCGTAGCCGTAGCCGTAGCCGTAGCCGTCGCCGTAGCCGTAGCCGTCGCCGTAGCCGTAGCCGTAGCCGTCGCCGTCGCCGTCGCCGTCGCCGTAGCCGTCGCCGTAGCCGTCGCCGTCGCCGTCGCCGTAGCCGTCGCCGTAGCCGTCGCCGTAGCTGCTATGTATCGCACTGCCCTGCTGGATCACCGGAACGCCCGGTGCGTCGTATGTCGCAGATGCTCCCTGATCGGCGATCAGGGAGGGGGCCTCGGTGCTGTCCGTACCCATGTCACGCGCCCGCCAGGTGCTTGTCCCAGACGGCCGGGACAGCGTCGATCAGGTGCACGACCGAGCCCACGGGCGCGTGCAGCGTTCCGGCCGGGTCCAGCTTGGTGTTGGCCTTGGGCCCTTCCAGGGCCAGCTCGCCCAGACCGCGCGAGGTGCCCCAGCGGCGGATGCACTGCGCGCCGGTGACGGTCAGCGTGCCACCCTCCACGCTGCAGTAGCCGACATAGACAAAGCCGCGATCCAACACCGCGATCTGCGGTTGACGGTCGGTGGCCTCGGGCGCCGCGACAGGTGCGGCAGCGGTTGCGGTGTTCATCAACAAGTCCTCTTTCTGCAAAGCCCGGAACCGCCGGGCGCGGTGTGAAAGGAAAGGTGCTGGCCGCTCCGGACACGGAAGGGAGGGAGGAACTCAAGCCAGAGCGGCCAGCCAGTGAGGGTGCGACAAGCGATCAACGGCACCCATCTCGGGCGAGGGGCGGAACCCCCCGTTCATTCAGCGGCCGCCGCGCGTCGGCCAGCAGCTCGCGGATCTCGCAGGCCAGGGGCGTGTTGCCGATGGCCGGAACCTCGGCCAGCACGCGCTGGCACAACTCGATGGCGCGCAGATAGTCCGCCATCATCACCGGCATGCCCCCGGCGAAAGCGCGCGGCGCCGATCTGCAGGCTTGCTCATGGCAAAAGCCTCGCCGAGCCCTCCGATAAAGCGACCCAGCCCGCCTCGCGCGCCTGCACGGCCGTGGGCGACAGAAGGTCCAGCACCGCTTGACCGTCCAGACGGCCGACCAGCAGGCCGATCCCCATCCCGGCGAGCACCAGCACCAGAACCCCGATCCAGATGAACACCACGCCCCAGGCGATCGGCCGACGATCGGAACCTCGGCCATCAGCCTCGGGAACCCCGTAGATCACGAAGGGGTCGCCGCCAGGCGCAAAGTCATGAACGGGAACGCCATCCTGCCGCCGATGCACGGCCCGCATGGCGATCTCATCCGCCTCGGCCTCGACCCGCCGCCGACGCGCACCCTCGACCGAGAAATGATTGCGAGCGGGGGTCATGCTGCACCCTGAGGCTTGAACCGGACGGCGGACACATCAACCAGGTTGATCGCCACGGACCGCTCGGGCTGGCGAATGGCCGCAAAGCAGTTCGAAATCCCGTCCATGGGCATGTTGGCCAAGTGGCCGGACAGGGTGTCGGCGTCTTTCGCGCTGACGTTGCGGATCATGAGTTCCTGCCCATCGCGAAAACGCACAATCAGATCACCAGCAGCCGAAGCCTCGGCCGCCTGCGTCTCGGTCTTGAGGGGTGCTGTCGTCACCGGAGTTCTCCCAGTCGGCGGGGTGCCGATGGGTTATCGTTACGCGGTCAGATTACCGCAGTCAACAGAAAAGGCGGTAGTATGACCGCATATCCGCTTCACCCATCTGATTCGCCCTGCTATCCTGCCCGCAGGGTGGGCGACGGTGCGCACCCGCCGGCGCCGGGCCACGGCGCATGAAAAAGCCCGCCGGGTGACGGGCTGGGAGTGATGATGATCTGGTTCGGAAGGGATGTCCGAATCGTGAAGGGCTTCGGTTGCCGCTACCGCGTTACTCGTTGGGGGTTCGGGTGCTGGGATGGTCTGCCTGGGTTGTCGAGAGACGCAAAAGGCTTCCAAGCCGGATCACTTGAACCAGCCGATGATCTCTTCGCGCATGATGACCGCGACGATGCCCAGCACATAGACCGTCATCCACTTGTAGTCGATCTTGCTATCCAGCTTGGCATCGATCCTTGCCATGGCGGCTTTCAGGTCGCTCGCGCTGTCCTTCAGGCTTTCGCATGCGGCCTTCAGGCTCCGAAGATCATCTCGGGCCGCATCCATCTGTGCTTCCAGCTTGGCGATGCGAGGTTCCATGTTTCCCCCAGGCGGTTCCCCGCCTTCTTTGCGCCTCTGAGGATGGGGTGTGCTGCCTGTATTGTCAACCTCAAGGCGCACATGCTCAGCCATCTGTCGGCTCCGTCTTCAATCCCATCGATTCCGCTGAAAAATAGACAATATTCCCGCAATTTCTGCAAGTAAGGCGCACTTTGGGGGCTAGGTAAGCAGACGTCAGATACTGACCCTCAGCATCATAGAACGCCTCCCCAAGGGCTGTGGGGAATATTAGCCAGTCCTGCTCGCCACAGTTCCAGCACGCTGATTTCAGCCTTGTCGCGAGGCTTTGCTTGATCCTCGCCAGATCACTTTCGGCAAGTTTGCCTTGTTTGTCCATTTTCTTGTCCCGTCACAGCCGCTCAACCATCTCGGCCGGCAGCGCCAGCCTGACCCGCGCCGCCCACTTGATGCGCTGGTTGTGCCTGGTCTCCGAGGTCGGGTTCAGGCTGATCAAGTGGAACAGACCGGGCTCGTCGCCGCGCTTCACCTGCTTGACCCAGGCATTGCCCTCGGCATCCTCGACGATGCAGGGACGGCCGATGTCCTCCTCCGGGATGCCCTCATGGGTGGCGCGCGTGTAGAAAAGCACGTCGCCCGGCTGATACATCGGCACCATGGAATCGCCTTCGACCTCGACCGCAACGATCCCGCGCGGCGGACCGTGTCGCAGCAGCTGCGCCGGGGCGGCAACTCGGAAAAGGCCATCGCCTTTGGCGTAAGCATCAACCAGCGGGACCGCAGCGCCTGCACCAACTTGACCTGCAACCGCAATCGATGGCCGATCCGGTCCCTCACCAATGCCGTGGATCAACCAGGTTTCTGAAACGCCGAGTGCGCTTGCTACCCCGGCAAGGGCTGTGACAGTCGCCCCCGCCTCCTCACCGCCTTCAGTTCGCCGCCGCCAGTTCCGGATTCCGTCTCGCGACAGTCCGGCCCTCAGCGAAAGCGCGTTATCCGTCAATCCCAGCTGGGCGCTGCGATCTGAAATACGCTTCAGGATATCTTTCATGGTCATGCGGTCATTCTGCCGCCTCATGCCGAACGCGGTAGCGGTAAGATGACCATTGACGGCGCGGTCATATGACCGCATATCTATCTCATGATTGAGATCGATGCCCTCATCTCCCGCGCTGACGCCTACAAGGCGGCATCTGGGATCGTGGATGATACCACGGTGTCTTATCGCGTTTTCGGCGATACGAAGAAGCTCAGCGCCCTTCGCGCCGGAGCGGACATCACTGTGCGTCGCTTCAATCAAGCGATGCGCTGGTTTGATGATCACTGGCCCCGCGAAACCTCCGAGGACGCGGCATGACCGTTCATCATCCCGCGCCCTCTTTCCGTTCTGGTGATCGTCCGTCTGCACGCGGACACAACAGCACAGGATCATCTGAAATGTCTTTCCGAAAATGCGGCGGCGAGGAGGCCGAGCGCGCCTGGTTCGCCGGGCTGCTGTGGCGGGCGTTCCCGGATGCCCGGAGCGAGAACGAACTGGCCGAGCTGGCGGCGGATGTGCTGACCTCGGACAGCCGCCCGGTGACGCCGCGCACGGTGCGCAACTGGCTGCGCCGCGAGAACGCCCCGCATTTCCGCTATGTGCTGAAGGTGATCGCGCTGGTCGGTGCCGAGTCTGTGTTTCAGGTCATCGATCCGGAGGTGCAGTGATGCGGATCTGGTGGCGCATCGCCCAGCGGTATTATGCGGCCCGTCACCGGCGGGCCGTGCGGCTGGCGGGGGCATCCTCCGCCGCGGCTGCCCGGTTCAAGTCGCAGTCGGAAAAGTTTTTCCACAAGATCAAGGGGGCGCGGAAGCAATGACCTCCTCGCCCTCTGACAGCATCCCACATGGCACGTCTCGCGGCTATCAGTATTACAGGTGCCGCTGCGACGCCTGCCGCGCCGCCGAGATTGAGCGCCAGGCCGACTGGCGCCGCCGTCTGCGCGAGGGCAAGGTTCAGCATCGCCCGCATCACCCGTCCTGCGTTCCGGTCCGGGTGCGCGGCAAGGTCTATCCGTCGATCTCGATGGCTGCGGCCGCTCTGGGCATCGCTCCGACTTCGATCGGCCACCAGCTGCGCCAGCGCGGTGACGCAGACCGCGCGGGGCTGGGCGCGAAGGCGCCTCGGCGCTGGACCCGGCACAATTCCAAACCGGTGCGGATCCACGGCCGCGATTTCCGTCGATCCGCGCGGCGGCGCTGGCCATGGGTGTTTCGGAAGCGCATCTGCGCCGGCATTTGTCCCAGGCATGACACCGCGCTATTCGCAGTATCTGCTGGTCAAGATCATGCAGGCGGACGCGCGGGCCGGTGTCGGAGGTGCGGAATGATCGCTGCCGGTTACCCCAGCGCCTTGCGCAGCACCTCGTTCACGAAGGCACTCTTGTTGTCGAGCTTGTCGAGCTGGGCGGCAATCTCGGGCTCGATCATCAGGTTCATGCGCACTTTCCGCTCGGCGGCAGGCATGGCCGGGCGGCCGCGCTTCGCTGTGGCGAAAAACGTGTCGTCCAGTTCCCGGACCTCGCCGTCCTTGCCGATGAGAGCATCTCTGGCGGGCGAATTGTCCTGGCCGGAAGCGGCGCCGTTGTCAGTGCGCCGCATGGATCTCCGCCCGTGCCGCCGAGGACAGGAACGCGCTGCGCGTCATGCCGCGCCGCGCCGCCTCGGCGTCGATGGCGTCCAGAAGGCCCGGGTCCAGGGAAATGTTCACCCGCTTGGGCGATCCGCGGTCCAGGATCAGGGCGACATGGGCGATCTGCGCCCCTTCGCGCCATTCGGCAAGGGCGGGATCGGCCAGGATATCGTCAACGCTGCGGGGGGCAGGGACGTCGAGGCCGTCCTCGCGCATGCCCTGGACGTGGAAAGCCAGCGCCTGCTCGCCGCGCTGGATGGCCTGCTCGACCGTATCGCCGTCCGAGATGGCGCCGGGAAAATCGGGGAAGCTGATGCCGAAGCCGCCGGCTTCGTCAGTATGCAGGAAAGCGACGTAACGCATGCTGGTCTCCTTTCAGCGCCAACCGGCCTGTCGATAGATCGACATGACGGTGCCGGGTTTGATGTCCTTGTTCGGGTGCGGAACGGTCACGCGGCCGGGTTTCTCCGGGTGCTTGAACTGCCAGTGATCGCCCTTGACCGCGACCCGGACCCAGCCGTCCGCTTCCAGCATCTTGATCAGCTTCCGGCTGTTGCGTTCCATTTCCGCCCCTCTTTCTTGTGTATACTGATACACAAGGAAGGTGGCGACCGCAAGCGTTTTGTGTTTTATACTACACAATGTAAGGGGCGAATCTGCCTCTGCGTGTTGGATCGGGCGAACTGCCCCCAAGCTTGCCGCCCGATCCTTTTTTATGGCAGCGGAGCGAACCGCCGCCGGCGCTCAAAACAGCGAACCTTGGCCTTGGCGACCGCCGCTCCTACCATTGCCATGGCCAAGCGCTTCGTTTACCCGGCCTTGGTTGGTTCCGAGCATTGCTGCAATGTGTTGCTGCTTGAGGCCTTGCTGGTAGAGCAGGCGAGCGGTTGCTGCCTCCTTGTCGTCAAGGCTAGACCGCTGAACCGTGATATGGTTCAGCAAGACACCCGTTTCCGGGTGATAGTAAGTAGCCATGGTTCTTCCTTCCACGTGGCTGCTGTGGTGCCGCTGTCTGTGCGAGTGCAGCGGCTTCACCCGCAGGGCGACTCGTTGGCGCGAGTCGTCCTGCACCTCCCATTTTCTGGCACGAACAGGGAACAGTTCAATCCATATTTAGTGGATGGATCACGCGCAGCCACAAGCTTCTGGGGTGCTCGTCGCCTGAACGGGTGCGGACGAGGTGTAGAATGACCGCGCTATCCGCCAAGCCGCTTTTCCGGGCCATCAGTGGCCAGGGCGCGACGGTTAAAGAGCCGCTGCCGCTGATGCCTGAGGCCCCGGTCCATGTCCGGCCGCGTGTCGAGGTTCGCCGGGCCGAGGATTTCTACCCGACGGGCCAGCCCGAGGCGGTGCGCGGCCTGCTGGCCCGTGACGGCGAGCGGATTCGCGAATGCGGTGGCGTCTGGGAACCGGCCTGCGGCGATGGGGCGCTGGTGCGCGAGATACGGGCCTTCGGTCTCGACTGTCATGCCTCCGACCTGATCGACCGCGGTTGCGATGACGCGGTCGTGGCTGATTTCTATTCGTTCGACCGCAGCCCGGCGCGGGCGATCATCACCAATCCGCCGTTCTGCGAGATCAATGCCCGGGACGGGCATGGCCGCTGGCTGCGCCATACGCTGGACATGCCGGGCTGGGATTTCCTGGCGCTGCTGCTGTCCTGGGACTGGCCGGCGGCTCGGACCAACGGGCTCGGCGAGGCGAGGCGTTGGCGGCTATCGCGGCATCGCTGGGGGTCAGCGCGGACAGCCTGCGCATGGCCACACGGCGCGTGTTCGCGGCCGACCAGGCCGAAAGCGGCGAAATCACCCCGGCCGAAATTGCCGCCCACTATCCGTGGAGGCGCAGATGATGCCCGCGGCAGCAGCAACATCCGGCTGCCCGGCGCTGGGCGCAGCAACAGGGGCACGACATGGGCCACAGATCGCACATGCATCCAGGGACACAGGTTTCGCGGCGCGCGACAGCATGGACATGCCGCGCGCTCTCCGTGTCAATGCCGTCGCACCGCAGTCCGCCGGGTCGAGGTGGGGCATGAGCAGGATATTCCCTATGCCATGGGGTGAAACGCCATGAGCCATCGCGCGATGAACTGGGCGCTGGAACAGCGCCACCTGAAGCCTGGTGCGTGGATCGTGCTGATCCAGCTGGCCGACCGCCATAACAAGGACAGCAAGCTGTGCCGCCCCGAGCAGGCGCTGCTGGCGCATGACTGCAACATGAGCCGCGCCACCCTGAACCGGTATCTGACCGATCTTGAGGCAACGGGGCTGATCCGACGCGTTGCGCGGGTGCATCCGGCCACCCGGAAGCAGCTTGCGACCCAATACATCCTGGCCATCGATTTCGACGATCCGCCCCATGTCGATTTCCCGGCCTGCCCGGAACTGGCCCCCGTTCCGGTCGCGGCGGGGGCGGAACAAGCAGTGAACGAAACCGATAGCCGTGTCTCAAATCTAGACACGGAAACCGTGTCTCAAAATCCGGCAAATCCGTGTCTCAAAAATGGCCAAATCCGTGTCTCAAATCGAGACACCAGTAACCCTGTAAGGGAACCTAAAAGGGAACCTGACGCGCGCGCGGCGCGCGAGGCGGGGGTGGGTTCAGAACCTGGATCCGATGACGATGACCCGAACCCTGCCGACGCCGAAGCCGAGAGCCAGAACGACATCGACCTGGACGAAGCCTTTGCACAGTTCTGGGCCATCTATCCGCTGCCCGAGCAGCAGAACGCCGCACGGCGGGCATGGCGGCGAGTGGTCACCACCAGGACGGTCAACGCGGTTCTCGCCGCCGCACGCGCCTATCACGACGACGAGCGGGTCAGGCGGGGGTTTGCCAAGCTGCCAGCGAACTGGTTGCTGGATCGCTGCTGGCAGGATAGGCCGGTCGGTCCTGTGGCCCGGCTCCCTGCGCCACCACGCGAAGTGGACCTGGACGCGCTGGCGGGGCTGTGGGCGCCGAAGCTGGCGGCAGGGGCCTTTGTGCCGCCATCGGCAATCAGCGCTGCCCTGGCGCGCCACATGCTGGACCGGGGGCTTGTCACCCGCCAGGATCTGCGCCGCAGTGGGGTGAGCGCATGAGGATTGCCCCCTGTCCGGTCGTTGACAAGAACGGCACATGGTATCCGTCCCAACGGGCGTTCCTGGAGGCCGCGGGCATTGCAATGCCCACCCTGCAATACCACCTGAACCGGCACGGCAATCTGAACCGCGTCGGCATGGGTAACAGCCGGCCTGGCAATCGTTCAGCTGCCCGGAAAACGCGCGTCGGGTGCCGCAGCTTCGTTTCGCGCAAGGCTGCGGCGGAATGGCTGGGGATCAGCATCTACCAGTTCAACCGTTGGACACGCGCCAGTGCCAGCCCCAGATGCCGCGACATGCTGATGGCAGCCTATCTGACGGCGATCGCGACCAAGCCAGAGCCAAAGCCATGACAATGCGCGCAGATCGTTCGACCCGCTGCCCCGCAGACGCCCAGCGCCGCGCGAAAGGTGGCATTGATTGCAGCGTCGCGAACGTGCTGGGTCGCGGGGACGCATCACGAACAGCCGGGGCGGAATGTAGCGTCGGCATGATCACCGTCCGTCTGTGTGGCGCTGAGATGATCGAGATTACCCGCCGGGGCAGCGCCGGCGGATTGCCCCGGAGAAGGCAAATCCTGTGGGGGGCCGAGGAAATAGGCGTCGCCTATGCCGTGACGCTGAAACGCCGGGATCGCGACGGTCTGGATCAACAGCGCGCCCTGCGCTGGGCGATGGATCGCATGGAAATTGATCTGGATAAGGGGAAAGCACGGCGATGACGTCCCGGATGACAGCAGCAGCCTTGCGTGCCCAGCGCCCGCGCAAGGGCAAAAGGCGCCGCGATGTCGAGGGACCGATCCAGCGGCAGATAGTGGCCCATCTGCGCGCGCGCTTTCCCGAAGCCATCATCCACCACAGCCCCAACAGTATCGACATGTCAGGTTTGGCTATCATGCGGCAGATTTCCAGGAACGAGGCCATGGGCACGGTCAAGGGCTTTCCCGACCTGCAGTGCCTGTTGCCGGGCCCCCGCATCTGCCTGTTCGAGGTGAAGGCGCCGGGCAATTACCCGGATGCCGACCAGCGTGCGCTGCACCAGCGACTGCGGGCGCTGGGCTGCCTGGTTGCCGTGGTGCGATCGGTCGAGGACGTCGAGGCCGCATTGCAAGGCTGGACAGGAGTATCGTCATGACCAGACCGACTGCCGAGAAGCTGCACGGCCTGCTGGAACAGGTGGCATCAGATACGGGCGTTTCGGTTGAAACGATCTGCAGTAAGGATGCCAGCCCGCAGGCGAAGCTGGCGCGGCGCCGTTTCATGACATTGTGCCGCCGCGCCAGGGCAAGCCATCAGGCGATTTCCCGGGCGCTGGGCGGGGCATTGTCGAATTCGCGCATCCATCAGATGCTCTCAGGGCTGGACTGTTCTGACGATCCGCTGCCGGGCGAGGACGTCGTTACCCTTATCCTGGAAGAGATCGCGGCCGACAGTGGCATCCCGGCACAGGAAATTCAGGCCGACGGCAGCCGGCCGGCTGTGCGCGCCGCGCGGCGGCATGTCGTGCAGCGCGCCGCCGGTGCGGGTGTTTCGACGGCAGCGATTGCCCGCGTCATGGGTGGAACGGCCGACAGAATTGCGCGCCAGGTCGAAAGGGTGAATGTCTGGGAATTGCCGCCGCACGCGCTTGAGCCGTTCCGCCGCAAGGGCGAGTTCGTCCCGCTTACGCGTGAGGATTACGCCTTGCGCGCTGCGGTCAGCATGGCGGAAGCGATCAGGACGCTTGAACGGTTGGCGGTGGTCGGGGCGGTCACCGTCACCGCGGTGCCCAAGTTTGCGGGGTTGAAGGTTTATGAAGTTGCGGCCGACAGGCGGGGGCCGTGACGATATGAGTGACCAGGCCCGGTTTCGGCACTATCGCTTGAAGGGTCGGAAGATCGGTGCAGGGGAACTGGCCGATCTGTTCGGGGTCGAGCACGCGCAGGTGCGGCGTTGGGTGCAGATGGGTGCGCCCACTGTTCCTGCCGCCCCGGGGATTGCTGGCCCGCGTTTCGATTGCACCGAAGTGACACGCTGGCTGATCGAGTCCGGGCAAGCTCCACCCCAGAGTGCGAATGATAGCGAGCCCCTGCCGCCCAGCGCCCAGGAAATCGCCGATGTGATCGGGCGCCAGCGGACGCTGCAACTTATCGGTCAGTTGCCGCCATCGCCGGGTCGCAACTGGCGCGTCTGTCTTTATGTGCCCAAGCGACTGGGGCCGGATCATCCGCTGGTGCAGATGGTGGGTTGGCACGCGGCAAACCTGCTGGTGCGCGAGTTCGGAGGCATGATCCTGCAGCCCAGCAATTGCCGGATCTTGCAGCGTCGATGGCGGCATCGCGAAGTGCTGCGGATGCACCAGGATGGCGCCTCGCCCAGAGAGATCGCCGATGTCGTGGAGCTGTCGCCCCGGCAGGTCGCCAACATCATCGCCGCGCAGCAGCGGCAGGCGTGATGATCGCTGGTCGTCGCAACCGAGAATCGCAAGCGTGCCCGTTTTTTCGACCTACTGGCAGGTAAGAAAAACGGGCACGGGCAGCGTGCTGCGAAAATCGAGCACAAGGAGCGCCCTATTTGCGCCTGAGCAGAAGCCCGCCGGCCCGATCCGAGTTGACCGCGATTGCACAAGGAGCGCCCTATTTGCGCCTGAGCAGAAGCGCCAGCACGACGATCCATGCAGTCATGGTGATCGCCTGCATGGTCAGCGACAGGATTTCAAGGCTGGTCATGTCCTTTCCTCCAGGCGCCAAGATTGTGATAGATCGCCGTGCAGGCCAGGGCGATGTGCCGTGGTGCACCCTCGCGGCGGTATTTGACGACCGAATTCTTGGCGATGCCCAGCGCCTCGGCCGCCTGAAGGCCGGAAAGGCCCGTTCGATCCAGCCAGTCGTTGAAATCATCTGCGGTCATTGAAAGAATCTTTCCCTTGCGCTAATCTCTCTGGTGGAGCGGGCCTTTCGACCCGCCCCTTTCTTCACTTCCTGCGGCTGATCATCACAGCGACGGCAATCAACGCGACGATCAGCTGCAGGGTCTGAAGAACCAAGGAAAGCGTTTCGAAGCTCATCCTTGTCTCCCAGAGTTCCGATCATCCTTGCCCTGACCGGTTGAGCAGGTTGGCCTTGCGCCGCCCATGTCGCAGTATTGCGATACTGTGGGGTTCACACCAAGTCAAAATCGCAAACATGCGATGTTTTTCCAGAAGAATCATCGCAAATGTGAGACGGGAGGTTGAAGCTCGTGTGCCTTTAGTCGCCGCAGAATGAAAATGGGGCGGTTTCCCGCCCCATCTACTCGCTGAGATCCATCATTCAGGGATCAAAATGGGCCATGCCCTGAAGCCGTACATCTTCGCATAGATGCGCTGGCCGGTTTTCGGGCAGGTGCGCCAGGGTCGGAAAACCAGTCTGAAACCTGGCAGGATAGCAAACAGCTTTACAAACGCAACCGCAAAATATTCACGATAAAATTCTGCAAGTATCCTTTATCGGATAATCCACAGGGTGCTTTGTAATCATCCCGTGCTCGCCAGCACCCTCTGCGAGCGTGCGATGCCATTCCCCTTCTTAACGGCGAAATCCCGCCAGAGGAACCGCAGGCGGCGGGCTGACAACTTGCCCGTGCAATGCAGGAAAAGGGGCGGCCATGCGGGCCTGGTCAGGGCTGGCGGTCGATCATCGCGGAAGAATGCACGAGCCAGGCTGGACCGACCAGATTGCTATTTATGGCGCGCTGATATTTGCCTGGATCACCGGCGAGGCCGGGCGCGCGGCGCTGGCCGGTGCGGCAGGTGGGCTGGTGAGGTGGCTGGTATCCTCACGGCGCCGTTTGCGCGACGGCATCCCCTCGATCTTCGTGGGAATGTTGATGGCCAGTTATGCCACGCCGCTGATGGTCGTGTTGATCGAGCGTTACATCGGACCTTTGCGCGGCGACGTTCAGGGCACTGCGGGCTTTGCGGCAGGGATCATCGGCATGAGCCTGACCAAGCTGGTCATGGGGGTGCTGGACGCGCATACGCGCCGCATTTCAGGCGGGGGGCCGTCGGATGCCTGACTGGCTGCGCCTGTGGCTGCGGGACGAACTGCGGACATGGCTGGTGTTCATTGCCTGCATGCTCGCCTGGACACTGTTGCGATGATCGCAGTGTCCGGCGGGGGAACGCAATCAGACAGGACGAAGATCATGTATCCGGCAGGGTTCAAGGGCCGCGCGAAGCGGCTGCAGGCTATCGACATTCCGCGTATCGGCCGATTGATCGGCGTGGGCGAGGACGAAATTCGCGCCGTTCTCGAGGTCGAGACCGCAGGGGGTGGGTTCGACGCTCAGGGGCGTCCGCGGATGCTGTTCGAACCCCATGTGTTCTGGCGCGAACTGGGCGATGTGCCAAAGCGCACCGCTGCTGCGTCGACGGGGCTGGCATATCCGAAATGGGGTGCCAGGCCCTATCCCGACGACAGCTATCCCCGCCTGGCGCTGGCGCTCAAGATCGATGCGAATGCCGCCCTACGATCTGCCAGCTGGGGGATCGGGCAGATCATGGGGTTCAACCATCGCGCGGCCGGCTATGCCTCGCCCGGCGACATGGTGGCAGCATTTTGCGACAGCGAGGCAGCAGGGCTGGAGGCCATGGTCCGCTTTATCGAAAGCGAGGGCTTGGATGACGAACTGCGCCGGCACGACTGGTCGGCATTCGCCCGTGGGTATAATGGGGCCGGCTATGTCCATCACGGTTATCATACCCGGCTGGCGCGCGCTTTCGAGCGGTGGCGGCGCATCCCCGACGTAGACGTGTCTGCGCGCCCCAAGATCGGCCTGGGCTCTCGCGGGGATGCGGTGCGGATCGCCCAGGGCAAGCTTGTCGAGCAAGGCTTCGATCCGGGACCGGTGGACGGTTGGTTCGGGGCGCGGACGGTTCAGGCTGTCCGGGAACTGCAGAAATCCGCCGGTCTCGATCAGGACGGCATCATCGGGCCCAGAACCTGGGCCGCCCTTCATTCTGAGGTCTGACATGAATTCTGTCTTTGTCCGCATGGCAATCTATGTTCTGTCGCCGATGCTGAGCATGCTGGCGGGTATGCTGACAGGCTGGGGCGTCCACTACGATGCGGCCACGCACATGCTGGCAATTGATCTCGAGGCCGCGATCGGCGCGGCAATTGCTTCGGTGGGGCTTTCAGGGGCCGTGTTCGCGCGCTGGGGGGTGCGATAGACGAAAGCCGGGCGCTTGAGGTTGCCAAACTTCAAGTATCTGATGTAATTGAATTTTCGGTCCAGCGTCGTGTTGCGGGATCGGCATCGCACCCCCCCGTGCTGCAGGTTCTTTCGCAGGGGCATCGTATGCGGGGGGCAATTCCCCGCCAAAATCTGCATGTGGGTGGCCTTTGCGATCGCGTCTTATGTTTATCGCTGAGGTTGTGTCATGACCCGCAAGGGCAAGCTCGTCTCGCGCGCAGACCTCGCTGATACAATGGGGGTCACGCCCCCGACCGTTGACCGTTGGGTTGCCCAGGGGTGTCCCGTCGCCAAAGAGGGCGGTCGCGGTCGGGGTTAGCGTCCGAGGAGCTGGTGTAATTTCATCGCCGTCGGCGGTGTGATCCCAGGTGGCCATCGAGGTGTATGTTCGAGGTGGAGTTTGGCGACTTCAACCACGGCCCCTACGGAGACCCCGATGACCAAGACGAACATGGACCTGTCCGAGCTTCTGGCCAAGCACGATCAGGGCGACTTCTTGCGCGGCATTGCCGAAGCCGTGCTGCAACTGATCATGGAGACCGATGTGGAAGGCATCATCGGCGCCGGCCGGCATGAACGCAGCGGTGAACGCACGACCTGGCGCAACGGGTATCGAGAGCGCGCTCTCGATACCCGTTTGGGCACGCTGAACCTGCGGGTGCCGAAGCTGCGGCAGGGCAGCTATTTCCCGGGCTTCCTCGAGGCCCGCAAGACCTCCGAGCAGGCGCTGGTGGCGGTGATCCAGGAGGCTTGGATCGGCGGCGTCTCCACCCGCCGCGTCGACGAGCTGGTGCAGGCCATGGGGCTCAGCGGGATATCGAAGAGCACGGTCTCGAAGCTCTGCAAGGATATCGATGACAGGGTCGGGGAGTTCCTGAACCGGCCGCTCACCGGCGACTGGCCCTATGTCTGGCTCGACGCCACCTATCTCAAGGTCCGCCAAGGCGGGCGCATCGTGCCGGTCGCGGCCATAATTGCGGTGGCGGCCAACACCGAGGGCCGAAGGGAAATCATCGGCTTGGGCATTGGGCCCTCAGAGGCCGAGACCTTCTGGACCGAGTTTCTGCGTTCCCTCCGCGCCCGGGGGCTGAGTGGGGTCAAGCTGGTGATCAGCGATGCCCACACCGGCCTCAAGGCAGCCATTGCCCGGGTGTTCGAAGCGACCTGGCAGCGATGCCGCGTTCACTGGATCAGGAATGCTCTCGCCCACGTCTCGCGCGGCCAACACACCGTTGTCGCCGCCGCGATCCGCCAGGCTTTCGACCAGCCCGACCGCGCCCATGCGGGCGAAACCTGGCGCAAGGTTGCCGAACAACTGCGCCCGCGCTGGCCCAAGCTGGCCGATCTCATGGACGCCAGCGAGCATGACGTGCTGGCCTACATGTCCTTCCCGCGCCAGCACAGGACCAAGCTGCACAGCACCAACCCGATCGAGCGCCTGAACAAGGAGGTAAAGCGGCGCTCCGATGTCGTCGGGATCTTCCCCAACGAGGCCTCAATCATGCGCCTGATCGGCGCCGTGCTCTTCGAAGCCAACGACGAATGGCAGACCTCGAGCCGCTACATGATGGTCGAGGCCTTCGCCGAGATCGACAAGGAGGAGATCGACCCCATTCTCAGCATAACCACGAAAGCCGCCTGATCATGCCCTCAGGCCATCCAGGAATTTACACCAGCTTGACGGACGTGACCCGGTCGGGCCTATCAGTTCAATACTGCCGACGTGATCGCCTGGCGCGAGGACGGGCTGCGCAGTTCGCTATCTTCGACGGCGAAGGCGACGGAAGAGGAACTGATGCGGCGCGAGCTGGCCGCGAAGACAGAGTTGGCCGAACTGAAGCTGGCGCGGGAAAAGCGCGAGGTGGCGCCGATCAGCGAACTGACCCGCGCGATGTCGCTGGCCTTCGCTGCGGTGCGCTCGAACATGCGCACAATCCCGGATCGTGTTCCACGGATGATCGTGGGCGAAATGGATGAGCGCAAAATCAAGACCTTACTCCGGGAGGAAATCGACCAGGCACTGCTTGCTCTGGCGCGTGAAACACTGGTCGAATACGACGATCTTGCCGAAGACGAGGGGGAAGAATGACCTCGCATTTCAGCAATCGTAGGGCAGTCGCCGCTGCGGTCCGATCAGCACAGGAATTTCTCGAGCCGCCCCCGGATCTGAGGCCGAGTGATTGGGCGCAGCGCAATGTGGTGATCCCTATTGGGAATGCCGTTCCCGGCCCCATCCGCTTCGAGAATGCACCCTATCAGCGCGAACCCCTGGACATGACGGCCGATCCGGACTGCTACCGGGTATCACTGATGTGGGGTGCACAGGTGGGCAAGACATTGCTTGCGCTTTGCGCGCAGGGCTACCGGATCGAACAGAACCCGACATCGCAGATCATGATGCAACCGAGCCAGGGCGATCTGACCACATGGCTCGAAACCAAGTTCAATCCGCTTGTGGATGCAAATCCTCGCCTGAAGGCATTGATCGCCAAGCCCCGCGGCCGTGACGGCGTCAACAATCAGCGCATGAAATCCTATCCGGGCGGTTTCATGATGTTCAGTTGGGCAGGGTCGCCCAAGACGATGCGCGGCAGATCCGCGCCATTCATCGTTTGCGATGAAACCGACGGCTATGATCGCGCGGACGAAGGCGACCCGGTCGAACTGCTGGCACAACGATCGGCAACATTCGGCGATCAGCGTCTGCTGTTGGATATCTCAACCCCGACTTTTAAAGGTGCAAGCCGTATAGAGGCTGCCTTCCTGGCCGGCGATCAGCGGCGATTTCACGTTGCATGCCCATATTGCGGCCACCACCAGACCCTGCGGTGGGAGCGGGTGAGATGGGACAAAGCGGATGACGGCACGGATCTGCCCGAGACTGCGCGCTATCATTGCGACAACCATGATCCCGAGACCGGCGAGGTGTTCTGCCACGCCCGCTGGACGGATGGCGAGCGCGTTTCTGCCATCCGGCAGGCCGAGGCGTTGGGCGCCGGCTGGAAGGCCGCCAAACCATTTCGCGGCCACGCATCCTATCACCTGAACGAGCTTTATTCCTGTTTTCGGAAGCTGCGTGAAATCGTGCAGTCGTTCCTGGACAAGAGGGCGGCGAATGATCTTCAGTCATTCATCAATATCAGCTTGGCCGAGACCTGGGAAGAACAAGGCGAGCAGGTCGAGGCCGAGGGATTGGCCGCCCGTGCCGAGGTGTTTGCCGCGCCCGTTCCTGCCGGCGCCGTTGTGTTGACGGCGGGGATCGACATGCAGATGGATCGTCTGGAACTGGAGGTGGTGGGCTGGGGGCCCGGCGAGGAAAGCTGGTCGGTAGATTATCGCGTGCTTTGGGGCGATCCATTGCAGGGCGACGTCTGGGACGATCTGGATGCAGTGCTTTCTGAAACCTGGCTGCATGAGAGCGGGGCGCAGATGGCAATCAGCGCGGCGTGCCTGGACACCGGCGGCACCGCCGGAATGACCCAGGCGGCATATGAATATGCGCGCGGGAAAACCGGTAGGCGGCTCTTCGCGATCAAGGGTGTTCCGGGATGGGGGAGACCGATCGTTTCGTCGCCGTCGCGCAAGGCCAGCGGCAAGCGGGCGCGTAAGGTCGATCTTTTCGGCGTCGGCGTGGACGAGGCGAAAGTCGTCGTCACCCGCAGGTTGGGTATCCAGCAGCCTGGCCCTGGCTATTGTCACTTTCCCAACGATCGCGATGCAGAATATTTTGCCCAGATCACCGCCGAAAAGTTGGTCACAAGATCGGTCCGAGGTTTCGGTATTCGCGAATGGCACAAGACCCGCGAGCGCAATGAAGCGTTCGACTGCAGGGTATACGCAACAGCGGCGTTGAAACTGCTTAATCCAAATATCGGTCGCCTTGCCAAGAAGTTCGGGGTGCCGCCCGTCGACGGCAGCCGGCAGGATGTGACCGAAACGTTGACAGCTGCACTGCCTGAAATCGCGCCAGAGGAAACCCACGCACCACCGATGCAAGCTTCATCAAGGCCGGCAAAAGGCTCGCGCATGCGGCGGGGTGGCTGGATGAATGGATGGTGAGGCGTGGCGTGGCCCTATTGATCCCTGACGAATTCGTTGCTGGAACCACATTGGATATCCGGCTGAGCCTGACGGCATTTCCGGCGCCGGCTTGGCAGCTTGCGTGGATATTGCGCGGCCCGGCGGCGATTTCGGTCCTGGCCGAAGCATATGGTTTGCAGCATCGTCTGGGAGCTTCGGCCGAGGTAACGCGGGATTGGACGCCCGGGAACTATGTCTGGTCGCTGCGAGCCATGCGCGCAGGTGACGTGGTGCAGATCGAGACGGGCAATATGCGCCTGCGCCCTGATATCAGCCTCATTCCCGCAGGTCATGACGGACGTAGCCATGCGGCCCGGGTCTTGGACGCTATCGAGGCGGTGCTGGAAAACCGAGCGACCATGGATCAGCAGAAATATGCGATCAACAATCGCGAGCTTTGGCGGACCCCCATCCCTGAACTTTTGCTGCTACGTGATCGCTATCGGGCCGAGCTGCGCCGCGAGCAGCAGGCGGCACGGCGCGGCCAAAGCCTGTTGGGCCGTCAGGTCAAGGTGCGTTTCTGATGATCTGGTCCTTGTCGCGACGCAAAACCGCGCTTGAGAACGAACAGCAGCAGACACCCGACGCGGCAATAGAGGAAAGCCGTGTCCCGCGTGTGTCTGCCCGCAAGGCACCCACAGTTGCCATCAGGATGCACGAAGCGGCGGCGACAGATCGCCTGAACGCCAGCTGGTCCAGCAGCCCCATGCCGGCCGATTGCGTGATCCGGCGCAATCAGCGGATCCTGGTGGCCCGGTCGCGCGAGCAGGCGGCAAACAACGACTACATGCGCGGTTTCCTGCGGATGGTGCGGCAAAACATCGTGGGGCCGCAAGGTATCCGTTTGCAGGCGCAGAGCCGTGCGCGGGGGGGACGGCTGGACACAGCCGCCAATGATGCGATCGAGGATGCGTGGAGTGAGTGGTGGCGGGCTGAAAACTGCGACGTATCCGGCCGCAGATCGTTTCGAACCATTCAGGGCCTCTGCGCGACTTCCGCCGCCCGCGACGGAGAGTTCATGCTGCGCGAGATATGGGGGCCGGATGCCGGCCCGTGGGGATATGCCCTGCAGCTTCTGGATCCGCAGCGCTGCCCGGTCGATTACGATGAGGACAGGCGCGGGGACGGTTCGTTCATCCGACACGGCATCGAGTTCAATCGCTATGGCCGTCCGCTGAGCTATTTGTTCACGGCCACGGATGATCGTGATGCAGACTATGTTTATCGCGGACGCGCCTTCATCCGTATTCCGGCGCGAGAAATCATCCACGGTTTTGTCGAGGACTTCACTGGCCAGAAGCGAGGACTGCCTTGGGCGGCCACTGCGCTTTGGCGCATGCGCATGCTCCACGGCTTCGAGCAGTCGTCGATGGTGAATGCCCGCGTCAGCGCCAGCAAGATGGGGTTTTTCCAATGGCGCGACGGCTTCGGGCCAGATGATGCCGAAGACAGCGTTGATCTGGAAATCGAGGCGGAGCCGGGTGTGTTTCGCGAACTTCCCGAGGGGGTCGAGTTCAAGGAGTTCAATCCGCAGTATCCCGCGGGTGAGTTTGCGCCATTCGTGAAATCAGCGCTGCGAGGGATCGCAACAGGTCTTGGCGTGGCCTACAACAATCTGGCCAATGACCTCGAAGGAGTCAATTTCAGTTCGATCCGGCAGGGCGCCCTGGATGAGCGGGAGCACTGGAAAGATCTGCAGGAGTGGCTGATCGAGGCGCTGATCGAACGGGTCTACCGCAACTGGTTGAAGGTTGCGTTGCTGTCGGGCCGCATCATGGCCAACGGCAAACCCCTGCGGGCGGACAGGCTGCAAGCATATCAGGCGGTGTCATGGCAGCCACGGCGATGGGCATGGATCGATCCCCGCGCCGATGTCGCATCGGCGGTCGAGATGAAAAACAACCTCATGGGCAGCTTTGGCCAATTCATCCGCGACCAGGGGCGCGATCCGCAGACCGTCTGGCGAGAGATCGCGGAGGACATCGCGCAGATGCGCGATGCCGGGATCCCAGAAGACTACATTCTGCAGGCTATGGGACAGAAGCTTATTCCCCGATACCAGGACGAGAAAGGGAGCAGTGATGCCGAGACATGAAGCGGTCGTGCTTGAATACGGACAGTGGGTGCAACTGACTGTCGCCGATGTCACAGCGATTTCGTTCCAGGTAATCGCCGGTGCCGAGGTCCATATAACGGGCACCGACGGCCCCGTCCCGCCCGGTCCTGGCGCGGCAGGCTGGCAATACGCGCCGGGGCAAGGCGAAAGAAATGTGGCCCTGGCAGATCTGTTTCCTGGAATTGCGGCGAGCCGCGTGTGGGCCCAGGCAAGCGGGGGCGGCGGCGTGCCGGGGCGCGTGATGGTCAGTCATGCGTGATCTGGCATCACCCCTTGCGGGGATAAGGGGGCCCTTCGGCGTCAGGCGCGTGACGGGACCGTCACAGCCGACGCCACGCGTTATCCTTTCGGAAGCTGAATCGCTGGGGTTTTCCTGCCATTCCTTTCTCTATCAGGCTGTCGCCGGGGGCGATTTCGGAAACCTGGGCAGGGATTGGGGGGGCGATCTGCACATTGCCTATGCGGGATTTTCATCGCTGCGCCAAAGGTGGGAGGCGAATGGCGTGGACAGGACAGGAGCCTACGCCGGCGCACTGATCGTCACCGAAATCGGCGATCTGGCCAGCGGCCTGGCAGATCCGGCAAGCGCGCAGGGTATCGAGACCTTGCAGCATCTTTACTGGTTCGCACTGACCGCGCAGGCAAAGGGTTGCAAGGTTTTTGCCATTTACCCCCCGCATTCGCCCGAAGGACTGGATATGGATGCTGACGCCATGGCCAAGGCCCAGTATTGGGCGGAATGGCTGCGGGCGCGGTCCGAAGTTACCATTCCAGTGTATATCATTCCGGTGCCTGTTATGGTCAGGGCAATGATCCAGAGGTTTGCGCCCACAAGTGTGTATGCCGATGGTCTGCACCTGAAGACCCTGGCATATGCACCGCCCAATCACATGAATGCAGCTTTGGCCCAGATGATCCGCATGTTCCTGACAGGCGAGCGGGCCCAGAACGCGCACTGGTCGGCGGAGCTCTCGGAGCTGGTCGATATTGCGTGGTCGATCCTGCGGGATCACGCCTGCACGGGCTTCGGCGGCCCCATCATTACCGCGGCCTATCCGGTCTCGGGCGATCCTTTGCCCGATCCTGCGCCGCTGCCGGCCTGAAATCGCGCCAGAGGAACCGTGCACGGCGACGGAATTGAATGGTCTTGGAAAGCAACGAGGCCACGATGTCCGATCCGAACCCTGTCAATCCTGTTTCTGCTGCTTTGGGCGGCGGCCTTGTTCGTTCCGTCACCGCCGAACAGATCAATGCCAGAATGCGCAGCGCGGACGACTTTCGCCACCGGGGCGAGGTTCGTGGGGTAGATCTTGAAAGCCGTATTGTCGAGCTGGCCTTTTCGAGCGAGACGCCCGTTCAACGTTGGTTCGGCGATGAGGTTCTGGATCATTCCCCGGGATCAATCCGCATGCAGCGCCTGCAAGGCGGCGCTGCGCTGCTGGTCAACCACGATTGGGACGATCAGATCGGCGTCGTCGAAAGCGTTGAAATCGGCGCGGACCGGCGCGCCAGGGCCAAGGTTCGGTTCGGGCGCAGTGCGCGCGCGGATGAAATCCTGAAAGACGTGGCCGACGGCATCAGGCGGCACGTTTCATTTGGATATGTTGTTCACGCAATCCAGGTAGAAACCCGCCCCGGCCAGCCAGACCTGGTCCGGGTCACGGACTGGGAGCCCTATGAAATTTCCCTGGTCAGCGTGCCGGCGGACCCAACTGTCGGTGTCGGGCGTGCCGCGGAAATCGCGCCAGAGGAACGGGAGAGCCAGTCTGATCATCATGGGCGCAATCGGGCTGTGCCCGCTCATATTTCTGGAAACGAGGGATCTTCGATGAAGAAGAAACTCCAACGCAATGCCACGGGTCAGCTGGTCTGGGTCGAGATCGACGAGAACGGTGCTGTCCTGCGCGAGCTGGAGGTTGTAGAGGAAGCGGGTGCCGAACGCGGGGCGGGCGAGGCGGCCGAGCGCAGCCGTGTCAACACCATTCTGGAACTGGGTCGACAATATGACGCCGCAGACCTGGCACAGGCAGCGATCCGCGACGGTCGCAGCATCGACCAGTTCCGCGCCGCCGTGCTCGAGCAGCTGTCGGCGAACCGGCGCCATAGCCTGACCGACGGCGACGGAGGTATTGGGCTGACCGATCAGGAGGTTCGGCGTTTTTCCTTCATGCGCCTGTTCCGCGCCCTCGCCGATCCGACCGATCGGGCATTGCAGGAAGCCGCTGCCTTCGAATTCGAATGCGCCCGCGCCGCCGAAGAGCGTTCCCACCGATCGCCCAAAGGCACCTTGATCCCCATCGATGTCCTGACACGGGCACTGAATACCGGCACCGGCGGCGCAAATCTTGGCGATACCGGCGGGGTTCTGGTCGCCACCGAGCTCATGTCGCAATCCTTTGTGGACATGCTGCGCAACCGCGCCACGCTGATGCGGCTTGGCACCCCGATGGGCGGGCTCATCGGCAACATCGATATTCCCACGCAGACCGGTGGGGCCTCCGGCTACTGGATCGGCGAAGACGAAGAAGCGGTGCTCTCTGCAATGGCCTTCGGACAGTTCGGCTTGCGGCCGAAAACGGTGGCCGGCATGACCGAAATTACCCGCCGCCTGCTGATGCAATCGAGCCTCGATGTCGAGGCCCTGGCCCGTCGCGACCTGGCCACTGCGCTGGCGCTGACGGTCGACAAGGCCGGGTATTACGGTTCCGGCTCGGACCATCAGCCGCGCGGCATCATGCGCACCGACGGGGTGAATGCCGTCGACTTCGGAACGGATGGCGGGGGCGCAGGCATCGGACAGATGCCGAGCTATGCCGACATCGTCGAGATGGAAAGCCAGATTGCTGCCGAAAATGCCGACGTCGACAGCATGGCTTACGTTTTCAACGCCCGGATGCGCGGCCATTTCAAGACCACGCCCAAGTTCATGGCGGGCACCGATCAGGGTGTCATCTGGGAACCCGGACAGACCGTCAATGGATATCGCTGCGAGGTGACCAACCAGATCGCGAACGGCGACGTGATCTTCGGAAACTTCGCGGATCTGCTGATCGGGATGTGGGGCGGGCTGGATGTAACGGTCGACCCCTTTACGCATTCGGCCCGCGGCCGTGTCCGTATCGTGATGATGCAGGATGTCGATATCGCCGTGCGACGCCCGCAATCCTTCTGCCTCGGCCGCGATATCACGGCCTGAGTTCTTACATGCTTGGGCTGCGAATGTGGCCCGGGCATCGCACCCGAGGGTATCATGTCGAAAAAATATCAACTCAAACTGGCCTCGGCGGTGGTGGTCAACGGCCAGCCAGCGCCCGCCGGTAGCATCGTGCCCGTGGATGAGGCGCAGGCGCGGCGGCTGCTCGATGCCGGAAAGGCCGACCTGGCACGCATGGAGGACATCGCCTCGACCACTGCCGGAGAAACTCCAATCCTGGCCGAGGCGTCAGATGCGAAGCCCACGCCAGCGCGTTCCGCCAAAGCGAAGGGAGAGACCAAATGATCGCGCAAAAGCAACTGGCAGCGGTCGCCGCCGTCAACTCAACAGGTGGGCTGGCCGGGGTTTCGATGGCGGAGTTCCACGGCCGGGCCAAGGTCATCATCCTGCATGCTGCATCTGGTGGGCCCACCGCCACGATTGCCGCCAAGTTGCAGCATAGAAACGGATCGGAACCTTGGGAGGATATTCCCGGAGCGGCTGCGCCGGTGATCGACAATCAGGCAGGCGTCAAGGAGATCGAGGTGGATGCCGACGGCTTCAAGGATGAGGTGCGGCTACATTGCACGGTGAACAACGGTGCCGCAGCGGCATTGGGCGCCGTCGTGGTCGGCGCCCGGAAATACGCCAACTAGAGGATGCCTTTCGCTGAGGACATCGATGTGTTCCTGCGCGTCGACGAGTTCGCGCACGCCTGCGAACTGCGACTGGTGGGCGGAACCATCCGCGAGATCCACGGCATATTCGACGAAACGTTTCTCGATGCCGAATTGGGCGAATATGCATTGGATACGTCACAACCCCGGTTGCTCGGAAAGGCAGCCGATCTTGCCGGTGTAATCCGCGGCGACACCGTCGTTATCGCAGGCCGTGAGTTCGATGTCATGTCCGCGCCGCAGATCGACGGCACCGGTATGGCGACGCTGCGGCTTGGCCCCAAGGCAGGGCAGGGTGGGCGATGAGGCGATGGTCCCACCGCATTCGCGGCGCCGATTTCGAATTAGACATCGACCTGTCCGAAGTCGAAAGGCTGGAAAAGGAACTCGACAACACCAGCAAGGAAATCGGCGCAGCCGTTTCAAAGTCTTTGCGCCGGACAGCTTCCGCGCTGCGGGTCATGTCGTCGAAACGACTTGTGCCTGAACTGCAATTGCGCAAGGCGATGCACTTGCGCAGGCGTATGAAGGAGATGCGGGCGCGATTGAAGAGAACCGACAGTCATCAGGTGATCGGCCTCTGGTATGGGCTCAATGATCTGCCTGTGTCCTTCTTCAAGGGCACCCCACGACAAATGGCCAAAGGGGCAAAACTGGGTGGCCATGAATTTCCCGGGGCCTTCGTCGCAAAAGTCGGCAAGAAAAAGCCAAGATCGATTTACAGACGCAGCGGGCGTGGACGATTTCCGCTCATCGAACAGACGATACCGATCAAGGATCGGGTCGATCCGATCCTGGAGGATGAGATTTTTCCAGAGGCGACGCGGATATTCCTGAAAAACATGATGCACGAACTGAAATGGCAGCGCCGTCAGAGAGGCCGAAATGACAAGCCCTGACACCGCGCTTGACCTAGACCAGTTTTTTGCCGCCATCGAAGCATCGATCGCATCTGGGTTTCCGGGGTTTGTCACGGTCGCGGCCTATCCTGAGGACCGGGTCAACCTGTCAACGCCTGCCTGTGTGATCGAACTTGTCGAATTGGAGCCCGCCGCAGAGCCAGGCACTGGGCAATTGGCCGCTGTCGCCCGTGTCGAAGCCAGTGTCATCATCGGCTTCCGAGAGCCCGGTGCCAAACGCAGGGTCGCGAAGATGGCCGCGGCGCTGGCGCATCATGTCCAAGGCGAGCGCTGGGGCCTTCCGGTCGAGGCCGCGACCGTTACCGCCATCGCGCCCAGCGACTTTGCCCCCGAACTCGACCAGTTCGAGGTCTGGGCGGTCGAATGGCAGCAGACAGTGCACATCGGCCGAAGCATCTGGGGGGATGACGGCGTGCCGCCCGATCAGGTTCTGGCGTCGTGGTCGCCGGCTATCGGCCCCGCAAATGAGGAGGAATATCAGGACATCGGCGGAGCGGTGGCGTGACCAGGGATCGTCTTGCCATATCTGATCTGGAGCGTCGTCTGGCCAATGTTGTCCGTTATGGCACAATCACCGCGGTGGATCCGGCAGCCGCCCGTGCCAAGGTCACCTTTGGCGGCGAGACGCAAAGCGGCTGGCTGCCATTTGCCACTACGCGCGCCGGCGGCGCCCGGGTCTGGTCGCCGCCCGTGGCGGGCGAACAGGTGGTGGTGTTCAGTCCCATGGGGGAGACCGGATCGGGAGTGATCATGGGCAGCGTGCCCAGCAATGCGTTCCCCCCGCCCAGTTCGGATGGTGCGACCTATCGTATTGACATGCCCGGTGGAGTTTCGATCAGTGTCGCGGGCGGTGCGATCAGCATCACTGCGCCGGGCAATATCACCATCAATGGCGACGTTGTCGCTGACGGTATCAGCTTGAAATACCATGTGCACCGCGGGGTGATCAGCGGCGGGTCCAACACCGGAACCCCTGTCGGCTGAAATCCCGCCAGAGGAACGCGGCTTCGCCATCCCGGCATCATGCGCTCATGATCGGTATGAACGCATTTACAGGCCGACCGTTGGCCGGGCTTGACCACCTGCGCCAGAGCGTCCGCGACATCCTGACAACGCGGGTGGGCACTCGCGTTATGCGGCGAGCTTACGGGTCCATGGTGCCCGATCTGGTGGATGCGCCGCTGAATGATGAAACGCTGGTCGATCTTTACGCCGAAACTGTCGCAGCGCTGATGAAATGGGAGCCCCGGATTGACGTTGAACAGGTTAGCGCATCGATACCTGCGCCCGGGCGCGTGGAACTGTCGTTGGTGGGGGGTTACACGCCGACGGGCGAACCGGTGACCATCGACGGCATCGTGGTGGTCTGATGTCACGCGCATATTCCCCGATCGACCTTTCCGGGCTTCCGTTGCCGGAGGCGGTCGAGGTTCTGGATTACGAGGTGATCCTGGGCGAGCTGCGGGCCGACCTGCTGGCGCAGGCGCCGGAACTGGCCGAGGCGCTGGCGCTGGAAAGCGAGCCGCTGGTCAAGCTGTTGCAGGTCGCGGCCTTTCGCGAGCTCTTGACCCGCGCGCGGGTAAACGACAGCGTGCGTTCGGTGATGCTGGCGCTGGCCTCGGGCGCCGATCTGGACCAGCTGACGGCGCTTCTGGGTGTTGCGCGCCAGACCGTGGTCGAGGCCGATCCCGACGCCAGCCCGCCGCTTGCGGCGGTGTTCGAGGACGATGCCAGCCTGCGCCGCCGCGCCCAGTTGAGCTGGGAGGGCATGACCATCGCCGGCACCCCCGCGGCCTATGCCTTTCACGCGCTCAGCGCTGACGGGCGGGTGCGCGATGTCGCCGTCACCCGGCCGCGCCCGGGCACGGTGCGGGTCACGCTGCTGTCGCACGAGGCCGGCGGCATGCCCTCGGCGGGGCTGCTCTCGACGGTGGCGGCCGCGCTCGAGACCCTGCGGCCGCTGTGCGACAGCGTCGAGGTGGCTGCGCCGGCCTTTGTCGATGTCGCGCTGGTCGCGCGGCTGCAACTGGCCGGCGGGCCGGGGGCCGAACTGGTGCTGGACGCCGCCATCGCCGCCGCGACCGCCTATCTGCGCGACGAGCTGGCGGTGGGGCGCGTGCTGCGCCAGGGCGCGATCCTGGCGCGGCTCTATCAGCCCGGGGTCGAGGCGGTGCGGCTGCTCTCGCCCGTGGCCGACATCGATCCCGGCCCGACCGGGGTGGCGCGCGCCAGCCTGATCGACATCGCCCCGGAGCCGGCGCCATGAGCGACCTGCTGCCCCCCAACAGCACCGCGACCGAACGCGCGATCAGCCGCAGCCTGGCCCGCATCGGCGAGATCCCGGCCCCGGCCGGGCTGATGTGGGATCCCGGCCGCATCCCGGCCGCCTGGCTGCCCTGGCTGGCCTGGGCGGTATCGGTCGACGACTGGAACCCCGACTGGCCCGAGGCGGACCGTCGTGCGGCCATCGCGGGCAGCGCCGACTGGCACCGGCGCAAGGGCACCCTGGCCAGCGTGCTGGCGGTGCTGGCGCAGGCGGGCCATCCCGCCGCCACGGTGACCGAGGATCGCGACCTGCCGCGCCTGGGAGACGATGAGCTGACCCTTGACGCGGGCTGGGAGCTGGGGCCCGACGATCCGTCTTGGGCCGATTACTGGGTCACGCTGGCGGCGCCCGCGCTGCGGCCCGAGGCGCTGCGGATCATGGCGCGGCTGCGCGACACCGCCCCGGCGCGCTGCCGGCTGCGCGCGGTCGCACTGGGGCCGGCGCAGCTGCCGCTGGGCCATTCCGCGCTGGTGCTGGGCCCCGACATCGCCATCGGCAACATCTATTTCGAGGAGTGACTTTCGCATGGTCGATGAAGTTTCCGTCCCCCGGTTCGTCGAGCCCGACATCTGGCCCGCGACGGTGCCGATGCTGCAGAACGGCTGGCGCGGCACCGGCGGGCCGGTCGATCTGCCCGCCGACCAGGGGCTGCTGAACTGGCCCCTGCAGGAACTGACCCGGCGCACGCGCTGGCTTTACGAACGCCACCAGGAACGGCGGCTGGACGCGGCCATCACCCTGACGGTGGGGCCGGGGGGCGATCACGGCACGCTCAACCAGGCGCTCGAGCGGCTGTCGGTGATGGCGCCGCGCCTGCAGCCGCAGCCGATCACCGCCACCGTGCGGCTGCTCGCGGGTTACGAGATGGCCGAACAGGTCTTCGTGCGCGGCATCAACCTGGGCTGGGTGCGGATCCAGTCCGACAACCCCACCGTGCTGATCCGGCGCAGCGCCCTGACCCAGAGCTTCGGCGATCTGGTGCCGGCCTTCTTCGCCGGCGCGGGCGGGGTGCTGCCGCAGATCGCGGCGCTGTTTGCCATGACCACCGACGGCGCGGCGGCCGGGCGCACCGGCATCGCCGTCAGCCAAGGCGGATCGGTCCTGGTCGCGGCGGGCTGCGGGGTGCAGGCCGCCGGCAGCTATGGCGCCGTGGCCGAGCTGGGTGGCGTCATCAGCGCTGAAGAGGCCGATTTTCGCAGCGCCGGGCAGGACGCGGTGCGCGCATCCCGCGGCGGGCTGATCACCGTGCGGGCGGCGAACCTGTCGGGGGCCGGCGGCAATGGCGTCGTCTCGCATCGCGCCAGCACCGTCGATTGCGAATCGGCCGACATTACCGGCGCCGGCACCTATGGCATCACCGCCCAGCGGGGCGGGCGCATCAACGCCTATGGCGCGCAGTGCCGGCGCAGCCCCGGCGCCGACAGCAGCGCCGACATCCATGTCACCACCGGCGGCGTCATCGCCGCCGCCACCGCCGTCGGCGGCACCTCGATCGCCGTCAACACCCTGACCGCCAACGGGATGATCCTGCGATGACCGTGATCTACGCCGCCCGCACCGCCGAAGGCATCTGGACCGGGGCGCGATACGACCGCCTCACCCCCGCGATCCGCGTCCATCACCGCCAATACGGCGAGACCCTGCATCCGGTGGGGGCGCTCACCGATCGGGGAGGGGATGTCGCGCCCGACTGGCAGGCCAGCCCCGCCGAGCCCGAGGCGCTGCGCGCGGGCCTGGTCGTCAGCCGCTATCAGCTGCGCGCGGCGCTTGAGGCCGCCGGCCGGCTGGCGGCGGCCGATGCCGCGATGGCGGCCGCGCCCGAGCCGCTGCATCGCGACGCCTGGACCGGGGCGGCCGAATATCGCCGGTCCTCGCCGCTGATCGCCGCCCTGGGCACGGCGCTGGACCTGGGCGCGGCGGAACTGGACGCGCTGTTTCTGACCGCCGCCGGCATCGAGGCCTGAGCATGGCCCAGACCCCGCGCATCGACCGCAGGATGCTGGCAGCCTCGGGGCTGCCGGCGGCGCTGCAGGCGCTGATCCTGCAACTGGCCGCCCAGGCCGAACGCCCGGCGATCCGCGGCGCGCCAGGCCGCGGCATCGCCCATATTGCCGTGCATCCCGATACCGGGGCGCTGACCATCGCCCTGACCGACGGCACTTCGGTCGAGACCGTGCCCCTGCGCGGCCCCTCGGCCTATGACCTGGCGGTGATGCTGGGCTATGAGGGCAGCCTGGCCGACTGGATCGAGACCCAGCGCGGCGTCAATGGCGCGGCGCTGGAGGCGGCGCTGCAGGAGCTGCGCGGCCCGCAGGCGGTGCGCACCGACTTCGCCACGGGCCGCCACGGGTTGTGGCTGGATCGCGGCGGGCAGACGCTGCTGGCGCTGACCCCGACCGGGCTGGATTTCCGCGCCAGCACCGAACTGCTCGACCAGATCGCGCCGCCGCTGGCCGGGCGGCTGGGCATCGACAGCGCCCATGCCGTCGGCGAGGGCGCGGGCGGCTGGGATCTGATCCGCGACCGCGCCGGGCGCAGCCTGCTGCGGCTGACCCCGAGCGGGCTGGATTTCGCGCCCTCGGCCGAACTGGCGGCGCGGCTGCGCGCGGCGCTGGACCAGGTCGCCGTCGACAACCGCCATCTCACCCTGACCGTCTGCCTGACGCAAAGCCTGCTGTTCATGAACGGCGACAGCGAGACGGCGCCGGTCTATCCCGACGTCGATCCGCAGCTGGCGCTGCGCCTGGCGGGGCTGCGCCGGGCCGATGGCGTGGCGCTGACCATGGCGGGCCCCGGCAGCATGGGCTACGACACCGCCACCCCGGCCAGCGGTTTCGTGCCGGTCGATCCCGCGCCCGCCGATCCCACCGGCGCCTATTACGCGGTCAAGGGCTACAACGGCTTTCGCCGCCGCTTCGGCCTGCTGCCGCGGCGCACGGTCGGCACGCTCTGGGGGCAGGCGGGCGAACACATCACCCGCTTCAACGCCATCCCGGGCGATGCCCCGGCCGGGATCGCCGACGCCACGCATCACTGGACGAACCTGATGTTCTGGCTGTCCGAGGCGGCGCGGCTGGCGGCAGCGGCCGGGCTGACGCCGCGGCTGGACCTGCTGGTGGTGCAGGGCACCAGCAGCAAGCAGGACAGCGACCCGCATCTGCACGCGGCCAGCATGCGCGCGCTGATCGTGGCGCTGCGCCAAGCCTGCGACGAGCGCGGCATCGACGAGGTCGCGGTCTATTTCAGCCAGCCGGGCGGCGATACCGACACCTCGCCCGCCGTCGAGCACTGGCAGGTGGCGCAGGGCTATCTGGAGATGGCCGAACAGGGCTATGGCGTCCTGGTCGCGCCGGAAGCCTATATTCGCATCTTCGACAACAACGTGCATTTCGGCGAAGCCGCCGGCCAGCAGCTCATGGGCATGTTCAACTGGGCCCGCGCCGCGCGCGAGGCGGGGCGCGACTTCACCATCCACCGCCCGCGCGTCAGCCGCGCCGGCAATGTGGTGACGCTGGATTACGCCTCGCTCTGGGATGGCGAGATCTGGGAGATCGAGCCCGACCGCTATGCCGGCCAGGGCATCGACGCCAACCTGGGCTATACCGCCACCGGCGCCGCCATCACCGGCGTCGAGCTGATCGGCCGGCAGGTGCGGATAAGCTGCAGCGCGCCGCCCAGCCGCATCAGCTACATGATGCAGGCCCAGGACGTGCGGCCGCTGAACGACGGCTATACCGCCTGGCGCGGCCGGCTGGTGACCAGCTCGCGCCTGCGCGACCCGCTCGACCCCGCGATCCTGCATCGCCGCCGCATGCCGTCCCATCATGTCGACATCCCCTAGACCGCAACCCGGAACGGAGCATTCCCCATGGCCGGTATCCTGACCGCCGATATCGACGCGCCCCCCGCCGCCACGCTGGGCATCATCCCCTCGCTGGCCAGCGTCCTGGGCGCCATCCCGGGGCTGGTCGATGTCTGGCGCATCGACCCCGCCCGGATCGCCCGCGACGGCGACAGCCGCGTCTCGGCCTGGACCGGCAGCATCGCCGGCCGGCAGTTCACCCAGGCGAACGCCCTGCGCCGGCCGCTCTACGTCGCCCCCGGCCGGGTGGATTTCGGCACCGGCGCCGCCGCGCGCGCCACCATGCAGCTCGCGGGCACCCCCCTGGGCCAGCCCGCCAGCGCCAGCATCGGCCTGCGCCTGGTGCTGGCCGCCGAGGACGAGACCACCGACAACCAGTCCTTCGCCGGCCAGGACCTGGACACCACCGGCACCGGCCTGGTGCGGCTGGCCTGGCGCTACAATGCCGCCGGGATGGGCAATTACATCCGCCTGCAGATCGGCGCCGCGCAGCGCGACGTCGACCTGCCGGCAGGGGTGACCGATGCCATGGTCTGGCTGACCATCCAGTCGGGAGAGGTCTGGCTGAACGTCAACGGCACCGCCGCCGCCAGCGCCATCGCCGCCGCCACGCTGAACCTGCCCGGCTTCGCCATCGGGGGATCGCGCGAGGGCACCCCCGCCTTCGCCGGCAGCCTCACCGGCATCTGCATCGCCCAATCCGCCCTCACCCCAACCCAGCGCGCCGCCGCCGAATGGGCCATGCGCCACAGCGTCTGAGCCGGCACGAAATCCCGCCAGAGGAATGGCCGGTGGCCTTGCGCGAGTGTTCGCTCAGATGAAATCAATCCGCATGTGAGCAAAATGCCCGAGACCTTTCTGCACGGCGTCGAGGTGATCGAAATCGACACCGGTCCGCGGCCCATCCGCACGGTGCGCTCTTCAGTGATCGGCATCGTCGGCACTGCCCCCGGTGCCGATCCCGTGGCGTTTCCCCTGAATACCCCGGTGCTTGTCGCCGGCAGTCGGGCCGAAGCGGCAAAGCTGGACGTCACCCCGGACCACAGCGGCGGCGGCACACTGCCGGCAGCCTTGGATGGCATCCTGGATCAGATCGGAGCCGTTGTCGTGGTGGTCAGGGTTGCCGACGGCGCAAACGAGGCGGAAACCGTGGCAAATGTCCTGGGTGGCACGAATGCCTTGACGGGACAGTATGAAGGTGTCCATGCCCTGCTTGGCGCCGAAAGCGTGTTGGGTCATTCGCCGCGCATAATTTGCGCGCCGGGGTTTACGCATCAGCGGGCCGCGAACGGCATTTTGAGCGTGAGCGTTTCGACGCCAGGATCGGGTTATACCAACGGCACGCACCGCCTGACGGTCACTGGTGGCGCAGGTGCGGGCGCGCAAATCGATGTCACGGTTACAGCCGGAGCAGTCACTGCCGCCCGCATCGTCAAGCCCGGTTCGGGCTATACCACAGATCCGGCGCTGGAAATGCCGGGATCGGCAGGTGCCGGAGCCGGAGCCACCTTTGCGGTTACGCGCGGAACGGTAGGCAATGCCGTTGTTACCGAGATGATCGGCATCGCCGAGCGATTGCGCGCCGTCATCATCGCCGATGGCCCCAATACCACCGACACCGCAGCTGTCGCCTGGGCCGGCGATTTCGGTTCGCCCAGGGTATATGTGGTCGATCCCTGGGTGCTGGTGTCCGATGGCGCAGGCGGGGTGCGGTCCGAACCGGCCTCGGCCAGGGTGGCAGGGCTAATTGCACGGATCGACAATGATCGCGGCTTCTGGTGGTCGCCATCGAACCAGCTTGTCAACGGCGTCCTGGGCACCGCGCGTCCTGTCGACTTCAAGATGGGTGACGCAAACAGTCGCGCAAACCTTCTCAACGAGCGGAACATCGCAACGATCATTCGTGAGAATGGCTATCGTCTTTGGGGGAACCGGACCCTGTCTGCCGATCCAAAATGGGCATTCCTGTCCGTGAGACGAACGGCCGATATTCTGAACGAGAGCTTGCAGCGAGCCCATCTCTGGGCGGTGGATCGCAACATCACAAAGACCTATCTGCGTGAGGTCGAGGAAAGTGTGAACGCCTATATCCGCACGCTTGTGTCGCAAGGAGCGCTGTTGGGTGGGCGATGCTGGGCCGATCCCGACCTGAACAGCCCGAGCAGCATTGCCGACGGCAAGGTCTACTTCAACTTCGATTTCACCGCGCCATATCCTGCGGAGCACATCACCTTCCGCTCGATCCTGACGCTGGACTATCTTGAGGAGCTGGTTTGATGGCAGCCCGTGACGTTCTGAAGAACCTGAACCTTTTTGTCGATGGCAAGGGCTACGCAGGCCAGATCGACGAATACAACCCCCCGGATCTGGCCATTCAGGTCGAGGATTTTCGCGGTGGCGGGATGGATGCCCCCGTCGCGCTGGACATGGGGCAGGAGGGCATGGAAACAAGCTTTGCCTTGATCGCCTATGATGCCGATGTCCTCGCCCTGTGGGGCGTGGCCGAGGGCCAGACCGTCCCTTTTACCGCCCGGGGCGCGGTCGAAAGCTATGATGGAACCGTCAAGCCTGTCGAGCACAGCATGCGCGGGCGCATCACCACCATCGCCCGGGGCACCTGGACGCCCGGACAGAAGCCGACACTGACCATCACCATGCGCTTGGACTATTACAAGGAGATACACAACGGCGTGATCCTGCACGAAATCGATGTCGTGAACATGATCCGCATCATCGGCGGGGTCGACCGCCTGGCGCAGCAGCGCGCCGCGCTGGGTATCTGAGGATGCAACGATGAGCGAGCTTCCCGAATTCATCCAGGAAAACCACGACGGCAGCCTGTCCATCACGCTGCGCAATGGAACCATCATAGCCATGCGCGAGCCAACGGTCGCCGATCAGCTGGCCGCCAAGGGCGATGGGCAGCAGGCCGAAATCGCGCTGGTCGGCAACCTGTGCGGCCTTTCGCCAGAAGAGATCAAGGCGATGACATCGCGCAACTATCTGCGGATGCAGGCAGGGCTGAAGCATTTTTTCGACTGAGACCATCTGATGTTCGCCAGGGCGCGCTGACCCTGGCGAGCCATACCGGCTGGGGAGAGCGCGAAATCCTCGCCATGCCCGTCAGCCGCTTTCTTTGGTGGATAGAGGGGCTGCCTCGTGTCGTCAGGAAACAAGAGGCTTAATGCCACCATTACCATCGGGGGGGTCGTATCGGCCACCCTGAACAAGGCTGTGATCGAGGCCAACGCCAAGCTTGGCACCATCGGCGCCAGACTTGGGTCAGCGCACAATCAGATCGGCACTGCGATCCGGCGCAACGACGCTGCGCTTGAGCGTGCGCGCGCCGGCGTAATCGACAGTATCGGGGCCTACTATTCGCTCAAGGCTGCCATCGCCGCGCCGGTGCGCACTGCGGCAGATTTCGAATCCGTGCTGGAGGATATCGGACAGAAAGCCGATCTGCCGGTCGAGAAGCTGGGCGATCTGGGCGACAGGATCAAGCAGGTGGCGCGCGACACCAACATGGGCGCCATGCAGATCGGTGCGGCGGCCGACGCGCTGGCAGGGCGCGGTGCATCGCTTGATATCGCGCTGGGCGCTGCAGAGCCGATCGGACGGGCGGCAGTCGCATATCGCGCGGCGACCGATGACCTGGCTGCGGCGTCCTGGGCGGCGGTCGACAACCTCAAGGTGCCGGCTGGCCAAATCGAAACTGCGCTGGACGCGATGGCGCAGGCTGGGAAGGAGGGCGCGTTCGAGCTGCGCGACATGGCCACCTATTTCCCGTCTTTGGGCGCAGCCTATCAGGGGCTCGGGCAAAAGGGCGTTCCGGCGGTCGCTGACCTTGCGGCGGCGCTGCAGGTGGTGCGCAAGGGCACGGGCGATGCATCCACGGCTGCGACCAATTTGCAAAACGTATTGCAGAAGATCTATGCACCAGGAACCGTCAGGAAGTTCGGCGAAGCCGGCGTCGACGTGCACGAAGCCATGGCAGAGGCAGCCGAACGCGGATTGACACCGATCGAGGCCATTGCCGAACTGACGAACAAGACCCTGAACGGCGATCTGTCCAAAATGGGCAATCTGTTCGAGGATGCGCAAGTTCAAGCCGGCTTGCGGTCGCTGATCCAGGGGATGGAAGAGTATCGCGCCATTCGTGCCAAGGCGCTGGGCGCAGAAGGGGTGGTGGACGTCGACTACAAGCGCCGCATTCAGACCGCGCAAGGCGCCATAGATCGCTGGAACCAGAGCATCGAGAACCTGAAGCTCACGTTCGGCACGACGCTTTTGCCGGTGATCAACAGGCTGCTCGACACTGTAGTCCCGGTGATAGGGGCGGTCGGCGAATGGACTGCGGCAAACCCCGAGCTGGCAGCAACCTTGGCTACGGTTGCTGCCGGCGCGATTGCGTTCAGAGGCGCATTGGCCGGTCTGCGTTTCGTGGGATTGCTGGGCAAGGGCGGGGTGCTTTCGGCGATATCCTTGGGGTTGAAAACCATATCCCTGTCCATCGGCCCGACTGTCGCAGGCTTCGCCCGGCTGCGCGCTGGCATGATGGCCCTTTCAGCTGTGGCGGCTGTAGGGGGACCGGGCGCTGCCTTTGGCATGATCGGCAAGGCAGCGTTGGGCTTGCTCAACCCATTGAAACTGGTGGGGCTGGCCGTTCGAGGCCTGTCGGCGGTTTTCATGACGAACCCCATCGGTGTCGGTTTGGCCGCCGTGGTGGGCGGCGCCTATCTGGTCTACAGGCACTGGGACGGTGTGAAGGAGTGGTTCGGCCAGTTATGGCGCGGCGTCGAGGGGTATTTCCGGGGGTTTGGGAACTTCCTTGGGGGCGTGTTTACCCTGGACCTTGGTCGGACATGGAATGGCATCAGGACCATGTGGAGCAGTGCCGCCGGGTTTTTCGCCACGATCTGGAATGGTATTGCCAAGACCTTCACCGCGGCTTGGAGCACCTATCTCGCGCCGGTCCTCGAAAAGCTGGGTGTGCTCGATCCCATCGTCGCTGCCTGGAAAGGGCTCGAGGCGGCGCTATCGGGAATTCTAGATGCCATTGGGTCAAGTTTTGCAACCGCGCTGGGCAAGATCACGCCTGTCATGGATGCGCTGAAATGGGTCTGGGACAAGGGGGCCGAGGTAGGGGCAAGGATAGGCGATGCCTTCAAAGGGGACGCTGGCCCCCAGATCGACGGGTATCTTGCCAACAACCCGACCATGCGCGACCCCCGCGTGGGGACTGGGGTGCCAAAGCGCGCCGTGGGCGGACCGTTCCGTGCCGGCCCTGTTCTGGTCGGCGAACGCGGCCCCGAGCTGCGCTTTGAACACCGAGCGGGCTTCATCGCCACGAACCGACAGCTGGGCCAGATGGTGGCTCTGGCTACGCGTGCTGCGGCGCTGGGCGGGGCCTTGATGGCAGAGCCGGCAGCGGCATTGCCCGTCCAGGATTTCTGGCCGGCTGCCGGCCGAGCATCAGGTGCCACCGTGGCAAGCGGTGGGTCATGGAACATAGATGTCGGTGGCATCACTATCATAGCCCAGCCGGGACAATCCCCCCGCCAGATCGCCGATGAGGTGTTGAGGATGCTGCATTCCCGGGCGCGCGGCGCCTTGTTCGATGAGGGATTCTGATGGCTTGGGTGATGATGCGCTTGGGACTTTACAAGTTCGGCCTGGACACGGCGGCTTATCAGGAACTCAATCGCGTCGCCGCCTATCGGTGGGCGCGCCAGGAGCGTATGGGCACAAACGACGCGCTGCAGTTTACTGGAATTGGTCCAGAAACCATTGACCTGCGGGGTGTGATCTTCCCCGAGTTTCGTGGCGGGTTACGACAGATCGGCAAGATGCGACAGCAGGCATCGCTGGGTATGCCACTGCCCTTGATCGATGGTCTGGGCAAGGTCTGGGGCCTTTGGGTTATCGAACAGATCGGCGAGCGGCAGTCTGTGTTCATGGCGCGCGGAGCGCCGAAACGGATCGAATTCGACCTGCGTCTTTCGCGTTACGATGGGGGGCTGCGTGCGCTACTACCTTTCACGGCATGACGATACAGTCGATAGCATTGCCTGGGCGGTCTACGGCCGGCAGGACGGGCGATTGGTCGAGGGCTTGCTTGATGGCAATCCTCGGCTGGCGGATTTCGGCGCCATGCTGCCTCCGGGTGTGGTGGTGGTCGTCCCAGATGCTCCCGAACCCGCTCAATCCGAGGGTCTACGGCTTTGGGACTGACAAACTGGAAACCTGCCTTCAAGGTGACGGTGAATGGACAAGACAGGACATCGGTATTCCTGCCGCGCGTGCGATCTATCCGGGTCACCGACACGGCGGGCATCCAGTCCGACACCTGCGACATCCTGCTGTCCGACCACCTGCCATCGCTTCCAATAGAGCTGCCCCCCGCCGGTGCCGAGATCACCATTGCCTTCGGCTATCTTTTCGCCGCACAGCTCATGGGAGTGTATATTGCCGACGAGGTCGAGATCCTTGGGCCACCAGGGCAGATGCGGATCACGGGCTATGCCGCAGCGCATGGGACAAGCGCCGGCGGCAAAAAACCTGTCAGCACGGCCAGAACGCGTAGTTGGCAGGATGGCACGACCATCGAGGCGATGGTGACTACGATCGCTGCGGAAAGCGGGTTTCGGGCGGCAGTGTCTGCCGACGCAGGCAAGGTCGTCTTGCCGCATATCGATCAGATCGACGAAAGCGACATGAACCTGTTGACCCGCGTGGCGCGCGATCACGGCCTGATATTCAAGCCCGCGGGCGGTGCCTTGGTGATCTGGAAACCGGGTGAAGGCACCACCACTGCTGGCCGAGCATTGCCGGTCGTGTCGCTGACGCCGAATGATGTTACGGCCTGGTCCATGCGTCGCGCCAGGCGGCAAGCCTATGACAAGGTCGTGGCAACATACAGGGATTTCAACCAGAGCGAATCGATCGATGTCGAGGTAGATGCGCGCCCGCCAGGGGTTACAGGCGTTGCCCAGGTAAGGCGGCTGAAACCTGTCTATCCATCCGAACGCTCGGCCAGGGCGGCTGCCGCAGCTGAGGCTGGTCGTTCCCAGCGCGGCACGACAACGCTGCGCCTGACGTTGCCCGGACGAGCCGACCTGCAAGCCGAGGGTCGGCTACGCTTGTCGCGTTTTCGCCCCGGGGTCGACGGAGAATGGCTGGTAACTGCGGTGCAGCACAGCCTGGATGAGAGTGGCTGGATCGCAACGGTAGACGCCGAGATGTCGTAGCGCTGTGAAGGAAGCAAACATTCTTCCCGGCGCCGAGTTCCACAAGAAGGCCGTTCGTCATGGTCGAGGAAAGGGACGACCATGACGAACGGCAGATTGCGGCTTTAGGCGCCAGTGAGTTCATGGCGCGCTGCCGAGGCAAGAAACGACGAACGGGTCATGCCGCGTTCCTTTGCAGCCGCGTCGACAGCGCGAAGCAAGCCGCGCTCGATCGAGATGTTCACGCGTTCCAATGTCCCATCAGCGGGAATATAGGGGATCGTGATCAGAGTGGCGCCTTCTGCGAGGGCCTGGGCGACATCCTGTCGCTTGAGCAGGGCGTCCAGGGGTGACGGTGGAACCTCGGGCTGATCCTCGAACCACAGGTTAAGGGCCTCGGATGCAGCCTTCGGGACATCGTCCCAGCAATCGGCAGCCGCAAAGCATCCCGGAAGATCGGGGAAGGTCAGACCGAAAGCCGCCCCCGGATCGTGGTGGATGATTGCCGAGTATTGTTTCATCAATTCTCCTTCTGCGTTTGTGGCGAGGATCAGATGCGCCGGGCTCACAAGAGCCCGGCTTGTTGGTAGATGTTGCGGGCAGTTCCCAAGGGAAGGTCTTTCTTCGGGTGTGGCACGATCACGGTCCTTTCGCCTTTTCGCAGCTTGAGGTGCGACCCCCGTTTTGAGACCTCCTCGAACCCTGCTGCCTTCAAGACCTGTAGGATTTGCCGGCTGTTTCGTTCGATTTGCATCTTTCCTCCGTGTGTAAATAAATACACGCAGGCGGGCAAAACGTCAAGGGGAATGTGTATATATTTGTGTCGTGATCTGGTGCCCGATGACGGTTCCACGCCGACGGATAAAGTCCAAAACAGGCTTGGACGGTTTGAAAAGCATCTGTAACCGATTGAATCTTATAGAGCGGAAAAGCGTTTGGTTTGCACTATTCCAGTGCAGAAACCGGATTTTGCCACGGTTTTAGGTACCGTAGGCCGGAGGTTCGAATCCTCTCGCCCCGACCATGTTCTCTCCCTGGTGCGTTTTGCCATGCTGGGCCTGCCCAAAAAGCCAGCGTGACGTGAGCCCCTGTCTCACGGTTCAATCGGGTCAGGGCCGACCGGATTTTTGCGGCCGACTCGGTATTTTGTGCAGGCTCTTAGCGATTTTGTGGGGTTGCCATGAGTGCATGGTGGGGTGTTTCAGTTGGCATAAATCGCGCCCTGGGCGGGCAGGCAAGCGAGCCGCTGTGTTCGCGCGTCTATCGTCAGCCGCCCTCTATCTGGCGCAGCGCGTTCCTTTCGCTGATGGACCGCGCTTTTTCAGAAACCGCGCATTGCGAAAACATTCACAACCGATGGCGCGACCTGAACGGCGCCTAACGGTCTCGCTGGCGCGCGGCCAGTTCCTGCGCCAGTGCCTCAAGTGCTGCCAATGTGGCATCGTAACTGCTGCCTGCCCGCGGGCAGCGCTGGCGTCGGCTTCGGTAAAAGGCCAGCCACCTGGGCAGTTCTTCCAGCGGGTAGGTCGCCGACCAGACCTTGCCGGTCAGGGTGAATGTGGTTGCGTCATGTGTCGCCTTCATTTCCCCTGTCTGGGCCAGCGGGCGGCCGGCGGCAAGACGCTGTGGCGTCGCGGCGCGAAATAATCCCCGACGACAGGAACAGGCTCGCACGCCGGGCCTTGTTCTTTCCGCGCCCCACCCCTAGAACGCGCCCGGAAAACTGGTGATGCTGGGGGCAAGGGAATGCCGCTTCTGGTGATGAAATTCGGCGGCACTTCGGTGGCCGACCTGGACCGCATCAAGAACGCCGCGCTGAAGGTTCAGCGCGAGGTCGAGCGTGGCTATGACGTCATCGTCATTGTCAGCGCCATGTCGGGAAAGACCAACGAACTGGTCGGCTGGGTCGAGGCGACCTCGCCCCTGTTCGATGCGCGCGAATACGATGCCGTGGTTGCTTCGGGCGAAAACGTGACCGCCGGGTTGATGGCGCTGACGCTTCAGGAACTTGGTGTGCCTGCGCGCAGCTGGCAGGGCTGGCAGGTGCCGATCAATACCACTTCGCAGCATTCCGCCGCGCGCTTCGTGTCGATCCCGCGTCACAATATCGATCAGAAATTCGCCGAAGGGATGCGGGTGGCGGTGGTCGCCGGCTTCCAGGGGTTGGGTTCGGACAACCGCATCACAACCCTGGGGCGCGGGGGATCGGACACCACCGCGGTGGCCTTCGCCGCCGCCTTCGGCGCAGAGCGCTGCGACATCTATACCGATGTCGACGGGGTCTATACCACCGACCCGCGCATCACCTCGAAAGCGCGCAAGCTTGACAAGATCGCCTTCGAGGAAATGCTGGAACTGGCCAGTCTGGGCGCCAAGGTTCTGCAAACGCGCTCGGTCGAGCTGGCGATGCGCTACAATGTCCGCCTGCGGGTGCTGTCCTCGTTCGAGGATACCGATGAGACCAGCGGCACTCTGGTCTGCGATGAGGGTGAAATCATGGAATCGAAAGTCGTCAGCGGCGTCGCCTTTTCGCGCGAGGAAGCCAAGATCACGCTGGTCACCGTCGAAGACCGGCCCGGGATCTCGGCCGCGATCTTTGCCCCCCTGGCCGATGCCGGTGTCAATGTGGACATGATCGTCCAGAACATTTCCGAAAAGGATTACGAGGATCATCCCGGTGCTGTCACCGACATGACCTTTTCCTGCCCGGTCAACCAGGTTGCCCGCGCCAAGAAGGCGATGGAGGACGCAAAGGCCGCGGGCCAGATCGCCTATGACGACCTGGTGGTCGATACCGAGGTCTGCAAGGTGTCCGTGGTCGGCATCGGCATGCGCAGCCACGCCGGCGTTGCCGCGCGCATGTTCAAGGCACTGGCTGATGAAAACATCAACATCAAGGTGATCTCGACCAGCGAGATCAAGATTTCGGTGCTGATTGACCGCAAATATATGGAACTTGCCGTTCAGGCGCTGCATGATGCCTTTGATCTTGAGAAGGCCTGAACGCGGGTCGAACGCCTGAACCGGGAGGATCATGCCGGAGCGCAAGGAAAGCGATTCTCGCAAGTTGCTGAAGCGACTGCGCGATACTCTTGCCGCGCCCGGCAGCGGCCAGCACCGGCTGGATCAGATTACCCATCATATCGCCGATTCGATGGGGACCGAGGTCTGCTCGATCTATCTGTTCCGCGACGCCGATACGCTTGAGCTGTGTGCGACCGAGGGGTTGAAGCCCGAATCGGTGCACAAGACCCGCCTGCGCCTGGGCGAGGGGCTGGTGGGTCGCGTGGCGCGCACGGGCCGACACGTGAACACCGCCAATGCCCCGGCAGAGCCCGGCTTTCGCTACATGCCCGAAACCGGCGAAGAAGTTTATTCCAGCTTTCTGGGGGTTCCGATCCAGCGGGTGGGTGAACGGCTGGGGGTTCTGGTCGTGCAATCGCGCGAAGCCCGCCAGTTCTCTGAAGATGATGTCTACGGGCTGGAGGTGGTGGCGATGGTTCTGGCCGAAATGGCCGAACTTGGCGCCTTTCTGGGCACTCAGGCCGACAGCATGCCCCCCGCGCACCGTTTCCCGGTGATGTTTCGCGGCGGCATCGGCCAGGAGGGAACAGCCGAAGGTCGGGTCTGGCTGCATGAGCCGCGGGTGGTCGTCGCAAACCCTGTCGCGGATGATCCGCTCAAGGAAAAGGCGCGGCTGAACGAGGCCGTCGCGATGCTGCGCAGCACGGTCGATTCGATGCTTGCGGATGCCGACATGGGCAAGGGCGATAGTGCCGAGGTGATGGAAACCTACCGCATGTTCGCCCATTCGCGCAGTTGGCTGCGTCGCATGGAAGAGGCGATCGATCTGGGCCTGTCGGCCGAGGCCGCGGTCGAAAAGGAACAGAGCCACGCGCGCGCCCGCCTGGAAAGCGCCGCCGACCCCTATCTGCGCGACCGTCTGCACGACCTGGATGATCTTGCCCACCGGCTGCTGCGTATCCTGACGGGGCAGGGGCGTGATACGGGGGCAGAGATGCCCGACAATCCGATCCTGGTGGCCCGCAATATCGGCCCGGCCGAATTGCTGGAATACGGCCGGCGTCTGAAGGGGGTCGTGCTCGAGGAAGGTTCCGTCGGCAGCCATGCCGCGATCGTCGCCCGGGCGCTGGCAATTCCCCTGGTCATACATGCCGAACGCATCACCTCCGAGGCGCTGAACGGCGATCCGATCCTGGTCGATGGTGATGCCGGAACCGTGCATCTGCGTCCCGAGGAAACGATCATCAACGCCTTCCGCGACAAGATCGCGATGCAGGCCGAGGCCCAAAAGCGCTATGCCGGTCTGCGCGACCAGCCGGCAACCGCCCGCTGCGGCACCACCATCCAGCTTTACATGAACGCCGGTCTGATGGCCGACCTGCCCAGCCTTGAAAGTTCGGGCGCCGAGGGGGTCGGTCTGTTTCGCACCGAATTGCAGTTCCTGACCCGCACGCGCGTGCCGCGACGTGGTGAACTGGCTGCGCAATACAGTCGCGTTCTGGACAGTGCGCGCGGTCGGCCGGTGATGTTTCGCACCCTCGACATCGGCTCGGACAAGGTGCTGCCCTACATGAAGCCGCAGGACGAGCCGAATCCGGCCATGGGTTGGCGCGCGATCCGGGTGGGGCTGGACAAGCGCGGCGTGCTGCGCATGCAGTTGCAGGCCCTGATCCGCGCAGCGGTGGGCCGGCCATTGTTCGTCATGTTTCCGTTTGTCACCGAAATGGAAGAGTTCGAAGAGGCTCGCCGGCTGCTGATGGAGCAGCTGGCCCGGGAGCAGCGCCTGGGTCATCCGATGCCGTCGGACATCCGCGTCGGCGCCATGCTGGAGACGCCCTCGCTGGCCTTCGCGCCGACGAAATTCTTCCAGATGTGCGATTTCATCTCGGTCGGCGGCAATGATCTCAAGCAGTTCTTCTTTGCGGCTGACCGCGAAAACGAACGCGTGCGCCGGCGCTATGATACGCTCAACACATCGTTCATATCGCTGCTGGCACAGATCGTGCGGCGTTGCGACGAGGCGCGCGTGCCGCTGTCCTTCTGTGGCGAGGATGCCGGCCGTCCGATCGAGGCGGCGACTTTTGCCGCGCTGGGGTTTCGCCGCCTGTCGATGCGTCCCGCCTCGATCGGGCCGGTCAAGCATCTGATCCGCCGAATCGATCTGGTCGAACTGCGCAGAGTCATAGACGCGGCCTGCGCCGCGGGCGATACCAACCTGCGTCGGCCGATCACCGAATGGCTGGCCCGCCAACCCGCCTGAGCCCGACCGCTGCGGCTTGGCGCTGCGGCAGATGATTGCACGCGAAAACGCCCAACCTCTCCCAGGCCGCGCCTGGGTCACAAGCAAAACTGATATCTGGAAAAATGGCGGACCCGGAGCGATTCGAACGCCCGACCCCCAGATTCGTAGTCTGGTGCTCTATCCAGCTGAGCTACGGGTCCGCTGTGAGGCGGTTATCTAGAGACAGCGGCCGGGGGGTGCAAGGCCAAAAATGCGTCTCGCGCGATCTTTTTTGGCCCCTCGTCCCAAGTGGGGAGATCGCAGAAAATCAAGCCTGGGCCTGTGCGGTTTCGCTGCGTGATATGGCTGACGACAGTTCGCGGGGCAGATGCAGCATGAATTCGGTCCCGTCCTGATCGCTTCGCAGCAGCTCCAGCCGACCGCCATGGTTGCGCACCAGATCGGCCGCGATCGCCAGCCCCAGGCCGGTCCCCCCCTTGCGGCTGCCACCGGAAAACGGCTGGAACAGGAAATCGCGCGCCTTTTGCGGCAGGCCGGGGCCGGTGTCGCCGATGCGGATCCACCATTCGGCCTCATCCTCGCCGGCGCCGATCTCGATGGTTCCGGGCTGGCGGGTGGCCTCGATGGCCTGACGGGCATTGCGCACCAGATTGGACAATACCCGAAACAGCTGGTCACGGTCGGCGCGAACCGACAGGCTGGGGGGGATGTCGGTCAGGAATTCGATGGGCTCGGCGCCATCCGCCCGGTCTGCAGCCATCGATTCGCCCTCGGTCACCTCGGCGACCAGCGCCGACAGGTTGAAGCGCGACAGCGAGGGGGCGGGCTCCTCGGCCTTGCCGAAGGCCAGCGTGGTTTCGCACAGGTTGACCGCCCGGCTGATCGAATTGACCAGCTTGGGTGCCGCCCGCCGCACCGCCGGGTCGGCACTGGTTTCCAGACGGTCGGCAAAGATCTGGGCCGTGGTCAGGATGTTGCGCAGGTCGTGGCTGATGCGCGCCACCGCCTGACCCAGCTGCGCCAGCCGCGCCTTCTGCTTCAGCGCCGATGTCACCGTGCGCTGCATGGCGGCAAGCGCGGTTTCGGCCTCGTGCAGCTCGGCCAGGCGTGCGGTGGGGGTAATGATGGCGCGTGCGTCCTCGGGGGCATTGGCATAGGCGGTCATGTGGCTGATCACCCGCCGGATCGGGACCAGCAGCAGGCGTTGGGCGGCGATGTTCAGCAGCAAGGCTGTCAGCACCGAGAACGCCGCCGAAATCAGCAGCAGTCGCGCGCCATAGTCGATCATCTCGTTGCGCAGCTGCTGGGTATCGGTGGTGATCTCGATCAGTTGGCCGGCCTGATTGACCGGAGCACCGATCACGCGGATCACCCGGTTCTGCCGGTCCAGCAGCTGTGCCAGTGCATCGCCGATCGAGGTCCAGAACGGTTGGTCGCGCAGATCGAAGGTGGCAGCGATCGGTCCCGGAATGGGCGAGGACAGGACCAGTTGCCGCACGTCGTTGCGGCGCAGCACCACGTTGAACACGCCGGCGTTTTCCAGCAGCTCCGCCTCGAGGTCCGAGGCGATCGATTCGTCCGTCGCCAGCAGCGCAAGGCTTGCGATCTGTGCGCGCTCGAGCCGGGATTCGAGGAAATCCAGCCGGTAATTTGAAATGGAAGGCAACAGGATCAGCAATTCGGCCAGCAGCACGAACAGGCCCGTCAGCAGGGCAAAGCGACCGGAAAGGGTATTGAGGGACATGTCGAGCTCTGCAATTCCCCTTCGTCTTGGGCATCTGCCTTCACATAAGCGCGCCTGCAGCGCAGTTCAAACCTGCGTGACCGCATCGCGGTTCCCGTGGTGATCGTCGCCTTGCAACTTGCGGCGAAAACGGGTGCAGGGTGGTTGACTTGATGCGCGGCTGCGACTAAGCACCGGGCCTCGAATGACCGGCGCGTCTTGCGTGGGCTGTCTGCCCATACCCTGGCCCGCCCTGACCCGGAGTTGAAAGATGTCGAAACGCACCTACCAGCCGTCGAACCTGGTTCGCGCCCGCCGTCACGGCTTTCGTGCGCGCATGGCGACCAAGGGCGGTCGCCGCGTGCTGAACGCGCGCCGTGCCAAGGGCCGCAAGGTTCTGAGCGCGTAAGCCTGCCGCCGCAAGGCGCGGGCGCATCGCCGCGATGACGCATTCCGCAGAAGCCGCCGCCGCTGGCCGATCCGACCCATCGGAATCGTCCGCAGGGGCGGCTTGTGCCATTCAAAGGCCGGCCGTGGCAGTGCTGCGCAAGCGGGCCGATTTTCTGCGTGCGGCCAATGCCCGACGTCAGGGCACACCCGGTTTCCTGTTGCAGGCGCGGTGCCGAGAGGCTGCCGAACCGGCCGAGGCGCCGGTGCGCGTAGGTTTTACCTGCTCGAAAAAGCTGGGCAATGCCGTCATTCGTAACCGGGCAAAGCGCCGCCTGCGCGCCTTGGCCCGCGAAGTGATGCCAGGCGCGGCGCGGGCCGGGTGGGACTATGTGATGGTCGGGCGGCCCGAAACCACGGTGCAGCGCGATTTTGCCCTGATGGTTGGCGAACTGCGCCAGGCCTTGCTGCGGGTCCACGACAAATGACCCCGCTGGCCTGGGTGATGTCGATCCCTGTGCGTGCCTACCGGCTGGTGGCCAGTCCCTGGGTCGGACACGGCTGCCGGTTTCAACCGACCTGTTCAGCCTATGCGCTCGAGGCGCTGGCGCGACATGGCGGCTGTAAGGGGGGCTGGCTGACGCTGCGTCGGGTCTGTCGCTGCCACCCTTGGGGCGGATCCGGCTTTGACCCGGTGCCGGGAACCGGGACGCCCGATCAGGCGCCACCGGGGAACGATTAGCGCTGCTTGCATGCAGCAAGGATAGGCCAATGCGCGACGAAAGCTGCGACCACGACGATGATCTGGACCTGGGGGGCGAAATTCACCCCCTGTTTCGTGGCGCACCCAGCTCGACCGAGTTTCGCAAGCTGCGCAAGCGTCTGGTGCGCGAAACCCGCGCCGCCATCGAAACCTATGACATGATCCGACCCGGCGATCGCTGGCTGGTCTGTCTGTCGGGCGGCAAGGACAGCTATACCCTGCTGGCGGTGCTGCATGAACTGAAATGGCGCGGGTTGCTGCCGGTGGATCTGCTGGCGTGCAACCTCGATCAGGGCCAGCCCGGCTTTCCGGCCACGGTGTTGCCGGAATTCCTGACCGATCGCGGCGTGCCGCATCGCATCGAATATCAGGACACCTATTCCATCGTGAAGGAAAAGGTGCCGGCGGGCCGCACCTATTGCGCGTTGTGTTCGCGGTTGCGGCGCGGCAACCTCTATCGCATTGCCCGGGAGGAGGGCTGTCAGGCGGTGGTGCTGGGCCATCATCGCGACGACATCCTGGAAACATTCTTCATGAACCTGTTCCACGGCGGCCGCCTGGCGGCGATGCCGCCCAAGCTGCTGAACGAGGATGGCGATCTGAACGTGCTGCGGCCGCTGGCCTTCGTGGCCGAGGCCGACTGCGACCGCTTCGCCCGGGCGATGAATTATCCCGTCATCCCCTGCGACCTCTGCGGCAGCCAGGAGGGCTTGCAGCGCATGCAGGTCAAGAAGCTGCTGGACGAATGGGAAAGCCGCAGCCCCGGCCGACGGCAGGTGATGTTCCGGGCGCTGACCAATGTGCGCCCGTCGCACCTGCCGGACCCGAGGCTGTTCGACTTTGGCGCCTTGGCACCGGGTAGCTCGGATTTTAGCGAAATAGGGCCTCCGCGGCTGCGCGAACATTAACCGAACGCAAAGACTTCTGCGCCTAGACTGCCCTGACTGAAATGGAATGCAGGTCTGGCAATGGCGATCGGATTCGCAGGGTTGGCGCGGTGGTGGGCCGATGTTTTCGGGACCGGGGGCTGTCCGGACACACTCAGCCTTCTGGTCAGGCTTGAAAATGCCGATGACTTGCGGGCCGACCTGGGGTCCGAGCAGGTCGAACGGATGCTGGATCGTCTGACCTTGCGGCTTGTGGCCGATTTGCACCTTCTGCCGCAGCCGCGCCCGCCAGGCATGGCCGAAATCGGTGGCGCCCTTCGATGCGCTGCGGGCCAGAAGTCGTCGGTGCTGCTGGATCGTCTGCGCGAGGCCTGTCGCCGGCCGCTTGATCCGGGCGTGGGGCATCTGCTGCCTGAATGGCGAGGTATGCTGATCCACGATCCGGCCGGGCGGGGCCCGACGACAGGTCTGGAAAGGGGGCGTGCCTATCTGACGGACGCGGGGCGGGACGGTCATGGCTGGATCTGGCTCGACCTGACGCAAGCCTCGGCAGAGGTCTTGCCGGTTTCGACGATGCGTCCGACCAGGCTCGGCTACCAGCCGCAGATATGCAGCGATACGGGGGCGCTGATTTCGCTTTATGTGCATCGCGGGGGATGGACGGACCAGGGGATCTGCGTCGGGGACACCGCGGCCCTAGGCCCAATGGATGCCGATCTGCGTCAGGCGCTTTCCGATCTGCGCGGCTGGTTGGCGATCTGCCCGAGCTTGACGGGCCTGACATGGCCGCTGACGCAATCCGATCTGGACGCACCGGAACTTGCAGATACCTTGCTGTGGGAAATCGACCGTCAGGATCTGCTTCCCCGACATCTGGAACTGGAACTGTCCGAGCCGATGGCGCGCCTGACATCCGACAGCGTGGCCGCCAGCAATCTGCATCGCCTGGCTGCGGCGGGCTGCCGTCTGGCTCTGGGCAATTTCGGCGCGGGTGGGGCAGGGCTGGCCGGGTTGCGGCGTCATGGCATCGCCCGGGTCCGCATCGGCCGCGAATTCGTTGCCGAATGTGATCGCCGTGCGGATCAGCAGCGTATGATCCTGGCGGTTCTGGCACTGGCCGAGCATCTGCGGCTGGCAACAATTGCCGATGGCGTGGCAACCCGCGAGGAATGCGCCTTCCTGACCCAGATCGGGTTCAGCGCGGTGCAAGGGCCTGCGATTGGCCCGGTCCTGGCTGCCGAACGGGTGGCTGAGCATCTGCGGGCTCATGCCGCGCAGCTGCCGCAGCCTTACGAATTGCGACGCCGCGCCTGACCGGTGCCCGATTTGCAGGGCGAAACCATGGCAATGTTGATCGCTGAACCGGTCGGCTCACGGCTTCTTCGCGGATTGCGGGCAAATTCCCTTGACCTTTGCCGGTCGCTTCTGTTGAAGCGGCCCGAACCTACAGGTTGGGTGACGACGAAGGGCTGTCCGGAATGCAAGACAACAACCGCAACCTCATCCTGGCGATGGTGCTTTCGGCCCTCGTCATGCTGGTCTGGTCGATCTTCTTTGCCCCTGAGCCGGTGCCACCGGCGCAGGAACCGGCGCAAGTTGCCCAGGGCCAACCTCAGACCGGGTCGCCCGCCGCGCCTCCGGTATCTGCCGACAGTCCTGTCCCCGGCGCGGTGACGCAGGCGCCTGACCAGGGTGCCGCCAACGCGGACCCGTCAGCCAGCGCCGGCCGGGTCAAGATCGCCTCGCCCTCGCTGGCGGGCTCGATCTCGCTTGCCGGTGGTCGCATCGATGATCTGGAACTGACGGGTTATCACGAGACCTTGGATCCCAATTCGCCCTATGTGCGTCTGCTGACGCCGACGGCGCAAACCGCGATCAAGGCCGAAGGCAGCCCGGTGGCGCCCGGCGGCGACCTGACGGTCACCGTCCAGAAACCCTATTACGCGGTCTATGGCTGGACCCCCGCGGCGGGCACCGACCCGGCGCTGGTGCCTGGCCCGGCGACCGTGTGGCAGGTGGAATCGGGTGATGTGCTGGCACCGGGCCAGCCGGTAACCCTGCGCTGGGACAATGGTGCCGGCCAGATTTTTCGCCGCACCTATGAACTGGACGACAAGTTCCTGTTCACCGTCACCCAGACGCTGGAAAATACCGCGACAACCCCTTTTTCCGCCGCACCTTACGGCATCCTTGCCCGGCATGGCCGCCCGGACACGCAGAACTTCTTCGTGCTGCATGAGGGCGTCGTCGGCATGACCGATGGCAAGCTGCTCGAGGAAAAATACAAGAATCTGGTCGACCTCGACGTGGTTGCGGGCGAGGGCCCCGCAAAGGTCATCGACGTCACGGCGAATGGCTGGCTGGGCTTTACCGACAAATACTGGATGACGACACTGGCGCCGGCGCCGGGCTCGCCCTTTACCGCCGTGGTGCGTTATGCCCCGGGTGCCGACATCTACCAGGCCGAAACCAGATTGCCGATGCAGACGGTGGCGCCTGGTGCCACCGCCAGCAGCGCCAGCTATCTGTTTGCCGGCGCCAAGGTGTGGGAGGTCATCAATGGCTATCAGGAAAACCCCGGGATCGATCGCTTTGTCGATTCGATCGACTGGGGCTGGTTCTATTTCCTGACCAAGCCGATCTTCCGCCTGCTGCACTGGCTGCATGGCATGATCGGGAACATGGGCTGGGCGATCATCGCCTTGACCTTCGTGCTGAAGCTGCTGGTGTTCCCGCTGGCGCGCAAATCCTATGTCTCGATGGCCAAGATGAAGGAACTTCAGCCCGAGATGGAGGCGATCAAGGAGCGCACCGGCGATGATCGCATGAAGTTCCAGAAAGAGGTGATGGAACTTTACAAGCGCGAAAAGGTAAATCCGGCTGCCGGCTGTCTGCCGGTGCTGCTGCAGATCCCGATCTTCTTTGCGCTTTACAAGGTCATCTTCGTGACCATCGAATTGCGCCACGCGCCCTGGATCGGCTGGATTCGCGACCTTGCCGCGCCCGATCCGACCAGCCTTTGGAACCTGTTCGGCCTGCTGCCCTGGGCCGCGCCGGGGCAAGGCACCTTCCTGCACAGCTTCACGCTGCCGGTGCTGGCGATTGTGCTGGGCATCTCGATGTGGATGCAGCAGAAGCTTAATCCGGCCCCCGCCGATCCGGCGCAGAAGATGATCTTTGCCTGGATGCCGTGGATCTTCATGTTCATGCTGGGCGGTTTTGCCTCGGGGCTGGTGCTTTACTGGATCACCAACAACACCATCACCATCATCCAGCAATACACCATCATGTCGATGCACGGTCACCGGCCCGATCTGTTCGGCAACATTCGTGCCAGCCTGCCGGCCAGAAAGGGTGCGGGCAAGGGCGGCAAATGATCGCCCGTATTGCCCGCATCCGCCGCCACCCGATCAAGTCTGCGGGGGGCGAGGATCTTGACCGCGTCGGGCTGCACCCGGCGCGGCCGCTGCCGGGGGATCGGGAATGGGCTGTGCTGACCGAGGCGGGCGAGGCCCACGTCGGGCCGGGCGCCCCGGATCGCTGGCTGCCCAAGGGATGTTTCCTGCGTGGTGCGGCCTCTGCTTCACTGCAGGCGGTGCAAGGCGGCTGGCGCGATGGCGCATTGCAGTTGCGCCATCCCGATCATCCGCCCATCAGCGCCGATCCCCAGACCCAGGGCGAACGGCTGGTCGACTGGCTGGCGCAGATGTGGCCGCAAGACAAGCCGGCGCCCAGCCGGATCGTGCGGGCACCGACGGCATTCACCGATGTGCGCTGGCCGTGGATCTCGATCCTGTCGCTCGACAGCCTGCGGGCGCTGGAATCGCAGATGGGCCGGCCGCTGGGCATCGAACGTTGGCGTGGCAATCTGTGGGTCGAGGGCTGGGCGCCCTGGGCAGAACGGGGCCTGCCGGGGCAGATCCTGCGCATCGGTGAGGTCGAACTGCGCGTCACCCAGACCATCGGCCGCTGCGCGGCCACCAGCGCCGATCCGGCCACCGGCACGATCGATCTGGACATGCCCGAAGCATTGCAGCGGCTTTACGGCAACAGCGATTTCGGCATCTATGCCGAGGTGGCAAGCGGCGGCGAAATCGCCCTGAACGACGAGGTGCGCGCATGAAGGTCGCCTTCCCCCCGGCAGCAGACCCCGACCCCGAGACGGCCGAGGCCGCGCGCCAGCTGTTCGCCGGCCCGGTCGATTTCGTCAAGGGTGTGGTGTCCATGGACGGCTTGCCCGCGGCCGATCGGCCCGAAGTCTGCTTTGCCGGTCGTTCGAATGTCGGAAAATCAAGCCTTATCAACGCCCTGACCGGGCGCAAGGGACTGGCGCGGGCCTCGAATACCCCCGGGCGCACGCAAGAGATCAACTATTTTGCGCTGGGCGAGCGCGCCTATCTGGTCGATCTGCCGGGGTATGGGTTTGCCAAGGCGCCGGTTGCCGTGGTGGCAAAGTGGCAGGCGCTGCTGAAAAGTTATCTGGCCGGTCGGCCAACCTTGCGCCGGGCCTTTGCGCTGATCGATTCGCGCCATGGCATCAAGGATGTCGACCATCAGATCATGACGCTGCTGGATCGCTCTGCAGTGCCGTTCCAGGTGGTGCTGACCAAGGCCGACAAGGTGGGCGGCCAAAGCCTGGCGGCGACCATCGCGCAGGTGCAGGAATCGCTTCAGCAGCATCCCGCCGCCTATCCCGAACTTGTGGTGACCAGTTCCGACAAGGGGCATGGCATCGCCACGCTGCGCGCGATCATCGCCGGGCTGGACTGACCGCGCCATGCGCCCTAGGGTCTGGCGCGATGAACAGGGGCCCCATGATGAGAAAGCAGAAGATGAACCGTGACTGGATCGCGACCGCGCGCACCCTTTCCGAGGCATTGCCCTACATGCAGCGCTATTCCGGCGCCGTTGTCGTGGTCAAGTTCGGTGGCAACGCCATGGGCGATGATGCGGCGATGGCCGAGTTCGCCCGCGACATCGTGCTGATGAAACAGGTCGGCATCCACCCGGTGATCTGCCACGGCGGCGGCCCGATGATCAACGATCTGCTGGCCAGGCTGGGCATCGAAAGCCATTTCGTGCGCGGCAAGCGTGTGACCACCCGCGAAACCGTGCAGGTGGTAGAGATGGTGCTGTCGGGTCTGGTCAACAAGCGCATCGTGCAGGCAATCAATGATGCTGGCGGCCGGGCGGTCGGCATTTCGGGCAAGGATGACGACCTGATGGTTTGCGAACCCGACGATCCCGAACTGGGCTATGTGGGCCGGCCTGTGGAAATGAACGTGCAGATCATCCGCGATCTCTACAACGCGGGATTGATCCCGGTGATCGCCCCCGTCGCCACCGGGATGGAGGATAACGAGACCTTCAACGTCAACGGCGACACTGCCGCAGGCGCCATTGCCGGGGCGTTGCAGGCCGACCGGCTGCTGTTGCTGACCGATGTCGCGGGGGTCAAGGATGCCTCGGGCGAGGTGCTGACCCAGATGCACCCCGATCAGGTGCGGGCGATGATCGCCGACGGCACCATTGCCGGTGGTATGATCCCCAAGACCGAAACCGCCCTGAAGGCACTTGAAGAGGGCGTGCGCGCGGTGGTGATCCTGGATGGACGGGTGCCGAATGCCTGCCTGCTGGAACTGTTCACCGAACATGGTGCCGGCTCGCTGATCCGCTCGACCGAACCCAGGGTCAAGCCCCGGGGGCTGCGCCAGGGCGGCAGCCCGCTGTAAGCCCCGCGGCCCATCGGACAAAAGGACGCTTGCGGCGCCCGGTGAAGCTGTGGCAGGCTCGGCCACGCTGCAATCTTAACCGTCTGGCCCGAAAGGCTATTCGATGACTCCTGTCGGACACTGCCGCCTGATCCTGACCCGTCACGCCAAATCCTCGTGGGATGATCCGACGCAGCCGGACCACGACCGCCCGTTGAACGATCGTGGCCGCAGGTCGGCGCGCGAACTGGGCGACTGGCTGGCCAGCCGTGGTTACGAGCCCGAGGAAGTCCTGTGTTCGACCGCCGAGCGCACGCGCGAGACCTGGGCCAAGGTCGCGATGGCTCCGTTGGAGGTTCGGCCCTTGCTGCGTTTCGAGGCGGGGTTGTATCATGCCAGCCCCGAAAGGATGCTGGCGCTGCTGCACACGGCGACAGCGCCCACGGTCATGATGATCGGCCACAATCCCGGGATCGCCGAATTTGCCGCGATGCTTCCCGCGCGTCCGCCAATGGACCCGGAATTCCGTCGATACCCGACAGCCGCCACGCTGGTGGTGGATTTTCAGGCCGACCAGTGGTCCGAGGTGCAGCCGGGTCAGGGCAGCGTGCTGGATTTCGTCCGCATGGATGGGCGCGGCTGATTCAGGGGCGAATTTCGCTGACGACGCGGGCCGCAAACAGGCGTTCGACATCTTCGGCCCGGCACAGTTCAGTTGCCGGCGTCTGCACCGTGGCCGATGCCGCGGCGGCGGCCAGCCCGAGGGAATCGGGCATGCTGTATCCGCGGGCCTGCCCAAGGGTGAACCCTGCCAGAAAGCTGTCGCCGGCGCCCACCTTGCTGGCAATGGGCACGCGCGCTGCCTCTGCGTGCCAGATGCCGTCGTCACAGGCGATGATGTTGCCGTCGCGGCCGCGGGCGACGATGACCGCGCGCGCCGCGCCGCGCTCGACCAGGCCGACGGCAAAGCGCGCGGTATCGGCGCGATAGGGCAGGGGGCGGCCGGCCAGTGCCTCGGCCTCGACATCGTCCATGCGCAGGATGTCCACGCGGCGATCCCGACCGGCGGCGACCTGGGCCAGCGCCGCGCCCGAGGTATCGACCACCAGCCGCGCGCCGCTGCCCTGCAACCTGCGGGCAAGATCGTCGGCAAAACCGGGCGGAACCCCCGGCGGGTTCGAGCCCGACAGCACCACCAGCCCGTCGGGCGCGGCGCAGGAATGTGCCAGGTCCAGCGCGGCCGCAATATCCCCCGCAGCCCATTCCGGCCCCGGCATGACGAAACGGAACTGCTGGCGCAGGGTCTGGTCGTCCACGGTCACCGATTGGCGCGTCTCGCCCGGCGCGGGCAGGCTGCGGATGTGGATGCCGTCCTGTTCCAGCATCCGGGCGATGCGCTGCCCGGTGCTACCCCCCAGCGCCACCAGCGCGGTGCTGTGCCCGCCCATGATCCGGATGGCGCGGCTGACATTGATGCCGCCACCGCCGGGATCGAAACGCGGCTGGGCGCAGCGCAGCTTGATTTCCGGCAGCACCCGGTCGACTGCGGTCGTCATGTCCAGCGCCGGGTTCAGGGTGATGGTCAGCACCGGCGCCTGGGTCATCATTCCCACCAGCGGTCGATTGCGGCGATGTCCTCGTCGGACCAGCCGAAGTGGTGGGCGAATTCATGCACCACCACATGCGCCACCAGCGCCCCCAGCGTCACGTCGCCGCGGCTGGCCCATTCGTCCAGGATCGCGCGGCGGAACAGCCAGACCGTGTCGGGAAAATGCTGCGGTTCGCTGGTGCTTTTCTCGGTCAGCGGGATGCCGTCGTATAGCCCTGTCAGCTCAAGCGGGTCGTCGATCTGCAATTCGTCCAGAAACTCCTCGCTGGCGAAATCCTCGACGCGCAGGATCACCTGGGCGGCAGGGCCGGCGAACTCGGGCGGCAGCGCGGCAATCGCTTCGCGGGCCATGGCTTCGATCTGGGCGGCATCGGGGGCTTCGGCGTCTTTCCAGTCCAGCATCGCTTGCTCACCTTGGGGCTTTGCCCCGATATGGACAAAAACCGCAGCATGTGAAAGAGCGAAGCGGACAGGAGACCGCCCATGACCACCACCCGCTTTGCCCCTTCGCCCACCGGCCATATTCACGTTGGCAACCTGCGCACCGCGCTGATGAACTATCTGATCGCGCGCAAGGCCGGCGGCACCTTCATCCTGCGGCTGGATGACACCGACCGCGAAAGGTCGAAACAGGAATATGCCGACGGCATCCAGCGCGATCTGGAATGGCTGGGGCTGACCTGGGACCGGATCGAACGCCAGTCGGACCGGCTGGACCGCTATGCCGAAGCGGCCGAGGGCTTGCGCGCGGCGGGGCGGCTTTACGAAGTTTTCGAAACCCCGGTCGAACTGGACCTGAAACGCAAGAAGCAGCTGAACATGGGCAAGCCGCCGGTCTATGACCGCGCCGGGCTGGCCCTGTCCGAGGACGACAAGGCCCGCCTGCGGGCCGAGGGCCGCGAAGGCTACTGGCGGTTCCTGCTGGATCAGCAGCGCATCGAATGGACCGACGGCATTCTGGGCGACATCTCGATCGATGCGGCCAGCGTGTCGGACCCGGTGCTGATCCGGGCCGATGGGCAGGTGCTTTATACCTTTGCCAGCTCGGTCGATGATGCCGACATGGGGGTCACCGACATCGTGCGCGGTGCCGATCATGTGACCAATACCGCAACCCAGATTCAGATCATCGGCGCCCTGGGGGCGCAGCCGCCGCGCTTTGCGCATCACAGCCTGCTGACCGGCGCCCAGGGCGAGGAACTGTCCAAGCGTCTGGGCACGCTTTCGATCAAGGATCTGCGCGAAAGCGGCGTCGCGCCCGAGGCGCTGTTGTCGCTGATGGCGCGCCTGGGCTCGTCGCAGCCGGTCGAGTTGCGCATGACGCTGGACGAACTGGCCGCAGGGTTCGATGTCGGGCAATTCGGCGCCTCGCCCACGAAGTTCGATGCCGAGGATCTATGGCCGCTGACGCGCGAGGCCAACCAGTCGCGCCCATTCGATGCGGTGCGTGATCGCATCGCGGCGCTGGGTGTGCCGGATGCGCTGGCCGCACGCTTCTGGCGCGTCGCGTCCCAGAACATCACCCGGCTGGACGATCTGGCCGGCTGGTGGGAAATCTTTTCCAAAGGGGCCGAGCCCCAGATCGACCCCGAGGACGCCGATTTCATCGCCCAGGCGATGACATTGCTGCCGCCCCCGCCCTATGACGACGACAGCTGGTCGCGCTTTACCAATGCGGTGAAGGAGGCGACCGGGCGCAAGGGCAAGGCGCTGTTCATGCCGCTGCGCAAGGCGCTGACCGGTCAGGCCCACGGTCCCGACATGTCCGATGTGATGCCGCTGTTGCAGGTGGTGCGCGCCCGTCAGGGCTGACTGACACAGTCCGGCACGGCCTGCGCCGGTCCTCGACAGGGGCGGCCTTTGCTGGGCTTGGCGTTTCCGCCCGGTTGCGGGGCTGGTTTCCAGTGACTGGCAATTCGCTGCGGCGAAAAAATACAACCGGACAGTCACCCAGAGATGGTGACTGCCCGGTCGTCAGATACCATGCAAACCTGGAACCGCTTAAAAATCAGAACCACGAACCGCTTACCACTTGCTGCCTGTATGCCTGCACACGCGGGCAATGAAAACATGTCGATAAGTTAGGTATGAAGTGATGACCATATTCCGCGTAAATATCAGAAAATAATTCACTATTATTGTCATTTCCGGATGTCTGCATCGCTTTGCGGTTGATCTGCGGCCGGATCTGGCCGCAAATGCGGTCCGCAGATTGCTGCGGGGCATCGAATCCATGGACGCAAGCGGCCAAAACCCGCCTTCGTCCTTGCTATGGCCGGCGAAATCCCCTAGCTAGCGCGCTGAAACATGCGGGGCGCGCGCAGGCGCGGGACACGTTTTCTATCGGTCGCCGGGGCTGGGACGCCTCTCTCCGCGCACGGTTGGATGAAGGAACGGAAATGCAGGTCAAGGAAACCCAGAACGACGGGCTGAAGCGCGGCTATGAATTCACCCTGCCGGCGGCCGATCTGGCGGCGCAGGTGGATGCCAAGCTGAAGGAAGCCCAGCCCGAAATCGAGATGAAGGGGTTCCGCAAGGGCAAGGTGCCGATGGCGCTGCTGAAAAAGCAGTTCGGTCAGCGCGTGCTGGGCGATGCCATGCAGGAAGCCATCGACAAGGCGCTGCGCGATCATCTGGAAAAATCCGGTGACCGGCCCGCAGTTCAGCCGAAGATCGAAATGGTCAACGGCGAAGGCTGGAAGGAAGGCGACGATGTCGTGGTCACCGTTGCCTATGAGGCACTGCCCAACATCCCCGAGACCGACCTTTCCGGCGTCGAACTCGAGCGGCTGGTGGTCGAGGCCAGCGATGAGCAGGTGAACGAGACGCTGCAGGATCTGGCCAAGAACGCCCAATCCTTCGAGGATCGCAAGAAAGGCAGCAAGGCCAAGGAAGGCGATCAGGTGGTGATCGACTTCAAGGGCTTCGTCGATGGCGAAGCCTTCGAGGGCGGCGCGGCCGAAGATTATCCGCTGGTGCTGGGTTCGGGCAGCTTCATCCCCGGCTTCGAGGATCAGCTGATCGGCGCCAAGGCCGGAGATGAGGTCAAGGTCGAGGTCAAGTTCCCCGAGGAATACGGCGCCAAGCACCTTGCCGGCAAGGACGCCATTTTCGAGACCACCGTCAAGGCGGTCAAGGCTCCCAAACCGGCCGAGGTCGATGACGAGCTGGCGAAGAAATATGGTGCCGAGGATCTTGATGCGCTGAAGGCTCAGATCCGCGGCCGGCTCGAGATGGAATACAAGGGGGCGGCCCGTCAGGTTCTGAAGCGTGCGCTGCTGGACAAGCTGGACGCGCTGGTCAGCTTCGACCTGCCCGAATCCCTGGTCGAGGCCGAGGCGCATCAGATTGCCCATCAGCTGTGGCACGACGAGCATCCCGACGAGCACGGCCACGATCACGGCACCATCGAGCCGACCGAAGAGCACAAGAAGCTGGCCGAGCGCCGGGTGCGTCTGGGTCTGCTGCTGGCGGAAATCGGTCAGAAGGCCGAAATCACCGTCACCGACCAGGAAATGACCCAGGCGGTGCTGCGCCAGGCTCGCCAGTATCCGGGCCAGGAACGGGCCTTCTTCGAGTTCGTGCAGAAGAACCCGCAGGCTCAGCAGCAGCTGCGCGCCCCGATCTTCGAGGACAAGGTGATCGATCACATCGTCGAAGGCGCCAAGGTATCGGATAAGACCGTCACCAAGGACGAGCTGGAAAAGGCCATCGAGGCGCTGGACAAGGTCTGATCCCGACCCCAGCCCTGCTGCCATTTGTCCTGCACGCAAAGGGCCGCTGCAACAGCGGCCCTTTTGTATGTTCAGCCATGATAACCGGCGATCGACCCTCAGAGCCGGTGCAGCCGCGAACTGTCTGACCTGTCTGCACCAGAACCGTGGCCCTGGGATGCGGGGGCGTTGTCGGGATGGTCACCGCTCGGCGAGGCGGCGTTGGGCGCGGCGCTGGCACTTGCGGCTGCGCGCGTGGCGGCCGCGACCGCCGCACCCCCAGCCAGAATCCCCCGCACCAGATCGGCGGCGTCGCTGAACTCGCGCACGATATGTGCAGCCTGGCCCGCAACATCCCGGAAACCGCTCACGGCCGAGGACAGGCTGCGCATGACATTGTCCACGCCCTGCGACAGGCTGGCGGTATTGGCTTCCACCTCCTGCATCAGGCTCTGACGGCGCTGCGGGGGGCGGGAATTGCGGCGCGGGCGCGGGGGTGCATCGACGGGCTCTCTGTGGGCGTCGTGCGCCTGCGCGCGATGGGGGTGCTGCGCCTGCGCGCGATAGGTCTGCGGTGGCGGCGGCAGGCGTGGCGGGGAAACTGGCTTGCGCGCATTGTCACTGCCGTGCATGAGCTGTCTGCCAGCGACCACGACACCTGCGGTCAGCGTCGCGGCGATCAGGGCCGTCCCGCCCCAGACCAGCCAGCGCGCACCCCTGGAAGGCCGCGGCCAGGGCCTTGTGCCATCGGGCGAGACGTCGCCATGCGGTGGTATGCGACGAGGCTCGGGACGGTCGCGATGCGGGCGGTGGCCTTCGGGGACCGGGCGGGGGCCAAAACGGGTATGGCTGGTTTCATCGGCCTCGGTATGCGTAATCGGCGGGGCGTGATCCTGGGGCATCCCTGGCATCCTTTGTGATGGACTTTCTGGCGTTCAACATTCCAGGCGTGGCGATTGTTCCGTTCCGCCTTCCTGCTGCGGCCGCAGGCGCATGAAAAAACGCGCCGTAATACGGCGCGTTCTGTGATCCGGCGATTTCCGGACTGGGTCAGTTTCCGGCTTCGTCGTCGTCGCGACCGGCCGAACCGATGTCGTCGAAAAGTTCGGCGATCTCGAATTCGGCGGCGGCCTCTTCTTCGGCGGCCAGTTGCTGGATCGACTTGCCCGACGCTTGCAGTTCGGCCTCTTCGGGCGAACGGGCGACGTTCAGCTTGATCGACACATCGACTTCCGGGTGCAGGTGCACGCGGACCTCATGCAGACCCAGTTCCTTGATGGGCGCGGTCAGCACGACCTGACGGCGCTCGACCGCGAAACCGGCCGCATTCGCCGCTTCGGCGGCGTCGCGCGGGGTAACCGAGCCGTAAAGCGCGCCGGCATCCGAGGCCGAGCGGATGATGACGAAAGACTGGCCGTCCAGCTTTTCGGCCAGCTTCTGCGCCTCGGCGCGGGTTTCGTCGTTGCGGGCGGCCAGTTCGGCCTTGCGCTCTTCAAACGCCTTGACGTTGGCTTCGGACGCGCGCAGCGCCTTGCCTTGCGGCAGCAGGTAGTTGCGGGCAAAGCCGTCCTTGACCTTGACCACTTCGCCCATCTGGCCCAGCTTGGCCACGCGTTCCAGCAGGATGACTTGCATCTTGGTCTCTCCTTACTTCACGGCATAGGGCAGCAGGGCGAGGAAGCGGGCGCGCTTGATCGCGCGGGCCAGCTCACGCTGCTTCTTGGCCGAGACGGCGGTGATGCGCGACGGCACGATCTTGCCGCGTTCCGAAATGTAACGCTGCAGCAGACGGGTGTCCTTGTAGTCGATCGCGGGCGCGTTCTCGCCCGAGAACGGGCAGACCTTGCGGCGGCGGAAGAAAGGTTTGTTCGCCATGATCCTGGTTCCTTTCCCTTAGTTCCGGTCTTCGCGCTCGCGGCGCTCGCGGCGCTCGCCACGCTCGCCGCCACGTTCGCTGCGCTCACCACGCTCGCCGCGCTCGCGGTCGTCGCGTTTCTGCATCTGGACCGAGGGGCCTTCCTTGTGCTCGTCCACGCGGACGGTCAGCACGCGCATCACGTCGTCATGCAGGCGGGCCAGACGTTCCATTTCCTGCACGGCGGCCGAAGGCGCATCCGAACGCAGGAAGGCATAATGGCCCTTGCGGTTCTTGTTGATCTTGTAGGCCAGGGTGCGGACACCCCAGTATTCGTTGTCCACGACCTTGCCGCCGTTATCGGCCAGAACGGTCGAGAAATGTTCGATCAGCCCTTCGGCCTGCGCGTTCGACAGGTCCTGGCGGGCGATCAGCACATGCTCGTACAGGGGCATGTCTTCACCTTGTATCAGGGCGCATTTCAACGGCGGGACCAGACCTTCCGCGCCCCGCCACGAGAGGCTGCGCCGGTTTCGCATTTGCGGAAGGATGCGCCCTTATATCGGCGGCGCCCACGATTGCAAGGCGAATCCCCCGGCCTTGCGGCTTTCCGCCACGCCACACGCGATTGTCAGGCCGTGCGGATTGATTTGCGCAGGCTCTGGCTTCAGAACCCGGTTCAGGCCCCAGACCGGAGATCGCCGATGACCCGATTGCTTCTTGTCGCCGCCGGATTCGTCCTGACAGGCGCGACCCTTGCCCAAGCCGCGCCCGAGACCTATGAATTCGACCCCGACCACAGCCAGGCGGTGTTCCGATACAATCACATGGGCTTTTCGACCAGCACCGGCTTTGTCGCCGGCATCACCGGCAGGCTGGTCATCGATCCCGAGGCCCCGGAAAACGCGACTGTCGAGGCGACCATCCCGCTGTCGGGCCTGAGAACCCTGTCACCGGAACTGGACAAGCATCTGTTCGGGCCCGACTTCTTCGACACCGATCCGGCACAGGCGGTGGCCGAATTCCGCTCGACGCGGGTCGAGCCTGACGGCGGTGACGAGGCCCGCGTCACGGGCGAACTGACCTTGAACGGCGTTACCCGCACCGTCGTGCTCGAGGTCGATCTGAACAAGCGCGGCCCGCATCCGATGACGAAAAAGGAAGCGATCGGCTTTGATGCCGAAGCCAGGATCAGGCGAACCGAGTTCAATCTGGGCAAGTTCGCCCCCGCCGTGGGCGACGAAATCGAAATCGACATCTCGGTCGAGGCGATCAAGGCGCAGTAGCCGGGATCGGCCGCCGCGGCGGTTGCGGCTTGCCCCGGCACTGGCCAGCGGGTAATTCCCGGCCCATGTTGCCACAGGATCGCCTTTCCCAGATCGTTCAGCGCTTCGAATATCTCGAAGCGCGGCTGAACGCCGGCCCGGCGCCGGATGAAATCGCCGCCATCAGCCGCGAATATGCCGAACTGAAGCCGGTGGTGGCGCAGATCGGCGAATGGCAGGCGGCGCAGGCTGGCATCCGCGAGGCCCAGGCCATGCTGGCCGATCCCGAAATGCGGGAACTGGCCGAGGATGAACTGTCGCGTCTGCGCGCACGGTTGCCAGAGCTGGAACATGCCTTGCGCATTGCGCTTTTGCCGCGCGATGCCGCCGATGCCCGCCCGGCGATCCTGGAAATTCGTCCCGGCACCGGCGGCGAAGAGGCGGCGCTGTTCGCAGCCGATCTGCTGGCGATGTATCGCCGCTTTGCCGAATCGCAGGGCTGGCAGTTCCAGATGCTGGAACTGGCGGAATCTGACCTGGGCGGCGTGCGCGAGGCGGTGGCCCGGATCGAGGGCGAGGGCGTCTTTGCGCGGATGAAATACGAATCCGGCGTGCATCGGGTGCAGCGGGTGCCCGAAACCGAATCCGGCGGTCGCATCCACACCAGCGCCGCCACCGTCGCCGTCCTGCCCGAAGCGGCCGAGGTCGATATCGACATTCCGGCAAGCGACATTCGCATCGACACCATGCGCGCCTCGGGCGCGGGGGGGCAGCATGTGAATACGACCGATTCGGCGGTGCGCATCACCCACCTGCCGACCGGCATCGTGGTCACCAGCTCGGAAAAATCCCAGCATCAGAACCGGGCAAATGCCATGGCTGTGCTGCGCGCGCGGCTTTATGACATCGAACGCAGCCGCGCCGATGCGGAACGCGCCGCCGATCGCAAGTCGCAGGTGGGGTCGGGTGATCGCAGCGAACGCATCCGCACCTACAACTTTCCCCAGGGCCGGATGACAGATCACCGCATCGGTCTGACGCTTTACGCGCTGGATCGCATCATGCAGGGCGACCTGTCCGAAATCGTCGATGCCCTGGTCGCCCATGACCAGGCCGAGCGGCTGGCGGCGCAGGGACAGGAATGACCGCAGCCGAGGCCCTGCGCGCCGCCCGCGAGCGTCTGGCGGCAGCGGGCGTTGCCAATGCCGACCAGGATGCGCGGCTGTTGTTGGCGCATGCGCTGGATGTGCCCCGCCATCATCTGGCGACGGCGCTGTCGCAACCGCTGCCGGACCAGGCTGCAAGGCGTTTTCAGCAGGCGGTGGCTGCGCGCGCTGCCCGCCAGCCGGTCAGCCAGATTCTGGGTCGCCGTGCCTTCTGGCGCCACGAATTTCGCGTGACCGGCGACACGCTGGACCCGCGCCCGGAAACCGAAACACTGGTGCAGGCGGCGCTTGAACGGTGCTTTCGGTCCGTGCTGGATCTGGGCACCGGCACCGGGGCGATCCTGATTTCGCTGCTGGCCGAACGGCCGGGGGTCGCCGGACTGGGCACCGATCTTTCCCCGGCTGCGCTGGAGGTGGCGCGCGACAATGCCGCCCGCATCGGCGTCGCGGCCGAGTTCCGCCTGTCGGACTGGTTTGCACAGGTTCAGGGCCGCTTTGATCTGATCGTGTCGAATCCGCCCTATATCGCGCGCGACGAGATGCCCCTGCTGGCGCCTGAGGTGCGCGACTGGGAACCTCGCCAGGCGTTGACCGACGAAGGTGACGGCCTGGGCGCCTATCGCGCCATCGCTGCCGGCGCGCCAGATCATCTGACCCCCGGCGGATGGCTGCTGGTCGAGATCGGCCCCAGCCAGGGCGCCGCGGTGGCGGCGCTCATGGCACAGGCCGGGCTGGGCGCGGTGCAGGTGCTGCCCGATCTCGATGGCCGCGACCGCGTCGTTTGCGGCCAGCTTGCCCCCTGATCGGCAAGTTTCGGCGCCCCGGACGAAATTTTCCCTTGTATGCGCCGCTACGGCATGTTTATTCGCTGTTGTGACGGGGGCGAACAGCCCACGCACGGGTCAGCGATATTCGATATTCCAGCTTTTCACTGGTAACGCGGGAAACCGGAACGACCTTCCTTCCTGCTGCTGGCGCCCCGCCTTGGAAATGACCCCAACCAGATCCGGCAATGGCCGGGAAAAACCGATAACAAGCTGATGAGATCATCCAAATCCCGTTCGCGCAACAAGTCGAACCGCCAGCGTTCGCTGGGCAATATCGTCAACCGCGTCTTTGATTCCTCGGGCCCCGAGGGCAAGGTGCGGGGCACGCCCCAGCAGATCATCGAAAAATACCTGACGCTGGCGCGCGACGCGCAGCTGTCAAATGATCGCGTGGCCGAACAAAGCTTTCTACAGCACGCCGAACATTACACCCGCATGCTGGGCGAGGCGCAGCGCGAACAGGCCGAACGCCAGAACCAGTCCCAGATGCTGCGCGACGACGATGCGCGCGACGATAATGGCCAGGCACCGGAAAATGGCCAGCAGCACATGCAGCGCCAGGATCGCCAGGATCGCGGCGAGCCCCGTGATGAGCGCCGCGAACAGCGCCGCGATGATCGCCGGGATGATCGCCGGGATGACCGTCGCGATGACCGCGCATCCCGGGCCGAGGCTCCGGTGGCCGACAGCCAGCCCATGCCTGCCGAACCCCAGCCAGCCGCGGCCGAGGCGGCGCTGCCCCCGGTGATCGGCGGCGATAACGATCACGGCCCGGTCGAGACCCCAGAGACCGCGGCTGATGGTGCCGAGGATGAAGGCTTTGTTTTGGTGGCCGAAGCGGCCGAACCAGCCGAGGCGGCTGCACCGCGGCGTCGCCGTGCGCCTGCTGCGGCTGGCCGTGCCCCGCGCGCCCCGCGCAAGAAGCCGGACGTCCCCCGGAAGTCCGAGGCCGAGCAGGCTTCGGGCGATTGATCCCCTGCCTTAGCGCGGCGCGGCGGCCAGGCCCCGCGCCAGCGCGCAAAACTGCTCAAGGTCCAGTTCCTCGGCCCGGGCGGTGGGCGCGATGCCGGCGGCGGTCAGGATGTCCTCGATCGCCGGGTGCAATCCCTTCAGCGCGGCGCGCAGCATCTTGCGGCGCTGATTGAACCCGGCCGCCACCACCCGGTTCAGCACCGCCGGATCGGCCGGGTAACGCGGCTGCGGCAATGCGGTCAGGTGGACGACGGCGGAATGGATCTTGGGCGCGGGCACGAAAGCCTCGGGCGGCAGCGTCATCACGATCCGCGCGTCCGAGCGCCATTGCGCCAGCACCGCCAGCCGTCCATAGGCCTTGCTGCCAGGACGGGCGGTGATCCGTTCGGCCACTTCCTTCTGGAACATCAGGGTCAGCGACTGCCAGAATGGCGGCCAGGCGGGGGGCGTCAGCCAGCGGACCAGCAGCTCGGTCCCGACGTTATAGGGCAGGTTGGCGCAGATGCGGATCGGCGGCGTCAGATGCGCCAGCGGGTCGATTTCCAGCGCGTCGCCCAGGATCACCTGCAAACGCCCCGGATAGGCGGCGGCGATTTCGGCCAGGGCGGGCAAGGCGCGTTCGTCCTTTTCGATGGCCAGCACATGACGGGCGCCTTCGGCCAGCAGGCCGCGGGTCAGCCCGCCGGGACCGGGACCAACCTCAAGCACGTCGCAAGCGGTCAGGTCGCCGGCGGCGCGGGCGATCTTGGCGGTCAGGTTCAGGTCCAGCAGGAAGTTCTGGCCCAACTGCTTCCTGGCCCGCAGGTCGTGGCGCGCGATCACCTCGCGCAGCGGCGGCAGCCCGTCCAGCGCGCTCATGCCCGCCGCCCCGCCATGTCCCAGCCCAGCCGCAGGGCGGCGATGACGCTGGCGGCGTCGGCGATGCCGCGGCCGGCGATGTCGAAGGCGGTGCCGTGATCGGGCGAGGTGCGCACGAAGGGCAGCCCAAGCGTGACATTGACCCCGCCGGCGAAATCCAGCGTCTTGATCGGGATCAGCGCCTGATCGTGATAGGCGCAGATCGCGGCGTCATAACGGGCGCGGGCGGCGGCGTGGAACAGCGTGTCGGCGGGCAGGGGACCGGCAAGCTCCATGCCCTCGGCGCGCAGTCGCGCCAGCAGCGGCGCCATCCAGCGAGTTTCCTCGTCGCCCATGACGCCGTTCTCGCCGGCATGGGGGTTCAGCCCGGCAATGGCCAGCCGCGGGCGCTTCAGTCCGAAATCGCGGCGCAGCGCGGCATCGGTGATGCGGATCGCCTGTTCCAGCAATTGCGGGGTCAGCGCCGCCGGCACCTCGGCCAGCGGGATGTGGATGGTCGCCGGCACCACCCGGCAGGGCGGCGTGACCGTGGTCGAGGCCAGCATCATCACCACCGGCATCCCGCCGGCCAGATGCGCCAGATATTCGGTATGACCGGGAAAGGCAAAACCGGCGCCCTGTTTCAGCGCCTGCTTGTTGATGGGCAGGGTGCAGATGCCTCCGGCCGCGCCGGCCTGCACCAGATCGACCGCCCGGGCGATGACCTGGACCACGGCGGCGGCATTGGCCGGATCGGGCCGACCGGGCACGGCGGGCGCGGGGAAATCATGGCGCAGCACCGCCAGAATGCCCCTTGGGGCCGGCTGGTCGGGGGCGGCGACCTCGTGCCAGGGGGTGCCTGCGGGCAGGTGGCGCGGGTCGCCCAGATAGACGAATGGCACCCCCGCTTCCAGCGCCTTGGGCGCCAGTTCGGGGCCGATGCCGGCAGGTTCGCCGCAGGTCAGGATCAGGGGGCGGGGTTCAGGCATCGGTGCGGATCCAGAGGCGGGGCAGAGGCCGTGCCGGCTCAGCGGGCGGCGGCCGGATCAAAAGGCGCGGGCATTGCTGCCGGCGCCGGATTGCTGGTTCTAGGGCCGGCGAATGACGGCATTCGCGCGCAATTCGGCCAGATAGTTCTCGGCCGCCTGATTGACCTTGCGGTTGAAGATATTGTCGCGCAGCGTGTCGCGATCGGGCAGCGCGTCGGGGTCGGGGGGCAGCTCGGTCTGGCCAGGCTCGGCGCTGGTGGCCACGGGCATTTCCCCGCCGACCTGCGCGGGCGAGCGTTTGCACAGCATCAGCAATTCGGCCGCGCCGCCATAGCTGACCACCGTGCTTTCGTTATCGTCCAGAACTGCCAGACGGATCGCCTCGCCCGTGGGGATCTGGCTTTGCGGCAAGGTCTGGCGCTGGATCTGCTCGGGCGGCAATCCGCGGGCATGGACGAACAGGTCGGCGCAGGTGTCGGCGACGGCGGCGATGCGGCGCGCCTGATCGGCGCTGGCCATGCGAAAGCGCACATAATCCAGCACCTGATCGGTCGCACCGGGCCGCAGCGTCCCGCGCGTATCGCGCAGGAAGAACAGCACCACTGCCCCTTGCACGCTCAGCGGCTGGGTGATCTGGCCCGGTTTCAGCCCCAGGATCACCGGCCGCAGCGAGGGCGGCAGATTGGCCACGGGCATCCAGGGCAGGCGCCCGCCGCCCCCGGCCGAGGGCGTGGCCGAATATCGGCGCGCTGCGGCGGCGAAATCCGCCTCTGAGCGGACGCTGCCGACCAGCGATTCTGCCAGCTGCATCGCCCGCGCCTCTTGTCCCGGCGGGGCGGGGATGATCAGTTCGGACAGGGCGACATGGGTGACGCGCGGGGCCTCGATCAGGCGCTGCATTTCCTGGTCAACCTCGGCATCCGTCACGCGGACGGTCGGCAGCACGCGTTGGCGCACCACTTCGCGCCAGACCACGCCGGCGGTGACGAAATCGCGAAATGCCTGACGCTCGACCCCTGCCTGACCCAGGGCGCGCACGAATTCCTCGACCCCCAGATTGGCGCGACCGGCGAATTCGGCCAAACCCGCATCGATCTGTTCCTCGGTGGCCGTGATGCCCAACTGCTTGGCGGCAAAGACCCGCAGACGATCCTCGATCAGCGCCTTTTCGGCGGCGGCCTGGCCGGTTTCCGGCGCGCGCAACAGCTGCATGAAACGGATGCGTTGATCCAGTTCATAGCGGGTGACGGCAGAATCGTTGACATAAACCACGGGTTGGAACGGATTGCCCTGCGCCAGCACCGGACCGATTCCGGTCGCCGCCAGCATCGCGGCCATCGCCGCCCCCATCAGAATTTGCCGCATCAGCATCCTCGCCGCATGGTTTTGCCGCGACCTTAGCGCAGGCAGGCGCGTCGCGCCACCGTTCCCGGTGCCGCCGATTGCCGGCCAAAACCGCCAAGCCGCACGCCAAGGTCGAAACTGGTTTCAGGCCGCAACTCCTGCGACGAGGTAAAGCGGCGCTGCACCGCCATGTCGATGGTCAGGCATTCGTTGCGGTATTGCAGGCCCAGCTTGGCCTTCTGCGCGCGGTCGGCGCTGAAGTCGTAGCGGGTTTCGGTGCTGGCCCACCATCCCTGCGCCACCTGCCAGCCGGCGGTGGCGGTCAGTTCGGATACATCGTTGCTGCGGTTTTCCTCGGCCTGCGAATCAAGCCAGAGATAACCGGCGGACAGTTGCAGCCCCGGCTTCAGCCAACCCATGCGCAATTCGTTGCGGCTGACCGAAAAGCTGTCGTCGAAGAGGGTGCGGTTGGCAATGGCAAGGCCATTGGTATCGGAATAATGCGCCGCCAGCAGCCAGTCCGAGCGTTTCCCGCCCAGAGGCGCGGCCCCGTCAAAGGCGCGGTCGGGTTCGGCGCGGAACACCCGGCCCGCGGTCAGGCCCAGCGACCAGCCGGCAGGGTCGATGCGCGTCCAGCCCACGCCCAGATTGGCGCGCCAGCCGGTTTCGCGAGCGTCCCAGCCCGGAAAACGGTCCAGCGCGAACAGGTTGCCTTCGTCGAATTCGATCAGGCGGCTGTCCTCGTTGGGAACGTCATCCTCGCGCAGGCCCTTGGGCGACCAGACCAGCTGTGCCACCGGCTCGATCAGATGGGTGACGCCGCCGTCATGGCGGGCCAGCGGCCAGCGCAGTTCGGCTGCCAGCGTCGGATCGGTGCGCGCCACCCAGTCCTCATAGGCGCTGTCCTGGCGGATGCGATAGATGTCGGTGTCCAGGCGCGCCTGCAGGCTGCCGACCACCCCACCGGGCAGCGTTTCGCGGCGCTGCCAGTCCAGGGCAAAGGATCCGCGCGCCATGTCGCGGCCGATGCCGTCCAGCGTCGACGAGCGGCGATGCGCGTGCAGCGACCATTCCAGGCTGGCGATGCCACCCAGCCGCGCCGGCTGCCAGCGCCGCTTCCACAGCGCGTCGGCCACGACGGATGGGGTGAATTCGTCCGGCTCATCCTCGCGCAACGATTCATAATTGCCGATGCGGGCCAGCACCATGCGGTCGCTGCGCACCCGGTCCAGGGTCAGGCCGCTCCACAGCCGGTCGGCGTCGGAAATGCCGTATTCCAGCAGATAGGCGCGGCTGCTGGCCATCTGGACCTGCATGCCCAGGTTGTAGCCGCGCGGCAGCTCGAACCGCGCTGCCCCGAACAGGTAACCGCGGGTGCCGTCGCGGTCGATGTCATCACGGCTGATCGCGCCGTTCCATTCGGTCACGCCGTTGCGGAATGCCTGACGATAGCGCAGTTCCAGCGTGCGGGTGCGGCTGGCCGCGACATAGGGGGTCAGGGTGATGTCGGCGTGATCGCCCAGCGTGATAAAATAGGGCAGCTTGACGCCGAACCCCAGGCCCGAGGTGGTGCGGAAGCGCGGTTGCAGGAAGCCGGTCATGCGCTCGACCGTCGGATCGGGCGCGGTCAGCCAGGGCAGGGCCGCGATCGGCAGGCCCAGGGCGCGGAACTGCGGCCGGTCGAAATAGAGCTGCCGGCTGCGCGCATCGTGGGTGATCGCGCGGGCGCGGATTTCCCATAGCGGCACCGGATCCTCGGCGCAGATCTGACAGCTCGAGGCGACCACATTGTCCAGGTGCGTCACCGCCCCGTCCTGGCTGCGCCGCATCTGCCGCGCCGCCATCTGCATTTCCCGCGCCAGCACCAGCCGCGCGCCTTGCAGGATGCCGTCCTGCAAGTTGGGATCAAGCTGCGCTCGGTCGGCGATGATCACGGTTTCTTCACCCGTGCCGGCGCGGGCGGGCTGGGTCAGGTGGATCGGCCCCTCGATCACCGCGCCGCCCTGACGGGTGTCATAGGTGATGCGCTGTGCGATCAGCCGGGTGCCGCGATACCAGATCACCACCCCGCCCGAGGCCACCAGCCGCCCCTGCTGATCCAGTGTGACCTGATCGGCAAGCAGCGTGGCGGGGCCGGTCTGCGGTTCGGCCTCTGCCTCCATGCCCGTGACGGGCCGCGCCGGAATGGCGATGTTGCCGGCGGCCTGGGTCATCAGCGATGTCTGCGGTGTCTCGGTCCCGTCGGCATAGCGGTTGATGCCATCGGGTTCGGTCGGGGCCAGCGCCGGCCCGCCGTTCAGTTGGGACATCGCCGCGTAATCGGGCAGGGTCTGGCCCGCGGGGCCCAAGCTTTGCGCCGTCATCGTCACCGGTGCCAGTCCCAGCCCCAGCGCCACTGCGCTCAGCGTCCATCGTGATCGTCCTGGCGTCATCAACCATCCTCCAGCCGAAGCAAGGCCCCCAGGGCAAACAGCAGCGCCACGATCGGGGGCGCCCATCCGGCCAGGGCCGGTGCGATTGCGCCATTGTCCCCCAGCACCTGCGCCAGGTTGCGCAGGAAGAACAGGCCGATGCCGCTGCCGAATCCGGCCAGCACCAGCAAGCCCATCTTGCGCCCGCGCATATGGCGCATGGTGAACACCGCGGCAATGGCCACCATGGCCGCCATCAGCAAGGGCCGTGCCATTTCCATCTGGAACCAGACTTTGTGCCGGCGGGCGGAAAAGCCTGCGCGTTCGAGCCCGCGGATGAAATCGGGCAGTTGCCAGATCGGAACCGCCTCGGGGCGGCCAAAGCTGTCGCGGATGCGCGCTGCCGTCAGGTCGGTGGGCAGCTCCAGCCGCGGTGCGGTGCGGGCCACGGCCTCGGGGTTGGGCTGGGTCAGCGGCCATTCCTTGGTGTCGGTCAGCAGCCAGGCGCCGTCGGTCAATTGCGCCTGGGCGGCGTCGATGCGGCGGGTCGGGCCGGCGTCGGGGGCAAACACCATGAAGGTGGCATCGTAAAGCGTGGTGGCATCGGGGCTGGTGCGGCCGGCGCGGATCACCACCTGGCCCTGGGTCGCGGCGCCATTGGCGTCGCGTGTGGGCAGGGCCTGGCGCAGCCAGACCGCATTCTCGCCGACGCTGACGGTCTGGCCGCCGCCACTGCCGATGCGCGCCACCGCAGCGTCATAGCGTTTCGAGGTCGCGGCAACCATCGGGTTCAGCACCGCCACCGCCAGCATTCCGGCCAGCGCCGCCGCCACCGCCGGCGCGGCCAGAACCCGGATCCCCGATCGCCCCGATGCCCGGATCGCCACCATTTCCGAACTGCGCGACAGGCTCAGGAACAGCGCAATCCCTGCCAGCACCGTAATCAGCGGCAGGATCGAATAGAAACTCGCGGTGATGTTCAGCAAGGACAGCACCGCCGCGCCGGACAGGCCGATATCCGCATCCGAAAACCGGCGGATCTGTTCGACCATGTCGATCAGGAACAGGATGGCGCCAAAGATGGCCGCAATCATCAGCAGCATGCGCAGGAAGCGGCGCGCGACATAGGCCGACAGGATCATGCCGCCCCCTCGCCACCGCTTGGCGCCCTGGCCGGGCGCAGCCGTCGGGGTCGGGCCGCCAACCACAGGACCATCGTGCAGATGCCCGCCCCCACCAGCGGCGAAACCCAGATCAGCGGCCAGCGCGTGGCATCGCGCGCGACCTGGTTTTCTGCCGCAGTGGCCAGGAACTGCACCAGGATCAGCGCCAGAACCGCCCAGATCACCTGCCGCCACACCCCGAAGCGGCTGAAATTGCCCAGAAGCAGCATGGCAAAACCCAGCAGAGCCGCCACGGGGGCCTGAAACGGCCGCGCCAGACGCTCATGCGCCTCGGCCAGGGCCTTGTCGCGGGTGGCACCCGTGGCCGACAGCAGCTCGGCATCGGGGTTCAGAAGCCGCCCGGTCGGATAGGCCCGCAGATCGCGCAGCCTCTGGCCTCGGGTGTCGATCAGGCCGCCCAGATCATAAGCCAGTTCGGCAAAGCGCGTGACCGAAAGGCTTTGGCGGCCGTCGGCGCGGCGCAGGTTCTGGATCATGCCGCGCATCATCACCAGTCGCGGCCCGGCATCGGTGCGCACGATCAGCGCCTCGGTCGCGGTATAGGTGGTCTGGTTGTCGGGATCGCGGGCGTCCTCAAGGAACAGGTCGACCAGCCGGCCATCGGCGGCGATGTCGCGCAGATACAGCGTCACCCCGGCCACCGGATACTGAAAGGCGCCGGCGCGCAGGAACTGGGCGGTAACGTTTTCGGCGATCTCGGCCTGGCGGTCGGCCAGCCGGCCGCGCGCCATCGGCACGATGGCATGCACCAGCAGCGCCACCATCACCCCCACCAGCACGCCAAAGACCAGCACCGGCCGCGCCAGCCGCCAGGGCGACATGCCCGCGCCCTGCATCGCCACCAGTTCCGATTCCGACGACAGCCGGTTGGTGCCATAGGCGCTGGCGGCAAAGGCCGCGATCGGCAGCACCACCGAAATCACCAGCGGCAGCGTCAGCGCGGTGAATTCCAGCACCACCAGCGCCGTCTGCCCGTCCGAAATCAGCTGCTCGAACAAGGAAACCGCGCGGTTGATCCAATAGACCGACACCAGCACCAGCGCAAAGAACCCGAACAGCGTCAGGTATTGCGTCAGCAGGTAGCGGTCGATGCGGGGCATGAACTTGTTCCGGACACGGTCCCTGCCTGATTAGCGGCTGGTTGGGCATTGGAAAAGCCCCGGCTCTGGTCAAGGGCCGTCGTCGGGACTAGTTTCCGCCCATTGGCTTCATTGCGAAAGGCGGATCATGACGCACCCGGTCGAAATCTCTTTCACGGCAACGGATCTTTCGGGGCTGGCCGAACGGGCCGGACGCATCGCCATCGTGGTGTCGGAAAACGGCAGGCTGCCGGCGGGCCTGCCGCGCCCCACGCGCGAGGTTCTGGCGCGGGCGCTGAAATCGCGCGCCTGGCAAGAGATCAAGCCCGGCAAGGCGTTGGAACTGGCCTTTCCTGCCGGCCTGCGGGCCGAGGCCTTGCAGCTGGTGAACCTGCCGCGCCGCGCCGATGTCGCCCAGGCGCGCGCGGCCGGCGCCAGCATCGGCGCCCGTCTGGGGGTGGCCGATACGCTGGTGCTGGCGGGCGACCATGCGCAGGCGGCCGAACTGGCGCTGGGGCTGGCGCTGCGCGCCTATGATTTTTCCGCCTACAAGACCCGGAAATCCGACGCGGACGCGGCGGCAGAGGCGCCCGATCAACCCGCCGCCGCCACCGCCCGCAGCGGTCTGGCGGAAAACGCCCGGCTGGACGATGCCGCCGCGCCGGCACCCGACATGGCCGCCGATCAGGCTGACAACCCCGTGTCGGGCGCTCCGCGCGGGCGGGTAACGGTGATGCACAAGGATCCCGAGGCGCTGGCCCGCGCCGCCACTCTGGGGGCCGCCGTGGCCGAGGGCGTGTTCTTTACCCGCGATCTGGTCAACGAACCGGCCAATGTGCTGACCACCACCGATTTCGCCGATCGGCTGCTGGCGATGCGCGAACTGGGCCTGGAGGTCGAGGTGCTGGACGAGGACGCGCTGTCCGGGCTGGGGATGCGCGCGCTGCTGGGGGTCGGGCAGGGCTCGGAAAGCCCCTCGAAGGTGGTGGTGATGCGCTGGAACGGTGCCGGCGACCAGGCACCGCTGGCCCTGGTCGGCAAGGGCGTGGTCTTTGACACCGGCGGCATCTCGATCAAGCCCGCCGCCGGGATGGAGGAGATGACGATGGACATGGGCGGCGCCGCCGTGGTTGCCGGGGTGATGCGCGTGCTGGCGCTGCGCCGGGCGCGGGCCAATGTCGTGGGGCTGGTGGGTCTGGTCGAGAACATGCCCGACGGCCGCGCCCAGCGTCCCGGCGACATCGTGCGCTCGATGAAGGGCGACACGATCGAGGTCATCAACACCGATGCCGAAGGCCGCCTGGTTCTGGCCGATGTGCTGTGGTATGCGCAGGAGCGTTTCCAGCCGGCGGCGGTCATCGACCTGGCGACACTGACCGGGGCCGTCATCATAGCCCTGGGCCACGAACATGCCGGCGTGTTTTCCAATGATGAGGAACTGGCCACGCAGCTGCTGGCCGCCGCCAGGGCCGAAGGCGAGGGCGCATGGCGCCTGCCGCTGGCCCCGGCCTATGACAAGCTGATCGATTCGCGTCTGGCCGATGTCAAGAACACCGGCGGCCGGCCGGCGGGGGCAATCACCGCGGCGCAGTTCCTGCAGCGCTTCGTGCGCAAGGACACGCCCTGGCTGCATCTGGACATCGCCGGGGTGACGTTGCCGCCGGGCGAAACCGCCCTTGCCCCCAAGGGGGCCAGCGGCTGGGGGGTGATGACGCTGAACCGGCTGATCCGCGACCGGTTCGAGACCCGGGGCTGATGGGCGCGGCGCTGTTCTATCACCTGACCCGCTCGGGTCCGGGGCAGCTCTTGCCGATGCTGATCGGCAAGAGCTTGCAGGCCGGCTGGCCGGTCGAGCTGCGCGGCCGCGACCCCGCCCGCCAGCAGGCCCTGGACGAGGCGCTGTGGCTGGCCGAAGGTTTCCTGCCGCACGGCGTGGCGGGGGGGGATGATGACGCCCGCCAGCCGGTGCTGCTGACCCTGCAGGGCCAGCCGGCTGCCAATGCCCCGCGCTGCCTGATCGCCGTTGACGGCGCCCAGGTCGAGGCGGCCGAGGTGGCGGCGCTGGATCGGGTCTGTATCGTTTTTGATGGCAATGATCCGCAGGCGCTGGAGCAGGCCCGCGCGCAATGGCGGGATCTGCGCGCGCAGGGCGCGGCCGCCGAATACTGGTCCGAGGCCGACGGCCGATGGCAGCGCAAGCAGTAGCGGCCGCCGCCCGGCCTAGCGTTCCAGGATCATGCGCCGGCCCTCGATGCTGACGCGGGCGAAGCGCGACAGATAGGACATGCCCAGCAAGGATTGTTCCAGATCGCCGCGCAGCACCACCGCCGGCACCCGGCTGTCGCTGATCTGCCCCAGCTCGACACGCTCAAGCACCACCGGGGCGGTTTCGACCAGGCCGTTGGCCGTGCGCGCCTGGCCGGTATAGCTCAGCCGGTCGGGATCAAGCCCGGCGCGGCGCGCATCGGTCTGGCTCAGCGCGATGCTGCTGGCGCCGGTATCGACGACGAAACGGATGTCGGCGCCGTTGACAGTGGCCGACAGGTGGAAGTGCCCGTCCGACCCCATGGGCAGTTCGATGCGGTCGCCGGGCAGGAACCGCGGCTGGGGCCGGATCGCGTCCCAGATGTCGTGGCGCAGCCCGGCCAGCGCCATCAGCCCCAGAAAGATCATCGCCCAAGCCGCCGCCTGGCGCAGGGCCTGGCCGGGGCGGCCGCGGAATTCGACCAGCACGAACCCCGCAACCGCCACCAGCAGCAGGCCCAGATAGGCCAGCCGCGCCAGATCGTCGCCGATCACAGCAACCCCGAGCCGTCCAGCCCGTCGATGACGAACTGGATCGACAGCGCCGCCAGCAGCATGCCGAACAGCCGGGTGACAACCATGGTGCCGGTCTTGCCCAGCAGCTGCGCCAGCGGCCCGGCGATCGCGAACAGCGCCGCACAGATGCCCAGCACCACCAACATCACAAGATGGATCATCAGCGTGTGGGCGGGTGATTCGTTCTGGCCGACAAGCAGGATCATCGTCGCCAGCGCCCCCGGGCCCGCCAGCAGCGGCGTGGCCAGCGGAAACACCGACGGATCGTGGTCGTCGTCGCGGGCCTGGCCCTCGCGCCGCTCGGTGCGGCGCTCGAACAGCATGTCCAGCGCCGTCAGGAACAGCAGGATGCCGCCGGCGATGCGAAAGGCGGGCAGCGAGATGCCGATGCCCTTCAGGATCGATTCGCCCGCCAGGCCGAACAGGGTCAGCAACACCGCGGCAATGGCCAGCGCCCGCCAGCCGATGCGGCGACGATGCGCCGGCTCCATCTCGCGCGTCAGGGCGATGAACAGCGGCGCCAGGCCGATGGGATCGATGACGACGAAAAGCGTGACAAAGGCGCTGATGATCTGTGTGCTGTCCATGGCGGCGAATATTGCCCGGATCGCGCGCCAAGGAAAGACATGCTCGCAACCGCGTGAGGCGTGGCTTTCGGCTTTGCAATGGCGGCGCCAAAGACCTAGATATGGCGCATCAACGCCGGCCGGTCCGGCAAGGGAGTGAACGAAATGCTGAACAATATCGGCCTTCCAGGCCTGCTGCTCATCGCGGTGGTGGTGCTGGTCCTTTTCGGGCGCGGCAAGGTGTCGTCGCTGATGGGCGAGGTGGGCAAGGGCATCACCGCCTTCAAGAAGGGGGTGAAGGATGGCGCCGAGGAATACGACCGTGCCGCTGACGAGGCCAGAAAGCCGATCGCCCAGGATCCCGTCGATGACGCCGCCCGCGCCCGCAGCGAAGCCGATGCCCGCCTGCGCGACGTGACCCCGCGCGACGCCGACCGCCCCTGATCGCGGCAGGACCGGCCCATGCTGGATATCGGTTGGAGCGAGCTGCTGCTGATCGGCGTGGTGGCGCTGATCGTGATCGGCCCCAGGGATCTGCCGCATCTCTTTCATTCGCTGGGTCGGATCACAGCCCGCGCCCGCGCCATGGCGCGCGAATTTTCCACCGCCATGGAGGATGCGGCCAAGACTGCCGGCCTGGATGAGGCCGGTAATGCCCTGCGCGACGTCAAGTCGCTGACATCGAAGAAATCGCTGGGGCTCGATGCGCTGGAGCGCGCCGCGGACCGTTTCGAGAAATGGGAACCCGGTCTGCCGGCGCGGCACGAACGCGCGCAGCCCGATCCTGCGGCTCCGGTATCGGGGGCGTCGCCCGATGCGCGGCCTGCGACGCCTGCCCAGACCGAGACGGCAGCCTCTCCCGGTCGACGCCGGCTGCATGCCGTGCGCCGTTCAGACATGAAAGACAGCTGAGTGTCCGCCAAACCTGCCAAGCGCCCCGAAGACGATATCGATGACACCTCTGCGCCGCTGATCGAGCATCTGGCGGAACTGCGCACGCGCCTGATCTGGTCTGCGCTTGCCTTTGTCATCGCCATGGTGCTGGCCTATCTGGTGTGGAATCCGATCTACAATTTCCTGACGCGACCGATCTGTCACGCGCTGGAGATGCGCGGCCAGGAATGCGGCCTGATCCTGCTGAAGCTGCAGGAGGGCTTTTTCGTCGCGATCCAGATTTCCTTCCTGGGCGGTTTCATCCTGGCGTTTCCCGTGATTGCCTATCAGCTGTGGCGCTTCGTGGCCCCGGGGCTTTACCGCAGTGAAAAGGCTGCCTTTTTGCCGTTCCTGATCGCCTCTCCGGTGATGTTCCTGATCGGTGCGGCCTTTGCCTATTACGTCATCCTGCCGATGGCCTATGACTTTTTCCTGAGCTTTCAGCAGGGGCCGATGGCCTTGCCCGATGATCCGGCGGCGGCGGCCGCGCCGGAATCGCCGCTGGCGGGAATCGTGTTCCAGGGCTCGGTCAGCGAATATCTGGCGCTGACGACGAAATTCATCCTGGCCTTCGGCATTTCCTTTCAGCTGCCTGTCGCGCTGACGCTGATGGGCAAGGCCGGGCTGGTATCCTCGGAAGGGCTGGCAAGCGTGCGCCGTTACGCCATCGTCGTGATCCTGGTGCTGGCCGCCGTGGTCACGCCGCCCGATGTCATCAGCCAGGTGGTCCTGTTCACGGTGATCTACGGGCTTTACGAGGTGTCGATCCAGTTGGTGCGTCGCATCGAACGCCGTCGCGCCCTGGAGGAGCAAGCCAATGTCTGATGCCGCCTTGCTGCGCATTGCCGAGGCACTCGAACGGCTGTCGCCGCCGCCTGCGCCCCAGCCCAGCTTTGCCGAGGCCAGCGCCTATGTCTGGCAGCCCGATCCTGACCGCTTGCTGCCCGTCCCCACCGTCAGCCGCGTCGATCTGGTGCAACTGATCGGCATCGACCGCGCGCGCGATATCCTTCTGGCCAACACCTTGCAATTCGCGCGCGGCCATGCGGCCAACAATGCGCTGCTATGGGGCGCCCGCGGCATGGGCAAATCGTCGCTGGTCAAGGCCGTTCATGCCGAAGCGCTGCGTCAGGGCCTGCCGCTGGTCCTGGTCGAAATCGCGCGAGAGGATCTGGGCTCGGTCGGGCGGCTGTTGGCGATTCTGGGCCAAGCCAGCGACCGCCGCTTCGTGCTGTTTTCGGACGACCTGTCCTTCAGCCATGACGATACGCAATACAAGTCGCTCAAGGCGGTGCTGGATGGCGGGCTATCGGGGCGGCCCGCGAACGTGATCCTGTATGCGACCTCGAACCGCCGGCATCTGATGCCGCGCGACATGATCGACAACGAACGTTCGACCGCGATTCACCCGGGCGAAGCGGTCGAGGAAAAGGTGTCGCTGTCGGATCGATTCGGTCTGTGGCTGGGCTTTCATCCCTGTTCGCAGGATGAATACCTGGCCATGGTGCGGGGCTATTGCGACGCCTATGGCCTGACCATCGCCCCGGATCAGTTGCGGGCCGAGGCGATCGAATGGCAGGCGACGCGCGGCGCGCGTTCGGGTCGCGTTGCCTGGCAATTCTTTACCGATCTGGCCGGACGGCACGGGATTTCCGTGTGAGTTTTCCGATATTTGCCCGGGCTGGAAGCGCCCGCGCAAAAACTTTGCCGAAAGCGCTTTCTGGCCCTTGACGGCCCCGGCCCGGCGCCGTAAATCCCACCCACCCGTGGCGGAGTAGCTCAGCTGGTTAGAGCAGAGGAATCATAATCCTTGTGTCGGGGGTTCAAATCCCTCCTCCGCTACCATTTTCCCGAAAACAATTCTGGCAACACGGTCAGCGCATCCGGACATGGCGCGATGGCCCGAGCTTGTGCATAGTGGGGGTGCGGTCCCATCCGCAGACATGCCGTCCAGTCCGCGAAGCCAGATGCCATGAACGACAGTGCCCGGAACCCTGATCCGCGACGGCCTCCGGGTCTGCCGTTTCTGGGGCGGGGGCAGGCGCTGCGGCTGGGGCAAGCGGCGCTGATGGCGGGACCGGGCTATGTGATCACGGTCGAAAGCGGTGTCCTGACGCTGAGGTTGCCGGACCTCGACTCGGACGATCCACTGTTTGCCGATCCGCCCCGCTGGGGCGTTTTGCATCGTCTGGACGGGGGGGCGGCCTTGCGGGACGCCGGCATCATCTCGCTGCGGGTGACGGCGGTGGATCAGGCGCGTGTCGTGACTGAATTGCCGCCGACGGCCCGGCTGGCCGGGATCACCGATGAATTGTCGCCCCGCGCCAAGGTCGAGCTGATCCTGCCCGTGCCCGGTCCGGCCGAGCCCAATCTGGTGATCGGCAGCGGCCCTGCCTTGCCCATCCGCGGGGCTGATGGCGGGGCCTTGCCCACGGGCGCGCTGCGGGCGGGGCAATCCTATCTTCTGCGGCGCCGCAGCGGACAAGGCGGGCATTGGCGGGTGATCGCCGGAACCCTTGGCCCTGACGAAACCGAGCCCGCAGAACCTGGCGGCAAGACCTGGGCGCTGACGCAGGGTTCGCCCTCGGGTGTATTACCGCGGCCGGGGACGGGGTTGTTGACCAGCCAGATCGGCGGGGGCTTGCAGTTCTGGACCCGCGGCGCGGCGCCCTCGGACCTGCAGGAACGCGCCGATGTGAAGCTGGACGGGCAGGGCAACTGGTGGCGGCGTCGCCTTGACAGCCGGCAACTTTCGCAACTGGTCGATCTGGCGCGCAAGGATGGCGGGGGCAGCGGACGCCAGCCTTTCGCCGGCGCCGGTCATCTGCGCCGGGGCCCCCTGCGCTGGCGCGACCCCGAGGTGAACGAGCTGATCCTGTCCTGTGGCCTGCCGGGATGTCCCCCGCCGCTGACCGCCTATCCGCAGGCGGTGCCGCTGGGCGGCGACTGGCTGGGGGCGCATCGTGTGCTCCAGCCTGACCGGCATGTCCCCCTGCCCACCCCCTGGGAGGGTCAGGATGGCAATGTCATCCATCCGACGGTCCTGGAATTCTATCACGGCTTTCGCGGCTATCGCTATATCCTGGGCATCACCGGCTACCCCGATCGGCGCGAACGCCATGAAAACCCGCTGCTTTACGGGTCGAACGATCTGGCGCAGTTCACCTTGCTGTCGGGGATGCCGCAGCCTCTGGCCCAGGTCGGTGCCTTGCCCGAGCCGCAGAACGGCCACAATTCGGACATTTTCCTGTCGCATGATCCGCGCAGCGCCACGCTGATCGCGGCCTGGCGTCAGACCATTCGCCTGGACGGCAGCGATTCGGCACCGTCGCGGGTGCAGAACAGCCTGTGGTTCCGCCAAAGCCGCGACGGCTATGACTGGTCGCCGCCCTGCCGGATGATCGAGGCGAGCGCCGATCACGACAGCCTGATGTCGCCGTCGCTGACCTTTGATCCGGTGCGGTGCGAATGGCATCTGTGGTCGGTCTGCAAGCCCGACTTCCGGCATCGGGTGGCGCCGCGCCTGACCGGGCCGTGGTCCGCGCCCGACCGCATCCCGCGGCCGGCGGGCTTCATTCCGCATCATCTCGAGGTGCGCTATGCCGGAGACCAGTTGCTGGGGCTGATCCATTCGATGCAGCGCACCAACCTGTTCTGGTGCCGCATCGACAGCCCGACGCAGTGGCGGTTCAGCCCCCAGCCCGTGATCGACGATCCCCGCCACGGCTGCTACAAGGCCAGCTTTCTGCCGGTGATCGCCGATGACAGCCTGGCCTTCGACCTGATCTGGACCACCGGCGCCGGGGCGGTGCCGGATGTCGCGGCGGGCACGCCCGGGCCGCATTACCGCATGTTCGTGGCCCGCAGCACCGCCTGCCCGCGCCCGGGCGGCTAACGGCCCAGCCGCTGCATGGCGCGGATCAGCAGGTGAAAGCGCGTGCCATATGGCGGCGCCATCAGCCCGGCCGCGTTCCAGCGCCCCTGCCGCAGCACCGGCATCAGATGCGACATGCGATCGAACCCCGCCTTGCCGTGACAGGCCCCCATGCCGCTGGCGCCGACGCCACCAAAGGGCAGGTCGTTCTGCGCCACATGCAGCAGCGTGTCATTCACGGTGACGCCGCCGGCCAGCACGGTCGTGGTCAGGGCGGTCACCGTCTCGGGGTTGTCGGTAAAGGGATAGAAGGCAAGCGGTCGCGGCCGCGACAGGATATGGTCCACCGCCTCGCGCAGCCGGTCATAGGGCCAGAGCGGCAGGATCGGGCCAAAGATCTCCTCGCGCGCCAGCGGACCCTGCGGCTCGGTCACGATGACCGGCGGCATCAGCCGGGTCGAGGGGTCGGGGCCACAGTCGGCCAGGGGATGCATCCGGGCGCCGGCGGCCTCGGCTTCGGCCAGCCAGGCCGTCAGCCGGGCGAATTGCGCCATGTTGATGATCCGGCAATAGTCTGGATTGGTGGCCAGACGCGGATAGTGCTGCGCCACCCAGTCGCGGGCCAGGTCGATGAACGGCCCGACACTGCCCCGCGGCAGCAACACGTGATCGGGGGCGATGCAGGTCTGCCCGGCGTTCAACAGCTTGCCGGTCATGATCCGGTCCACCGCGCGCGCCAGATCGGCGTCGGGGGCGATCAGCGCCGGCGACTTGCCGCCCAGTTCCAGCGTGACCGGCGTCAGGTTCTCGGCCGCCGCCTGCATCACCTTGCGCCCGACCGCAGTCGAGCCGGTAAAGAACAGGTGGTCAAAGGGCAGGGCGCAGAACGCGGCCGCCACATCCGGCCCGCCGGTGACGACATGCAGCTCTTGCGGGTCGAAGTGCTGCGCCACCGCCTGGGCCAGCGCCTGGGCAAAGGCCGGCGCCTGTTCCGACGGCTTGATCATGGCGCGATTGCCCGCCGCCAGCGCATCGACCAGCGGTGCCACCGCCAGGAACAGCGGATAGTTCCAGGGCACGACAATGCCAACCAGCCCCAGCGGCCGCGGTTGCAGATGGGCGCGCGCCGGCCAGAACCACAGCCCGCTGCGAGCCGGTCGCCGCCGCATCCAGCCCCGGCCGTGGCGCAGGGCGTGGCCGATGGCGGCCAGCGCCGGATAAATCTCGGCCAGGTCGGTTTCGGCGCGCGGGCGCTGGCCGAAATCCTGGTCGATGGCGCGGGCAAATTCGCCGCGATGTTGGTGCAGCATCCGGCGCAGCCGCCGCAGCCGGTCGGCGCGCACCGACCACAGCGGCATCGGATCGGCGCGGCTGGCGGCAAGAAGGGATTCGAACTGGTCCTGCATCGATGGCTCGGCTTCGGGTCGGGGTCATGGTGGGCCAGCCTTTGCCGGGACGCAAGCCCGCCACCCGTCGCGACCATTGCCCCTTGCGGGGGCGGGCAAAGTTTGGCAGGGGGCGGGAATGGCAACGGTGTCGCAGCTGTATCAGGCCCGGGTGGCTGCGGGCGATCTGGAACCCGATGCGGCGCAAAAGGCGGTGCTGCCGGCTCTGGACCGGATCGCGCAGGATCTGGCGCATGCGCCGGCCCCGGCCGTGACCGCGGGCGGGCGCGGCAACGGCTGGCTGGCGCGGCTGATCGGGCAGGCGGCCCCGGCGGCGCAGGCCGGGCCAACGGTGCGCGGGCTCTATCTGTGGGGCGGGGTCGGGCGCGGCAAGTCGATGCTGATGGACCTGCTGATGCAGGCCGCGCCGATCGACGCCAAGCGCCGGGTGCATTTCCACGAATTCATGCAGGAAATCCAGGCCGCGCTGAACGAGGTGCGCAAGTCCGGACAACAGGACGCGGTGCGTCCCGTGGCGCTGGAGGTGGCGCGCCAGGCGCGGCTGTTGTGTTTCGATGAAATGCAGATCACCGACATCGCCGATGCGATGATCGTGGGCCGGCTGTTCCAGGTTCTGTTCGAGCAGGGGGTGACGGTGGTCACCACCTCGAACCGCGTGCCCGAGGATCTTTACAAGAACGGGTTGAACCGCGACCTGTTCCTGCCCTTCATCGCGCTGATCCGCGAGCGGCTGGATGTGGTCGAGCTGGACGGTCCGACCGATCACCGCCAGAACCGGGACGAGGGCGGGCCGGTCTGGTTCGTGCCCGCCGATGCCGAGGCGCGGGCGCGTATGGATGCGCTGTGGCAGGCTGCGACCGCAGGCGGCTCCGAGACGCCGCTGCGGCTTGAAGTCAAGGGGCGCCAGGTCGAGATCGCGCGCCATGCCGGGCGCGCCGCGCGCGCAAGCTTCTGGGATCTGTGCGGCAAGCCCCTGGGTCCGGCCGATTATCTGGCGCTGGCACAGGCGCTGGACGTGCTGTTCATCGATGCGATCCCGCGGCTGAGCCAGTCGAATTACAACGAGGCCAAGCGCTTCGTGACCCTGATCGACGCGCTTTACGAGGCGCGGGTGCGGCTGGTGGCCAGCGCCGCAGACGAACCCGAACGGCTTTACGCCGAGGGCGAGGGCGCCTTTGAATTCGAGCGCACCGCGAGCCGCCTGCACGAGATGCGCGACGCCGACTGGGGCCGCCGCGACGCCTAGCCGTTCTGGCGCAGCACCTGACCCGCCAGATAGAGCGAGCCGCAGATCAGGATGCGCGCGCCCGGATGATCCTGGGCGATGCCGCGCACGGCGCTCAGCGTGTCGCTGGCGATGGTGGTGGCCATGCCAGCCTGGGCCGCGGCGGCCGCCGTATCCTCGGCCGGCAGGGTGTTCGGCTCGCCCGGGATGGCGACGGCGGTCAGGCTGGCCGCCTGTGACGCCAGCGGGCGCATGTAGCCCAGCACATCCTTGGTGTTGAGCATCCCGCACACCAGATGCGTGGGCTTGCGCGGCATCTGGGCCAGGGTCTGGGCCACGGCCTCGCCCCCGGCGGGGTTGTGGCCGCCGTCCAGCCACAATTCGCAGGCGCCGGCCGCATCGACCAGCGGGCCGTGTTGCAGGCGCTGCATCCGCGCGGGCCATTCGGCCTCGGCCAGCGCCGCGCGCGCCTCGATCCGGCCAAAGCCCAGCTGGCGCAGCGCGGCGATGGCGGTGCCGGCGTTCACGATCTGATGCGGACCGGGCAGGATCGGCAAGGGCAGGTCCATCAGCCCGTGATCGTCCTGATAGATCAGGCTGTCGCCTTCGCGGCGGCTGTCCCAATCCTGCCGGCCGATGAACAGCGGCACGGACAGCCGTTCGGCCTTGTGTTCGATCACCTCGCGGGCGATGGCGTCCTGGGGGGCGACCACGCAGGGCACGCGGCGTTTCAGGATGCCGGCCTTTTCCGCCGCGATCTGCGCCAGCGTGTCGCCCAGATACTGGGTGTGGTCGATGCTGACCGGGGTGATGACCGTCAGCGCCGGCTGATCGACCACATTGGTGGCATCCAGCCGCCCGCCCAGCCCGACCTCGAGCAGGGTATAATCGGCCGGCACCCGCGAGAATGCCAGGAATGCGGCGGCGGTGGTGATCTCAAAGAAGGTGATCGGCGCGCCTGCGTTCGCAACCTCGCATTCCTCGAGCGTTGCCGCAAGATCGGATTCGGAAATCAGCGTGCCGGCCAGGCGGATGCGTTCATGAAAATGCGCCAGATGCGGCGAGGTATAGGCATGGACGCGCTTGCCTGCCGATTCTAGCCCGGCGCGGATCATCGCCTGGGTCGAACCCTTGCCATTGGTTCCGGCGATATGGATGACCGGCGGAATGGCCTTTTGCGGATCGCCAAGCGCCGCCAGCAAGCGGTGCATCCGGTCCAGTGACAGGTCGATCACCTTGGGATGCAGCTGCATCAGCCGCGCCAGGATGGCATCGGAATCGGTCATGCGGCGCGGCCCCGGGCTCAGGCCTGGCCGTCGGCGACAGTGGCCGGGGCGCTGGCCGCGCCAGAGACGATGTTGCCCGGCGCGGGCAGATCGCCGGCCACCGGCGCCGGCAGGCGGCCCAGCATCCGCAGGATCGACACCAGTTCCTCGCGCAGTTTCTTGCGGTGGGTGACGCGATCCAGCATGCCGTGTTCCAGCAGGTATTCGGCGCGCTGGAAACCCTCGGGCAGCTTTTCGCGGATGGTCTGTTCGATCACCCGCGGCCCGGCGAAACAGATCAGCGCGTTCGGCTCGGCGATCTGGACATCGCCCAGCATCGCATAGGAGGCGGTGACGCCGCCGGTGGTCGGATGGGTCAGCACCACGACATAGGGCAGGCCGGCTTCCTTCAGCATCTGCACGGCGACGGTGGTGCGCGGCATCTGCATCAGCGACAGGATGCCTTCCTGCATCCGGGCGCCGCCCGCGGCCGAAAACAGCACCAGCGGCCGCTTCAGCTTGACCGCGCGTTCGGCCGCTGCGACGATCGCATTGCCGACATACATGCCCATGGACCCGCCCATGAAACTGAAATCCTGGGCGGCGGCCACGATGGGGGTGCGCCCGATCTCGCCCTCGGCGACCAGCATGGCCTCTTTCTCGCCGGTGGATTTCTGGGCGGCCTTCAGCCGTTCGGGATATTTCTTCTGATCGCGGAACTGCAACGGGTCTGCGACAGGTTCGGGCACCTTCACCTCATTGAAGATGCCGCCATCGAACAGCGCCGCGAACCGCGCGCGCGGCGATATCGCCAGATGGTGGTCGCAATTGCTGCAGACATTCAGATTTTCGGCCAGTTCGCGATGAAACAGCATGGTCCCGCATTCGGGGCATTTCGTCCACAGGTTCTCGGGCACTTCGCGGCGCGAGAAAAGTGAGTTGATGCGCGGACGGACATAATTGGTGATCCAGTTCATCGACGGGCCCTTCGCTGCGTTCAGGGGCTCAGATAGGCAATAGCGGGCGCAATTGCAATTCCGCACGGCCCGGGCTTTGATGGCGGGCATGTGGACGCAGTTGATCGTTTTTCTGCATTATTCGGTCGCGCTGGCGGTCTCGATCCGGGTGCTTTTGCGCCCCCGGCTGGAACCGGCCGTGCGGCTGAGCTGGATTCTGGTCATCGAACTGGTGCCGCTGATCGGAATCCTGGCCTATTTCCTGTTTGGCGAAATCCGCATGCGCGGCGCCGAGGTCGAAACCATGGCCAATGTGCGGTCAAGGCTTTCTGGTCTGTGGCGCCCCAGCCCCGAGGCCGTGCGCCGCGCGCCAGAGTTCGCCGCACCGATCATCGCCGCCAACCGCGCCACCACCGGCTTTGGCGCCGTCGCCGGCAATCTGACGGAACTCCTGCCCGAGGATGACAGCGCCATCGATCACCTGGTGGCGGCCATGGATGCTGCGGGCGATCACATCCATATCCTGTTCTATATCTGGCTGGACGACGCCTCGGGGCGCAAGGTGGCAGATGCGGCAGCCCGCGCCGCTGCCCGCGGCGTCAAGGTGCGCGTGGTCATCGATGCCTTCGGCTCGCGCGCGTTTGCCCGGTCTGACAGCTGGCGGATGATGCAGCAGGCGGGCTGCGAATGCATCCAGGCGCTGCCGCTGTCGCTGCCGATCATCGGCGGGCTGTTTCACCGCATGGACCTGCGCAACCACCGCAAGATCGTCGTGATCGACGATGCCATCGGCTTTACCGGCAGTCGCAACTGTTCGGACATGGCCTTTGCGATCAAGCCGCGTTTTGCGCCCTGGGTGGATATCCTGCTGCGCATCGAGGGGCCGATCGTGCGCCAGATGCAGGCGGTGTTCCTGCAGGACTGGATGAGCTACACCGGCGAGGATCTGGGCGAGACGCTGCGCATGGTGCGCCCGGTCGCCGCGCCGGGCGAGATCGCGCAGGTGGTGGCCACCGGCCCCGACCACCGCCAGGGGTCGCTGTCCGATTGCATGGCGACGATGATTCACGCCGCGCGCGAACGGCTGGTCATCACCACCCCCTATTACGTTCCCGACAGTTCGCTGGACAGCGCCATCCGCACCGCCGCCCGCCGCGGCCTGGACGTGACCATGATCCTGCCCGAGCGCAACGATTCGCTGGTGGTGCAGGCCACATCCGAAGGGTTCTATTACGGGCTGGTCTCGGCCGGGGTAAAGCTGATGCTGTTCCAGGGCGGGCTGCTGCACTCCAAGATCATCACCGCCGACGGGCGGATGGCGATGCTGGGCAGTGCCAACATGGACCGCCGCAGCTTCGAGTTGAACTACGAAATGAACATGTTCCTGGTCAGCGAGGAATTGACCGAAGCGCTGGATCAGCGCCAGCAGACCTATATCCGCCGCGCCCGCCCCGTCGAACTGGCCGAGATCCGCGGCTGGTCGCTGTGGCGGCGGCTGCGCAACAATCTGCTGGCGCTGGCGGCGCCGATCCTGTGAGGATGCATCGACCAAAGGGGGGATGGCATGACATTGGCACAAGGCGACATCGTGCAGGGCGCGCCGGCACTGACGCTGGAACAGGTCGCGGCGGCGCTGGCCGATCTGCCGCAGTGGCAGCTGGACCCGGACGGGCCGGCGATCGCGCGCGAATGGCGGCTGCGCAATTTCGCCCAGGCCGTGCAACTGGCCAATCTGGTGGCCTGGGTGGCCGAAACCGGCAACCACCATCCCGACATCGGCCTGGGCTGGGGGTATCTGCGCGTCAGCCTCAGCACCCATTCGGCGCAGGGCGTGACCCTGAACGACCTGGTCATGGCCGCGCGGATCGAGGCGGCGATTGCCGCAGGGCAGGGGGCGGCGACCTGAGATGATGCGTGGCGCATGGCCTTGCCCGCCGGTCGGGCGCGGCATATCAGTCGGCTGCAAGTTCTGGGGGTGCGGCATGGTCGGATCAAGGTCTTGGGGTTGTGCCGCGGCGGGGGGCGCGGGCGGGTTCCGCGCCACGGCGGGCTGATGCGCAGCGGGCCGCCGCGCTGGCTGGAACGGCGACTGAACGCGCGCGCGCTGGCGCGTTGGCAGACGCGCGCATCCGAGGTCGAGGCGCTGGGTGCCGGCCGACGGCGTGCCCTGCGGGACGAAGCGCAGGGGCTGCGCGCGGTGCTGGACCGGTTTCTGGCCCGGACCGACAGACGTGCCATGCAGGCACGCAGCGGGCTGGCATTGCCGCCGCTGCCGGCAGGCAGCGACTGGCACTGGCGTCCCGAATGTCTGACCACCCCGCTGCTGCCAAGGGGGCTCGCCGCGCCCGACAGCGGCGCGCGGCTGTGCCCGGGCACGGCGCTGTGGCACGATTGTCCGGCGCGGGGGCTGGTTCTGGAACAGGTGCCCGCCACCGAGCGCACGGGCCTGACGCCCTTTGCGCTGCGGCTGGAGGTGTTCGGATTTTCCGGCAGCTATCTGTCGCTGGCACTGGACCTGCCGCAAGGGATGTTGCAGGGGCTGGGACGAAGCCATGTCGTGCGGCTGGAAACCGCCGGCCAGGCCGAGGCGCCGATCCGTGTCTATGCCCGGCTGAACATCGGCAACGGGCCGAATGTGGATGAGATGACGCTGAAACTGGCCGATTTCCCGGCCGGGCGTCACAGCACGCAGGTGACCGAGTTCGATCTGGCCTATACCGGGATCAACGAGCGGCGGCTGGAAAAGGCCTGGCTGGATCTGATCTTCGAGGCGCCGCGCATGAACGGCATTGTTCTGGAAGAAATTTTGCTGTCGCGGCATCTGCGGGCAGGGGTCTGAGGCGAAGGACGATGGACGATTTCGAATGTCATGGCCTGGCTGCGGGCGTCTGGCGCGGCATCCTGCGGCGGTCGCAGCCGCCGGGGCGGTTGCTGCTGACCCATCAGCAGGCCACCCTGGCCGAGGTGTCGGTGAACCCCGCCGGGCAGGATCTCTGGCAGATTGCCGTTCCTCTGCCGGCGGATCGCCTGGGCGACGGCATGCAGACCTTTCTGCTGGTCGAGGAGATTGCCTCGGCCAAGCCCGGCGGCAGGCCGGCGTTGCGGACGCTGGCGCAGATGACGCTGCTGGCCGGCACGGCGTTGGACCATGACCTGCGCGCCGAGATTGCACTGATGCGGGCCGAGCTGGACCTGCTGAAGCGCGAATTCCGCCGGCTTGCGGGCGATCAGCCGTCGGCCGGCCGGGGCGACCAGTAATCGTATTCGCCCAGCAGCCGGAACCCCAAGCCCTGGTATAGTGCCTGCGCCGCTTCGTTGCGGCGCGCTACCGCCAACGCCAGCCGGCTGGCGCCTTGCGACAGTGCCCACAGGGCCGCGCGCGTCAGCAGCCAGCCGGCGACGCCCTGGCGACGCTGGGCGGGCACCACCTCGATGGCGTGGATCATGGCCACGGGGCCGTCCGCGGCGACAAAGGCGGCGCCGGCGGCGCGATCGTTGACCCGCCCCAGCAGGGCGGTGCGCGGCACTGCGACCCGCGCCATCACCTGCTGGCGGGCGGGGCCGATATTGCCGTCGGACCAGATGTCGCGCTGCATCGCCAGGGGTGGCCAGATGGCAAAGGCGGACATCGGCGGCAGCGGCCGTTGCGCCAGGGCCGCGCAATCGGCCGCCATCACCAGTGTGGGCACCCGTGGCGCATAGCCCTGATCCGCCAGCGCCCGGCGCAGCCGTTCCTGGGTGCTGGCCACGCGAAACAGCGGCGCCTCGCCCCAGGCGCGCTGGGCGGCGGCGACCGCGGCAATGTCGGCCTCGGCCCAGTCCTCGGACAGGCTGCGGGCCGAACCGACCCTGCCGCCGCCCCCCAGACCGCGACCGACCTCGAACCCCCCGACGCGACGGCGGTCCGCCGCGGGCCAGGTGGTTTCAAAGGCGCGCGCGATCTCGGCGTCGGCGATCACAGCGCCAGCCTTTCGCGCAGGGCGGTCATCGCCTCGGTGACGCGCGCCGCATCCAGCCCGCGGATGACCAGCGTCGTGCCATAGCGCTGTCCGCGCTGAAATGGGTATGATCCCAGCGACAGGTCGTGGAACTGCCGGGCGATGTCGCGCAGGCCGTCCGCGACCTCGGATTCGGGCCGCAACACCTCGAGCGCCTCGCTGACCGAGGGGCGGCCCGTGGGCAGGTTGTCGACGATCGCCTCGACCATGGCGCGGAACACCTCGGGGACGCCGGCCATCACATAGGTATTGCCGATGTGAAAGCCGGGCGCCGCCGAATGTGCATTGGGAATTAGCGCCGCGCCCAGCGGGATGCGCGCCATCCGCAGGCGGTTTTCGGTGATCTCGACCCCGCGCGCCTGCCAGCGCTCGACCATCACGCGCTTGGCGTCCTCGTTGATCTCGATGCCGGTGCCGAAGGCGGCGGCGACGGCATCGGCGGTGATGTCGTCATGGGTGGGGCCGATGCCGCCGCTGGTGAACAGCATGTCCCAGGCCCCGCCCAGCGACTTGTCCAGCGCCCGGATCGCGGCCACGATCTGGTCGTGGTCGTCGCCCACGATGCGCACCTCGCGCAGGTCGATGCCGATGCTGTTGAGCACCTGCGACAGGTAATGGGCATTGCCTTCGCGGGTGCGGCCGGAAAGGATCTCGTCCCCGATGACCAGGATCGCGGCGGTGGGATTGTCGGATTGCATCGGCGCCTTCCTTGCGTTGTCGGCTGTCGGCAAATGTATAGGTCCGCTGCCGGGGCTGGAACAAGGGCCGGCATCGGACTATCTGTGTGCAGAGCGCACAGACCCCGAGGACGCCATGAACGACGCACGCCAGACCCGCGAAGGCATTCGCATTCACGATCCGCAGGATTTTGCCGGGATGCGCGTGGCCGGGCGGATGGCGGCGCAGATCCTGGACGAGGTCGGACCCCTGGTCCGGCCCGGCACCAGCACCGGCGCGCTGGACGATTTCATCCGCAACCGTGTCACCGAACTGGGCGCGACCAGTGCCACCATCGGCTATCGCGGCTATCAGCACGCCAGCTGCATCAGCGTGAACCATGTCGTCTGCCACGGCATCCCCGGGGACAAGCTGCTGGCCGATGGCGATATCCTGAACATCGACGTGACGGTGATCGTCGATGGCTGGTATGGCGACAGTTCGCGCATGTATGTGGCCGGCCGTCCCAGCGTCAAGGCGCGGCGGCTGATCCAGGTCACCCATGACGCGCTGATGCGCGGGATCGAGGCGGTGCGTCCCGGCGCGACCTTTGGCGACATCGGCTGGGCGATCCAGTCCTATGTCGAACAGAACCGCATGTCGGTGGTGCGCGATTTCTGTGGCCATGGCCTGGGCCGAACCTTTCACGCGCCGCCGAACGTGCTGCACTTTGGCCGGCCCGGCAAGGGGCCGGTGATCGAAGAGGGCATGTTCTTCACCATCGAGCCGATGGTGAACCTGGGCCGGCCCGAAACCAAGATCCTCGCCGACGACTGGACCGCGGTCACCCGCGACAAGTCGCTGTCAGCGCAGTTCGAGCATTCCGTGGGGGTGACCGCTACCGGATGCGAGATATTCACGCTTTCCCCGGCCGGGCTTTTCCTGCCCGATCTGGGTTAGCAAGGGCGTATCAACGCAGCGCGCCTTGTCGGATGGTGTCGCCAGGCAAGATGGTCGGCGACAATGCGATGATGCCATTGTCAGGCGCGCTTTCCTTGCCCGCCACCAGTCGCGCCGCGCGGCGGCCGATGTCGACGCGGCGCGCGTCGGTGGTGGTCAGCCGCATCGGCAATCCATCCAGCAGCTCGACGCCGTTGAACCCCGCAAGCCCCAGCTTGCCGGGAATGTCATAGCCGCGCTCCATGCACCACAACAGCCCGCCCGCGCCGATCATGTCATTCGAGAAATACAGAAAATCCAGATCGGGCTCGCGCATCAGGATCCTTTCGGTCAGTTCGCGGCCCTTGTGCAGCGATGATCCGCCCTGGTAGTATTCGCGCGCGGCCAGTTGCAGCCCGTGTTCGGCCAGGCGTGCCTCGAAGCCGGCCAGCCTTTTGCGGGCGCGGTGATCCTCGGGCATGTGGGTGCCGATGAAGCCGATGCGACGATAGCCCGCGTTCACGATTTCATCGGCCATTTCGGCGCCGGCGCGGCGGTGCGAAATGCCGACGGCGCAATCGATCGGCTCGCCGTCGATGTCCATGATCTCGACCACGGGCAGGCCGGCATTGTCCAGCATGGCGCGCGCTGCGCGGCTGTGTTCCAACCCGGCCAGAATCACCCCCGATGGACGCCAGCTGAGCATGTCATATAGCACCGCATCCTCGCGCGAGGGGCTATAGTTCGTCACCCCCACCACCGGTTGCAGGCCGGTGTCCTCAAGCTCGGCCGAAATGCCGCCCAGCACATCGGGAAACACCATGTTCGACAGCGACGGGATCACCACCGCTACCAGGTTCACGCGCTGGCTGGCCAGGCCCCCGGCGATCTTGTTGGGGACATAGCCCAGAGTGCGCGCCGCGGTCAGCACCTTTTCGCGGGTGGCCGCCGATACATCACCCCGGTTGCGCAACACGCGGCTGACCGTCATTTCGGACACGCCCGAGGCTTCGGACACATCGCGCAGGGTCAGGGGGCGGCGGGGCGATCTGGTGCTCATGTCGGATTCCGGCTGACAGTCATGTTACCGTTACCGTTTCAAGTGCCGCACGGCAACCTTGCCATTTTTCCCGCACGCAGGCAAAACGGTCTTGGCGGCCCCGTGGCTCAACTGGATAGAGCAGCCCCCTCCTAAGGGGCAGGTTGGAGGTTCGAATCCTCTCGGGGTCACCATAAATTTCAGGTAGTTATCAGTCATTATAAGGTATGCCCTTTGGTTTGTCGAACCGAAACGACAGGTCGAATCTCAAGAGCGCCGGCCGCTTTCCGCAGGTGCTGGGGGCTGAATCGGGCATAGGTTGCCCGCGTGATGTTCGGGTTCGAGTGGCCCAGGTATTCCGCGATTTCCTCGATAGGAACGCCCGCCTCGGCCATGAACCGGCCCGCCGTCCTGCGCAGGTCATGCCGGGTGCAATGAGCGATCCCGGCGCGCTCCACGGCGGCGTTAAATCCGGTCTTGATCGAACCGACCTTCCGCCCGCCCCACTCAATGACATAGTCCGAGACGCCCGATAGTTTCGCGGTTTGCAGGGCGGCCATCAGGCTATCGTTGATCGGCACCGTGGCCCGGCCCTTCCGTGGCCCCAGGTCGTTCGGCGCCAGCTTGATCACCCGGCGCGCGAGGTCCACCCGATCCCATGTCAGATCCAGCAGCGCGCCGATACGGCCGGCGGTGGTGACCATCAGCAGAATCGCCAGACGAATGTGCGGCGCGGACGCTGCGGCCAACAGCCGCTCAACCTCATCGCGCGTCAGGTAGCGGTCCCGAGGCTGCGGGGTGTGCGGCAATTCGATGCGCGGGGCGGCCTCGATCAGGCGGCTTTTCGCTGCCCATGACAGGCAGGTACGCAGGCAACCAAGGTCGGTCCTGATCGTGCCATCCTTGCGGCCTGCCCGGCGGCGCTTGGCGATGAAACTGCGGCAGTCCTCGGCGGTGATCTGGCTGGCTGACAGGTGGCCGAAGTCTGGCAGGACGTTCTTTCCGACCTGTCGCATCTTCGACGCCTGCCGCCGGCCCTCAACCTCGCGGGTGTAGGCTTCCCATATCTCCGAAACCAGCACCCCGGCCTTGGGCGCGCTGGCCTTTAGGATCAGGTCACGCGCTTCACGCTCGGCTTCCTTTGCCGTGTGTGCCTCAAGGCGATAACGCCGTCTGCCTCCATCGTCGTCGTTCCAGATGACGACAAATCGCCCTTTGAGACGGCCGATCCGATAATCCCGCATTCGTAAGCCTCCACAGTATCATGCGTGATCCGCAGCATGCGGCCGACGCGGAATGCCGGCAACTTGCCGGTTCGGATCAGATGACGAACCGTCTCGCCCGAGACGCCCCAGCGCTCGGCCAGCATGTCGGGGGTGTATGGCCTCCCCATCTACGCCTCCCTCTGTGCGGTGCGGCGGGCGGAACGAGCCTCGAACCGCGCAATCACGGTCGGAAACTCATCGCGATAGCGCAGCATTTCCTCGCGCTCATTGGACCATTCTTCGGACAGGTTGATGCCCTCGTCCCAGCATAGATCCTGATCCCGGTGCATGCGGGCGCTAAGCGCGGCGCAATCCAGGTGCGATTTCCATGACCACATATCGCCGCCGTCTTTCAGAAACGCGCGATGGTATTGCTCACCGGGGAAAATATCACACCCGCAATGGTCGCAGGTGTGAGCCTTCCGGGCGATGGACTTGCTTTCGGACAGGACTTCCATCACCCCTTCTCCCCCGTGCTGGACAGGGCGGCGCGGGCTCGGCGCAAATCTCCAACCGTCAAATATGGCGCACGATTAGCCCTGAGCATCGGGCGGAACACATCACAGTCTGCCTCGTCAGTCCCTATGTCATGCTCCGCAACATCTGCAAACGGTGACAGCGCCTCCCGCAGCCTCTGATTCTCGGTCTCCATCGCCTCGACCAGATCGGCTCGGATGTATTCAGGGGCCGCGCCATGGAGGCGGTGGGTGAACGGCCCATCTTGCGCGGTAATAGGGCTATTGCCGCTCATGTATACGGTGCAGTTGCGTTCCGGGACCGCCCATATGCGTTCTGGTGCGTCAGTCATGGCTGGCCTCCGTGCTGCGCAGCACGGCGCGGACTTCCGCGAACTCACATCGGCCAGTAGAGGCGATCTTTTCCAGCACCCCGCGCAGCCGCTGGTTTTCAGCCTCCAGTTTAGCGACCGCTGCCATAACCTGATTGGGTGTCAATGAATCCTCGCAGGGGCATTCGGGCCAATCTTCCCAGAAACAATCTTCTCCATAACCAGCCGAAATCCACTGTTCACATACGCGCTTTACAGCATCAGTCATGGCTGACCTCCCCGCTGGACAGGGCGACGCGGGCTTGCGTTAACGCACGGTCCACACCGTCAATTGCCTTGTGCCATCCCTCAAGCCCGTTGCCGTGATGGTGGGCGAAAACGAGGCTGTCGGCGCGGACTGTCAGAAGTTCCAACGCCTCCCGCAGCCTCTGGTTTTCCTCGGCCAGCGCGGTGATGAGGGTTTTCGCATCCATCAGATCAGCCCCCTCTCAAGAGCCAGCCATTCCGGCAGCGTGACGGTCATGATCCCGGCAATTCCGGTTTCGCTCAGTTCGATCTGGGACTTCGGAAGCCAGACGCCGTTATCAGGCACGTCCGGCGTCACCATCACCGCCTTGTCGGTTTCGTGCAGCACCTGCACATCAAGGTCGATCACGTTGCTACGCATCGCAGCCTCCTTCGGCTTCGGGGGTGGTGGGATAGAGCGTGGCCTTCACGCTGGCGATCCAGCCCTCAATCTCGCGGATCGCCTCGACGGCGTGAGCGTCCTCTGGCGCGTCGGACAGGCGGTCAGGATCGCCCACGATGCGGATGCTGTTGCGCAGCGCCTCGGCCTCGGCGGCGAGCAGGTCGCAGGCTTCGCGCAGAAGATATCTGGCTTCGTTCAGAGACGAAAGGTCACTCATCGCCGCCAACTTTCATCATTGAAATAATATTCCGCGCGCCGCTCTCGCCGCTTGCGAGATACGGCATCAATAATCCCACAAGGGGGCGGTCTTTGAAAAAGATTCGTATTGGACTTCCGGGGGCGGAAGCATCAATCTCGACGATATCGCCGTCGCATAGGCGCAGAAGCCTTTGGGTGTCGATGTAACCTTCGGCGCGGGAAAGCGCCTCATATTGCGGGTCTACAAAGCACTTTCGCCAGTTCGGAAACTTGTCTGCACAACCAAGGTCATCGGCGATGGCCATGGTCTGGACTATGTCACGCCGCATTATGCGAGCGACGGCGGCGGCCTCGGGGTTGACGGAAAAGCAAAGTCTTGCACCCACATAGCTGGGCGGCTGCCTCTCGCAGCAGTCGAAATCGCACAATCCGGGTTCCAATGGGGGGCTCTCCGGCAATAGCAGATCCACAACGGCACGTCTTGGGGCGCTGGCGCTTTCGTCCATGGCCGCTAAGATCATGCGCCCATCGGTCGCAACCAGCCAAGCTCCGCCACCGTCGATTGGGTCAATGAGCACGCCGCCTAGATAATGCCAGACATCTTCGCGAGACACCGCGCGCCGCACCGCCATGAACAGGTCGGCATCAAATTCAAAGTCATTCATCGCCGACCCCCTGCGCCGTCGTGCGCCCTGCGTGAAGCGCCGCCAGCGCGGCGCGGATCTGCGGCTGTGCATCAGCCTCGGCCGCCCACTCGTGGGTGATGCCGACACCGCCGGGCAGGCAGACCCGCAACATCGCGCCGCCGCCCATCTCGACGCCAACCGCCGCAGCATGGCCCCATCGGATGCCGTCAAGGATCGCGCCGTTAACCATGTCCTCTGCCCGATCCCCGGCCAGGTCGTCGCCAACCTCGGCCAGCAGATCGGCGGCGGCGTCAACGTCCAGGTCGCGGATGCCGCGCAGGACTGCCGTGATGTGGTGTTTCAGTTCGTCTTTATTCATCGCCGTCACCCTCAACTATCCATTCGCGGTGGCTGTGCAGCACGGGCTTCTGCCCCTCATAGATCAGGTGGATTGTCTCGCTGCGCGTGTAAGGCTGGTCAATGCAGCGGCAGGTTCCGCTGACGATGACCCCGACCGGATGCCGACCCGCCGCATCGCGGGGGAACGTGGCCAGATATTCCTGATGGCGCGCGCGTTCTTCATCCGTCATCACACCATCCCCAGCGCGGCGAGATACAGCGCCATGATAGCGTCCTCCTCGGCCACCTCGTCCCTGTTGCGCTTGCGCAGGGCGACCACCTTGCGCATCACCTTGGTGTCGTAGCCGCGGGCCTTGGCCTCGGCCATCAGTTCCTTCTGCTGGCCGGTCACATCCTTCTTTTCGGCTTCGAGCTGCTCATATTGCTCGATGAACTGCCGCAGTTCGGCGTTCGCGACGGCGGTCGGGGCGAAATCTTCGTTGGTCATGCTGTCCTCATGTGGTGTTTCATGGCGTAATCGCCCCATTGTTCAGCGCAGGCAGTGGCGATGCCGGGGAATGTCCGGCTGCGAACCTGCCAGCGGTCCGGGCCGGGGCTGGCGCGGTGGATGGCCGACCATTCGGCATGACGCGCTGGTTCCTCGCGCTTGCGGGGCGGCACCAGCTTGCGGGTTGCGATCAGCGGCGGCAGCCCGCGCAGATAGAAGCCTGTAGCCTTGAACGCAGGATCCCCGAACCACCACGGCTGCACGATTTGCGGCTTTGGCAGGTCAGCAGGAAGGCGCGCGCGGCCGTGCCTGTGCATCACCGGGTTTTCGATGGCGACACGCGGGATCGTGGCCTGCCAGCAAGCGGTGAACAGGGCGGCTGCCTCATCCAGTTCCGCCCACATTTCCGCGAGAGTCCGCCCCCGTGGCGGCGCGTGCAGCCACCTGACGCCGCTGTTGCACAGCCTGGTGCATGGCGGGTGCATCACTGCCAGCATATCCCAGCCGTCGCCTAGAATGTCGCGAATATCGCAGCGGATGTGCCGATTAGACCCATCTTCGGCGGGCAGAAGATCGCATGACCAAACGTCATGCCCGCGCGCGGCGAACGCGCGCCGCATCACCCCGGAAGTCTCGCAGCCGATCAGGATTCGCACGGCATCACCTCACTGTCCTGCGGCATCTCGCCCTCATGCGTCGGCAGGTAGCCGGTGCCGCGCAGCCATTCCCATTCGGCGTCCGATCCCAAGTGCTCGACCCATTGACCTTCGCCACGTGTCTGACCAGGGCCGGGCATCCTGACCCAGCGCAGGGGGGTAACTTCGTTGCTCATGCTCACTCCTCGCTGTCAAAAAAGCCCGGACGGATCGGGTATTTGACCCGTCCGGGCAGGTGGCCGCGCGCAGCGATCAACGCGCGGCTGGCAGAGGCGACGGAGGCGTCCATCTCGCCAATGTGAATCTGGTGGCAGTGCTGGCACCGATAGGCGTGCACCGCGCTTTCATGCTTCTGGCGCATCATCTTCGCCCGGCGCTTGGCGCGCTGCATCGTGTCAAAGATCATCTTGCCGGTGGCCTCGCAGCGAGGCGGCTTATCCTTCATTTCGGAACCCCTAACTTTCTGGTGAAAGAAAAAAGGCACGTTCTTTCGTCCGATGCGCGGCGAGCCTTCGTGATGGACCTCGACCGGGCAGAGGAATGTCATGCGAAACCGCTCCTCTCCGTTTCGGCCCACTGCACAGCGTGGCGCGAGCCGTATTCATAGATGACTTCGATCAGATCGCGCATTTGCTGCACGCTCAGGTGCGAGGACCGATATCCGACCGGGAACGGGCCGCTTCCGTCCAGCCCTTCGGCGAACTGGCACTGATGACCAGACGAGTGCATGAACGCGGCTTTCCATGTGTCAGGCACCCAAAGCCGCCCCTCTGGCTTGGCCTGCGCCACGTCGCGCAGCATGGCCCACATCTTCTTGTTTTGCGGCGGCGTCCGGGTCGGCGCGAGGATCGAGACGGTCGAGAACTGCGGTGCCTGCCGGATCGCTTCGGCGGCATAGGCGCGCTGACTGTCACCAAGCAGGTAGATCACCGGCATCAGCCAGACTCCTGCCGCATGGATTCCAGCACAGGGCGCAGGTAATGGCGGGCGTGCTCAATAGCCTCGTCGCTGGCCTGAAATCCAAGGATGTGCATGGCAGCGGCGTCAAGCAGCAGGTCGTCGCCGCGTGTCCAGCCGCCTTCCTGGACGGCTTGGATGGCGGCGCGGCAGACTGTTTCGGGGATTGGGCGAATGGCGGTCATCACAGCACACAGGGAGCAAAGGGAATTTCGTCCGAGAAACCGTCGCTGTAGCCGCCAGCGCCGCCAGATTGAGCGCCGTTCGATTGCCGGGGCTGTTGGCCTCCCTGTTGGTCATCATCTGCCTGATAGCGCATGATGCCGCGATGGATCAGCTCAGCCCCCTCCGGGGTTCCTGCGATCTGCGCCTTGATGCGCTTCGGAAGCTTGTCGAAAACGCCTTGCTCAAAGCTATCAAGATCGAAGAAGATCAGCTCGCCTTCCGCCTTCGGCCATGCTTCAGGCTTTCCGGGATAGCGCATGATCGAAGTCATGTTCGCATAGGTCCGACCATTCGCGCCTTGTTCGTGCATGATTTGCGCGTAGCACGGCACCCCGAGAAGCTTCTTGATATGGAAGCCGTTAGGGGGGCCGGAAAAATCTTCCGGCTTGAACGGAGAGCCGCGCCAGTTTTCCAGCGTCTTGCGAAGATTTGATTTCTCGTGAAACGACCACGTGAACCGCTCACTGTGGAGCGTGGGCACGTCCTTTCCGTCGATCTCCATGCGCACTGCGGGGATTTCCCACGAGATCAGGATTTTGCGGAGGAATCTGGCCTGCCCCTGAAATTCGGTTTGGTGGGTGCCGAGGTCGACCACCCGGCAGCAAACCATTTCGTGTTGACCTTCTGGCGTCGGTTTGAAATCGACACCTTTGCTTTCTTCGATGAATCCAACCATCTCTATTCTCTCCTGTTTTCACTCAGCGGAAGTTGGGAAATTCTGTTGCTGCGCCCACGATGGCGGGCGGGATGCGCCTCTGCGGCTGGCGTAGGCGCGGATATTGTCAATGGCGCGGCGCACATCCTGGGCGGCGTATTTGTTCGCGATAGGCAGATGCCGGGTAGCCCGGTAGGAGCGCCAGCATCGTGCCAGTTCTGCGCGGCAGAGGCGTTCTAATGAAGTCACTCCTCGTCCTCGATCATCTGGGCGCAGTGACGGCAGAGATTCGGGGCCTCTGCGTCCTGCCACACGGTTTCAGGGTCGCGTGTGGGATCGCCGAACGGGGCGCCGCATTCGCAGCAGTCCGTGAAAAAGTCCGGCGGCGGGGTCATTTCGAACGGGGACAGCATCATGCTGCATCCTCCTGTCTGATGATGACGAAGCTTTCGGCACCGGTCCCCATGCACAGATTGCACTGGACCATTTCACCGGGTGATCCGATGAAGCCCTTGCCGCGGCAGAGGTGGCAGTGCCGGTCGTTGTGGTCCGCGATCTCTGCGAAGATCGAGGGGCCGTTGATGCGGGCATACTCGGCTTTGACCTGGGCCTTGATCGCATCGATATGGTCCTGCTCGGCATTGAAGGCATCAATGTCGATGGGGTCAACTTCACGGTCATCGCGCCATCCGGTCCATTCATCGTATCTGTCCGATTTGTAAACGTCGGGGTTATAGGCGTCTGGGTCGTAGGAACGGCTTGCCATCACCGCTCCCCCATGACAGCAGCGCAATCCGAGCGGTCATAGCCTGCGCAGGCGGCGGGATTGCTGGCGGCCTCTACGATGGCCTTGGCGGCCGGGATGGCGATGAAAGCGATGATCGCAATCCATACAGCGACGGACCAAGCAAGGAGCGCGGACCAGACGAAGGCGCGCAGGCGGTAATCGGCGGGGCTGCGGTAGGTCATTGCCGGACCTCACACACCGGGCGCTCGGGAAGCGGGGCGGAAAGCGTGACGCCGCCCATGCTGATGAAGCAGTGCCGGATCGCGTCAACAACGTCCGGGTTGTCGAGGCAAAGACCGGCAATCAGGCCGGCGGGGTTCGCCATGGCCGGGGATGCCGACAGGGCGAGGATGGCGAGGGCGCGGATCATTGCACCACCTCGACCAGCTTCCCGCCCTCAGCGCGATACACGCCGTCTTTTTCCACCTTCCCGGTGCCGAAGCCGATGCAGTGCCCCTCGTCGTCGTATTCGGCGAGAGAGAGCCATGTTCCGGCAACGGCGGTGACGACCGTATCGTATCCGGCCGAGGCGACTACGGAACCGCTGCCGGACACATTGATCTGGGCGTAGTTGCCGCTGGATCCGATCTTGGCGTAGTAGCCGCTGGATCCGATCTTGGCGTAGTTGCCGCTGGATCCGATCTGGGTGTAGTCGCCGCTGGATCCGATCTTGGCGTAGTTGCCGCTGGATCCGATCTGGGTGTAGTCGCCGCTGGATCCGATCTGGGTGTAGTCGCCGCTGGATCCGATCTTGGCGTAGTTGCCGCTGGATCCGATCTTGGCGTAGTAGCCGCTGGATCCGATCTTGGCGTAGTCGCCGCTGGATCCGATCTTGGCGGAGTAGCCGCTGGATCCGATCTGGGTGTAGTCGCCGCTGGATCCGATCTTGGCGTAGTTGCCGCTGGATCCGATCTTGGCGGAGTAGCCGCTGGATCCGATCTGGGTGTAGTCGCCGCTGGGATCGTCACCCATTACCTTCGTCGCGTCGATAACCCAAGCGACGGCGCGCTTGATGAAATCGGGCATTCGGATCTCGGCCTTGATGGTGATCTGCGCGGCGGCGATCTTATCGCCGTCCTTGTCCATGGCGCCGGAAAGCTCGACCTCAGCGTAGCGGGTCAGTGCGCCCTTTCCGTCCACGATGGGGTAGTAGCCCCAGACATCCAGCGGGTTCTCGCAGGCATGGAATCCGCCGGAGCAGGCAGCGACCTTCCCCTTGTGGGTGTAGGTGGCACCGATTTCGTATTGGAACCCCCGGCAAGTGAGGTCTGCGTTAAATGCTTTGTAGGCGGTGATGGTTTCGCTCATTGCGCAATGACCTTGTAATCGTTGCCGTGCTCAAGCCTGATGGTCGGGCGCTCGGGCAGGATCGACAGGGGCTTCATCTGCCAGTCGCGCTTGGCGGATCGGAACCGCTCGATGCGGGACAGGTCGCGAAGGCAGAGATCGGCGATCACGCCGGGCGGGACGGGGGATAGCGGGGCTTGCATGGCAGGGGGTGTTCCTTTCGTGATGATGGTGGTGGTGGTGGTGGGGATTTGGGGCGGAAGATCAGCCGTAGCCGTAGCCGTAGCCGTAGCCGTCACCTTCGCCGTAGCCGTAGCCGTAGCCGGAGCCGGAGCCGTAGCTGTAGCCGTAGCCGTCACCTTCGCCGTAGCCGTAGCCGTCACCTTCGCCGTAGCCGTAGCCGTAGCCGTCACCTTCGCCGTAGCCGTAGCCGTAGCCGTAGCCGTAGCCTTCGCCGTAGCCGTAGCCGTAGCCGCTGCCGTCAACGTCCTCGGCGGGGTCGTAATCAGTGAACCGGAGCACCTTCATCACACCGCCTCGATGCTGGCGGCGGCGGTGGCAGTCACATCGATCAGAGCACAGGCGTTGAACACGGTGACGGTCGCCGCAGCGTCGCTGAACTTGCATTCCGAGGCGTTTACGCCGTAGGTTGCGACGTCGATCAGGCTGATGCCTTTGGCGGCACACCATTTCCAAAGCTGCCGACCGTTCGCGACATGAACGGTGGACCCGTCGCTTCCTGCATATTCGCCGTAGATCACGCCCGCATCGCGGCTGCGGACGATAACCTTGCGTCCGATCTCACCAATGGTTTCCGGGGCGCTCTGCACTCCGCCGAACATGGCGGCGATCCGCTTGGCCTCGCCGATAGTCAGGTTGTCGATGTTCACGGGGGTTCCTCTCATCTCGGGGTGGTGCCAAGGCTCGGCTTCGTCGCTTGGCTTGAGATAAGGATGGGGTAAGTTTACCCCTCTGTCAACAAGAAAAGAGTAAAAATACTCCACATTGCTTCCGCCCCCGATTCGCCCATGCTATACAGGGCAAGCCGGGACTCGGTTCCTGGCGCGGAAGAAAGGGTGTGATTCGGGGTGTGGAAAGGTGGTAGGGGAGGCCGTAACCTCCCCTGGGGATCAGAACAGCTTCTCAGCTATGACGATGGCCCCGACGATAATGGTGAACACGTCCGCCATCATCGCCACCGCCGAACGAAACCGCATGGATGTCTCCGTAGTGCGGTGCTCGACCGGTCGAGCGTGTTGCCACACTCAGTATTTATACCCCGCCCTAGCGAGGCGGCTTGGCATAGGTGAGCGCTCACCGGCAGCCGGGCGACAGGGCGAGGCAGGGGTGTTCACGGTGGAGTCCCTGCCACGTCTGCCTTAGCAGCCCTTGCCGGGCCACACAGGGATGCCTCCCTACCTGCCGGTCTGAGCGGTCAGGGTTCTGCTAGTCTGGCATCTTCCGCGCCGGAGTCGAGTCCCGGCAAGCCGGCGCGGTGCCGGCGGACAGCAAAAAGCCCACCTGATTCGGGCCATCTGGGGTGGTGCGCAACATTGCGCCGGGCTACTGAGGCGTTCTCAAGGAGACGGTCATGCAGCAGAACACTTCGCACGCAGTGATGGCGCAACGGCATGAGCCGAAGGATAGTCGAGATGACTTCCCAACGCCGCCATGGGCGACCAGAGCTCTGATGGAGCATGTGATCGGCACAGATCGTGTGAAGGGCATGGACTGCCTAGAGCCTGCCTGTGGGCGTGGCTACATGGCCAGGCCGCTGTCAGAGTATTTCGCCGCAGTTGTAGCTGCTGATGCCCATCACTACGGCTATGCGCCTGTTCGTGACTTTCTCAGCTATCCCTATGAGACCGGTGCGCACGATTGGGTCATCACCAACCCGCCGTTTCGCCTAGCCGAGGAATTTGTTGAGCGGGCGCTATCAGTGGCCCGTGTGGGGGTCGCCATTCTTGCCAGGACTGTTTTCCTGGAAAGCGTCGGTAGATACCGATCGATCTTTCGCGAGCGCCCGCCAGCGATTTTTGCTCAGTTCTCCGAGCGTGTTCCTATGATCAAAGGCAGGGTTGACCCGAAGGCCACCACAGCCACCGGTTACGCGTGGTTCGTATGGATGCATGGCAGCGATAGCCAGCCGAAGTTGGCATGGGTGCCGCCCTGCAGGAGATCATTGGAGCGTCAGGGGGATTACGATCAATATTCGTTACGGTCGTAAGCCGCCAACCCGTCTCGCAGAACCTTCTCTGCTTCAGCAGCATTGCCGTTTTCAATGGCTTTCAAAGCCTTAGCAGCAAACGCGCGCATCCTTCTCCCTTTAGGTCCCGGAGAACCCTTCGGGGGGAGGTCCGCTGCGGGCGCTGCAGGAAGAACCCCATACATGCGACCGCTTTCTACATCGGCAACGCGTCCTTGGTTCTCTCCAAACCAAGCGGCAATGTCGTGATGGTTATCCCCCCTGGCCAGCATCCCCATGACAATCTTAGCGTCGTTCTGAGTTAAAGCCATATTTGTCCTCCGTTTCTGTAATCGTTAATCTTCCCAGTCCCTCAACACATCCGCCCAGTCGCACAGCATCCGCTCGGCGCCGAAATCGCCCTGGCGGTGGCGTTCCTCGGCCGCTTCCAGCAGCAGGAAGGGCAGGGCCTTCATCTCCACGGATCCAGGATGTTCGACCAGGCCGCGCAGCAGCCCCAGCACCACGCGCGCGGCTGCCTCGATCTGTTCGGATTCCTCGCTGCGCGGCGTCTCCGACATGCTTACCCCTTGTTAACAAAGGCTAACCGCCTTCCCTGACGCAACCGTCTTTTCGGACAATTGACCGGCTGGCGGATTCTTGCCTAACATCAAGTTCACGGTCTGTTCTTGAGTCGCTGGGAGGGTGGTATGCGGGACGAATCGGTTGTTAAGACGTTTATGAAGCTGAGTCCGCAGGGTCGCTCCGATCTTCTTCGCTTTGCAGAGATTCTTCTTCAGCGCGAAGAAGAGACTGAGCAAAGAGACGCAGTTGCTCGTGGCTGCTCGGCTTCCGAAGGCGGCGCATGATGCTGTTCATCTTGGCCACACCCTGGACGACCTCAGAATTAACCTCGTCACCGAGGTATCGAACATTCCCTGCGTAAAAGTCAGACAGTGACACCTCGAAGAAGTCTGCGATCTTCGTCGCATCTTCGGCGTTCGGCTTCTCTGACTTGCCCTGATTTACGTTCTTCAGAATGTCGTATGATACACCGGATCTGGTGGCCACGTCGCGGAGAGATTTCCCGCGTCCAGTGACCTTCATGGCGTGCCTAAGTGCTTCAATAAAAGTCATTTCCATGGGGCAAATATACCCCATGCCCTTGGCCATGCGAATGGCGTAAATCTGCGCTTGCCTTATGGGGTAATTATACCCCATAATGCGCGGCATGGAACAACTCATCTCAGACATCGAAGCCTACTGCGTGCGCGAGGGGGTTAGCCCCCAGAAGCTTCTCCGGGATGCCATCAATGCTCAATGGGGCCAGTGGCAGAAGTGGAAGGACGGCGAAGCCAGCCCGACGATGAAGGTCGCTGACCGCATCCGAGAATACATGAAGCAAAACAGTTCGGTGCATGCAATTGCACGTGGGGATTCCTCCCCCACCCGTCAACCCCGCCGCCAGTCTGGCAAGCGAGGTGTGGCATGAGCGACATTGTCTCATCCATGATTGATATGTGGGATCGCGCGCTGGATCATTACGACCGGCCCGAGGATGCGCTCGCACTGCTGGCTGACACAATCGCCTTTGGCCTGAACGAGGGTGATTTCGACTACCGCCCGATCCTTGATCGCATTGTCTCATCCTTTGATCAGCTTCATGTCGCCAAGCACATGAGGGTGAAGCAATGACCGCATTCGGCCTCGCCCTGCTGGCTCCTGTCGCCATCGCCTTCCTGATCCAGATCGGCGTGGAGGTGATGGAGTGACATGGCCCACACCCCTCATCGCTGTGGCTCCGGTCAACGCCGCTTTAGGCGGTCTGATGCTGTCGGAGGTGATCAGGTGAGCATCGCCGTCGATGAGAAACGCCGCAAATATCGCAACAAGACCGCCATCGTGGACGGCATCCGGTTCGACAGCCAGAAGGAGGCCCATCGCTGGGGTGTCCTGCGAATGCTGCAACGGAACGGCCTGATCCGCGATTTGCAACGGCAGCTGCGCATCCCGTTGCGCGGTGCTGACGGCAAGCCGCTGCGGTTTGTGCCGTCTGGCCGACCGGCATTCTACGTTGCCGACTTCGCCTATCACGATGTGCCGAAAGGCGTGGACGTGATCGAGGACGTTAAGGGCGTTCAGACGCCGGAATTCAAGCTCAAGCGGGCAATTCTCGCATCGCAGGGCGTGGAGATCATTCTGACATGACCAACTACGGGCACAATGAAACCGCCGTTCGACTGGCCGCGCTTGCTGGTGATGCGCAGATCGCGCTGGACAAGGTAGCGAAGGGCGAGGCCGACGCAATCGAGGGCTGGCTTGCCTATGGCGCGGCGCTGAATGAAGGGCGGGCGCTGTTCCCGAAAGATGAAGATTTCGGGAAGTGGGTTGTTGAAAATGGTCTCCGCCAAGTTGGCGGTCACGAAATCCACGATCACGAACGCGCCGCCGCCATGTGGGCCGCTGCCAACGCCGATCAATTGGCCGAGGCCCGCGCCAACAGCAAGGCCCGCACCCTGCGCGGCTGGCATGACCAGTGGAAGAAGATCGAAGCAGAGCGCGAAGCGGCCCGCCAGAAGGCCGAGCGTGAGGCAGAGGCTGCCCGCAAGCGCGAGGAAGCCGAAGCCGCCCGGAAAGAGGCCGAGGCGTTGGCTAAGGCAGAAGCCGAAGCCCGCGCTGCTGCTGAAAAGGCCGCAACCGTGGATGAACGGAAAGAGGCAGAAAAAAAGGCCGAAGAAGCCGCCGCTGCCAAAGCCGAAGCAGAGAGGGTCGCGGAAAAAGTTGAGGCTGAAATCCCGCCTGCGGAACAAGAGGTCGATCCCGAAACCGCGAAGCTGCGCCGGGAAATCGGCAAGCTGACGCCAGATGCCATGGTGGACGAGATCATTGGCCTGCGCGCCGACCTGGCCGAGCGCAAGGCGCTGATCGCAGAACTGCGTAGCGAAATCTCCGCGCTGAAATCTGAAAACTCGCTCTATCGGCAGGACAACCTTGGCCGCGCCCTTGGCAATGAAAAGCGCCGCGCTGACGCCGCCGAGGGCCGTATGCGCGAGCATCAGGCCAATGCCGCCCGTCTGCAACGGCAGGTCAACGCTCTCAAGGCCGAAATCGCCCGCCTCAAGAAAGAGGCGGAAAATCAGGTGATTCCGCTCTGATGGCGATTTTGGAGCGCATACGCGCCCATGGCGGCGAGGTGATCCGCGACAAGTGGACCATCACCCTGCGCAAGGGGCGTCTGACGCCTGCGGCGCTGGCATGGGTGAAGGATCACCGTGACGACCTGATGCGCGAGGTGTGGCCGGAATTTGACGACTTCGAAGAACGCGCGGCGATCCGGGAATTCGAGGGCGGCATGAGCCGTGCCGATGCCGAGGCCGCTGCCTATGCCGAGGTGATGGATGCTTAACTTTGCCCCGACCAAGGAAATTTGCCTGCGTCCCTATCAGGCCGACGCAATCGAGAACCTGCGCAAGGGCATTCGCGCAGGAAAGCGCCGCCTGCTGCTGGTAGCCGGAACCGGAGCCGGAAAAACGCTGACTTCTGCACACCTGCTGCAAGAGGCAGATCGCAAGGGCAGTTATGCGCTGTTCATCGTGGACCGTGTTGCGCTGGTGGATCAGACGAGCGCCGTCTTTGATGAATATGGTATTTCGCACGGTATCGTTCAGGGGATCAATAGCCGCTGGACCCCGCGCGAAAACGTGCAGGTTTGCTCTGCCCAGACTCTGGCCCGGCGCAGCTTACCGCGCGACCCGGACTTGATCGTGGTGGACGAGGCGCATTGCCAGTATAAAGCCACGCTGGACTTCATGGCCCGATACCCCAACGCGGTGAAAATCGGCCTGACCGCAACCCCGTTCACGAAGGGCATGGGGGAGCATTGGGACGATGTGGTCAACGTCATCCCGACCCGACAGCTTATCAATGACGGCTTCCTGATCGAGCCGAAGATCTATGTCGCCAAGTCCCCTGATGATGCCGATCTTGGCCTCAACAGCTATGGCGAGTTTTCTGACGCCAGTGCCACGGCTGCGGGCATCCAGATCGTTGGAGATGTCGTCCAGGAATGGATTGCCAAGACCAATGAACACTTTGGCGGCCCTGTAAAGACCATAGTCTTTTCCCCGACCGTTGAGCATGGCCGTGAACTGTGCGCAGCGTTCAGCTCCGCGGGCTTCAATTTCCAGCAGATCAGCTATCTGGACAGGGACGACGCCGAGCGCGCCGAGAAGATCGCAGAATTCCGCCGTGATGACAGCGTAATCCACGGGCTGGTGTCCTGCGGCGTGCTGACCAAAGGGTTCGATGTGCCGGACGTTCGGTGCGGCATTTCCTGCAAGCCCTATCGAAAGAGCCTGTCCAGTCACATGCAGGAGATCGGCCGCATCATGCGGACCTGCGAAGGCAAGGACAAAGCGATCTGGCTGGATCATTCGGGAAATATCGAGCGGTTCGGACTGGATATGTTCGATGTGTGGGAAAATGGCGTTGGTGATCTGGATCACTCCACGAAGCGCGACAGCAAGCCGAGAGAGCGCAGCGAACGGGAAAGAGAGAAGGTCGTTTGTCCAGAATGTTCTGGTGCTCTGCGCGGCAACACCTGCCTGTGCTGCGGATGGGAAAAACCAGCCCGCTCCGGCATCGTCACGGTCGCTGGTGAGATGCATGAGTATAATCCCCGGACTCTGGCGATGGAGCCGCGCGCCGGGTTGCGAGCTGACTGCCTGAAAGAGCCGCGCAGGGTGTGGGATGCTGCGTTGTGCTACACGTCCGAGCACAGCCGTAAGGGCGAGGACCACGCACGCAGATGGGCTTATGGAATTTTTAGAGGCATCTACCCGAATGACAAATTGCCATTTGGGTGGTTCGACGCTCCGATCCAGCGCACGGTAGATCAATCGGCCTATGCTCTGATCCAGCGGGAAACTCAGCGATTCCGCAAAAACAGCAAGCGGAGGGCAATGGCATGAGTATTCACGCCGCCATGTCTGACGCCTGCCGCGCCGTTGGCATTATCCCACCGACCAAAACAAGGCACGGCCAATGGGTACAGTGCCCGGCTGAAGGGAAGAGCAAATCAAACACGTCTGGCCGCGTCCTGATATTTGACGATGGTCGCGGTGGCATCTGCTGGAACTGGATCACCGGCCAGCAGCAGCGATTTACAGTCGATGGGCTGGCGGGCCAGAACGAGGTAAAAGCCCCGCCGCGCGACATTGAGGCCGAACGCAGGGCTGAAGCCGAGCGTCGGGAGGTGTTCGCCACATGTCAGCGCATTGTGGCGGCCTGCGATCAGGCGCAGCACCCGTATCTGGCGCGCAAAGGGTTTCCAGATGAGCGGGGGCTTGTCATTGACGATCCCCGCAAGTTCATGCCGATCGGTCGGCTTGGGGATGCCATGGCCGCCGCGCTGCCTGATGGCGATGGGCCGCTGTTGGTCATTCCAGGCCGTATCGCTCAGCAGATCACCACGCTGCAATTCATCACCCCCGATGGGGCCAAGAAGAACATCCTCAAAGGGACGATGGGCGGTGCAAGCCACAGGGTCGCCACAGGGCGCGAAACGTGGGTGTGCGAGGGCATTGCCACCGCATTAAGCGTCAGGGCTGCCCTGCGGCTTCTGGGGCGCTCTGCGACGGTCCTGTCTGCATTCTCGGCCAGCAATGTCGGCAAGGTCGCGTCTGGCCTGTCCGGGGCCATTGTCGCGGCCGACCACGACGCTCCGCAGGAAGCCTTGGGCGGATTTGGGGCTGGCGAATATTACGCCGTTAAATCCGGTCGCGCATGGTCAATGCCCACCGCGGTTGGCGATTTCAACGACATGCACATGACTGACGGACTGCGGGCCGTAGCGCTCCATCTGCGGGAGGTCGTGATGGGGTGATTTCAAAGAGTAACCCCGCGCACTCGAAAGCTGCGGGGCTGTTCCAGCGGTCGGTTAGGAATCCTTGGCGGGATGATGACGGTGGCGCTGGATACAGAAAGCCTACCATGGGGCGGGACCAAAGGCAAAGCGCAGTCCGAAAGAGCGAAGCGCGGTCCCCGGCAGAGTGGCAAATCTGCCGAAATGATAGCGCTCAACGATCTGGGGAACGCCACGCCACCAGATCGGCCAAAGCGACGGCTCGGCTCGGCCAGCAAGATCGCGGAGGCATAGGGACTAAACCCCGGATTTCCCCGGGGCTTAGTCGTCCTATGCCTTCTGCTCAGGCTCTCTCAACCAGCAAGACTGGTTAATTACTAGGTAGGTATAAGACGATGGCTAAGACAAAGGCGAAACAGATCAAACGAAACGCAAAGCGCCTTCCCCGGGAGCGCGAGCAGACGCCGACAGAGCGCCGCGCCTTTGCGCAATGGGCCGGCATAACCCAGCACATGATGGAGGCAGCAGAATGACCCGCCGTCCGCCACTCATCCCGCCGCCCGGCCTTACGGGCGCCCGCAACACCGGCGACATGACCGTCCGCCGCGCCAGAGCTCATGCCCTCCGCAAATGGGTCGCCGAGATGCTGGATTACGGCTATAGCCGCGCCGAGATCGCCGAGGCGCTAGAGGTCGGCGTGGCATGGGTCAATGCCCTCGCCAGGTCCGGGAGTGACGATTTGCGGGGGACACAGGCCCGGAAGTTTGCCGCAGCTACTACCCCCGCCGAAGGGTGCGTTACCCCCGCTCAGCGGCCCGCTCATCGCCTGTCAGGCGGTATCTCACTGCCCCCCGAGCCCTGGACGCACGACATCGAGCCAATCGGCACCGTCAAGCCGTCCCGGCGCCCCGTCGCCAGTCGCCCCCGCAATGGCCACGGCATCACCGACTGGCGACAGGTCATCTGATGCCGGACCATCCGAAGGAGTGCAGAATGACCCTGACCGCCCCGTCCCACCTGCGCGGCCGCATGACGCGCTGGACCCCGCAGGAGATCCGCGACGAGCGTATCGGATGGGCGCTGGCCCGAGCGGCAGAGGGGTGGACCACGCCCAGGATCGCCGCTGCCATCGGCGTGGACGACTCCGGTCTCCGCTCCCAGATGCGCGCCCATGGCTGGCGATGGTGGGATCAGCCCCGCCGGATCGTGCGGAGATACCGCAAGCGCCCGGCAGGCGATCAATGACCAATTCCGACCATCCGCCAGACCCCGGAAAGCGCAAGCGCCGCCAGAAGGCCGCACAGCGCGAGACAGCCCGCAAGGCGAGGCAGGCGGAGCGCAGGCACCAACACCAGGCCGATCACCGCCTGACCCGCGACATCAGAGAGGGACGATTCACAGATGACCAGTAAAGCCGAGCGCCGCCGCCGCCGCCGCAGGATCGCCGAGGCAGGCATCACCCTGCCAGGTGCGGACCCCGTGCCCCAGCGCCGCACCGGGCCGGGTCGGCCGCGCAAGACGCAGGAAGATGCCCGCCTGCAAATGCTGCGCGCCCGCTGCGCGATCATGGGCTGGCCCCCGACCGCCGACACCCTGCGCGAGGTCGCCGCGCCGTGGTATGGCTGCAACGCAGGCCGCGCTGTCGCCACCCATGCCCCACGCGCGGACCACCCGGCGCTATGGGATGCGATCGTGTGGATACGCCGCGCTGTCGCCGCCTATGACGCCGCTATCGGCGCACCCCGCCGCCATGCCGTCTGCCTGTCCCTGCTGGCCCCGCCCGAGACGACCGAGGTCAGCGCCGACAGCCCGCCCCCGGACCTGCGCAGCGACACCGAGCGGCACAACCAAGCCGTCGCCGCGTGGATGCGCCTGCACGGCATCATGGGCAGACACGACGCCGCCACCGCGTCCATGGCCCTGCGCTGCGTGATCGATGACGGCCCCGCGCGGGATCCGGCGGGGCTGCTCAAGGTGCTGCGCGGGGTTATGGATGGGTGACGCTGCACGCCACGGTTGACACCTGCCGGGATCGAGAGTATACAAATTGCAAGATCGGGACGGGCGTGCGCGAGAGCGGCGCCCTTTCCGCTCTTTGGCGGATCATCTACCGGGCAACAGGGGGTCGGCAAAACAACCTGCCCGGTTGAGCGCCTAGAGCGGCAGATGATCCTCCTGAGCGCGGCTAATGGGCCTAGTTGCAACGCTGACCACAGGCGGCCCGTCATTTTGGTGGCGCGATCTACATTGCAGCGTAGAGCAGCGGTAGCTCGGGACGCTCATAACGTCACAGGTCGCTGGTTCGAATCCAGCCGCTGCAACCAAATTAACCGCCCCGCCCTTTTCTCGGCTCATCGCGTGCGGTGAACCGAGATGAGCGCGGTGCCAGCAGGATTAAAGTGGGCGCAGGGTTGTGCGTCCGCCGCGCTCAACGCTCCGAAAGGGGCAAACGAACGCCGCTGATCGGTTATGAGGTTTCGCGCCTGGGCGGAACGGAAGCTGCGGCACCCAGGCACCATTCCCCCTGCGCGCTACGGTTCGCAGACAGCCCCGCCCGGCGTCAGTCAGGCGGGGTTTCCCACATGAGGATCCCCATGCTCATCTTTCTCGCCCTCATCCTCGCCGCATCCCTCATCGCCATGCAGGCGGCGGGACTGTGGGTGGACCGGAGGTAGCGCCATGCCTGACAGCATCGAATGGGAGCTGCGCGCCAGCAACGGCACCGTGATCAAGGTGACGGATGTGGTGATCAGCCGGGAAGTCGTTGATGTCCCCGATGTGGACCGCCCCGGATGGGTTTATCGAGAGGTGGTAGGCCCGATCCGAGTTAGCGCCCTGGTTTCCGGCACCGAGGCGCTTGTGCCCTCGAAGAAATGACCCGCAAGCCATGGGCTGACAAGGGCAGCAAACACAATGGCTAGACTGACAACCCTCAAACCCAGGTTGTCTGCGCCGACCGGACGCCTGTCAGCAAGGCCCACCGAGAAAGACCGATCTGCGCAACGCCTCAAGGACAGCCCGTGGCGCAAATGGTATGGCACTGAACGCTGGAAGACTCTGCGCTGGCAGGTTCTCACAGATGCCGGGTTCACTTGCGCAATGTGCGGGAAGGTGGAGACGGACACATCGCAACTCGTCGCTGACCACACCCAGCCGCATAGGGGTAATGAGGAACTGTTCTGGGACAGGACCAACATCCAATGCGTTTGCGCCCCGTGCCATAACAGCCGCAAGCAGGCCATGGAGCGCGCCGACAAGAAGGCGGCATCTCACCCGTCATGGCTTAAGCCGTCGATCATCCCGCTGACCATCGTGTGCGGGCCGCCTGCATCGGGGAAAACATGGTATGTCACCGAGAACGCTGGGCCTAACGACCTGGTGGTAGACCTGGATGTGATCGCATCGCGTCTCGCCCGATCATCGCTGCATGGATGGGACAGGGATGCATGGATCAACCCGGCCCTGTGGGAGCGCAACAGGATCTTGGGTGACCTGTCAAAGCCCAGCCGTTACCCAGCAGCATGGCTGATCGTGTCGGAGCCAAAGGCAAGGCTTAGGGAGTGGTGGGCGCAGACACTCAAGCCGCAGCGCATCGTGGTCATGGAAGCGGATGAGCGAACCTGCATGGCGAACGCGGCGAATGATCAGGACCGCGATCCGCTCAAGGTGATGCAGGCCGCGACCGAGTGGTGGGCGCACTACCAGCGGCGTATCGGGGACGTGCGGATCGTGCCGCAGGGGCGCGGAACCCCGGCCTGAGGTCGAGATTTCCGCGATTTTCCGAAGTGTTGCAGAAACGCAACCATAATGGGTCCGGATCGAACCGATTTTGACCGAAAATGCCCTAAAAAGTGGCAGACCGGCCCGAGAGGGGGGGGTAGTGCCGACTTGGGAGCGATTTTGCCCCCGACCCGCGGCCCCCATCCACTCAGAGATTTTTTCCCTGCTGGGAAGTTGGAGGGCGCGGACTTTCCGCGCGGACTGATCATGGCCGATGAGAAAAAGCCGATTGATTGGGCTAGCATCCGGTCAGATTGGGAGAAATCAGATTGGAGTATCAGACGGATAGCCGATTGGTATCAGGTCTCGGAGCGCGGTATCCGGAAAAAAGCCAAGGCTGAATCTTGGCCTGACCGTCCGCAAGCTGGTTCCAAACCTGTCCGCACCGAGTCCGCACCCGTCATCATGGCCGGTATAGATGCTACTGACCCGGATCAGATTGTCGGAAAGGGCCATAACCTGATTTTCCGGCTTCTCGACGAACTGGACGCTGCGACGACGCATCATGGCGAGTTGGCGGAACTGATAGAGGCGCATGAGGATGACCCCCGTCGTCGTGCCGCGATGATGAAGGCGATTGAGCTTCCGGGCCGGGCAAACGTGGTGAAGGCTCTGGCGACTGCGTTCAAGACGTGGAATGAAGCGAAGGCACCCGAGGGAAAGAAGGCGCAGCGTCAGGCCGCAGCCGAGGAAGTTGCGGCAGGTGGTCGGTTCGCTCCCCGGTCTCGCCCCAAGCTGGCGGTTGACAACGGCTAATGCTGGACTGGTCTACATCGTGCCCCGACTGGTCTGACAGGATCGTCGCCGGCAAAGGGCTTATTCCATTTCCGCCGCTGTTCCCGGATGAGGCGGAATATGCGCTGGGGGTGTTCAAGGCGCTGCGGGTGCCGGATCTGCCGGGCAAGCCGACATTTGGAGAGTGCTGCGCGCCGTGGGTGTTCGATTTTGTGGCAGCGATTTTTGGGGCAAATGACCCGGAGACAGGAAAGCAGCTGATCAGCGAGTTTTTCCTTTGCATCAGCAAGAAAAATACGAAGTCCACCCTTGCCGCTGGCATCATGCTGACGGCGCTGATCATTGGCATTCGGGAAGAAGAAGAATTGCTGATCCTTGCGCCAACCATCGAGGTGGCCGGCAACAGTTTCAAGCCAGCTGCTGCGATGGTTCGAGCAGATGACGAGCTGGGCGCCCTGCTTCATGTGCAGGATCACGTAAGGACGATCACGCATCGCGTCAGCAAGTCATCGCTAAAGGTGGTGGCGGCAGATACTGACACGGTTTCGGGCAAGAAGTCTGGCCGCATCCTGATTGACGAATTGTGGGTGTTCGGGAAGCGGCCGAACGCGGACGCGATGCTGCGCGAGGCAACGGGCGGTCTGGTGTCTCGGCCCGAGGGGTTTGTGATCTACCTGACAACGCAATCCGACGCGCCCCCGGCGGGCGTATTCAAGGACAAGCTGGACTATGCCCGCGATGTGCGGGACGGCAAGATTGATGACAAGCGGTTTCTGCCGGTGCTGTATGAGTTCCCGCAGGCGATGCTGGACGCAGAGGCATATCTGGACCCGGCGAATTTCTACATCACCAATCCGAACATTGGCCGGTCGGTATCGCAGGAATGGCTTGAGCGCGAGATGAGGAAGGAACTGGCGAAGGACGCCAGCACCCGCGCCACGTTCCTCGCCAAGCACCTGAACGTCGAGATCGGGATGAACCTGCGGGCCAACCGCTGGCCTGGCGCGGACTACTGGTCGAAGCGCGCGCGTAAGGGCCTTGATCTGGCCGAGGTGCTGGATCGCAGTGAGGTTGTTGTGGTCGGGGTGGATGGCGGCGGCCTCGATGACTTGTTCGGGCTGGCTGTGGTCGGCCGGGACCGGGAGACGAAGGATTGGCTCGCCTGGTGCCATGCGTGGTGCCACGACGGGGTTCTTGAGCGCAGGAAGGGCATCGCGGCGCGGCTGCGGGACTTTGAGCGGGAAGGCTCGCTCACCATCGTGGACGACGAGCTTGCCGACATATCGGCGATCATCGAGATCGTGCGTGATGTCAAGGCCCGTGGGCTGCTGGCTGCGGTCGCTGCCGACCCGGCCGGGCTGGGTGAAATGGTCGACGCCTTGGCGGAAATCGACGTAACCCCGGAGAACGGCAAGGTCATCGGGGCGCCGCAGGGCTACGCGATGATGAACGCGATCAAGACGGCCGAACGCAAGCTTGCGAACGGCACGCTCTGGCATGACGGGTCCGCGCTGATGGCGTGGTGCGTCGGCAACATCAAGATCGAGCCGACTGCCACGGCGATCCGGGCAACGAAGGCGAATGCCGGGGACGCCAAGATTGACCCGGCAATGGCGCTGTTTGACGCCGTTACGGTTATGAGCCGTAACCCGGAAGCGCCGCGAGAGCCGCAATATCAATTCATGGTATTCTAGGAGGCCGGCATGGATATGGCAGGTCGCGCATACGCTATTTTCGAGACGAAGGCGGTTGACGAAAAGCGCCGGGTTTTCACCGGCTGGGCCACCACGCCGGCCCCGGATCGGGTGCAGGACACGATTGATCCTTTGGGTGCGGTGTTCAAGAATCCTCTGGTTCTGCTGCATCAGCATCGGCATGACGCACCGATCGGTTCGGTAACGTTCGATAAGCCGACTGCCAAGGGCATTCAGTTCACGGCGGAAATCCCGATCATTGATGAACCGGGGCCGCTGAAAGACCGCGTTGACACCGCATGGGGCGAAATCAAGGCGGGGATCGTGCGCGCGGTCTCGGTCGGCTTCCGACCCCTGAAATATGCCTATCGCGAGGACGGCGGAATCGACTTCCAGGAGGTCGAAATCTACGAGCTTTCCACGGTCAGCGTTCCGGCGAACGCACAGGCCGTTATCACTGCCATCAAGAGCCTGGACAAGGCTGCGATGGTGGAGGCGGGCGTTGACCCGCATCAATTCGCAGCCAAGCCAGAACAGGCCGCTGCAATCGTTCAGCCTGACCAGAAGCCCGCCGCGTCCGGCAAGAAGGGCCTGCCTGTTGTCAAGCTGAACGATCCCGCCCGCGTCCGGGCAAATCCGTTCGTGATCCGGAAGATCCACATCATCTGAACGGTCGCCCGTAACCGCCCGTGGGCAGGGCATCCAGAAAAATGGTGAATGACATGGCATCCTATGCCGAACAGATCGGTGCGTTCGAGGCGAAACACGCTGCGAACGTAGCCACCATGAAGTCCCTGATGGACGCTGCGTCCGAGAAGGGCGAAACCCTCGACGCCGAGGCTCAGGACCAGTTCGATGAACTGCAATCCGAGAACGAGGCCGTCGAAAAGCACCTGTCGCGCCTGCGCCAGATGGAAAAGATGGCCGCCGCTGGTGCCAAGCCGGTGGATGGTTCGGCGGCCAAGGCCGCGTCGGATTCGCGTGACCCGCGCATCCCCGCGCAGGTGAAGGCTGCCGAGAAACTGGACAAGGGCATTGCGTTCGCCCGGCTGGCGAAGGTGAAGGCGCTGGCGAAGCTGGACGGCGAGAGCGTCCGCGAGGTCGCAAAATCGTTGTATGGCGAGAATTCGTCGGTCTATGGCATTGTCGCCAAGGCGGCCGTCGGCGCTGCCACCACCACGGGCACGACCTGGGCCGGCCCTCTGGTCGGTGAGGAAAGCAGCCTGTTCGCGGACTTCGTGGAGTTCCTGCGCCCGCAAACGATCCTCGGCCGCTTCGGCGCGAACGGGGTTCCCTCTCTGCGTCGGGTTCCGTTCCGCACTGCCCTGATCGGGCAGACCACCGGCGGCAACGGCTATTGGGTCGGTGAAGGCGCTGCGAAACCGCTGACCAAGTTCGATTTCAACCGCACCGTGCTGGAGCCGACCAAGGTCGCGAATATCGCGGTCGTGACCGAGGAAGTTCTGCGTGATTCCAGCCCGTCTGCCGAGATGATCGTCCGCGACCAGCTGGCCGCCGCGCTTCGCGAACGTCTGGACATCGACTTCATCAACCCTGCCAAAGCTGCGGTTGCTGGTGTTTCCCCGGCCTCGATCCTGAACGGCGTGACGCCGGTTGCGTCCTCGGGCGTCGATGCGGATGCGGTTCGCGCAGACATCCGGGCGCTGTTCGGCGCGTTCATCGCCGCGAACAACGCGCCGACCTCGGGCGTCTGGATCATGGAGGCGACCACCGCTTTGTCTCTGTCGCTGATGCAGAACCCCTTGGGTCAGGCGGAATTCCCCGGCATCACCATGAACGGCGGCACGCTGTTCGGCCTGCCGGCCATCGTGTCGGAATACGTGCCGACCGGGATCGTTGCCCTGGTGAACGCCAGCGACATCTACCTGGCCGATGATGGCGGGATCTCGGTGGACATGAGCCGCGAGGCGTCGCTGCAAATGGACGACGCGCCGACCAACAACTCGGCCACGCCCACGGCAACATCGCTGGTGTCGATGTTCCAGACCAACTCGGTGGCGTTCCGTGCCGAGCGCACGATCAGTTGGGCTCCCCGCCGCACGTCAGCTTCGGCCTATCTGACCGGCGTTGCCTGGGGCGGCTCGGCCGCGCCGTAATGAATATGGCGGGCTGTAGCGGCCCGCCATCCACTTCCTTGCCAGCCGAGGGCACCATGAAAAAGAACAGCAGCTACATGACGCGTGCGCTGTCGCATCGCGATCCGCGCTTTGCGCGCATTCTCGGACGCCTGGGCTACGAGGGCCGGGCCATGGTTGCAGAGGATCCGAATACGGATGAACTGTCGGCACTTCGCGATCAGTATCAGGCCGTCGTTGGCAAGCGTCCGTTCATGGGCTGGGACGCTGACACTTTGCGGCAGAAGATGGCTGAGGCGCAGGAATCGTGATTGGCTTCGCGCGGGATATTCAGTTCATCGGCCGCAGCGGGCGGGCTGGCGGTGGCGCGCCGCCTGCGCAGCGCGTCACGCTGACCGGCGCCGAGGGGCTGGGGTTCTCGGCGCACTCATTCCTGCAGCAGGCGGTGGCGCCGGGCGACTTCGGCAATCTCGGCGCCTACTGGGCCGGCGCGCAGCACATGAACTACGCCGGGTTTTCGTCGTTGAAACAGCGATGGGACGCGAACGGGGTTGACCGGACCGCCAGCTATGACGGCGCGCTGCTGCTGACCGAGATCGGCGACCTTGAAACCGGGTTGGCCGACCCCGCCAGCGCGCAGGGCATCGAGACGCTGCAATACCTCTACTGGTATGCGCTGACGGCGCAGGCCAAGGGGTGCCGGCTGCTGGGCATTTATATCCCGCATAGCCCCGAGGGGGTCAACATCGACGCAGATGCGCTTGCCAAAGTTCAATACTGGCTGAACTGGCTGCGGGGTCAGCCGGCGATCACGATCCCGGTCTATGCAATCCCGGTGCCGGTGATCGTTCGGGCTATGATAAATCGCTACGCCCCGGCCAGCGTCTATGCTGACGGGCTGCATCTGCGGACCCAGGCCTATCCGGCGCCGAACCAGATGAATAATGCGATGGGTCAGGCGGTCAGGATGTTCCTGACCGGCCAGCGCCCGGCGAACGATCCGGGGTGGAGCGCCGATCTGGTCGCGCTGGTCGATGATGCGTGGTCGATCCTGCAAGCCTACGAAATGACCGGCCTCGGCGGCGACACTGTGGTCGAGGCTTATCCGGTGACTGCCGATCCGCTGCCTGATCCAATTGAGGTGCCATGATGTGGCCGTTCAGTCGAAAAGAGAAGGCGCTGTACAACATCCCGTCGCGTGGCGGTTGGCGCGTGCTGGAATCTTTCCCCGGCGCCTGGCAGAGGAATGTGGAGGTCAACAAGGAGTCCGTCCTTGCCTTCCATGCCGTCTTTGCCTGCATGACGCTGATCGCGCGCGACATTGCCAAGCTGCGTGTCAAGCTGGTCCAGAAGGACTCGGGCGGTATTTGGTCCGAAGTGACGAACCCGGCCTATTCCCCGGTCCTGCGCAAGCCAAACGGCTACCAGACCCGGATCCAGTTCTGGGAAAGCTGGGTTCTGTCCAAGCTGTCCTGCGGCAATACCTATGTCCTCAAGGTGCGGGATGGTCGCGGCGTCGTGACGCAGATGCACATTCTGGACCCGGCGCGGGTGAAGCCGCTGGTGTCGGACAGTGGGGATGTTTTCTACGAAATCCAGCCCGACAACTTGTCGGCGGGCAAGGAGAGCATCACGGTCCCGGCGCGTGAGATCATTCATGATCGGTTCAACACGCTGTTTCACCCGCTGGTCGGGCTGTCTCCAATCTTCGCCAACGGGCTGGCCGCCACGCAAGGGCTGAACATCCAGAACAACAGCGCGTCGTTCTTCGGTAATCGGTCGGTCCCTGGCGGCATCCTGACGGCCCCAGGCGCGATCTCGGACGAGACGGCGGCGCGGCTGAAAGAGACGTGGGAAGAACGCTATTCGGGGCGCGGCGGTGGCAAGATCGCCGTTCTCGGTGATGGGCTGAAATTCGAGGCGTTGGCGATGAAATCGACCGATGCCCAGATGATTGAACAGCTAAAATGGACCGCCGAGGTGGTGTGCAGCACCTACCATGTGCCGCCCTACAAGATCGGCATCGGGCAGATGCCGACCTATAACAATATTCAGGCGCTGAACGTCGAATATTACAGCCAATGTCTTCAGTCGTTGATCGAGGACGTGGAACTGTGTCTCGATGAAGGCCTGGGGATGGCTGAGGGGATCGGAACCGAGTTCGATCTTGACGGCCTTCTGCGCATGGATTCCGTGACCCAGATGGAGGTCATGGACAAGGCTAAGGGTATCTTCTCGCCCAATGAGATGCGGCGCCGATTTGATCTTGCGCCGAAAACCGGCGGGGACAGCGTGTTCCTGCAAGAGCAGAACTATAGCCTTGAGGCCCTGGCGAAGCGTGATGCGCGTCCTGATCCATGGGCGAAAGCCGAAGCGGCCCCGCAACCGGACGCATCGGCGCAGGACGAAGCCGAGGAACGCGCCTTCGTGGCGGAGACGCTGCTTGCGATGCGCAAGAGCTTGGAGGCCGCATGATCGACGCAAAAGCATTTGGCGAGGAACTGGCTGGCATCGTGAAGGCGGCAACCGCGCCGCTTCTGGCCCGCATCGAGGCGCTGGAAGGGCAGGTGAAGGCGGTCGAGGCTCGACCGGCGGGCCTTACCGCAGAGGCGCTTGCCGAGCAGGTGGAGGCTGTAGAGGCGCGCGTCAAATCGCATGCGGACGAGGCGATGCGGAAGGCGATGGAGCGTGGGTTTGCTGCTCAAGAGGATGGCCTTAGGCAGATCGTGAAAGAGTGCAGTGAACTGTATGACCCTGAACTTCCCGACATTCCTGCCATGGTGGCCGAGGCAGTCGAGGAAGCCGTGAAATCGATCCCCGCGCCGCAGGACGGCAAGGACGGTGCCCGCGGTGAACGCGGCGAGCCGGGCCGAGACGGGTTGGACGTGAAAGACCTGTTCCGCGCCGATGGCGGTCGCCTCATCGCGGTGATGAGCGATGGCACCACGAAAGATCTGGGCGTGTTCGTCGGCAAGGATGGTGAACCGGGCCGCGATGGTGCCGATGGGAAAGACGGTTCTGATGGCCTTGGCTTCGAGGACATGAGCTTTGAATTCGATGAGCACGGCAGGGTTATCGCCAAGTTCCAGCGCGGCGACGTGGTGAAATCCGTTCGCCTTCCAGGCATCGTTGACCGAGGCCCTTACAAATCGGGCGAAAGCTACGAGAAGGGAGATGCAGTCAGCTACGGCGGCTCGCTGTGGATCGCGCAGGATGCGACCAACGAAAAGCCAGACGGCGGCAAGGGCTGGCGGCTAGCGGTCAAGAAGGGCCGGGATGCGAGGGCTTCGTGATGGTGCAGCTTGTTGATCTGGACGAAATCAAGGCCGCGCTCCGTATTGACGGCGACGACGAGGATGCGGCTCTTGAACTTCTATGCGAGGCCGTCAGCGAGGCTGTCATTGCCTATCTGAAATCCGGCGCTGATGCGTTTATCGAGGATGGTGAAGTTCCGTCTGGTGCCGTTGTTCCGAACCGGGTGAAGGTCGCGACGATCTACTGGATTGGCGTTCTGCGCCGGAACCCCGACAACGATACCGAGGGCGCTTTCCAGTTGGGCTATCCGCCGCTTCCGGTGGTGTCGATGCTCTATCAGATGCGAGACCCGGCCCTTGCTTAGGTCGTATCAGCCAATGACGGCCGGCCAACTCACCAAGCGCGCCACGTTGCTTGAGCCGTTCGAGGCGGTGGACGCCGACGGGCAGGTCGTGCAGTCGTGGACGGATCGTGGTGCGGTCTGGTGCAACCTCGCCCCTCGGCGCGGGGGTGAATCCGTGATGCAGGCCCGTCTGGAGTCGAAGAACCCGGCGATTATCACGGTGCGTGCGTCCACCCTGACGAGGGAGATCACCAGCGAATGGCAGGTGCAGATCGACGGGCGGAAGTATGACGTGCGCGAAGATCCGCAGGAAACCGAGGATCGGGCGTTCCTGCAATTCTACGCCGAAACGAGGGGGCAGGAATGAGAGCCGGCCGCGCCCTGCGCCAAATCGTTATCGCCCGACTTCGCGACCAAATCCCAGGTGTCCAGATTGTGGACAAGCCGACCGAAAAGACGCCGATGCCCTATATCGTCCTTGGGCCATCCTACTGGGTCAACGCGGATGCGGAGTGCATCGAGGCGAGGGATATCACGCTGCAAGTCGATGCCTATGACAGCGCGTCGAGCAAGGGCAAACTCGAGGATTTGGTGGACGACATCACCACAGCCCTGCGCGGCTGGGCCGATCAGGTCGCGCTAACGATGCACCCCATGCGCGTGTCGTTGGCGCGGGTCATGGATGACCCGAGCGGCGCCGTGCACGGCGTGGTGCAGGTCGAAGCGATGGTGGAAGACGATGGTTAACGGCATCCCCGAAGTTCAAGCCATGTTTCGCCGGAAGGCTGCGAAGGTGGCGGCGGCGGCTAAAGCGCAGGCGCAGACCAGCGGTGAACAGGTTGCCTCGGCGATGCGTTATCTGGTGCCCAGAGAGCAGGGCGAATTGATCCGGTCCATCAGGGTAGAGGACGCCGCCTCTATCGAGACGAGTAAAGGGGCGCGCGGATTTATCGGTGTGGTGGTCAAGGCGGGCGATGAGACTACCATCGTCACCAATGAGCGCGGCCAGCGTTTCCAGAACGCCAAGCTGCAAGAGAATGGCACGAAGAACATGCCTGCCAACCCGTTCTTCAACCCGGCATGGCGGGCGAACCGGACCCGTGTCCGTTCGGCGATCACTCGGGCCGTTCGCAAGGTATGGGTCAGCGATTAACCAGATCCCGGCATTTGTTCACTTCGGCGAGCATGTCGCCGCCTTTGGCGCGCTGGACAAAGGCGATGATGCTGCCGCTGTCATAGGCTTCCAGATCGGCTCGACAGGCGTCAATTTCTGCATTCATCCGGGATCGGTTCTGGCGTTCAAGGACGGCCAGTGTCGCTTCGACACGGGCTTTGTCCGCCGCCTCCTTCGCGGCAATGGCCTCGGCTTGCTTCTTTCGATCCATTAGCCAGATTGATCCCGCAGCGATTGTGACGACGCAGGCGGCTGCGATCAGGATTTGAACGGACTTGTGCAAGGCATCCTCCATGGTTGCCGAAGGATACCGCGATGCCGAGACAAAGGAAATGGCGTGTCCTTCGAGACTTCGAATGGGCGCCGAAGCCGAATGTCATCATGATCTTCCTCGCTGGCGAGATCCACGCCGGTCTGACGCGGGCCTGCCGGGATAAGGCGGGCGACCGCATCGAAGAAATCCGGGACTGATCCCGGCCGCCCATCATGCGCCCGTGGGCAGGGCAATCATCAAATGGAGCCTATCATGGCAAAACCAACGACTTATGTTGGCAGCACGGTTGCTATCTTCCTTGAGAGCGCAACTGTTCCCGGCACATATCTGCGCCCCTGCGGCCTGACCAATCACACGGTTTCGTTCACGAAAAACACAACTGAGGTCAATGTGCCCGATTGTGATGACCCAGAACTGCCGGCATGGGTCGAACGCGGTGTCGAAAGCCTTGATTTCAGCGCCAACGGATCCGGCATCCTTGCTGCGGAGGCAGTGGACGAATGGTGGGACGCTTTTAACACCACAGAAAGCATCAATGCCCGCATCTACATCGGCGCGCCCGATGATACGACCAACGGCCGTTACTGGCAGGGCAAGGTCCACGTGACCGGGTTCGAGGTGACGGGCGAGCGTGGCAACAAGGTCCAGACCACTGTTTCCATCGTCTCGGATGGCGAATTGACCTTCCACGACGTGACGGGGCCCTGATGGCAGAGCCGTTCGTCGCGAACTGGTCGAGCGGAGAGGATGAATTCCTTCTCCGCATCGGGGAACTAGAGGCCCTAGACGACCTGACCGACGCAGGGGCGCTGGATCTGCGCTATCGGCTATCGCAGGGAGTGCAGCGCGGCAGCCTCGCCTATTCCCCAGTGAAGGTGCGCGAGGTCATGGCTTGTCTCCGCCTCGGCCTGATTGGCGCAGGCATGGACCGGCAGAAAGCCGACCGAAAGGTCAAGCAGGCTTTCGAGGATTCCGACATTTCTGAACTCAACCTGCTGGCCTTCACGATCTTGTCCCGCGCTTTCGCCGGAAAGGAGCATGATCCGGTGGGGGAGGGCGAGGCGGGGGCGGCGACAGAAGAATCCGCTTCTCCCGCCTCTACGGGACCGGCGCCGCGCTCGGCTTCACGCCGGCCCAAGTCAAAGAAATGACCTTCTGGGAGTTTTCGGCCTGCGTGGACGGCTGGAACCGCGCCCAGGGCGGCGGGCACGCCCATAACGGCGATCCGATGACCGATGATGAATACGACGCGCTGTGCGCGCTAGGCGAGAGGTGGAGCGATGGCGGAAGCGGAAGCGGGTCTTGAGCTACCTATCGGTCTGACCGAGCAGAAATTCTTGCAGCAGCTTGCGAGGATCGAGGCGCGCGCGATCAAGTCGGCGAGGATCGCAGAGCAAGCGTTTGTGAAATCCAACTCGGGTATTGCAAGATCAACGACCGGCATGTCGAACCAGGTTCGGGGGCAGTTGCAGAACGTATCGTTCCAGCTGCAGGACGTTATTGTTCAAATTCAAGGCGGCACGTCAGCCTCTCGCGCGTTGGCCCAGCAGCTTCCGCAGTTGCTTGGCGGTTTTGGTGCGCTTGGATCCGCGCTTGGTTTGGTGGCGGGCTTGGGCATCCCGTTCGTCGCCTCGCTGATGAATATGGAGGAGGAAGCTGTCGATCTGGACAAGGCCGTCAAGGGGCTGACCGAGGCGCTGGAAGCCCTGCGGGATGCACAGGCTAACGCGGCTATCCCCGTTGATCTGTTGATTGAGAAATACGGCGCCCTTGGCGATGAAATGGGGCGAGTGTTTCAGAACCAGTTGGCGATTGCGCGGCAGGAACTGGAGGCTGTGGGGGCGTCCATTGAAAAGGCTATCGGATCGACTGCCGAATTAACCAGTATGGTTACGAGGTTTGATAGCCTGAAACAGGCGGTTGATGCCGGGGTCATCAGCTACGATGAATACATCCGCCTCCTGCGTGATCTTGAGCAGCAATTCGGGTTCACGGCGGCGCAGGCCCTGCAATATCAGAACCTGATGGATGGCGTTGCCAATGCTCAGGGGCCGGAACAGCAGGCCCAAGCTTGGCTTGACGTTCACGATTGGCTGGTAGCGAACCGCGATGCGCTGTCGGAGCAGGGTGTCGCGGTCGATGATCTGATCAAGCAGACGAATGATCTGGCGGGCTCCTATGGCAAGGCGCATGAGGCGGCGTCTGACATTACATCGGCGGCGGAAGCGGGCGCGGTGGCGACCGACAATTGGGCGGCGGCAGCGGCCAATCTGGCGGCGAATATGGATGGCGCAGCGGCGGCGGCCGGTCGGGCGGCTGCTGCGGTTGGGGCAGCGATTGCGGCGCAAAACAAAGCGGCCGGGCTTAGTGGCGTCGGCGAGCTGGACCCGTTCTCCGCGTCGTCGGGGCGGGTGCTGACGGCGATTGCCGGTGGCATGAACATCCCGCAACAGGCGGATTTTGACCGTCAATGGCAAGAGCAGGTCAAAGCGCAGGAGGAGGCCGCTAAGGCCGCAGAGCGGGCAGCGGCCCGGAGCAGTGGCGGCGGTCGCAAGCGCGGTGGCGGGGGGCGCCGATCCTCTGGCGGCGGAGCGAGTGCTGCGCGAGAGGTTGACATCTTCGAGAGTGCGACCCGTGAAATTCAGCAGCTTGAGCGGCAGATCGAACTGTTCGGGAAGTCCGAGCAGGAAGCGGCGCGGTTGCAGGCGCGATGGGCGATGCTCGATGCCGCAAAGCGCGCCGGCGTCCCGGTCAACGAGCAGCTTAACGCGCAGATCGAGGCGCAGGCGGCGCAGGTCGGCGCGCTGACGCAGCAGCTTGAACAGGCCGATCTTGCTCAGGAGCAATTCGACCAGGCCATAGAGGGCATCGCGAACGCTTTCAGTAATGCAATCCTTGAAGGCGAGAACCTGCGCGACAGCCTTGCGCAGATATTCCGCCAGATCGCGGCGAACATTCTGAACGCGGGCATCCAGCAGGCTTTGACGCAGGCATTCAGCGGGGCTGGTGGCGGTGGGGGTATCTTCGGCATCCTTGCTTCGGCCTTCGGCGGGACTCGGGCGGCGGTGCCGACCTTCGACGGCGGTGGCTTCACGGGCCGTGGTTCGCGGTCTGGTGGGGTCGACGGCAAGGGCGGTTTCCCGGCGATCCTGCACCCCAATGAGACGGTGATTGATCATACACGCGGGCAGGGCGGTATCGCCCCCAAGATCACCATCAACAACAACGCCCCCGGCGCGGTGGTATCGGCCGATTACGTGACAAAGGACGAGGTGATCCTGACCGTCTCGCAGGCCATCGCCTCGAACAACCGGCGCCAGTCTGACCAGCAATATCTCAGGGGTGGCCGCTGATGCAGGTTTCGTTCCCGTTCCCGGTCAAGCTGCAATCCTCGGTGCCGAAGCTGGAAGGGTTGCGCTTTCAGCCCTTCACCAACATCGACGGCGAGACCTTCGCCAAGCCGGCGCTCAACGGCGTCTGGCGGCTGGACATGACGGTGCTGGCCCATGACATGCAATCTCATCTGGCCCTGTCGTCTTTCGTGACCCAGATGAGCGCGGCCGGCACCACCTGCGTTGTCCCAGTCTGCACACAATGGCGCCCGAACGACCAGAACGGTCGGCGGCTTACCGGCTGCGACATGGCCCCGGTCTATACCTTCGATCATGTCGGCTTTCTCGGCGAGCCTTTCGACGGCTTCACCCTGCGCGCGGCGGCGGCTCACCGGGCCAGCTATATCGACGTCAACAAGCCGGCCCTGTCGCAACTGTGGCCCGGCATGTTCATCAGCCTTGGCGACCGCTTGCATCAGGTGGTCAACACCACCTCGATAGGTGAGAGCGAAACCGCTATCCGGGTTTCGATCATGCCGAACGTCCGCGAGGCGCAGCCCCTCGGCACCGTGGTGATCGTGGATCAGCTGCGGCTCAAGTGCATGATGGAGAGCGGCGAACAGATCGGTGTGACCACAGGCCGGTTCCAGTCCTCGACCCTGTCCTTCGTGGAGGCGTTCTGATGCCCGACATCCACGACATACCGGACGAGGTGCTGCGCTGGGGCGTTACGGGATGCACGATCCTGTGCCAGATGGATTTCCGGACCAGCCCGAAGAACTGGTGGCTGGGCTATGGGCCGCTGACCGCCGGCGGGGTCGAGTATCAGGGCACGGGCGACGTGATCCAGATCAGCGCCATGGAACTGACCTACGGCATGAGCGCCGGCATGGTGCGGTTCACCATCCCCAACGCCTCGCCCGAGATGATCGCGCTCTGCGACAACCAGGGCAGCGAGGTGAACGGCCGCCGCGTGCAGGTGCTCTATCAGCTTTTCGCGACCGACGAGCGCGATGGTGAGCACCGTGGCAGGCTGATCGGAGATCCGATGAGCGTGTTCGTCGGCCGCATGAAGGACATGACCAGCACGTCCAGCGCAGACGCCCGCACTATCGAACTGGAATGCTACGGCCGCATGTCGCAGCAGGGTAAGCCGCCCTATGGGCGATGGACGCATACGGACCAGCAGCGGCGCTATCCGGGCGACACCGGCTTGGAACTGCTGGCGACACTCAAGGACAAGGCGATCACATGGGTACCGGGATCGTGATCCGTCCCGCCACGATGCAGGATATTCCCCGCGTCATCGATCTGATCGAGAAGCTGGCGGCGGTGGTGAACGGTCTGGCAGTGGACCGGATCAAGACCGGGCAGACGTTGGCCGGTCTGCTGGTCGATCCGACCGGCGTGGTGCTTGTGTCCGGGGGCGGGTTCATTGCTGGTCGCGTCGCGGAGACCTTCATCAACCGGGACCGGGTGGCGTTCGAGATGGGCTGGTTTGCAGAAGATCGTTCCGGTCTGCGTTTGCTGCGGGCCTTCGAGGCGTGGGCGCGGGAACGGGGGGCGGTGATGATAGCCATGTCCTGCGCTGGGGGCGCGGCGCAGCGCATCCTTGATCGTGCGGGCTATGAGGCCAAGGAAATCAATATGGTGAAGCGCATATGATTTTCACGGCGATCAGCTACCTGGCAGGTTGGGTTGGCGGCTTCCTTGGCGCTGCGGCCGGCCTGTCTTTCTCGGCCGCTGTCACGTTCGGGACTTATTTCGGGACCGCCGTAGCGGCGGCCGCCGCCATCGGCGTTTCCCGCCTGCTGGCGCCGAAGATCAACATCCCCGTTTCGGAAATCCAGGCGGTCATCAACCAGACGGAAGCGCCGCGTCGGATCTATGTCGGCAAGAACCTCGCGGGCGGCATCAGGGCTTTCTTCCACACGAAGGAAGGCACCCTTTACCAACTGGTTGTCGTCGGCCATGGCAGGATCAACCGCTTTGTCGAGTTCTGGGTTGATGGAGAACCGGTCACGGTATCTGGCGGCGCAGTCACCAGCACGGACAAGGCTGGGTTCATGTGGGTTTCCACCCGTGACGGGTCGGGGCAGGGGGGCAATTACACGGCGCTGTCGGATGCGTTTCCGCTGACCTGGGATGCAAATCGTCGGTTGCAGAATCAGGCCACCTTCCTTGTCCGCATGAAAGCGCCGGCGCCAGAGGATTTTGCGAAGATTTTCCCGAAATCCTACAACACGGCGGTGCAATGGGTGATCGAAGGTCAACGCATCCTGGACCCACGCAGCGGAACCACTGACTACACCGACAATGCCGCGCTGGTCATTGCACATTACCTGACCCATGCGGACGGTTACCGGCTGGCATCCGGCGAGGTGGATTGGGCGAGTGTCGAAGCCATGGCAGACGTGGCGGATCAGCCGATCCCGCAGAAGGCCGGGGGCACCGCGCCGAACCTGCGGCTTTGGGGATACTGGACGCTGGACGAAGGTCCGGTCGATGTGCTGGACCGCATGCATGCCAGCAGCGGCATCCGGGCCTATGAGACGCAGGACGGCAAGATCGGCCTGATCGGTGGGAATTTCGGCACGCCGGCGACCACGCTGACGGCCAAGGACATATCGTCCATCGTCACCAAGGAGGCGATCAACGAGCGCGAGGGCTATAACGTCCTGATCCCGTTCTTTCTGAGCGAGGATCAATCGTTCACCGTCACCGAACTGGAGCCGTGGCGGGACGAGGATCGGCTGGCCGAGGAAGGCGAGGTATCGGCCGAGTATCGCATGGAGATGTGCCCGAACCAGTCGCAGGCGCGCAGGCTGGCGAAGAAGCAGATTCACGACGGCAACCGGGCCAAGGTCGAGATCGTCACCAACCTTGTCGGCCTGAAAGCCCGCTATCCGCGCTTCGCCGGCCAGCGCCATACCATCCTGCTGGACTATCGCCCCGAGGATGGCAGCGGCCGGCAGATCGTCGGGGAATACGAGGTGCTGAACCACCAGTTTGACCCGATCAATCTGGAATGCCGGATCGAACTGGCGAAGGTGGACCGTGCATCCGAGGCATGGGACCCCGAGGAAGAGGGCGAATTGATCGTGGCGCCGCCGACGCCGGAACTCGACCCGCCTCCCGAACTGGACGCGGTGGTGACGCAGCGCATCATCAACCCCAACCTCGCCGTGGCGCAGGCGGTGATCGAGGTTGCCGCGGTGCCTATCCCGGACAGGGACGATCTGGAAGTGCAGGCCGACTACCGCATGGTCGCCCCGGAGGCCAGCTTGCAGTGGCGGAAAATGGTATCGTCTGGGCTGATCGCCACGTCGCCGGCGGTCAATGACGGGGCGACTTATATCGTGCGCGCGCGCTGGAACGGATCGTTTGAAGGCGTGGACGAATGGGAGGATCTTGGCGATATCACCATTCAGGTGGATGCAACGCCGCCCGGCCAGCCGACCCAGCTGATCGTCTCGAACGGCTCGGGCTATGTCCACCTGTCGTGGCGCAACCCGACCGGCGCCTTTGCCCGCATCCGGGTCTATCGCAACACTGTCAACAATTTCTCGACCGCGACCATGATCGGATCGACGGGTGGCGCCTCGGGGCAGATCAGCGAATACCAGGACGACACGATCAGCCCAGCGACGACCTATCGCTATTGGGTCGTCGCCGCCAACGTATCCGGCGTCGAGGGCACGCCGGCCGGCCCGGCGACGATCACGACCGGATAAACTAGCCTACTACGGAGAGACCATGCCACTATCAGATCTAATCAACCTGCTGCTGCGCGACCATGAGGGCTATTCCATGGATGGCCAAGGCGGCGTCGGGGCGCTGCCGGTCGGGGATCGCTCGACCGCGCGCAAACCCATCGACAAGCGCGACCTGCGGCAGGTGTTGCTGGCAACGGCGGCGGAGTTGGCATCCATCCAGGCCGGGGTTTATCCGGCTGCTGGCGTAGCCCCGGCGCTGTCGTTCGGCACCGCGACCAATACCAATGGCGCGCTTTATCTGCTGATCGGCGGGCGGCTCTACATTAGCGATGAGAATGGTCCCTTCCAGAGCGCGGACGGGCGGCGCTGGGCCATGTCGTCGATGGATAGCGTCGGGGGCAGGCCGATCCTTGTATTCGCCACCGGCCAATCCAACATGCTTGGACACAGCGTCACCAGCGGCGACCGGCGCACGATCAACGGGCAGGTTTGGGTCTGGGAACAGATCCCCGGCGCTGGGCAGACTGTCGGCTGGAAACTCGCCGGCCCAGACAGCCCGGATTGGCCGTTCGTTTCGACGGGCAACAACCTGGCGTATCATTTCTGCGACATGTTGCAACGCGCGACAGGGCGGCCTGTCTATCTGGTCATGCACGCGGCGGGTGGCCAGCCTATCGCGGAGTGGCTACCGGGCGGCGGCGGCGTTGCCGGTGCAACTGGGCATATGTTCTCGACTTGCAACGCTGCGCTGACGGCCGCCCGGACGGCGACCCTGCCGACCGGCGGCACCCTTGCAAGCTGGGGCGTGTCTCGGGCCGATTACATGCTGTGGCATCAGGGCGAGGCCGACGCGGACTATCGCGGCACCACCGGGGCGCAGTGGATTCAACGCTTCCGGTCGATGGTCGCGACCATGCGCGATCCTGCGTCTGGCGGGTCCAGCGCCGATCCGTTCATCGGCACCCATGCGCCGGTTCTGGTGGGCGAATTGCTGCATGGCGGCACCAGCGACGGACAGCCGACCGATGATCGCAACGCTGAAATCGCCCGACTCGACCGCGAGGAACCGTTGGTTGCGTCGGTATCGTCGCGCGGGCTGGGCAGCTTGGACAACCTGCATTTCACGGGCGCGGCGTTGCAGGAATTTGGCTGGCGCTATTTCGCCCGCCTCGGGGTGTTTCCGAAGCGCGTCCCGGATGAAAGCAACGTCGAGGCGGTCAGGATTGCCGGGCGGCTGACGCGGCTGCGCGGCCTGACCGGCAGTATCGCGGCGGGGACCGATCACACGGTCACGCTGCCGGTGGCGATGGCGAACGCGGGTTATGTCCCGGCGCTCACGCTGCTCAACCACGGCGCCAGCACCCCTTACCCGCCGATTCTCGGAACCAGGACCACGACCAGCTTCGTTATCCGCAACACCGGCGGCCAGAACATGACAGTTGCGTGGTCCATCGTGGACCTTGCCGCGACCTGACGTAATGACAGCGTGACCCAAGGCCCCGCCCCGAGCGGGGCTTTTTCATTTCGAGGGACGGATGCCGATTTCACAAACTACGATCACGGGTAGCTTCAAGACCGCCGGCGGCGCTGATGCCGCGCTGACTGCGGCGACATTCACGCTGACCGCATCGGATTTCGAGGCCGGGGAGTGCATCACGGCGGGGACAGTGACGGCGGCGGTAGTGACTGCGACCGGGGATTTTACGGTCAGCCTGTGGCCCAACAGCGTCGGCATGATCGGGACGAGCCGTTACCGTTTGGCGCTGACATTCTCGGACGGGTCGCGGGTGACATGGCCGACCGAACTTTACGTCAAGGCCAGCACTACCATGCAAACCCTTGAAGATATTGCGTTCGAGACTCGGGCGATGGATGCGGTCAGGCCCGCAGCCTTGGTTATCGTTACGCAGGCTCAATACGACGCGATCAATCCCAAATCGCCGAACACGGTCTATCTGGTGCGGGGCTGACGATGCGCGACTACATCGCTCGCAACATCGTCGCGGTCCATGTCACCGACGCGGACGGGATTCCGGTGCAGGGCGACCTGCGCGATTGGCGGGGCCAATCCCTGCTGCCCGGACCAGTTGCACCGACGATCACGACTCAACCCGCGATCCTGCCAGCGACCCCGAGCGTGGGAGACAGCATCACCCTGTTCCTGGGGGTCGCTTCTGGAAATCCGGCGCCGACCGCGACTTGGACGCTGACACGTAACGGGGTCAACATCAGCGACCAGGTTGACCAGTTCATGGCGCTGGAGATCACCGATTCGGGCAGCTACCTGTTTGCGGTAACATGGACTAACTCTGCCGGGTCGGTCGCGGCAACATCGGTTGCGTGGACGGTCGCGGCACCGGTCCTGCCGCCGACGTTGGCCGACCTGAAGGCCGCCGCTAAAATATATATCGACAAGGACAGTGCAATCACCGGCAGCGCCTCGGCCGTTACTGCTGTAGTCAACGATGGCACCATGGCGCTGTCGATCCCGTCCACCGGGTCCGGGGCGGATGTGCAGAAATCGGCCGATGGATTTGTTTTTGCAGACGGAAAGCGCCTGCAAGTCAACCCGACCATCAGCGCGGCGTCAGGCTGCATCTTGATCGCCGAATTTGTCATGACATCGCTTGACGCATCGGCTGCATCAGTTTTAGGGGCGCTGTCGAGCAGCAGCATCCTTGGCCTGCGTTATTCCGGCACCACGCCCCCCGGCGCGGTGCAGTATCAGCACAACGCGGGGGGAACTGTCCGCAATATCCCGTCCGGGACGTCGCTGGCCCTTAATGCCGTGCAATTGCTGGCTGTCGAGTGGGATAACCCCGGCGGCCGCGTTCGCTATTTCATGAATGGCGACGTGCTGACCGATACGGTCGCGCCCACGGCAGACGTGACCGCGACAGTGTTGCAGATCGCGTCTAATTTCACTGGAACACTTCGCAAATTCGCCCTGATCGAGAGGCCCGCCGGCGGGGCTTGGCCGATGACTCTGGAAAGCGCGCTTACCGCCATTGGTGCGGGCGCGGCGTTCGGGCCATTCACACATCTGCGGGTGCTGCCGGCGCTGATCCAATCGGAGGGGCGTCCCGTCGCTGACAACGCCGCGTCGTCGGCTATGCTGTCGTTGGGCCAGTCGCGGGGTGTATATATCCGTGGGTTGCAGATTGTCGGCAAGGGAGCCTCGCCTATCTGGGGCGCGGGACCGGACCAGCTGAACCAGTCTGTGCCCGCTGTCGATTTTGGCTTGGCCGCAGGGGCCATGTCCGGGCGCGCGTCCACGGTTTACACCGCTCAATATGCGTGGGCGGCGGCGCAGCCTGCGAGCCGGGGGGTCCTGATCGGGGATAACGGGTTCGGGGGGGTGCTGGCCGAGCAGTATCTGACCTCCTATCCAGGTTACATCGGCGAGAACAACAGATACTGGTTGCAGGAGGCCCGGCGGCTGGCGATTGCAGCCGGGTGGACGCCACAGGCCCCGTATCTGCTGCATTTTGTCGGCACCAGCGCCAAAACGCAGACCTATGCCGAAGCGCGCGAGGCGGTTGAACAGGTATGGGACCAGTTCCGCGGCTGGTGCCAGTCGGATTTCGGTCAGATCCCGCGTCCGGTTGTAGTCCAGACCGGCGCCGACTTGGATACGAGGTCGGAAGCCTACCACGTCACTGCCGCCCATCACGATGTGACCAAGGCCTATGCCGGGCTGATCGCGACGAGCCAGCGCATCTGGCCAATCGCTGACCAGAACATTCACCCCAGCGCCATGGTGCGCGTCCTGATCGGCGAGATCATCGCGCGGGCGATCATCGAGGACGAGGCGGGGCGTAAATGGACTCCCTGGCCGAGCGTAACCAAATCAGGAGCGACGGTTACGGTCAGCTTCGACCTTCGCCCCGGCGAGACCCTGGCCAACCTGCCCAACTTCTATGCCGATTATGGCGGCGCGGCGACATGCCAGCACTATGGATTCGAGGCGTCGGGCGGGATTATGTCGGCTGTCCCCGATCTTGACGGGAACAGTGTCACCATCACGCTGGAAGATCCCGGCGCGGCGTGGCTGCGCTTCGCCATGCAGCGTCAGGATGTGCGGGCCCATGTCGATGGCGCGGGCCTGACATATTCGGCGCATCGCACGACGCTATTTGCATCGGAGACATTCGCCAGCGCCGCCTATCCGGGGCAGGTGTTGCGGCGGGCGCTGCCCAGCTTTTCCGGCAACTTCGTCGGCGATGCCTTTGTTTTTGGCCCCGTGGCATAGGAGGAAATTGTGCCTGTCAACCCATTTGAAACCTACTCGCCCGGCACCATGAACGATCGGGGGGCGTTATGATGCCCCACATCGAAAATCGCATCACGCTCGGGAATGTCCTGTCGCTGATGGGGACCATCGCCATGTTCGGCGGCCTGCTGGTCAGCATCGCTGTCTGGTCGGGCCGGCAGGATCAACGCATCGAGGCGGCGGAGAAAATGGCCGTAGAGACGCGGACCACGCTGTCAGGCCACGAAGGCCGCCTGCGCCAGATCGAACAGTCATCCGCCCGGCAGGATGAGCGACTGACGCTCATCTTGGACACCGTGAGGGAAATCAAGGGCAAGCTGGAACGCCTGCCCCATGACAACAGCACCCCCTGAACATCGCATCACCCCTGACACATGCCCCGCCACTGGCGGGGTTCTTCATTTAATGAGGCCACACCATGCCCACGAATCTACCCGACATTCTACGCCTTGAACCCGCACAGTTTCTGGACGCGCTGGGGGGCGACGACCGCATCTATTGGGCGGGCGGCGACAGCATCCTGCTTGCGGGCGTGGACGAATGGTGGCCGGCATGAACAGCGCGGCGTTTTTCGGGGCGGTGCGCCCCATGTTCGGCGGGAAACTGACGGAAACGCAGGTGCAGGGGCTGAACATCCTGCTCAAGGCCACCGATGGACTGCCGCTGGCGCACCGGGCCTATCTGCTGGCGACCGCGCATCACGAGACCGCCAAGACGATGCAGCCGGTGCGCGAGACGCTGGCGACGAGCGACGACCAGGCTATCCGCCGGCTGGATGCCGCGTGGTCCAAGGGGCAGTTGAAATGGGTTAGCAAGCCCTATTGGCGGCGTGACGTAGACGGCAAGGCGTGGTTCGGGCGGGGCTATGTCCAGATCACGCACAAGGATAACTACGCGCGCGCCGGGAAGCTGGTGGGCGTTGACCTCGTGCGCGACCCCTCGGCGGCGCTGAACCCGACCGTGGCGGCGCGGCTGCTGGTCGATGGCAGCAGGGCGGGGATATTCACCGGCAAGCGCCTTGCCGATTTCCTCGACGGGCCGAAGCCCGATTACGTCGGCGCGCGGCGCGTCATCAACGGGCTGGATCGGGCGGCCCAGATTGCGGACCTGGCCGAAGGCTATGAGCGCGCGTTGCGGGCGGCAGCGACCGCGCCGCCGCAGCCAAAACCTATTCAGCCAGCCCCGCCACTGGCCAAGAAGCCCGGCCTGCTGGCGGCAATCCTTGCGGCGCTGGCCGCGATTTTCGGAGCGAAGAAATGAAACTGGTATCGGATTGGCGGCAGACGTGGCGCTACTACTCGACGCAGGCGATGGCGCTTGGCGCGGCGGTGCAACTGGCATGGGCCGAACTGCCCGAGGATCTGCGGGCGGCTGTGCCGGATAACTGGGTCAGCTATGGCACGGCGGCGCTGCTGGCGCTGGGGGTGTTGGGCCGGCTGGTCAAGCAGGCGGATGCGCCGTGACGGCGTGGCTTATCGGCGCGCTTGGGGCCGTTGTCGCTGTCGTGGCGGCATGGCTCAAGGGCCGGTCACAGGGCAGGGCGGATGCACAGGCGCGAGAGGATGCGGCCTATCGAGAGACGCGCAGGAGGATGGACGATGTATCGACTGATGATCTTGACGACGCTTCTGTTGCAGACCGCCTGCGCCAGCACGCCGGTAAGCCAGACCGCGATCTGTGACGGCACCGAGGCGTCCCGCAAGGCGCTGGCAGCGGCGCTGGTCGAGGACGGCGGGGCTAACAGCCAGCGGGCAGGGCTGCGGCTGCTGGACCAGCTACACGACGGCTGTCACCCCTGACGCCGGGCGCTGTGCATCTGGATCGGTGCCAGCGCGGCTATCTACCTGCTGGTGGGGTGATGCGCAGGGACCGGCAGGGCGCGACTGGCTTCTCAAGACCGCGCTTTAGGGTCCCTTGCCCGCCATCGTCGGCTTGATCGCGTCAGTGGCGGGGCTGCCGATCATCGGCAGGCTCTCCGACGCGGCAAGGTCGGTGATGGCTTGCAGGGTGGCAAGAGCCTTCGGCCCAACATCATGGTGGCGCATGATCTGACGCGCCCCCATGTCGGCAACCGCGCCCAGCGACATTTCGGACCACGACCCGCTGCCGAATGATACCGGCGTCTGGTTGTTGACGCGGGGCAGGCAGAGGCGGCGCAATGCATGCGCGGTGCGCCCGAACCTGGCGTGAAGCATCCGCCAATCAATGTCCTTCACGGGGATACTGCGCCAGTCGGTCATCGGTGGGCCTCCCACATGCGCGCGTCAAGGATCGGGTTCAGCGTGCGGCCATACTCGTCATCCGGCCGGCCAGTGAACGCTTCCACCGCAATCACCGCCTCCATGTCCTCGGCAATGTCGCGCCAGTCGGATCCGCTGACGGAGGCGGGATCGTTGCGCACGGAGACACAGCGAAACAAATCCTCAGCGGATCGGCGCAGAGCAGGAAGGCACACTTCACGGAGGCAGGCTTCCATCGCGGAAACAGATTGTGGTCCCCCTTCATGGCGCAGAAAGTCCAGTTCCTCGATATGGTCGCGCATCGCCTCAACGGTCTTGATGTGGTCGCGGATATTCTCGGCTTCGTCTTTGCACCAAAGCGATGAATCACCCGCATCCGTCACCATGTCGGCGTAATCCTTCCGCTGTTTTTCCAGCCATTCGAGAAGGTGCTTGGTTCGGCGTGCAAAATCGTCCATGTCACTTCTCCCACAGGTATGGTCGTCCAGCCTCGCCGCCGTGCATGTCCACCAGGACGCGCATATCGTGCAGCAGGTTGGCGCTGAACGGCAGGGCTTTCTTTGTCATACGGCTTCCTCGCGTCGGCCCGGACATGGACCGGATCATCCCGATTACGTGCTCCATCTCGTAGGCGTTGCGATGGTCAACGCCCGGATTTCATCGTGCGTCATGCGGGCGCTGCCCCGCTCGAAAAACTTGGGATCGGGGTAACGGCGGATCGCCTCGTCTCCGGTGATCGGCCCGTTCATCCCGATGAACGTGAGGTATCTGGTGGCGGTCATTGCCCTTCTCCCGCGGTCGAATTGTCCAGAAGTGCGCGGGCGGTTCTTTCCGCTGTATCCGTAGCAAGGGATGGGGTGGCGGGCACCAGCCTGCCGGAAACAACCGCGTTCAGGATGGTGGCGATGGCCTCATCAACAGGCGTCGGATCGTATTCCTCCTGCTGATTGGTGAAATCGCGCCCTTTCCAGCGGTCGCCCATGCCGATTTCGTCGGCAATTCGCGTGACGCGCTTCACCTCGGCAATGGCAGCTTCGATTTGGTGGTCGCTCAGCTTGATCCCGTCAGACATCGCCCTTCTCCGCGTCATTCGCTGCTACAACGATAGCGGTTGCCAATGCCCGCGCCTGATCGGGAGACATGGCGATGGTCACGGCTTCCTCTGCGACAACATCAACTGCGCGGATCAGAACGTCACCAAGCGGGCTAACGGTTACACTGGCGTGATCGCCGCGCTGTCCGTTGTATTTCGGGGTATCTGCGAAAATTGTGGTCATCGTCTCGGCTCCTATGCCGGTGTGTTGGAAAAGCTGGCGTCAGTAGCGTTTCCCGCCAGCGGCGCGGTTTTCCAGCTTGTGATCGGCCCGTTGCTTGTTGAAGCGGTTCTTCTCGATCACAGCCCCAGCCACGTCCAAGCCAAGAGCGGCAGCGGTATCGAGGATGCGGATGATGCAGTCGGCAAACTCGACTTCGCGCCCGTCGCGGTGCGGCAGCTTGTCGTCCATCAGCCCCTTGCGGTCTGCCTCAAGCGCCTCGGACAGTTCCGAGTGCATCAGGGCCACTACCTCGCCAAAGTTGCGAGTGACGGGTTCGCCGGTGGCTGGGTCGAGATACCATCCGGCATCGGTCGCGGTCTTATGTGCCAGCCTCTGCGCCTCAAGCAGTCCTTCATAGGCGCGCAGTTCGACGGCGTTCATGTGGTGGGGGGCGTTCATGTCAATCTCCGTTGACGGTGTTGGAAAAGCTGGCGGCAGCGTCATGCCGCCGCCCGAGGTGCCCGCGCGGCCAGGAGGAATGGCGGCGATTGCGCGGGGGGAACGTCAAAACCATCGTGCCAAGGCATCATCATCTCCTGATGGCGTAGGCATCTTCCTCGGTAAAGTCCCGCAGCCGCTCTATCAGGTCGTCACTCATCGCGCGTCCTCCATATGCTCGGTCATGTGCTTCCGCGCCCGCATCTCCCAATCGTGCAGGTCGCGCTGGAATTGATCCTCTGCCCATAGCTGCGGGGTCAGGCTGCGCGTCTCGATATGCCGCCATGGATCGCATTCGCAGTTGTGTCGCTCAACGTAGCGGTCAAACAGACCATCCGACTGCCAGCGTTCCGGGTCTGCCGATACCGCCAGCGTGTCAGCCCGACGCTGGATGCCGTCGAGGGTGCGACCGCGCACGGTCAGGTTCAGGGCCTCGTTCAGCAGGGCGGCGCAGGTGGCGCATGTCATCGCGCGTCCTCCGGGGGCTGGGGCGATAGCGCAGCTTTCGCGATCTGCACGCACCGCGCATGCGCCTCATGTGGCGGCAGGTCCAGATTGTCGCTGATGGAAATGAGCCGCAGGGCCTCGTGCATCTGCACGGCCCGCCTGCCCTTCGCCAGCTTTTCGAGCCGATAACGCATTCTCCCGCGTGTCACGCCATGCTCTTTTGCCAGCGCCTCGATGGTCTCTCCCATCTGCCAGCGGGTCCACAGGTCGCTCATGTCATCTCCTTCTGGTCGCGGGGGTGGGCAGCAAGGCTGTCCTCAAGCAGCTTTGCCAGTTGCAGGTATTCCATCGCCTTCACGGCCAGCGCGAGAGACGCGGCGGTATCACCAGCTAGGCGCGCTAGCTCAGCGGCATCGGCCAGTTCATGCGCGATCTGGACTGCGCCCTTCTTCATGGCGTCATTCCTCTGTGGTGGGGCGTTAAGGGGATGCTCTTTGGTTCGCTGGACCTGTTGACCACTGCGAACCCCTGCACGAAACGGGAACATGCGCTGTATGGGGGTGGCGTTTTCTGCACGGTTTCCCTTATTCTGCGTGGGGTGCCAGCCCCTCCTAAGGGGCAGGTTACAGGTTCAAGTCCTGTCGGGGTCACCATGTATTTAAATTCATTACGAACTCGTTGGGTTCTACCTCGAACTTGTCGAACCGGAATAGCGGCCGAATCTCTGCCGCGCGGGCCGCTCTCGCAGGTGGTGCCAGCCGAACCGGGCGCGGCTTGGCCATGGGGCCGCAGAGTCGATGCCATGAAAGTATCCCGCAACCCGCCAAAATCGTGATTCCGGAACCGTAACTTCGGGTTACCACGCAGTAACTTATTGTGACGCAAGGTCGCCATTGGCGATTAAAGGGATGTTTACGTCCTTGTGCTTGGTTCGTTCCGTCAGTCGGTGGCTGTGAGGGGAACGACAGGCAGTGCCCGGACCCGCACTGGAAGGCCGTCTGCTGACCCGGTCAGGATGACCGGGTGGAGGTCAATTGCAGCGTGACATGGGGAACGGATGCCTACCGAAAATATCATTCGATGGAATACTGCCGGCAATGACAGCTTCTTGGGCGGGCCTGGCATCGACGCGCTTTACTGGCAGCCCGGGGGGCACGATGTCTTTCATGGCGGCGACCTGGCCGAGGCCTACGATCCAAACCCCTATCTTGAACGCACGGGCGGCGACAGGCTGCATCTTCTGGGCAAGCAAGGTGCCTTGGTGGTATTTTCCTCGACCGAGGATGGCGTGGTCCGGATCGGACAAAGCAGCCTGACCTTTACCGGGGTCGAAAGGCTGCATGGCACCGACGGGAACGATACCATTCGCGGGGCAAGCGCCGCGATCAAACCCGCCCATGACGGGACGCCTGTGCACGGGCTTACCATCTATGCGGGTGCCGGGCATGACGAGATCACGGGATCTCGCGAAAACGATATCATCGATGGCGGCAGCGGCAATGACACCATCCGGGCCGGTGGGGGCGACGATTTCATCCAGTCGAGTCTGGGTCATGATCTGATCTATGGCGGCGAGGGGAACGAAAATATCCGCTGGGGCCTTGGCGATGCACATTGGCACAATCCGGGGAACGATACGATCTACGGCGGCGGCGGGCAGGATCTGATCAATGTCTGGGTGTGGGAAGGCGGCGACGGCGCCGGTGAAAAAGGCGCAGATGTGGTCATCAATGCGACGCGCAGCGACGGCGCCTTTCAGGGGGTGGCCACTGTCGGAACCGATCCGGCCACCGCAGCCAAGGCAACACTGCGCTTTCAGGGCTTTGAGCAGGGGTGGACGCACTGGGGCGATGATACGGTGGATGGTTCGCGGGCAAGGGTCGCTGCGGATATCGGTTTCCAGTGGAACACGCGCTGGGGCAATGATCGACTTGTCGGCTCGGCTGGGAACGATACGCTCGAGGGTGGCGAAGGCCGGGACACCATCATCGGCGGTGCCGGCAACGACCTGATCTCTACAAATGGCGACTTCTACCGCTGGGACGCGCCGGCCGATGCCGATGTGGATACATTGATCTTTGCCCCTGGTTTCGGTCACGACACGATCCTGGCCTTCGACAGCGATCGCGACGTGCTGCAATTCAGCGCCGGAATGAGCTATCGCGCCGCCGAAATGGCGAATGGCACCCTGCTGACATTCAACACGGGCGATACGATCCTGTTGGCCAATGTTTATGATTTCGTCTGACAGGTCAGGATAACGGGAAACGCCGCGCAAGATTTCATTGGCCGCGATGACGCGGCCAATGAAAGGCCCTTAACCTTCAGGCAGGAACTGGTCCCCCACGAACCGACCGCGAAAACCGGGCACGGGGCGCCACAGCGTCTGGCCGGGCAGGAAACGACTGGGACGGGTGTGGCTGCCGAACAAGGTGCTGCGATGGGCTGACATGGTCATGCCATTGGCATCGGTCATGTCCGAACAGTCCTGCACCTGATGGGCAAGGCGGAACCAGCCTGCCTCGGGTGTCGCCAGCGTCAATGTCACCCGGTTACCGTGCAGGTCAGCCACGGCATCGACAATGCCTCCCTGAGCCTCGAAGCCGAAATATGCGCAGGTGGCCGCGCCGCCATAATCCGCATATAGTCCCGCACGTTCCATCAGCGTTTCGCCCGGACGCAGCGCGAAATCCACTGTCACCGTCCTGCCTGACTTGGCGACAGAGTAGGTGATGTTCCACGCCGCCCCCGATTCGACCTCGGAGGCAGCCCAAGCGCAGGTCTCGCCGACAAGGATCTGCGACTCTGGGCCCAGGTGGATGTTCCGGTCGCGGATCGGAAACAGGCGTTGCCAGGTGCCGATGATGCCGTCGTTATCCACGGCCAGACGATACTGGACGCCCGGCGTGTCGTAACGGTCGCCGATCGTGTTCACATCAGCTCCGTTGACCACCACCATCAGGCGCGGCGCGGCGCCAAACAGACGGGCCGCTTCGGCCGTGACGGCGGCATGGGCAGCCTCGAATGCCGCACGATACGCCGGCCCTTCCTGATTTTTTGCCGAGGTGCCCTGGAACAGCCAGACATAGGGGCAGGTCGCCAGGATGCCTGCATCCGCTGCCAGCCGCGCCGTTTCACGCATCCAGTGCAACTGGTTGCGGCCGATGGGGCTGGCATCGGCGGGGTTCCAACGCTCGATCGCTTGCCCGCCGAAACCGTGATCGGCGATCAGCACACCCCGTGCCGTCTGTCCCTCCTGCCGCCAGGTGGCTGCGCGCGCATGTTGCATGGTATAGGCCGGCGAAACCCGTCCCAGGCCGTTCGCGACCATGAAACCCGCGGCTTGTCGCGTCTGATCCAGGGCAACCAGTCCGGCGCCATCAGGACCGACCGGTGTCCCGGATTCCGTTGCCAGCCCGAAAGTATAGAACACCTGTCCCGATGTTGCGGCGTCAATGGTGGCGGCCAGATCGCTGGCTGTGGGCCGATTCTCGCTCTGTCCATAAGTGGGCATCAGTTCGAGCGAGGTGACGGTTGCTGCGGGGGCCGTCACACCCCCCGCCGAAAATCCGCGACAACCTCAGCCATGGTTACTGGCCATCCAGCGCCTTCGGCCCGGCCGACGATGACCAGGCGGTGAATGGTTCCGATCAGATAACGTCCCATGCTTGCGCGGGTGATGGCCGGATCCGACAAACCGGGATGGGGCACGCTGATTTCTGTTCCGGCAGGGGTTATGGCCGACAACAGATCCTGCACATCGTCAATTTGCGCCGCCAGCACCATTCTTTGTCCATAGACCGTGCCACCCAGGTTCAGGGCGACGCTGGTATCGTCCTGACCCACCGTCTGCAAATTGCCGGCATTGTTGCGGAACTTGACATGTCCGCCACCCCCGTCCAGCAATTGACCCACGCTGCTGCCATAGCTGTCCAGCGTGAAATCGATGACGGCGAAAAGCCCGTCGGTCGTGGGCTGCCCGCTCAGCGTTTGCGATTGAAGATAGGCGCCGTCGGCAAAGACAAAACCGGCGGCGGTGCGCCGAATGGCGGCGCCGGAACCGGTCTTGACCAGCCGCAGTGCGCCGGTTCCCAGAGCGTTGACGGCCGTCACATCGGTATCTGTCCCGCTGATCGGGGTCTGGGCATCGATATAAGCCAGCGCCACCTGCGCATAGTCGATGGGCGGGGCGGGCAGGGTCGGCAACTGGACCTGCAACTGCGCTGTGGTGGCGACCGCAGCCGGTCCGGCACCGTTTTCCCAGCGGACGCTGAGTTCATAAAGCCCGGGGCCGGGCAATTCGATCGCCATGAAGCTGTCGACACCGCCGCGGATGCTTACGCCATCACGGGTGAAGTCCCAGATAGGCTGGGGGGCAGGCTGCCCGCTCGCCGTGCCAAGGCTAAGCGTCACGCTGTCGCCGGGTCCGGCGCTTGCCGGCAGGATCTGCGGTTGTTCGGTGATAACGGGGGGCAGGGTCTGGACGCTGTCGACCAGCACCGCGCCGGTTGCGTCAAGCAACGTCGCGGCCCGCCCGTCGACCCGAAGGGTCTTGATGTCATCGAACAGGCGGGCCGAGATGCCACCGAGAATCTGCACCGCCATCTCAGACCCCCTTGACCAGGATGATGTCGTTGTCGCGACGTTGCGCCGCCGGCAGCGCCTCGTATTCGGCAAAGTCATCCACCAGGATCAGCCGCGACAACGCCAGATCGCGCGCCGCCTTCAGGTTATGGGCGCTGGTCTTGTCCAGATCGCCCAATGTAATCGGCAGCGGTGTGGCGATGAACAGCGATTTCAGCTCGAACACCTTGGCGACGTATTGGTTATAGCCTTCGATCGTCCAGGTGGTGCTGGCAGCGTCGCCTTCGGCATTGACGATCAGTTCCATCGACCAGGCGCCGCTGGCATTAGTGGTGGTTTCCACCTTCTGGGTGACGATATGGGCGCCGCCGTCGAACATGTCCGAACCGTTCAGCGTGGCGATGATCTTGCCCGCGGCAATGGGCGCCAGGGTGGCGTCCATCAGGACGCCGCTGACAGTGGCTTTGCTTGGCATCTCGTGCTCCTGTAATCCAACCGGATGGCGGGGCCATTATCCGGGGATTCCATGGCTGTTGCGGGCTGCTGTCAAGCAACGCGCCGGGCTAGAAGTCGTCGGCCATGCTGGCGGCGTTCTGCTGGCGCCACAGGTCGGGGGTGGTGCCTTCGGCCTCGCGAAAGACGCGGATCAGATGCGAGGCATCGCAGAACCCGGTTTCCTCGGCAATCCGGGTCACCGTGCGATCGGTGCGTGCCAGCAGCATCCGCGCCTGTGCGAGGCGAATACGGACCGAGGCGTCTGCCGGCGGTATGCCCAGATCGGCATTGAAATGCCGCTCGAGCTTGCGCCGGCCGACGCCCAGATCGCGGGCGATGCGGGCGATGGGCAGGGGGGCGTGCAGGTTCTGCTGCATGGCCAGCAGGGCGCGTCGCACCAGGGGGTCGCGGGCGTTCAGTTCCAGCGGCAGGCCCGGTTGCGGGCGATCACCCTGCATCGGTTCGTCGATCATCAGGATCGACAGGCTCTTGCGCGCGGCCGCCCGGCCGATGTGACGGTCGACCAGAAAGGCTGCCAGATGCGCGGCGCTGACACCACCCGAGCAACTCAGCCGATCGCGGTCCACGACGAAGATCTGATCGGAAACCGGGCGCATCCGGTCGAACTCGGCCAGAAAATCCTGATGGTGAAACCAGCTGACACAACAGCGGTAGCCATCCATCAGCCCGATCCTGGCCAGGGCAAAGACGCCGGTGCAAAGCCCGCCCAGCGGCACCCTTGCCAAGGCGGCGCGTTTCAGGAATGCGGCCTGGTCGGGCGACAGGCCCGGGCCGCCGTCGATCAGACCGCCGACGGTGATGACATAGTCGAAACGCGTCGGATCGCCCAGGCGCTCGTCAGGCTCGATCCGGACGCCGCAGGACGATTGCACCGGCCCCATGTCGGCCGACAGCACCCGCCAGCGACAGCGGATCTGCCGTGATCCATCGCCATCGTCAGCCGCCAGGCGCAAGACATCGGTGAAGGTTGCGAACGCAGACAGGGTAAAGCGCGGCGTCAGCAGGAAACCGATGCGCAGACGGGGCCTGCTTTCACTGATCTCGGGTTCGGGCATGTCGCGAATCATCCGTGATGTGTGACGCGATCATGCCATGAAATCCGGCCTCGTCCAGAGATGGCGGGCGCCGGCAGCCGCAGCCGACGGCGCCCGCGAGCGCTTACAGCGGGTGGTCGCCGGTTGCATCGATGATGCGCGTGGGCAGGCCCAGCTCGCCCAGCAATTCGAGGAAGGGCCGCGCCGGCAGATCCTCGACGTTCACCATCTTCTTGACGTCCCAGGTGCCGCGCGCGACCAGAATGGCGGCGGCGACCGGCGGCACGCCGGCGGTATAGCTGATGCCCTGGCTGCCCACCTCGTTATAGGCATCCTTGTGATCCGCGACGTTGTAGATGAACACCTCGCCCTGCTGGCCGTCGCGGCTGCCCTTGACCAGATCGCCGATGCAGGTCTTGCCCTCGTAATCGGGGGCCAGGCTGGCCGGGTCGGGCAGCACGGCCTTGACCACCTTCAGCGGCACGACCTCGAGCCCCTCGGCGGTCCTGACCGGCTGTTCGCTGAGCAGCCCCAGGTTTTGCAGCACGGTAAAGACGTTGATGTAATGTTCGCCGAACCCCATCCAGAAACGCACATCCGCGTCCTTGTAGCGGGCAGACAGGCTGTGGACCTCGTCATGGCCGGACAGATAGGCGGTGCGCTTGCCCACCACCGGCAGATCCCATTCGCGGCCGACCTCGAACATCTTGTTCTGCCGCCATTCGCCTCCCTGCCAGGAATAGACCGTGCCGGTGAATTCGCGGAAATTGATCTCGGGGTCGAAATTGGTGGCAAACCAGCGACCGTGGCTGCCGGCATTGATGTCGACGATGTCGATCGATTCGATCTTGTCGAAATATTCGTCCTCGGCCAGACGGGCATAGGCATTGACGACACCGGGGTCGAAGCCGACGCCAAGGATGGCGGTGACGCCGGCCTTTTCGCAATCCTCGCGCCGCTTCCATTCGTAATTGGCATACCAGGGCGGGGTTTCGCAAACCTTGGCCGGATCTTCGTGGATGGCCGTGTCCAGATAGGCCGCGCCGGTGTCGATGCAGCCCTGCAGCACGGTCATGTTGACGAAGGCAGAGCCGACGTTGATGACAATGCCGGCCTGGGTCTTGCGGATCAGATCGGCCACGGCGGCGTTGTCCATGGCATCCAGCGGATGGGCGGTGAAGGTGACCGAATGGCCCTTTTCACGGATGCTCTCGATGATCTTCTCGGCCTTGGAGACGGTGCGACTGGCAATGTGCAGGTCGCCGAATTCCTTGGCGTTTTGCGCCACCTTGTGCGCGACCACCTGGGCGACGCCACCGGCGCCGATGATGAGCACGTTCTTGGCCAATTCATTCTCCTTTTCGGGGGCTGGGAAAGGGGGGTGGTTGGCGCCTGATCACGACAGGCTGGCTTTGTAATCCTGATAGGTGAACTGACGGATGGTGCGGATCGTTCCGTCCTCTTCCTTGATGGCGATGGCGGGCATGGCCACACCGTTGAACCAGTTCTTCTTGACCATGGTATAACCGGCCGCATCGGCGATGCTGATGCGGTCGCCCACTTGCAGCGGCGCGGCAAATCGGCCGTCGCCGAAAATGTCACCGGCCAGGCAGGTCTTGCCCGCGATCTGATAGACGTGGTCCCCGTCCTGCGGCAGCTTGGCGGTTTCACGATAGATCAGCAGGTCCAGCATATGCGCCTCGATGCTGGAATCAACGATGGCGACATCCTTGCCGTTGTGGATCAGGTCCAGCACCGTCACCTCGAGCGTGGTCGAGCGGGTGATGCTGGCCTCGCCCGGCTCAAGATACAGCTGCACGCCGAATTTCTGCTGGAATGCCTTCAGCCGGGCTGCCAGCCGTTCCAAGGGATAGCCCTCGCCGGTGAAATGGATGCCGCCGCCAAGGCTGACCCAGTCGAGCTTTTCCAGAAAGGCGCCGAACTCGGCCTCGATCCGCGACAGCTGGGCATCGAACAGGTCGAAATCGCCGTTCTCGCAATTGTAGTGGATCATCACGCCGGAGATCCGGTCAAGCGCCTGTTCCAGCCGCGGCAGATCCCATTCCCCCAGCCGCGAGAACGGCCGTGCGGGATCGGCCAGATCGAAGCCCGAGGTCGAGAAGCGCGGGTTCAGCCGCAGGCCCATGGTGATGCCGCGCTGCGCCGCCCGGGCGCCAAATCGGTCCAGTTGGCCGAGGCTGTTGAAGATGATCTTGTCGGCGTAACCCAGCGCCTCGTCGATTTCGTGATCGGCCCAGGCCACGGAATAGGCGTGGGTTTCCTTGCCGAATTCCTCATGGCCAAGCCGCAGCTCGAAGAGGCTCGACGAGGTGGTGCCGTCCATGAACGGTCGCATGAAGTCGAAAACCGACCAGGTCGCAAAACATTTCAGCGCCAGCAGGCATTTCGCACCCGATTCCGCGCGCAACTGCTGGATAAGCTGCATGTTGCGGCGCAGCTTGGCCAGGTCGATCAGGTAATAGGGGGTTTGCAGATCGGACACGGGAATCCTCGTTTTGCGGCGCCGTTCAGGATCGGACGGAAAAGCCCATTTAGGGGCATGTGCCGGATTTCGCAAGAAAGCGTGACGGGCGCGTGACGATGCGGGTCATGGCAAAGGCTGTGCGCATCTGCTGCACGCTTCGCCACGCGCCGAACGCGCGCCGGCGGGAACATGCCTGCGTGCTGGCGGGCTGCGCGGGCTTTTGCCGGGCGGAAAACCGCTGCTTGCCAAGGCGAAGGGCATGGAACTAACCGGGCAGGAAACATGAAAGGCAGTGGAATGACCGTAAAATCGTTTCTGTCCACCGGCGTTCTGGCGGCGCTGACCGTGGTCCCGCCGCTGGGCGATCTGCACGCCGAGGCCCGGCCGCAGGTGCAGTTGAGCGGGGTGGCGCTGGATGTCGATGACGACAATCGTTTCTTCATGCGCACTGGTGGCACGGTGCGCGACACGATCAGCTATGAAGGCCTGCTGCCCGGTCAGGACTATACCCTGGTGGGCCAGCTTCATCATCTGGGCGACGGGCAGGATGTGGGCGCCCCGGTTTATGTCTCCTTCGTCGCCGAAAGCGCGGATGGGGTTGCGCAGCTGGAGCTGCCGGTGCCGGCAAATCGCACCAGCTTCAATATCGACTATGCCGTGCATGTCACGCTGCTGAAGGGGCGGGTCGGCCCCGACGAGGCGGCTGATGCGGCCGAACTGGCACAGATCGTCGACAATTCCAGTCCCGAACGGGTGATCCAGGTCCACGCGATCCAGCGGGTCAAGGTCAGCGCCAGCGATGCCGCCGACGGCGATCAGCGTCTTGACGGTCAGGGCGGGACGATCCGGGCGCGGATTGCGCATGAAAACCTGGTGCCGGGCTACAGCTATACCCTGTGGGGCGAGCTGATGAAGCCCAGCGGTCAGTCCACCGGCATCTATGCCAGCATCGCCGAATATGTGCCGGAACAGATGAACGACGCGGTCACGCTGGATTTCGTCGTCCCGGCCGGTTTCGAGGGCGTGCAACTGGTGCCGTCGATCGGGCTTTACCACAAGAAGCGCGTGCAGTTCGACCAACGCGGCACCGTGGTGCCGCTGGCAGATGCGCCCAACCCGGTGATGATCGCCTCGGATCCCGATCTGGAGCGCGCCGACAAGACCATCGCCATCGGGGTTCTGTTCGAGGAACAACCCGAAAGCTGATCCTGGCGGCTATTCGTCCACGATCGACAGGATCTTGGGCAGGGCGGGGCAGGGCAGCAGCTGATTGCGCGCCACATCCGCAAGGGTGTGGTTGTGCAGGAACACATAGACATGTGCCGACAGGCTTTCCCACAGCCGGTTGGACAGCGTCTGTGCCCGCGACCCCGACACCCCGCCCGAGGCGCCGGCGCCCACATGCAGGGCGCTGACGGTTTCATCCACCGCTTCGAAGATCTCGGCGATGCGGATGGTCTCGGGCGTGCGCGCCAGGCGATAGCCGCCCCCCGGCCCGCGCACCGATTCGACCAGACCCGCCCGGCGCAGCCGCACGAACAACTGTTCCAGATAGGGCAGCGAAATGTCCTGCCGGCGCGAAATCTCGCTCAGCGAGGTCAGTTCGTCGCCCTTGGCGATGGCCAGGTCCACCAGCGCTACCATGGCATAGCGACCCTTTGTCGACAGTTTCATTCCACCCCTCCGCTTCTCGGCGGCATTGACGAAGCGCAAGCCCGGGGCTAAGCCCCATTGGCCTGCTTGATGCGTCTTGCCTGTCGCAGTCGCGCTTCCCAGATTGACGATCTAGAGCCGCACCGCCACAGGGTCAAGAAAGCCCGAGTTTCATAGGAAGCCCATGCCCGAACTGATTTTCCCCGGTCCCGAAGGTCGCCTGGAAGGCCGCTATCACGCGCAGCCCAATCCCGACGCGCCCATCGCCATCGTCCTGCACCCCCATCCCCAGTATGGCGGCACGATGAACAACCGGGTGGTGTATAACCTGCATTATGCCTTTCACCGCATGGGCTTCACGGTGATGCGGTTCAACTTTCGCGGCGTCGGCCGCAGCCAGGGCGAATTCGACCAGGGCATCGGCGAACTGTCGGATGCCGCCTCGGCGCTGGATTACCTCCAGTCGATGAACCCCAACAGCAAGCATTGCTGGGTCGCGGGTTTCAGCTTCGGCGCCTGGATCGGCATGCAGCTGCTGATGCGCCGGCCCGAGATCACCGGCTTCATCAGCGTGGCGCCGCCGGCCAACATGTATGACTTCAGCTTTCTGGCGCCCTGTCCTTCATCGGGGATGATCATCAACGGCACCGCGGATCGTGTGGCGCCGCCCAAGGATACCCATGCCCTGGTCGCCAAGCTGCGCGAACAGAAGGGCATCACCATCACGCATGAGGAAATCGAGGGCGCCGATCACTTCTTCCGTGACGACGAGGCGCATATGAAGCCGATGATCGACAAGGTGCAATCCTATGTGCGTCGGCGCCTGACCGAGAACACGCGCTAGCCGATGTCGGACAGGCTGGCCCGGCAGTTTGCATTCCTGAACGAGGCTGACCGGCTGAAATCCGTAAGCCGGGCCAATGTCCTGTCGGATCTGAGCCGTGCGGAAAACAGCGCGGAACACAGCTGGCATGGCGCGCTTTACGGCATGGTCTTTGGCGCCAGCGACCGGGCGCTGGCCATGCTGGTGCTGCACGATCTGGTGGAAATCGATTGCGGCGACCATCCGATCCATCTGCCCCATGACGCCGATGCCGTGGCCTTGGCCGAGGCGCGAGCAGCACGGCGTCTGTTCGGGATCCTGCCCGAACCGGCGCCTCTGGCCGGCCTGTGGGACGAGTTCGCGTCAGGTCGCACCGCCGCTGCCCGGCAGGCGTTGCGCATGGATCATGTCCAACCCCTGTTCCAGGTTCTGGGCGCGCCCGCGCCGCTGCCCGCGCATCTTCAGATCGTGCGGGATAATCTGGATCGCGGCCGCGCCGCGCGACTGGACCGGGAATGGCCGGCGGTGATGCAAGCCGCGCGCTGCCTGCTGGCGGGCCAATGCCTGCCCGAACATGACAGCGCATCCCGCGATCTGGCCGCCCGGTTGCGTTTTCTGATCGAGGCCGACCGCCTGAAATCGGTGTTGCGCGCCAACACGCTGATCGACCGCTCCCGCCGGGAAAACACTGCCGAACACAGCTGGCATCTGGCACTTTATGCGCTGGTGCTGGCCGACCAGGCCGGGCCCGGGGTCAACGTCGGCCGCGCAATCCGCATGTTGCTGTTGCACGATCTGGTCGAAATCGATGTGGGGGACGTGCCCATCCATTCGGCCAACGGTCAGGCGCATGGCTCGGACCAGCGCAGGCAGGCCGAACTGGCCGCGGCGCAGCGCCTGTTCGGATTGCTGCCCGCCGCCACCGGCGCCGGGTTTCTGGCCCTGTGGCGCGAGTTCGAGGAAGCCCGCAGCGCCGATGCCATCTTTGCCAAGGCGCTGGATCGCTGTCAGCCGCTGATGCAGAACCTGGCGTCTGGCGGGGCGGGCTGGGTCGAATATGATGTCGGCTATGCCCAAGTGGAAAGCCGGGTAGGGGTCTGGATCGACCGTGGCGCGCCAGATATTTGGCGTTATCTGGATCTGCGTCTGAAAGCGCATTTCGCGGCCTGAGGCCCAGATCGATTTTCGGCATACATTTGCATACCGGCTTTTCTTTCGGCCGGTTTGCCGCTATAGCCGCGCAAGCAGCCTTGCAACGCCACAAAGGGGGATATCCATGTCGAAGATCAAGGTCGACAACCCGGTCGTCGAACTCGACGGCGACGAAATGACCCGGATCATCTGGGATTTCATCAAGCAGAAGCTGATCCTTCCCTATCTGGACATCGACCTGAAATATTACGACCTGGGCATCGAGGAGCGCGACCGCACCAACGACCAGATCACCATCGACGCCGCCCATGCGATCAAGCAATACGGCGTCGGCGTCAAATGCGCCACCATCACCCCGGACGAGGCGCGGGTCGAGGAATTCGGCCTGAAGCAGATGTGGAAATCGCCCAACGGCACCATTCGCAACATCCTGGGCGGCGTGATCTTCCGCGAACCGATCATCTGCCGGAACGTGCCGCGCCTGGTGCCCGGCTGGACCAAGCCGATCGTCGTCGGCCGCCACGCCTATGGCGACCAGTATCGCGCCACCGATTTCCGCTTTCCCGGCAAGGGCACGCTGACGCTGAAATTCGTCGGCGATGACGGCGAGGTCATCGAGCGTGAGGTGTTCCAGGCCCCCGGATCGGGCGTGGTCATGGGCATGTACAACCTCGACCAGTCGATCATCGACTTCGCGCGGTCGTCGTTCAATTACGGTTTGATGAAGGGCTGGCCGGTCTATCTGTCGACCAAGAATACCATCCTGAAGGCCTATGACGGTCGTTTCAAGGATCTGTTCCAGAAGGTCTATGACGAGGAATTCGCCGATCAGTTCAAGGCCAAGGGCATTCATTACGAACACCGGCTGATCGACGACATGGTGGCCAGCGCGCTGAAATGGTCGGGCGGCTATGTCTGGGCCTGCAAGAACTATGATGGCGACGTTCAGTCCGATACCGTGGCCCAGGGCTTCGGCTCGCTGGGGCTGATGACCTCGGTTCTGATGACGCCGGATGGAAAGACGGTCGAGGCCGAGGCCGCGCATGGCACCGTGACCCGCCACTATCGCGAGCATCAGAAAGGCAACCAGACCTCGACCAACTCGATCGCATCGATCTATGCTTGGACCGGCGGGCTGAAGCACCGCGCCAAGCTGGACGGCAACGAGGCGCTGCGCAACTTTGCCGAAACGCTCGAGCGTGTGACCGTGCAGACGGTCGAGGATGGTTACATGACCAAGGATCTGGCGCTGCTGGTCGGTCCGGACCAGAAATGGCTGACCACCATGGGCTATCTGGAAAAGGTCGATGAATACCTGAACAAGGCGCTGGCGGGCTGAGCCACACCATCGGATCAGGCGGGGCCGGGGGAAATCCCGGCCCTTGTCATGCCGTCCGGCCGCGCAAACCCGCTTAACAGCGCCGCGCCGTTCGGCTATGGGGGTGCCAAGCCCAGACTTGGAGTTTGCCATGAAAGCCGCCGTCATCACCTTTCCCGGATCGAACTGCGACCGCGATCTTGCCGTTGCCCTGACCCAGGCCGGGGCCGAGGTGGCGCGCGTCTGGCACAAGGACAAGGCGCTGCCGGCGGGCACGGATCTGGTGGCGCTGCCGGGCGGATTTTCCTTTGGTGATTACCTGCGCTGCGGCGCCATTGCCGCCCATTCCCCCATCGCCGATGCGGTGCGCGCCCACGCTGCCCGCGGGGGGTATGTGCTGGGCATCTGCAACGGCTTCCAGGTGCTGACCGAATTGAACCTGTTGCCGGGGGCGCTGATGCGCAATGCGGGCCTGCGCTTCATCTGCCGCGAGGTGACCCTGCGCGTGGCCACGACTGGCTGCGCCTTTACCGCGCTTTATGCGCGGGGCGAGGAAATACGCATCCCGGTCGCCCACCATGACGGCAATTACCAGATCGACGCCGAGGGCCTGGCGGCACTGCGCGATCAGGACCGGATTGCCTTTACCTATGCGCCCGGGATCAACGGTTCGGTCGAGGATATTGCCGGGGTGCTGTCCGAAAACCGCCGGGTGCTGGGCATGATGCCGCATCCCGAGCGCGCCGCCGATCCTGCGCATGGGGGCAATGCCGGCGGGCGGCTGTTCCAGTCGCTGGTGCGCGAACTGGTAACGGCCTGACTTGAGCGGACCGGCCGCGCGCACTAGATTGGTCTGACCCCACCCGGGGCCTTGCCGGAGGCTCATGAACGAGCAAGACAGTCCAGACATGCCCGCCGACCGCCGGGCCGGCCCCGGCAGTCGCTGGGGGCTGCGCGGCGCCGTCGCGCTGCTGCTGATCGTCGCCGCCGGCACGGTCTGGTTCACCAATGCCTGGCTGACGGCCCGCTTTTCGGAAACCACCCGGGTGCGCACGGAATTGCGCTCGGCGCTGTATATCGGCAACCTGTTGTCGGAATTGCAGCGCACATCCGTGGTGCCGCAATTGCTGGCCCGCGACCCGGCGCTGATCTCGGCGCTGCTGAGCAATGACTATTCCGCGACCTCTGCGCGGCTGATTTCATCGCAAAAGGAAATCGCAGCCGCCTCGATCAAGCTGCTGGACGGGTCGGGGCGCACGGTGGGCTCGACCGATCGCAACCTGATCGGCACGAACTACGTGCAAGAGCCGTTCTTTGTCGAGGCGATGCGGTCGAAGGATACCGTATTCACGGTGTCATCCTCGCCCCAGGGGGCGTATGAATTCGCCTATTCCCGCACTGTCGTAGCCGAAGGGCGCACCTTGGGCGTGGTGGTGGTCGGCGCGGATCTCAGCCGGCTGGTGCGATCCTGGGCCGGAATATCGGACGCGATCGCCGTGACCGACAGTGCCGGGCAGATCATCCTGTCCACGGAACCGCGCTGGCGCGGCCTGACCCTGCCCGAGGCATTGGCCGTGCGCTCGGCGCCCTCGGCCATTGCGCGGGCATTTCAGGTGACGGCGGACTGGGCCGCGACCCCGGCCGATGCCTATGTCGAAGGCCGCGCGGTGATGCAGACCGAAACGCGCATCCCGTTTCGCGGCTGGAAGATGATCGCTTTCACCACCTATGATTCCGTGCGCGAGCGGGTCAATGCCGTGCTGGCCATGGTCATCATGGGCTTCGCGATCCTGCTTGCGGCAGTATTTTATCTGCTGTCGCGGCGCGCGCGCGTGGAATCGGCCGCATGGATGCGCGAATCGGCCGATCTGCGCGCGTTGAACCAGCGCCTGACGCGCGAGATTGCCGAACGCGAGCGCATGCAGAAGGAATTGCGCGTCGCGGAACAGACGGTTCAGCAATCCTCGAAACTGGCGGCGCTGGGCGAAATGTCTGCCGGCGTCAGTCACGAACTGAACCAGCCTTTGGCGGCCATGAAAACCTATCTGGCCGGCGCGCGGTTGCTGTTGCAGCGCGGACGCGCCGAGGAGGCGCTGTCGAGTTTCCAGCGCATCGACGACCTGGTCGAGCGTATGGGCGCCATCACCCGACAGCTGAAATCCTATGCCCGCAAGGGTGGCGAGGCTTTCGAGCCGGTCGATCTGCGCGCGGCCCTGTCCAGCGCGCTGGTGATGATGGAGCCGCAGTTGCGGTCGCGGACCATCCGCCTTTTGCGCAACACGCCACGCTATCCGGTGATGGTTTATTGCGACCGTATCCGGCTGGAACAGATCATCATCAACCTGTTGCGCAATGCCATCGATGCGACCAAGGGATTGCGCGATCCCGCGATCGAGATCACGATCAGTTCCGGGTCTCACGCATTCTTGTCCGTGGCCGACAACGGTCCGGGTGTTTCTGATCTTGAGAATCTGTTCGAACCCTTCTTCACCACCAAGAAGCCGGGTGAAGGAACCGGGTTGGGGCTGGCGATCTCGTCGGGGATCGCGGCCGATTTCGGCGGCCGCCTGACCGCGCATAATGCGTCGGACGAGGGCGGCAGGGGTGCCGTATTCGAGCTGGAGCTGCCGCTTCATGATCCGGCCCGCAAACCGGATCAGCATCTGGCGGCAGAATAGGAAAGGATTGGGCCGATGAGCCGCACATTGAAGATTGCCGTCGTCGACGACGAACCCGACATGCGCGAATCGATCAGCCAGTGGTTGGCGCTTTCGGGGTTCGAGGCCGAAACATTTGCCAGTGCCGACGAAGCGTTGAAAGTCATCGGACCGGACTGGCCCGGCGTGGTGATTTCCGACATCCGCATGCCCGGCACGGATGGCATGGCGTTTCTGAAACGCCTTATGGGAATTGATTCCGGGCTGCCCGTCATCATGATTACCGGGCATGGCGATGTGCCCATGGCGGTCGAGGCCATGCGCATCGGCGCCATGGATTTCATGGAAAAGCCCTTCAATCCGGAACGTCTGACCGAACTGGTCAAGAAGGCAACGCAGGCGCGGCGAATGACGCTGGACAACCGCGCCCTGCGCCGTGACCTGTCCGAGGGTCAGCAGGTCATGTCGAAGCTCATCGGCTCCAGCCCGGTCATGGACCGCCTGCGCGAGGATATCCTGGACCTGGGTCAGGCCGATGGGCATGTGCTGATCGACGGCGAGACGGGCACCGGCAAGACCCTGGTCGCCCATGCATTGCACGCCGTCGGTCCCAGAGCGTCGAAGAAGTTCGTGCCGATTTCCTGCGCCGCCTATAATGACGAGGTGCTGGCGGCCAAGTTGTTCGGGCCGGTCGAAAACGGCTTGCCCGCGGTCGAGGAGGCGCGCGGCGGCACGCTGTGCCTTGAGGATATCGAGGCGCTGTCCGATCCCCTGCAGGCGCGGCTGCTGGCCTTCATCTCGGATCAGGGCACGCCGGCCGAAACCCGCATCATCGCCATTTCCAACGCCCGCGGCGAAGGCCGCCGGGCCGAGGATTCGCTGCGCCCTGACCTGTTCTATCGGCTGACGGCGCTGAAGATCACCCTGCCGCCGTTGCGGTCGCGCGGCGAGGACATCCTGTTGCTGTTTACCCGCATGACCGAACAGTTCGCAGAGGAATACGGCTGCGAGCCGCCGCAGGTGACCGCGCAAGAGGCCGCACAGTTGTTGCAGGCGCCATGGCCGGGCAATGTGCGCCAACTGATCAACGTGGCAGAGCGCGCGGTATTGCAGAACAGGCGCGGGTCAGGCTCGATCGCGTCTCTGCTGATGGCCGACGGCGAGGATACCCAGGAGGCCACGACCACGGAAGGCAAGCCGTTGAAGGAATATGTCGAAAGCTTTGAAAAGATGCTGATCGACAATACCATGCGCCGCCACAAGGGCAGCATCGCCGCAGTCATGGACGAACTTTGCCTGCCGCGCCGCACCTTGAATGAAAAGATGGCGAAATACGGGCTGAGCCGCAGCGATTATCTGTAGTTCCCCGCTGTGGCAAAGAGGCGTGCGGCGTTGCGGCCTTGAAAGGCGAAGCGGGTTGCGCTGTCGACCGGGCAGGGGGCATTCCGGGTCGCGATCCGGCGCTTGCACGTGCCATTTTGCGTGTGTTCGCCATTCTTCCGCCCGACATGCGGGGCGGCACGGGGGCGATGTGCGCACCGCAAAACGGACCGGCGCCGAAAAACCGATTGTAACGTCGCCTGCTTCCCCGCTATCTTGGCGGTGAAGGGTGGCCGCGCAACCTGCGCTTGTCCCTCTCATCAGTTTCGCAGCGCGCCAGCCTGCCGCGACACCCGAAAAGTGCCGGTGGCTCTCTGCGCGGAAAATCCGCCCATGCCCCTTGGGGCCTCTGGGCATCGTGATCGCCGTCCGGACCGCATCGCGGCACGGGCCAAGAAAGGTAAACAGACGCGATGGATCGCGCGAGGCAGCTTGATCGACCACGGCGACAGGGGAAAACCCTGATCGACGCGATTGCTGCATTCCACGCGACCGCCGCTGTCCATTCATGCGACAGCCGAACACAATCCCTGCCGACAGGCGGGCCAGTGCGGCTGCGCGAAAGACGGAAACATGTCAAAGAAAATGCTGATCGACGCCACGCATGCCGAGGAAACTCGGGTTGTCGTGGTCGATGGAACCAAGGTCGAGGAATTTGATTTCGAGACGGTCAACAAGCGACAGCTTGCTGGCAACATCTATCTGGCCAAGGTGACGCGGGTCGAGCCTTCGCTGCAAGCTGCCTTTGTGGATTATGGCGGCAATCGCCACGGCTTCCTGGCCTTTGCGGAAATTCACCCCGATTATTACCAGATCCCTGCGGCGGATCGGCAGGCCCTGCTGGAAGAGGAGCGCCTGGCAGCCGCTGCCGATGCCGAGGATGGTGACAAGGCCCGACGGAATACGCGCCGCCGCAAGCCTGCGCAGACAGCCGCGGCCGACAGCGGGGATGCGGTTGTCAGCTCGGACGAGATCGCCGGCATGACGGTGCTGGACCCTGCCGCCGATGCTGAAGAGCCTGTCCCTGGGGCAGAGGGCGATGCGACGGATGAACACCCCATCGCGGATGCAGTTGCCGCGCCAGGCGTCGACGAGGGCGCCGATGACGAGCCTGCCGAGGACGATGGTATCGAATCTGTCGCCGAAGAGGATGTCGCCGAGGAAATTCCTGCGCCCAAGAAGCCGCGTGCGCGCCGCTACAAGATCCAGGAAGTCATCAAGGTGCGCCAGATCATGCTGGTGCAGGTGGTCAAGGAAGAGCGCGGCAACAAGGGCGCGGCGCTGACCACCTATCTGTCGCTGGCGGGACGTTATTGCGTCCTGATGCCCAATACGGCACGGGGTGGTGGCATTTCGCGCAAGATCACCAATGCCGCCGATCGCAAGAAACTGAAGGAAATCGCCAGCGAATTGCAGGTTCCGGAAGGGGCAGGGCTGATCATTCGCACCGCCGGCAGCCAGCGCACCCGCACCGAGATTCGTCGCGACTACGAATATCTGATGCGGCTGTGGGAACAGATCCGCGAACTGACATTCCGCTCGATCGCGCCCGCCCCGGTCTATGAGGAAGGCGATCTGATCAAGCGCACCATCCGCGACATCTATTCCAAGGAAATAGACGAGGTGCTGGTCGAGGGCGAGCGTGGCTATCGCACGGCCAAGGACTTCATGAAGATGATCATGCCGTCCCATGCCAAGAACGTCCGGCATTATCAGGATCAGATGCCGCTGTTCGCCCGCTATCAGGTCGAAAGCTACCTGGCCGGCATGTTCAACCCGGTGGTTCAGCTGAAATCCGGCGGCTATATCGTCATCGGCGTGACCGAAGCGCTGGTGGCCATCGACGTGAACTCGGGCCGCGCCACCAAGGAAGGCTCGATCGAGGAAACCGCGCTCAAGACCAACCTCGAGGCCGCCGAGGAAATCGCCCGGCAATTGCGTCTGCGTGACCTGGCGGGCCTGATCGTCATCGACTTCATCGACATGGAGGAGCGCAAGAACAACGCCGCGGTCGAAAAGCGTTTCAAGGAAAAGCTGAAAACCGACCGTGCCCGGATTCAGGTCGGCCGTATTTCCGGCTTCGGCCTGATGGAGATGTCGCGCCAGCGGCTGCGCCCGGGGATGCTGGAATCGACCACCCAGCCCTGCGCGCATTGCCACGGCACCGGGCTGATCCGCAGCGACGACAGCCTGGCACTGACCATTCTGCGCGCCATCGAGGAAGAGGGCACGCGCAAGCGTTCGCGCGAGGTGCTGGTGAAGGCGCCGGTGGCAGTGGCCAATTTCCTGATGAACGCCAAGCGTGAGCACATCGCCGGCATCGAGGCGCGCTATGGCCTGTCGGTGCGGGTCGAGGCCGATCCGACCCTGATTTCGCCGGATTATGCCATCGAAAAGTTCAAGACTGCCACGCGGAACGTCCCCGAGATCGTTTCTTCGGTTGTGTCGGTCGATGCACGTCTGATGGCGCAAATCGACGATGAGGACGCATCCGAAGCCGAGACCGAGACCGAGGAGGAGGGCGAGGAAACCCGTTCCGAAGCTGCCGATGCCGAGGGCGGGGCAGAGAATGGCGGCAAGCGTCGCCGCCGTCGCCGTCGCCGTCGTGGCGGCAAGAATGGCGAGGGTGAATCGGGAATTGCCGATACGGATGGCGAAAGCGAATCCGCTGATGTCGAACAGCCGGCCGCAGCGGCTGCCGATCCGGCAGATCCGGTGGCCGTTACCGACGAAAATGCGGATGAGCCCGGGAAAACCTTGCCGGCGGCCGAGGTCGAGGAAAAACCACGTCGCCGCGGTCGCACTCGTCGCCGCAAGTCCGAGGATGCTTCCGATCCTGTGCAAGAGGTTCAGCCATCTGCAAACCTTGAGGAGGATTCGCCCTCTGAACAGCTACCCGCTGGGGCAGAAGCCGAAGCCGATGCTGTGGCGATCGCGCAGGCTGACGTGGAATCGGCTTCGATCGATGTGACAGGGGAAAAGCTTGTCATGGAAGCCGCTGAGGTCGAGGGCGGTGTGATGGTGGCGGAAACCCGGCCCAGCCCCGAGGCCAGCACCACCGAACCTGAGGTGGCGGCGGAGGCATCCGAGGCGGACGCCGAAATCGATCAAGCCACGGTCACGCCTGGATCCGAACTGCCCGAGGCCGCCAATGACGCCGACCCCGCGCCCCAGGCCGAGGTCGCCTCCGCCCCTCGGCCGAAGCGCCGCGGCTGGTGGTCGATGGGCTGAAGCATCGCTTTTGCACGCAAGCGTGAAGGCGCGGGGCTTTCCCGCGCCTTTTCCTTGGCGCATTGTGCCGCGCATGTTGGGAATAGAACTCGCCGATGCTGCCTTTCTGCCTGCCGCCGCTGTTGCGTTGCTGGCAGGGATCCTGTCATTCCTGTCGCCTTGCGTGCTGCCTATCGTGCCGCCCTATCTGGCCTATATGACCGGGGTCGGAGTAGGCGGGCTGAAAACGGGCGAACGCAACGCCATTGTTCCAGCCTTGTTCTTCGTTCTGGGACTGTCCACGGTGTTTCTGCTGATGGGCATGGCGGCCTCTGCCTTTGGCAGGCTGTTCCTGCAATGGCAGGACTGGCTGGCGCGCGGGGCGGGCGCGGTCGTTATCCTGTTGGGGCTGCATTTCCTGCATGTCCTGCGCATCCCGTTCCTGGACAGCGAGGTGCGGGTGCAGACCGGCGACCACGGCGGGAGCGCGCTGGGCGCCTATGTGCTGGGCCTGGCCTTTGCCTTTGGCTGGACGCCATGTATCGGGCCACAGCTGGGAATGATCTTGTCGCTCGCTGCGACGGGGGGCGCGGTCGGCAAGGGCACGGCGCTGCTGGCGGTTTATGCGCTGGGTCTGGGCATTCCGTTTCTGCTGTCAGCGATCTTCATCAATCGTGCCATGGGATTGATGAATCGAATCAAACCGCATCTGAAGCTGATCGAGCGGGTAATGGGCGTTCTTCTGGTCGCTGTGGGACTGGCGTTGGTGACCGGCGCTTTCCCTGCCTTTGCCTACTGGCTGCTGGAAACCTTTCCCTGGCTCGCCCGCCTGGGCTAGGTTGCGTACTCATTAAGGGGATTCCCCTTTCTGTTCGTGCGTGATTCACTGCGTCCAAGACAGGAGGCGGTGATGGCGCGTTTCGATCTGACGGAGTTCGAGTGGGGGTTGATCCAGCCGCTTCTGCCCAACAAGCCGCGCGGGGTGGCGCGGGTGGATGACCGGCGCGTGCTAAACGGCATCTTCTGGGTACTGAGAACGGGCTCGCCATGGCGCGACCTGCCCGAGCGTTACGGCCCCTATACGACCGTCTACAACCGCTTCAACCGATGGGCCAAGGCGGGGGTCTGGGTTCGGGTCTTCGAAACGCTTGCCGAAAAGTCGCCCGACAGCCTGCAGTTCATCGACAGCTCGATCATCCGCGCCCATCAGCAGGCGGCGGCGCAAAAAGGGGGGCGGATCACGCCCTTGGCCGTTCTCGTGGCGGATTGAGCACCAAGATCAATGCCATGGTCGATCATCGCGGCTTGCCGCTGGCGATCACGCTGTCGCCCGGGCAGGCTTCGGACAAGGCCGCCGTGGCCGAGCTGCTGGCCGCCCACCCCGCGCCGGGGGACGTGGTGGCCGACCGCGGATACGACGCCCGGGCCGTCCTGGACCTGATCGCGGCGCGCGGCGGGCGCGGCCACATCCCGACCCAGCGAGACCGCAAGGTGCAGCGCTCGGTCGCTCCGGACATCTATCGGCAGCGCAACCTCGTCGAGCGGTTCTTCAACAAGCTCAAACACTTCCGTAAGATCGCCACCCGCTACGAGAAGTCCGCCCGAAACTACCTCGCCGCCGTCCTCATCGTCTGCTCCCGTCTCTGGGCAAGACATTATGAGTCCGCAGCCTAGGCCCAATCGGGCGGGCGCTTTTCAAGAAACGCCTGAATGCCTTCGGCGGTGTCGGGCAGCATCAGGTTCTGGCACATGGTCATGCCCGCCGCGCCATAGGCATCGGCCAGCGCCATCCCGCGCTGGGCGTGAAATGCCTGCTTGCCCAGCCGCACCGCAGCCGGCAACTTCGCCGCGATCACCTGCGCCATGCTCATCGTCGTGGCGCGCAAATTCTCGGCCGGGCAGATGCGGTTGACCAAACCCAGCTCGCAGGCTCGGGCGGCATCGATGAACTCGCCGGTGACAAGCATCTCGAAGGCGGCGCGGGGCGGGATCGCCCGGCTCAACGCCACCATCGGTGTCGAGCAGAACAGGCCGATATTCACCCCGTTTACGCCGAAACGCGCGCCCTCGGCGGCAACCGCAAGGTCGCAACTGGCCACCAGCTGACATCCCGCGGCCGTGGCGATGCCCTGCACCTCTGCGATCACCGGCTGCGGCAAGGCTGGCAGTTTCTGCATCATGGCCGCACATTCGGCGAAAAGGCGTCGATAAGCTGCCTCGCCGCCATCGGCACTTTCGCGCGCCGCCTGCATCTCGCGCAGGTCATGGCCGGCGCAGAAAGCCTTGCCCTGCGCGGCCAGAACCACCACGCGCACCGACGGATCCATCGCGATCTCGTCCAGAGCATTTGTCAGTGCGCCGATCATGGCCAGAGAGAGAGCGTTGTAATTGCCCGGGCTGTTCAGTGTCAGCCGCGCGATCGCGGCATGGTCGTGGCGTTGCACCAGCGGTTCGGGGCTGCCGTCCTTCATCCTGTCCTCCCTGACGCGACGGCGCGGCTTGTGGTGGCCGCGCTTAAAGTCCACTCTAGACACGGAAGCGGCTGGGGGGAAGGAATGGCATTGCAGATGGATCGACCGGCGCTGAACGCTTTTCTGCAACGCGCCTTTCCGCAGATTGCCGATCAGGTCAGCGTCGAGACGGTCACACCCGATCTTCTGACGGCGCGGTTGCAGGTGGATCAGCGCCACTTGCGTCCGGGGGGAACCGTAAGCGGACCGACGATGTTTGCGCTGGCGGATGCGGCACTGTATCTGGCCATCCTGTCTCGCATCGGTGAGGTGGCACTTGCCGTGACCACCAATGCCTCGATCGATTTCATGCGCAAGCCCGAAGCGGGTCGCGATCTGCTGGTCGATTGCCGATTACTGAAACTGGGCCGGGTGCTGGCAGTGGGTGACTGTCTGATCCGATCGGAAGGCATGGATCAACCTGTCGCCCGCTGTTCACTGACCTATTCCATTCCGCCGAATCGTGGCTGAAGCAGGGCTTGAAGCGCGGTATCATAATACCTATTTTTCAAGCTATTGATTTAATTGGATATAATGGTGCCGCCGCGACTTGACCGACACAGATCTTTTGCCGATATACGCACATCTCGAATTGCAGCCCCCAAAGGGACCGAAATATGAAAACCTACACCGCGAAACCGGCGGAGATCGAGAAGAAATGGATCCTGATCGATGCCGAGGGCGTCGTTCTGGGCCGTCTGGCCTCGATCGTGGCCATGCGTCTGCGTGGCAAGCACAAGCCGACCTTCACCCCGCACATGGACATGGGCGACAATGTCATCATCATCAACGCCGACAAGGTGCAGATGAC